>CALURU010000009.1 GCA_944323255.1 Candidatus Gastranaerophilales bacterium
ACAAGTTCAAAAGGGAGACAGTGAGTTATAAGACAATTTAGGAATTGAATCCAATGTCTCCCGTCCAAAAGGTTAAACTCGGCAAACCGACCGGCAAGGAACAAGTTCAAAAGGGAGACAGTGAGTTATAAGACAATTTAGGAATTGAATCCAATGTCTCCCGTCCAAAAGGTTAAAAAAACAAAACATAAAATTTCAGTATTACGACTCAGTGGCGGCATGATCTCTCGTCAATGCCGTCTTTTTTTTACTGAAAAATTATAACACAAAAACTATTCTTTTATAGCTCCGCTCAAAGGATTATTTATTAAATATTTTTTACCGAAAACAAAAATCAATATAACCGGAATAGAGCAAATGCAAGAACACGCCATCAGCTCTCCCCACATTGTAATTTCTCTAAAAGAGCTTTTAAAAATTGTAAGCCCGACAGCTAAAGTCCGCATGCTTTCTGTATTTGTAACAATCAATGGCCACATAAAACTATTCCATGTTGTTACAAAAGTGAATATACTCAAAGTTGCAACGGCAGGAAGAGCACAAGGAAGAGCTACTTTATAAAATGTCTGGAAAACATTGCAGCCGTCGAGTTTTGAAGCATCTTCAAGTTCTTTTGAGAATCCGAGAAAATACTGTCTCATCATAAAAACACCGAAGCCGCCGAAAATTCCCGGAACTATCATCGCCTGATAAGTATTTATCCAGCCTAATTTACTCATTATAAAAAATAAAGGCACAATATTTACCTGCGGCGGCACCATCATTGTAAGAATTATTATAAAAAATAAAACTTCACGCCCTTTAAAGGCGGTTCTTGCAAACCCGTATCCTGCAAGTGCTGCAATCGCAACCTGTCCGAGAGTAGTAAAAAAAGCGACAATCAGGCTGTTTAAAAAATACTTCACAACGGGAATTGAATGAAATACATTTTTGTAAGCAAATATAGAAAGATTTATGTTTTTGTAATCCGCAAAAACATTTTCATTTCCGCTCAGCGAGATTAGAAACATGAGAAAAAAAGGCAGCGCCATTGAAATTGCGATAAAAATTAAAATAGCATGCAAAAAAAATTTTTTCATACTTTTATTTTATTATAAAACTAGTTTTATGATTAGATATTTATTATGAAGTCAACAGCTTTAATAAACAAAATACTGGATTCCTCTACACTTGCATCCGGAATGTTCATTGCAAGCGGGAGTTATAAGACATACAAAGATTATAAAACCGCAAGTCCCGAATACAAAGACCGCTTTCTTGCCAAAGACTGCGTAATATTATCGGGCGCAGCGCTCGGCATGTTTGCCCATCAGGCTGCTTCAAATAAAATTGCAGCCTCCAAAAGCTACAACAAAGTTATTAATATGTTGTCTAAGAAAGTTAATGAATCCGGTTTAAAAAACGGCTTTAAGATTTCACTTCAGTACACAACAGATATCATAAAAGATTTGTCCTCAGGCTTTATTTCAACAGCAGCAGGTATTCTGGGGGCACTGTCTGCGGATTATCTTCTGTCTAAAACTTCATTTGAACAGCCTAAATTTGTTGAATATGAGATAGAAAAAGATAAATTCTCGCAATATTTAGAAGATAATCTTTCCAAATTTACGGATGAAAATACCAGAAATATATTATATACAAGCGTTTCCGACCTGCCAAAGATACGTATTTTTGCCTCCGGCATGTTGGGAGCGGATGCAATAGAACTTGCAAAAAACAGAGAACTGGATAAGAAATTGCAGCATACAACCGAATACCTTGTAAATGATACGCTCGTTCCATTAATATTCCTCTCAACTTCCAGCTCTTTGACAAAACATATGAAAGCAAAATACAGAGTTCCGATAATATTTTTATCCTTGTTCAGCGGAATGTTTATCACGCAAAAAATTATGGATAAAATTGTAAAAAACCAAAATTAATGTAAATTTTTATAAAAATCGTATATACTTTTATTGCGCAACTCGCAACATATGCTAAAATCATGTTTAAGATATGAATATGTGCAGTGTAAATACAGTTAATTTTGGCGCAAGACTCCAATTCGACAACAAGTTGGCAGAACAAAAATTGACTTTACCTCAAAAAGGAAGAAAAATCTGCCGCAGAACTTATACCACTGCACGCCGTATATTCATAGTTCCGGTATTTTTTTCTGCAATATTATCAAAGGTTATAAAGGTAAGGAAAAGTATAAAACTACCATCCTAAATGGAAGAAAGGAAAAAGGGAAAGATGAAAATTAATGCTATTGGTGTAACAACGTTCGGCAGCAAACAACAAATTATTAAAAAAGCTGCAGCGGGTTTAATGACAGCAGCAGGTGCAGGTTTAGCAGCTGATACGTTTGTAAAAGGTATTTCAAAACCTGATAAATCGGTTGAAAATGAGCTTCTTATCGGTAATGATGAAGGATGGAATCCTGTGGATTCCTGCTGTGACTGTGCTCTTGGCACACCGGAAGAACAGCGTGAAGATCCTGGCTGTGATTGTTAATTAAAATGATTTTACCGGTTTCTATCACTGAAAATAAGAATTATACGAGAGGGCTGAACTTTAAAAGTTCCGCCCTTTTGCCTAATCAAACACCTGCTTATAAAAAGCTGGGTGTAGATTCTGCTGATTATATCAAGTATATTTATCAGAGAGTAAAAAAAGTGTGCAAAGAAGTCGTTGAGATTAATATAGAAACCGGCAAGCTCATGAATATTGTAAAATCTGATGAGCCAAGAATTTTTATTATGAACCATACGAGTAATCAGGTTAAAGATATTAATGCTGCAAAATTTTTTAATACGCTTTTGTACAGAGAATATCTTTATCAGTCTAAAGGTGCGACATGCCCGAGAAGCAGGATTTTGGCAAATAATGGCGTGCTTGAGAGGACAAAAGACAGGGGCGAAGAATTAAAATGGATGGGGGCAGTTCCTATAAATGCGGGAATTGGCGAACGGGGTAAAAAAAATGAGAATGCTGTTGTTATTAAAAACCTTACGCAGGGTTTAATCGACGGGAAAATTAATTTGTTTATTTTTCCGGAAGGTGCGCTTGCCTCGCTGGTATTTCTGCCGCTAAAGTACAAATTCCAGCCGGGAGTTTCGGCTATAATCAAGCGGGTACTGGAAGAAAGAGAGTATATTAAAGTTATTCCGCTCGGGTTTGCGCATAACAAAAAAGAAAGCGCTATACATATAGGCGATGAAATAGTTTTTTCTAAAACAGAGGGACGGTATTACGCCACAAGAGGGAATGCGGATTCTAAATATTTTGATAAAAATTTGTCAGAGTTTTATGGAAACAATGACAAAATTGCTATTACTGAAAACGGGAAAGATGTTGATATAAATAAAATAGTTCCGTTTATTTCCGGTATTTTAATGAGAAATATGGAATGCTGCAGCAAAGAAGCAAAATATGATTTGAAAAACAGCAAAGGAGAGATTTTTAAGTTATGAAAATCAGCTCCAGATTAATAGCTTTGAAATATAAATGTGCCTATAATTCACTTTTATACATAAACAGAAACAATCCTAAAACACGACAATATCAGGAAGAAGGATTAAAACTGCTTGAAGGAAGGGTTGAGAGGCTGCCAGATAAGATAGCATTCCGCCCGAAATTTATTACACAATCGAGCTGTGTAAAAATTTTTGATAAATTATACCTTTTTATCTCCAAGGCAAACCTTAAAAAACCTGCGGAAGAAAAATATGATGCATTGTTTCACGAAATCGGTCACTGGCTGCATTTTCCGCAAATGCCTCCGGTAAGCGAGTGTATTGAAATCTGGAAAGGTGCAGATATTGCCAAAATAGAAAAAGAAGTTTCAACACGTGCAATTGCAAAAAACGACGGCAGAGAATTCATTGCAGAAGTTTTTAAGGGGCTTGCAAAAGGTAAAAAGTTTGATGATTATATCATGAATTTGTACCGTTCTTTAAAAGGACCTAAGATTAAACCGGCGGGAAATGCTTATTCTTCACCAAAAGGAGTCAGTTTGTAGCCGACATTGGTTACGGTATGCAAATATTTTGGTTTTTTAGAATCCGGTTCAATTTTGTTTCTCAAAGCTCCAACGTGAACCCTTAGCATTCTGACATCCTCGTCGCTGCTGTAGCCCCAGACTTCTTCAAGAAGAGTTGCAAGAGTGACCGGCTTATTAAAATGCTGCATTAAGCAGTACAAAATCTCAAACTCTGTAGGTGTAAGTTTCATCTTTTTATTCAGAATAACCGCTTCTAAAGTATCCGGCAGTATTTCAATTTCTCCGGCTTCAAGAATTTCGTTGGACATTATATTTTCTTCCTGCGGCTGGTTGCGCCTTAAAAGAACACGTATTCTTAAAAGTACTTCCTGAATATCAAACGGTTTTACGAGATAATCATCGGCTCCGCTGTCAAATCCGCTTGTTTTGTCGCCAATTGTACCCTTTGCAGTAAGCATTAAAATTGGAACGTTTATCTTTGCCTGACGAATATTTTTGCAGACGTCAAACCCGTTCATTTTTGGCATCATAACATCAAGCAGAATAATATCATATTTGTTATTAAGCGCCTTGTTAAGTCCTTCCATTCCATCAGTTGCAATATCAACAAAATAACCGCTTGAAGATATGTCAAACTCCAGCAAATCACGGATTTCCGGATCATCATCAACTATTAATATTCTTTTTTTCTCAACCATTGTTTCAAACCCTATTTATCAGATAACACTGGCATAATATTTGTCTACGTTAATTTTATCATGATTTATACGAAACTGCCAGAGTTCTATTTATGCCTTTTTAAATACGGGTGGCGGCTGAATATACAATGGCTTCAAGCTTCGCCAATCAGAAGGTTCTTTTTCTAAAGCAAGTTTCGATAGAATTTCACCTAACGGATACTCTCCGCCCTCGTATGAAACTGCGGAAACAGCATTTTGGCTTACACGTTCAAGCAAACTGTTGTCCGTAATAACATTTCTTCCCTTAATCATCTCATCAACTTCTTCCAGCTCAACAGCGCCCAAGATTTTACCATCATAAACGTAAGCTTTATTTTTTCTTGCATCAAGAACAACCATGTCATCCCTGCCGAGAATTTTTGACAAAATTTCAAGAGAACTTACTCCGACAGTTTTTATATCAAGCTGCTGTGCAAAAACCCTTGCAACTGTTGTACAGGCTCTTATCCCCGTAAAACTCCCCGGTCCGATATCAGTTGCAATCAAGTTTATATCCTGCGGAGTTAAATCCGCCTCTTTCAAAACCTCTGTAATTGTTGAGATTAAATAAGCAGAATGATAATTTTTGCCATCAGACAAAATCGTTTTGCTTTTCAATACTTTTTCGTTTTCGCTTAATATAATATACGTTTTATCAAGACAGGTGTCAAATCCCAGTATTTTCAATTCTTTAATCCTTCTATTACCTTTTTATATTTTTCGCCTACAACTTCAAATTCATAAATCCTACTATCGTCTGTATCATCATATTTAACATTCATTTCAATTCTTTCAAACGGCAGTTCACCCTCAGAAAATTCTGCCCACTCAACAAATGTAATCTTTTTCCCCTCGCTGTATTCCCTAAGTTCATCCGTAATAGTTTTGATTCCAACATTTTCTAACCTGTACAAATCAAAGTGATACACGGGAATTGAGGCACTATGATATTCATTAAGTATTACAAAACTCGGACTTGTAACTTTTTCTTTAATTCCGAGAGCCTCTGCAGCAAGTTTTACAAACGCTGTTTTGCCCGCTCCTATTTCACCAAATAAGTTTACAAAACAGCCTTCATCTTTGACGAGGTTTGCAAACTTGTACGCAAGAGCTTTTGTATCTTCTAAACTTACACATTTTTGCCTATACATACCCTATTCCTTCCGCCCTCTTTTGCTTCATACAATGCCTTATCCGCACGCGCGAACAATTCTTCTCCGGTCTCTTCCTGCGTAAACTCGGCAAGCCCCATACTTATTGTTACATTGATAGTTAAATCATCAAGCTGAACCGTAGTTTCCTCAACCGCTTTTCTTAAACGCTCGCCGACAATCTTTGCCTCGTCAATATGAGTATATGGCAAAAGCACTGCAAATTCTTCACCGCCATATCTTGCAGGAATATCAGATTCACGAAGCTGCGCTTTTATTACAGAAGCAACAGTACGCAAAACCTCATCCCCGCTTGCATGCCCGTAAGTATCATTAACTTTTTTGAAAAAGTCAATATCAATCATCATGGCGCAAAGAGGGTTATTTTGACGCTTTGTAATCGCAATCTCCTGCTTGAGCCGTGTCTCAAACTGACGCCTGTTATTGAGATTTGTAAGCGCATCTAAAGTAGCATACTGAAGAACTTTCGAATACGTATTTGCCCTGTTTATTGTAATTGCCGACTGTCTTGTAAGCTGCTCCAGATAACTTATATCACGCTTTGATAATTTATCCAGCGTACTTCTTGCAACAATACAACCTGTAATCTCACCTTCGGAAGTTAAAGGAAAAGCTCCGATTTTATCGTTATTTGTCAAAATATATTCAGTTTCAGGCGTTAATTCTCTTAAAACCTCATAAATTCTCTCATCCTTGCAAGCTTTAGGCCAAACAAGTTTGAATTCGCCGTCCTGTTTTAAGAAAACATAAATCAAATGATCGGAAATAAATCTGTCCAGCATTTCTCCGATAAGCGGTACAATATAATTTAACTCATATTGAGTTTCAATGATCTTTGCAATATTTTTCATTGAATCATGAAAATCAACATTAATTTTTGACTGTTCATTAAGTACGATATTTTGAAGTTTTAAAGAAATTTGAGAGGATAAAATTTTCATCAAAGCCAAAAATTCCATATTAACAGTCGTTCCGTCCTCAAATTCCATCTCTATAAGTCCGAAATCCTGTCCGTCTTTTGTTGTCGGAATAAAAAGTGATTGAAGCTTAAAACTTATATCCCCTACGTATGCAGGCATTTTGTAAGCCTTGGAATTTATAATAAAATCTTCACCCTTTATATTTTCAAAAGCTTGATAAGCGTTAGAATCATCAGAAATAATATTCCAATTTTCTGCACAATTTCTTATTGTATTTGTAACACTATCAAAAACATAAATATACAAATTTTTAACCGGAGCTGTTTCCTGCAAAATATGTTTTACGCCATCCGCAAGCTCCGTTGCATCTATTTGTTTTGCAAGTAAATTTGAAATTTTCATCAAAAACTGAATGCTGTCCATTTTTATTTTGACCTATCTTGTAACATAAACAAGCTTAACACAATTCTGCAAAAACTACCAGAAGCGCCGGGAGGGGTACGCCAAATGTGCCACGTCATTCTGAGTCCAACATTTATTTAGGGACGAAGAATCTCTTTAACTTCAGTTGAAAAGTTGAAGAGTTGAAAGGTTGAAAAGTAGTTTTTGTCGGCTTAGTAAAGCCGACCTACAAATCTACAAATCTTAGTCACCTAGTCACTATAACTACCCTTCACCTCAACTACCTACTCTTCATTAAAAAATTCAAACCCTGCACAGGTCTTAAAATTTTTCAAAATAGCTTTGTCCAGCTCTTCATCAGGAACAATACGCCCGTTTACATAGGTGTAGCCGATATTTCCAAGAGGCTCATCAGTTAATTTCTGCGCATAGTATTCGTCGCTTGTTATAAATTTTCTTGTAGCATCATTTAATAAATTAAAAATATATGTTGATTCAAGCGGTGAAGAATCAGGTTCTTCCAGTATAAGCATAGCAGCTTTATGCAGTTCGTTTATAGAATCTCTATGGCGGTTCAACTGTCTTAAAAGTACAGCAAGATTATAATGCGCTTCAAACTTCATCGGCTCAAGTTGAATTGCCTCACAGTACTCCAGCCCTGCTTCCCTAAATTCGCCCCGCAGGTGGTGTGCAACTGCTTTATTGTAATGAACATCATAATTCTTTTTGATGAATTTCAACGCTTTTTTATAAGCCTCAATTGCTTCGCCAAGATACTTGTAAACCAGGTATCTTTTATCAAGCGGAAGATACATGGCTTTTTGTTTGTAAGCTACACCTTTGTTATAATAAGCAAGCCCCCTGTTTGTTTTAACACTCTTTACATTACTGTAAACAAACGGTATCCATAATTTAAACAGTCTTAACTGTGCAACATAATCAAACTGGTCAATAGCCTCATCAAAGAACCCGAGATCTTCTGAATAAACTATTCCGAGGTTCATTCTTGCAAGTACAAACTTAGGATTATGTTTGATTGCATTCTCATACGCATCAACAGCAGAGAAATAATCCTCATAAACTGCATAAATATTTCCCAGATTGAACCACGCTTCATAATGTTCAGGATATAAATCAAGCCCCTTATGATAATATTCCAGCGTTTTAGCCATATTATCCTGTGAATACGCCTGATCACCTTTATAAATATAATACACACCCTTTGCTTTCATAAATTGTTTTTCTATCCAGCCCCAGAAAAAGAAAGCCAAAAGCGCAAGGATGCAAATAAAAATAATCAGCGTAACTTTCGAAAATAATTTGCGTAAAAAACGTTTCATACCCCACACATTATACCATAAAACTTATTTCAAAACAGAATAAATTAAATAACTATTACTATTAACAAAATGTAACAATTTCTTTACGAACTAGCAAATAATACTTTTAGGGGTTATATTATGCTATGAGGGTATTATAATGTGGAAGATATACCCTTAACATGAGGTCTATGAAGTGGTAGATAACAGATCGGCGGGTTTTTATGGAATCGGTGGGGCATTCAATTTCAAAAGCGGTGACCCTTCCGGCACTGCTGCAAAAATGAGTCAGGAAAAATACGGATCCGAAGCCATGTATCTTCCTCCGGCAGAAGGCGAAGAGGAAGACGGCAACTTTTATAACGACCAATTTGTAGACAGGAGTGCCCTGCTGCGTGCCACTCTCAATTCGCTTGCAATGACAAATGTTGCTTCGGTACTTAATGCAAAAAAACACAAAAAATCTATAAAAGATTTGCTGGAAGAAGAAAAAGAGAAAGAAAAAGAAGAGATTAAACGTTTTGAAGCAGAGGCAGAAGAAGAGTATCGGGAAGCGGAAGAAGATGAAAAAGATAATCAGGAATAATTAAAACTGCTCGATTGTACTATTTTATTACCGTAATTTGTAGTATAATGCTGCATGAGACAAGGGGTATTTAATAATGTCACATGATAAAAAAATAAACGGTAATAACCACGCTTTGAGAGAAGTAAAATTTTATAACAAATGGCGCAGAATGTTTTTATTCATTATTACGCACATTTTTTATATGATCCGCTTCAAGCTGGTATATAGACTAGAAGTTTACGGCAGAGAAAATATACCGGACAATAATGATTTCATAATTGCAGCAAACCACCTATCAACACTTGATCCTCCGCTTGTATGTGCAGTAATGGACAGAGGTGTTGCATATATGGCAAAAAAAGAACTCTTTGAAAATCCGTTTATGTGCTGGTGGCTTAACTGGCTGGGTGCATTTGCGGTTGACAGAGAAAAGTTAAGCGTATCTACCATCAAAACCGTTAAGAATCTAAAGCAGACTGATTGGGTTTTAGGTATTTTCCCACAGGGAACCCGGCAGGAAGCAGGAGAAATAAGCCATGTCGCAAAAGGTTTTGCAACCCTTGCCAAAAGCACAAAATGCGGCATACTGCCTATTGGTATAACAGGTACTCAAGAAGTAAAAAGACTGCCTTTTACAGGAAAAATTATTGTAAGAATAGGCAAAGTTATACCGTACTCAGACGACGTTATGGATATGGTTAAACAATGGGAAAAATCTATAGAAGATTTGACAGGATTTAAATATGTAGAAGATAAAGTTAGTGTGTAAAACGTGATTGCAACTGGAAGGACAAAATGGTAAAGGAAAAAAATTATAACAGAAGAACAGAAAAAGATTACGGCTGGTTCAGAACATCTTATTATATGTTGTTTCTTTTTCTGGTTGTCTGGCCTGTTACAAAACTAATGTACAATCTTAAAGTTGAAGGTCGTGAAAATGTTCCCCAAAACCCTCACGTAATCTTCGCCGCAAACCACGTTTCATATATTGATCCTCCGCTTATTGCAATAGCTGCGTGGAGAACCATTGCATATATGGCTAAACAGGAGCTTTTCCATGACAAAGATAAACTACTTCGTTTTCTTGTTCACGCCCTCGGGGGCTTTGCCGTAAACAGAGATAAACCGGAAATTGCTACTTTTAAAACGGTTAAGTCTGTATTTAACACCTCCTGGTCTCTGGGTATTTTCCCGCAGGGTAAAATCGTTAAAGAACCGGTGCTAAGCCAGTTCCACAAAGGTTTTATTCTCTTTGCCAAAAAGTTTAAAGCAGACATTATTCCGGTTGGAATCTGCGGTTTTGACGGATATGCAAAAAAGCTCTTTGAAAAACATATTACGGTTAAAATAGGAAAGCCTATATCTTATACGCTTAGCGAAGATGATATTGCAAAAGAATGGGCAAGACAAATTTGCGAGTTTACCGGATATGAAAACAAAACAGCAGAAGAAAAAACGCCGGTTTAATATTAGAAAGTTACAAATCTTAATAAACACGCAAAATTAAAAATTTACAGGTTTTAAAAAGTTAATGGCAATATAAATAAAGAAGGTTAAAATGAATATCCCGCAGATTATGGGGCTGAGGTTTACTACCCCGCTTACAGAGCAAAAAACTCAAAACAACACTCCAAGATTTGGTTTAAAGATGACTAAACCTTTGAGTCAAGATACAGTATCTTTCGGTGCTACAGCAAAAATGCTTACTTCAAGGACAGAGGGAATATCCTTACAGGTTGCAAGAGGAGTAAACAAGGCAGCTGAACCTATGCAGGAAAAAATTAAGAAGTTTTTAAACGGTCTTATAGGAGATATGGTTGCAACAGATTTGAACCCTAAAAATCCAATATGGAAGATTTGCGATCGAGTCAAAACTCCAAGATCTATTGTAGAAAAAAGCGCTACAAGACAGTATAACTGCAGATCCGAAGTTTTAGATTTTATGACAGACTTGAACGGTGCAAAGATCGTTATGAGAGATGGCAGAAAAAAATATGTGGAAAAAGTTCTCACAAGATTCCTAAAACCGATTGAAAAAGGTGAAATTGAACTTATTGAAATAGAAAACAAAAGACCAATGACAACTGCCAAAATGAAGCGTTCCGCAAAAGAACAATACGATTATGCCTCTATCGATTTTCTTGAAAAAATGCAGCGGACACAAGAAGAAAAATGGGAAACTTTAAACCTGAAAGAAAGAAGAACAGTCCGCTTTGATATGAATGATCTTACGGATATGAACTATTCCGCTATACATTTTCTGTTCAAATTCCCTGAAGAGCCGAGACCTTTTGAACTTACGCTTATGGGAAAAGACGTTAACGAACTCAAAGATCTTGACGATAAATTATTTAAAATCTTAAACAATAAGGAAGTTGACAGAAAATATAAACCATTAAAAGATCTCGTTGCTCCGCTTATGGAGCCGGGTAACAAGGAGTACCTGGAAAAATTTAACCAGTACAGAGGCGAAGCATTCTTATACCAGAGAGAAAAAGAACCGAATGCCTTCATCGGAAATTCAAACGTTCCGTCATATTTCTTACCACTTAGAGCAAATATCCCGCCGGAATTTGATTTGAACAATTTAAACAGAATAATGCTTGAATGCGAAAAACCGGCTAAGAAGAAAAAATAACTTAGCACAGATAAGATATGCTTGAAATGTAGCTATAATGCCATTTAGAACTTGTCTCAAAATCTTGCCGGTGATAAGCCCCTGAAACCAATCTCAGTACTGTCCAAGATAAATTTTAGGAGTAAAAACACCAGTTCAATATTTGTTATAAAACCCCTCCCCGCAGTCAAAGATTTCGACCGCTCCCGCAAGGAGCGTGTAAGTTCCACGCCAAGCGTAGTGTTCCCCTCGGCTTACGTTAGATTTGGAAACTTACATCAGACTTTGTTACATTTACCCCGGGAGAGGGCAGAATTTATTAGTTATAAATTATCTGAACTCATTTGGCTGAAAGCGTGTAAAGTTGTTTAAATACCCGCCGATTGGAAGCATTGTATCTGTTCTGTCAAACATTTCCTGCGGACCCATTCTTGCCTGCTCCTGCGCTTCTATCTTAGCGTTGTAATCACTGTTTTGCTGATACTGTAAGACTTTAAGCTGTTGATAGCAGCTCAACTTCTCATCATTAGCTTCTTTTGCCCTGCACTCTTCAATCCCGTTTTCAAACTCCACTCTTCTTTTATACCAGTAAGCAGCCGTTTCATTCAATTTTCCAAGCCCTTTCGGCTCTTCTACATCCACATAAGCAGGCGGTACAAAATCTTTCCATTCCGGCTCCATAAGTCCGTCAAGCCTCACAGTCTCTTCTGCAAAAACACAGACAGGTACTAACAAAGCTAATAAAACAAGTATCTTTTTCATCCGCATTTCCCTTTTTTAAAAATTATATCATATTTATGAAAAATCAGCTATAGGCATAAACACCTTAACGCAGAACCCGCATTCTTCGTTGGAATACAATCTGATTTTGCCGTTCATTGCCTCTACAAGACCTTTTACAATAAACAGCCCCAGCCCTGTTCCTCTCGTCGTTCTTGTAGTAGTATCGTCCACCCTTGTAAACTTGTCAAACAAAGTTTTCAATTTTTCTCTCGGAATAATGTCATAGTCATTTTTTACACTTATAACCAGTTGATCGTTTGCAATCTCATAATCCAGAGTAATCTGCGACTCATCCTTTGAATACTTGATAGCGTTTTCTATCAAATTAACAAACACCTGTTCAATTCTGTCGGTATCGGCAAGAATTTCTATATTACAGTTCTCAATATTATTGACAATTTCCTTGTTTGTTTCATTTCTAACTAGCATAATAGAATTTTCAATTACCGTATTTACAGGAACAGGCACAATATTAACATTAAGCCTTGCGCCTTCAATATCAGGAATGACCAGCAAATCCTCTATCATGCGCTTGAGTCTCTCTGATTGCTTCTTAATTATCTTCAATGACTTTTGTCTTGTTTCTTCGTCTATCGTTATATCCTGTCTTAAAAGTCTTGAAGTATAGCCCAATATACTTGTCAAAGGCGTCCTAAATTCATGGCTTACGGTATCTATCATATTAGAGCGGAATTCGTTAACCTGTTTGAGTTCTTTGTTCTTTTTCTTTAGCTGAATATAAGACTTATGAATCTGGTTAACCATTCTGTTGAACTCGTTTCCTAGAAAAATAAGTTCAAAAGGCGTGAAAATATTAGTCAATAGCCGAATTCTTCTTTCGTAGTTTCCTTTTGATATTGCAATGATTGCCTTGAAAAGCTGACGAATATTGATATACAAATAATATGTATACAATCCTACAACAAAAAATACAGTAAGTATTGTAATAAGAATAGAAAGTACAATTTTATTGCGGTTATAGTCTATGGCATGCCTTGTAACAGCTTCTGTAGTATTTACTATGATTAATACATCGGGGTCGGTCTTTTTAAGATAGACAAGCGGTTGATTTTTCGTATCGCCATAAATAGTTGCAACATTATTTTCAAGCTTATCCGGAAGTTCTTCAATACTTTTTTCATAACCGTCCTGCGTGTAATTGCTGGAGGCGACCAGATCATCTTCCACAACAACGTAAATCTGGCGCTTATCATCAGTAAGGGTTTTGAATAAATTTGTTTTCAAATTATTCATATCCATAACTGCCACAAGATAACGCCCGTCTTTCATTTTGCGATCAAAAACGGCATAATCATCCTGAATGCGATAAGCTTTATATTTTTCAAGTTCGCTTTTATTAATAACGGCAAGTTCTGTATAGAAATGAAGGTTTTCTCTGATTTCATCCAGATATTTTTGTTCTTGTTCTCTTGATTTATAATACTCAAGAGTCGTTATAATTTGAGTCAATTCGTTATCGGTTGAATGTACAAATACGTCTACTTCTTCAGATACAATGTTCGCAATCATTACAGCCGCTGAGCGAAGCTGTGCACGGTTAGACTGCTGGTTAATATTGCTTATAATAACTCCGCTTACCGTCATCGGAATAAGCACTGCAAAAAAGATTACAATAATAATCTGTTCGGCAATTTTTAAATGTCTTTTGCTAAAAAACTGCGCCATCGTGATTTTATTTTACAATAAAAATTTCAACATCACCAGTCGAAAATCAGTCGCAAAATAGATACAAAAAATAAAGGCTTTAGAGATTTTCTGAAGCCTTTATTTTTAAATGGTCGGGATGACACGATTCGAACGTGCGACCCCCTCGTCCCAAGCGAGGTGCGCTACCAAACTGCGCTACATCCCGATATTTAGTTTTCAATTTTTTTTCAGGAAGCGCAGTTTGGTATATTTTCTAAACAGCTCACCGGAGCTGACGCTGCCGGACTCGCCTGCCCCATTGTCAACGTGCCACCGGCACCTTGCCAACGGGCGACCCTGCTACATCCCGATTATTCTATTAAACTGTCAAACTTTGTAGCGTGCTATACGGCTCAAAGTGCATGATTATTCTACGTTAAACAAAATTATAAATCAACCCTTTTATTTTGAGATTTATTTTTAAACTTTGTCAAAATGATTAAAATACTTGTTTTTAAGCCATAATAAGTTATTACATATAAATCGCCTTATTTTATCAACGGTACTATTTACCACAAATAGAAATTTGGTGTATAATAGCCGTAATATGACAAATCTTTTGCAAGTTAAAACTTCAGCATCCGCTCTTGTAGATACGTTATTGGAACTCAAAGTAGACAGTATTTTTGGCTACCCGGGGGCTTCCGTACTGAGTATCTATAATGAATTATCCAAAGTTTCAGACAAAATTAAACATTATCTGGTGAGACATGAACAGGCTGCTGTACATGCCGCAGAAGGTTATGCAAGAGTAAGCGGAAAAACAGGAGTAGTTCTTGTAACTTCAGGACCCGGATTCACAAATACGGTTACGGGTATAGCAAACGCTTACGCTGATTCAACCCCGCTGGTTATATTAGCGGGAGAAGTTACGAACGTAAATCATTCTGACAAAGTTTTTCAGAAAGTTGATATTAAAGCAATTGCAAAACCTTGCTCCAAAAAAGTTTTGACACTTTCAGCAAATGACGACATTTCCGCATTAATTAAAGAAGCATTCAAGGAAGCAGAATCCGGAGTAAAAGGTCCTGTAGTTGTAGTCCTGCCAAGAAATGTACTTGAAACTTCTGTAAAATATACAGAATCTGCTCTGACAGAGCCGGAAATTCTCCAGCAGGATACTAAAGAGTACGTTGATAAATTTATTTCTTTGGTTAATTCAGCAAAACACCCGCTTTTTCTCGTTGGCGGAGGGTGCATAGATGCTGCGCAGGAGTTTGAGCAGCTTGCATCTATACTGCAAATTCCAATTGTTTCAACACTTATGGGAATCGGAATTTATCCGTCAGAAAATAATCTTTATCTTGGAATGATAGGAATAAACGGTGTTGATTCCGCTAATGAAGCTCTAATGCAGTGCGACCTGTTGATTGCACTTGGAGCAGCATTCTCCGACCGCTCGACCTGCAAGAAAAACGATTTTGCAAAAAATTGCAAAGTTATATCAGTAAACCTCAAGCCTTCTAAAAAAGATTACGAACTTCAGATTATCTCTGACGTAAAAGAGTTTTTGCAAGAGTGTTTAAAGCTGAAACACAAATTCCGGATTCAGACAAAGTGGAGAATGGAAGCTGATATCTTCAAGGACGAAGCTATTGCGCAGGAAGATCCGCCGCACTGCCTGCATTCATCTTTTGTTCTGGAAACATTATCGGAATACACAAAATATTATGAACCTATTGTTGTAACCGACGTCGGGCAGCATCAAATGCTTACCGCACAATTTTTCAACTTTAACAAACCGAGAAAATTTATTACATCCGGAGGGCTTGGCACAATGGGGTTCGGGCTGCCTGCTGCAATCGGAGCGCATATTGCAAACCCTGCTAATCTTATTTTGAATATTACGGGTGATGGCTCTTTTCAGATGAATCTTCAAGAACTTGCAACCTGTAGAGAACACCATATTCCTGTTAAAATTATCATCATGAACAACAGTTATCTGGGTATGGTGCGTGAATTGCAGGAAAAAATCTATCAAACCAGATATCAGGTAGAAATGATTAATCCGGATTTTACAAAGATTGCAGAAGCTTATGATTTGTATGCGGTGCGTGTAAAAAATAAGAGTGAACTTATTCCGGCTCTGGAAAAAGCTATTAAGCACCCGGGTACGGCAATTGTAGATATTGTTATACATTCTTTTGAAAATATATAATTAGCTGATAAAAAAACACTCCCATTAAGTAATTTTAACGGGAGTGTTTTCAACTTTGATTAATTCTTAGTAAAGAATAGTCAAAACTTCATCCGGATTCAAGCTTGAATCGTTAGTTGTGTTAGGAACGAAGATATATTTAGCTTCGTCAACAAATTCATAGCAAATACCGAATACGCCGCTTCCTGTAGCTTTAACTACATTGTATACACCTTTACCAATTGTGATAAAGCTGCTTCCAACGCTCTTCAAGCCTTTGAGCGGGTGAAGTGAAGCTGTATCAGAGAATGCATCAGACCAGTTGTCGCCGTATTCTTCAAGACCGTTACCGATAACTTCTACGTCAGTAGAAACTGTTCTGCCTGCAACGCCTACGATTCTGCCTGCCATTGAGAATGGAGCAGCAAGAACTCTGGAGACAATGTTAGGATTTTTAGCTACATCAACTGATGCATTAGACATCAATTTCGGGAATTCTGCACAGTTATCGCCGTTTGTAATTGTTTTGAATTCAATAGCTACATAGCCAGGGTTCTTAACGCCAGGTCTTGAAACGGAAGATACAATACCTTTAACTGTTGAACCTGCAGGGTAGCAAACTCCGCCAATTGTTACATCTTCAACTGTTTTAGCAGTGAATGTGTCACCTACGTTAGAAGTTCTTGCGCTGATTCTTTCAGACAATTTAATCTTCATAGTAATAGGTTCGCTCTTTGTTGCGCAGTTTAAGATACCATTTTTGGTGTTAATATTAAATGTTGCCTTCATAGCGCCTAACATGTCAGCAACCTGTTCTTTTGAAAGATATTCGTCGTTAACAACTTTGTCTTTGTCAGCAAGTTTGTCTAAAATTCCTGATGCAACAACTTCGTTTGTAGCGCCGTAAGCCCATACAGGAACATGTTTTACTGCCTGACCTTCAAATGTCGGAGCTGCATTTTTGTCTGCTGATACATCCATTAATTTAGCGAAAGTTGCAAAAACTTCTGCTTTTGTAATTGGTTGATCCGGTTTGAAAGTTGCATCCGGATAACCGATCATAACGTCAGCGCTTAATGCTCTGTCGATTTGATCTTTTGCCCAGTAATCAGTTGTTACGTCAGTATAGTTGTTTGCCTTAACTTCCTTTAAATCCAAACCGTCTGAAAGGATGAATGCAAGTTCTGAACGCAATACAGGCATTTTAGGGTTAAACAAGTTAGCTCTTTTCGGATCCATTTTGCTTTTCATTTTGTCAAGCAGTTCTTTTGAAAAACGAGCTATAACAACGTTTTGTTTCTGCTCCATTGTCTTAGCAGTGCAAGGTTTGTAAATCTTGCCGCCGATAATTACATTACTATCGGTATTTACAAGTGTTTGAGCTTGTGTACCGAATAATGTAGGATGAGCGTAAGCCTGAACATCAGCCGGCTCAGGAGCGCCTGCCATTGCGACACCTGCGGTCACACATACAGCACCGAATGCTGCAAGAATTTGTTTTGATAGTTTCATACTTCTCCTTTCTCTTTCTCAGAATATTTTACTTGAAAGTAAAATATAAGTATTTAAACCATTTAGTGTATTTATTTTTTCTTAGGTAAAAGATACGCCTGAGGGTAACAAAAATCTTCTCTAAATCCGATTTTACGGTACATTTTCAACGCTTTATAATTGTTAGTCTCAGTCGTAACATTTACTTCGCTAAAAACTCTTCTTCCTAATTTTGTCCAATCAACAATGGTTTTGATTGAACGGTTTAATAAATGTTCTGAAAATCCATGCCCTCTGTGCTCCTTTTCAATTGCAACAAGAGGAATATTTGCAATATCACCTCCTGTTACGTTTGCAAACGCAAATCCAACAGGAGAATCCTTATATAAAAGTACAGAAGTAACATCCGGCAAAAATTCGCCATAAACATTTTCAACAATTTTATTAAGTATATCTTCCGTACCTTCCATTGACTTAAACCTTGTATCAAACAAGGCATCTTGTGTGTCCTGAAAAGACTCATGGATAACTCTTATCGCATCTTCTCTAAAAGAATCATCATAGCTTACAATTTTATATCCGTCAGGTCTCGGAGTTAGTTTCATGTTTTCAAGTGTTCTTTCTGAAGAAGCATTACCCAACATGAATCTTAAAATTGCCTGACCAATATATTTAAACCCAAATTTTGCAATCTCAGCCGTAAAAACTGATTGATGCCCTATCATCGGATAGGAAACAACCTTATTCCGGCGCTCTTCTTCTGTTAATTCAAGAAATTTTTCTATAAGAAGTTTAACCTTTATTATTTCATCTTCTGTTCCAAGACAGTGAATAAGATTTAATTCAACCGCTTCCGATATTGAAGTTGTATAAACAAGAAATGCAGTCGGAATATCATTTTCTTTAAGGACAACACACTGCATATATTTTTTTTCAACAGCATCGATAAATTCTTCGTATGAAAGCGGTTCAAGTTCAAATTTGTATTCACTTACAGCTTTTGCTTTAAAATCATTGTACACACCTGCAAAGATTTTTGAAATATTGCCGTTTAATAATTCTGTTTCATACGTCATGTCTGTCATAAATAGTCCTTTTTACATTAGATGATGCATTTTCTCACGCTTTGTATTTATATAGCGTTCATTATACTTATTAACTTCTGATTTCAGGTTAATATTTTCGTGTATTGTAAGCCCATATCCCTTGAGACCTATAATTTTTTTCGGGTTATTTGTTATAAGATTAAAGTTATTGAACCCGAGATCAAGAATAATTTGCGCACCAACTCCGTAATTTCTTAAATCCGGTGCAAATCCGAGCGATACATTGGCTTCTACTGTATCCTGCCCCTGTTCTTGAAGCTTATATGTTTTAAGTTTATTAATCAAGCCTATTCCCCTGCCCTCGTGGTCTCTGATATAAATCAAAGCGCCTTTTCCGTATTCGTTAATCATTTTAAGAGCAGTATGCAGCTGCCAATTGCAGTCGCATTTGAGGCTGTGAAAAATATCACCCGTTAGGCATTCACTGTGGACACGAATCAGCGGAATTTTATCCGAGCCGTCGTCCTTAACAAGCGCAACGTGTTCGCAGCCTGTAATCGTATCAGTGTAACCTACTATATTAAAATCCCCGAACTGTGTCGGAAGGAAAACTTCGACCTCACGTTTTACAAATGTTTCACGCTTAATTCTGTAAGCAATTAAATCTGCAACCGTGATAAATTTCAGATTATGTTTCTCGGCAAACTTATGTAAATCGTCCCTGCGAGCCATCTCGCCGTTGTCTTTCATAATCTCGCACATAATTCCGGCTTCTCTGTGCCCGCAAAGTCTTGCCAGATCAACAACAGCTTCCGTGTGACCGCATCTTTTTAAAACGCCGCCTTTTCTTGCAACACACGGGAACAAATGCCCCGGTCTGCGAAGATCGGAAGGCTGCGCATCAGGTGCTATTGCAACTTCTATTGTTTTTGCCCTGTCAAACGCTGAAACTCCGGTAGTTACACCGTACTTAGGGTGCGCATCTATACTTAGAGAAAATGCTGTCTGCATGCTTTCGGTATTTTTTTCAACCATTTGCGGCAAATCAAGCTGTTTTGCTATTTCCTGTGAAATTGCAAGGCACACAATTCCGCGGCATTCTTTTGTTATAAAGTTTACAAGTTCAGGTGTGACAAACTGGGCGGAGCAAATTAAATCGCCTTCGTTTTCTCTGTCCTCATCATCAGCAACAATAATAGGTTTGCCAGCTTTGAAATCCTCTAATGCTTCTTCTATTGTGTTAAATTGATTTGTCATAATTAGCAAAACCCGTTTCTTTCAAGAAAATCCATGCTTATACCTGACTTATTATCACTCGTTGATAAAAATTTTTCAACATATTTAGCCAGAATATCAACCTCAATATTTACAAAATCTCCCGATTTTAAATTTGAGAGATTCGTATTCTCAAATGTATGCGGAATAATCGCCATCTTTACTCTTTCACCCGTTATTTCAGCTACCGTAAGGCTGATACCGTTTACGGTAATTGAACCTTTTCTGACTATATAACGAATTTCATCGGGATTTAGTTCAATTATTAAATCAAAAAATTCACGATTTTTTACAATTGAAACAATTTTTGCGACTCCGTCAACATGCCCGAGTACAATATGACCGCCAAATCTGCCATCTGCCGGCATTGCCCGTTCCAGATTTACGAAACCACCGTTTCTTAGAGTTCCAAGTGCCGTCACTTTAAAAGTTTCAGGAGAAACATCAGCCCTGAAGAAATCTTTTCCTAATTCGGTTACAGTAAGACAAACCCCGTTAACGGCAATACTGTCGCCGATTTTGCTTCCTTCTAAGACCTTGCAGCACTTAACAATAATATAGTCATCTCCGATAGATTGGATTAAACCTTTTTCTTCTGAAATTCCCGTGAACATGCGCCTATTATACCATGTTCAAGGGGAAAAGTATATAGTGCATGAAAGACAAAACTTAGAATTAGTGCGAATTTTTCTTATGCTTTGATTTATTAGTCTTTTTAGTAAATTGCTGCGGAGTTTTGGAATATGAAGTTTGAATTCTTTTAACGCTAAAAACATCAGGCATAGATTGAAGTGCAGTCATTACTTTCCTTAAAGTATCAATATTATCAAGCTCAATACCAAGTTCAATTATACCAACCTTGCCTTTAGACTTAACATTTGCAGAACTGATATTAGTATTGTTATCCGAAACAATACCTATTACGTCTTTCAAAAGTCCCATTTTTTCTGCAGTTTCTATGCGGATAGTTGTACTGTAAGTCTTATTGGTGTTATTTCCTGACCAGTGAATATCTATTAATCTTTCGACCGGAATATTTTCAAGCGTTTTGCAATCGAGCCTGTGTACGGTAACTCCCTTAGAGCGTGTGACAACCCCGACAATTGGCTCTCCCGGAATCGGGGAACAGCATCTTGCAAAAGAATACAAAAGCCCCTCCAGACCAACAATATCTTTTTCAGAAGCCTTGCGAGGCTTGTGCAAATTAGGATTTTCCTGTTTAGGAGGTTTTCTCAAACGGTTAATGATTTTGTTAACCGTAGTTTCACCGTAACCCAGTGCAGCAAATAAATCATCCGCACTAACATAGTTCATCTGTTTGGCAACTTTATCAAACTCACCATTTTTAACATAATCGTCAAAAACTGTTTTTGTAAGTTCGTGTTCAAGATTAGCTTTTCCAATTTCAATGTGGTCTTCTCTTTTGTTCCTCTTATACCACTGGCGAATCCTTGATGCTGCCTGTTTTGTTACGACAAAGTTCAGCCAATCAAGACGCGGAGCTGCAACTTTGGAGGTCATAATCTCAACAATATCACCGTTTTTCAGTTTAGTATCAAGTTGGGCAATGCGTCCGTTGATTAATGCACCTACAGTTTTGTGCCCGACATCGGAGTGAATACGATATGCAAAGTCCACCGGAGTTGCGCCTTGCGGCAAATCTATAACATCCCCGCCCGGAGTGAATGCAAAAACCTGATCGGAAAATAAATCAAGCTTAACCGAATTAACAAAGTCCTCGGCATTTTTTGTTTCTTTATTGTATTCTACAAGTTTTCTCATCCACGAAAATTTTATATCGCTTGCAGAATCTGCCTTCTTAGAGCCTTTTTCTTTATAACGCCAGTGGGCGGCAATACCATATTCTGCGATTTCGTGCATTTCCCACGTTCTAATCTGGACTTCGAGCGGTTTTTGTCTAGGACCGATAACAGAAGTGTGCAATGACTGATACATATTGCCCTTTGGCATTGCAATATAATCCTTGAACCGTCCGGGTATCGGCTTAAACTGGGAGTGTATAAGACCGAGAACCTCGTAGCATTCTTTTTCCGTATCAACAATTACACGGACTGCGGTTATATCGTACAAATCGTGAAACGCTACATTCAGGCGCTGCATTTTGTTATAAATACTGTAGTAATGCTTTGCCCTGCCTGTAATCTGTGCGTTTATCCCGCTTGCTTTAACATCTTTAGAAATCTTGTCTATCAATAGCTTAACCGTCATTTCACGTTCAGCTTTCTTTTGAGACACAAGCTGCGCAATTTCGTAGTATTTATCGGGATGAAGATATTTTAGCGCCAAATCTTCAAGTTCAGCCTTAATCTTACCGACACCGAGGCGGTTTGCCAGCGGCGCAAATATATCCAGAGTTTCCTGTGCAATTTTTTGCTGCTTAACCGGTGTCATGTAATTCAAAGTCCGCATGTTATGAAGCCTGTCAGCAAGTTTTAGAAGAATAATCCTGACATCGCTTGCCATTGCTATCAGCATTCTGCGGAAATTCTCTGCCTGACGCTCTTCTGTAGATTTAAACTGTAATTTCCCCAGCTTTGTAACACCCTGAACAAGGTTGAGAACATCGTCGCCAAAAAGCTCCTTAATTTCTTCCGGCTTTGTATCCGTATCCTCCAGAATATCGTGCAAAAAACCTGCCATAAGCGTGTGCTTATCGGCTCTTAGTCCGATTAATATTTTCACAACTTCCATCGGGTGAATTATGTATGGTTCTTCCGAAACCCTGTATTGACCTGAATGCAGCTTTTTCGCAAATTCAAAAGCTTTTTCTAACTCTTCTATGTCTGAATCGGGATACTGCTGCTCTGCAAGAAGCCCTCTTATCTCATCAAATGTTATTACGAACTGTTCCATTATTTTCACTGTTTCTTGGGAAATATGTGCCTGACTTACAGGCAGAATCACTATATTGTTATAATAGTAGTTTTTTTACTTTTTTGCAAGTGTGCACTCTTTTATATGTTTTTCCAGCTTCTTTAAAATCCTGTTATCAATAATATGTTCTATCTTGCAGGCAGTTTCTTCCGCAAGTTCGTGTTCCACTCCTAGAATATTCTCAAAAAATTCTGCAAGTGTTATGTGCTTCTTAATAACTTCCTTTGCTTTTTTAACTCCTTCTTCTGTTATAGAAATTGTTCCGTAATGCCCGTAATTTATCAATCCTAATTGTTCAAGTTTCTGCAATGCTTCTGTTACGGATGCCCGTGAAACATTTAGCAGCCTTGCAACTTCCACCGCTTTAACCTTATTTTCACGAATGTAAATATTATAAACAGCCTCTATGTAATCTTCTAAACTGGAAGAGATTTCAGCCATCTCATACCTCCTATCATATAAAAAGATCCGCAGATAATATTCAACCTGTCCGGAGTCAGTATATCTTCTGTTGTATACCTTTTTGCCGGATAAGGACATTTGGAGAACAAATCATCATATTTTGCGGCATTAGGATAATTAAATTCATTGAAATAAATTTCATCATCAGCCTTAAAAAGAATATGAATCATTTTTTCATAGTCTTTGTTTTTAAGACACCCGAATACAAAACGCCTCTTCTCATTCGGGTAAAAGAAATCCAAATTCTCCCTCAAAGCTTGAATTCCGTTCGGATTGTGAGAAGCATCAACAATAAGGTTCTTTGATTCTATGTACTCAAATCTGCAAGGATTTTTGACCTTTTTCAAACCTTCCGTGATTGTATCGTCATTAATATCTTTGAAAACATAATTAAGCGCAGTAATAACAAGCGCAAGATTCTCTATCTGGTGATTCCCCTTGAGCGCAAGTGCGTCAATAAATTCCGGCTTAACATAAGGAGAAGCAAGTATAAAAAGTGAATCTTCTTCATCAGCCTTGTCTCTAATCGCTTCATAACCTTCGCTTGCAATAACAGGACAGCCGGCTTTTATAATACCAGCTTTCTCAAAGGCTATTTTATCTTTAGTATTCCCGAGCCTCTCCGTGTGATCCAAATCTATATGTGTAATTATAGAACAGAGATTTTTCCTGATGACATTTGTCGCATCAAACCTTCCGCCAAGCCCTGTTTCAAGAATTACAATATCGACATTCCTGCTTGTAAAGTACAAAAACATTACTACAGTAAGTATTTCAAACTCTGTAAGATGAATTCCGAGTCTGGAGACTTCTTCCACATATTCTGCAAAAACCTGGTGCGGAATCTCTTCGCCATTCACCTTAATTCTCTCCGTGTATTCAAAAATATGCGGACTTGTGTATAAGCCCGTTTTATATCCGGCTTGCCGGAGAATAGATTCCAGCATTGTACAAACAGATCCTTTACCATTTGTACCGGCAACATGAATATATTTCAAACGGCTCTGCGGATTGCCGAGACGCTCCAGTGCTGAAGAAATTCTATCCAGACTTAAATCTATATAAAAATTGCTCTTTCCTGTAATAAATTTTATTGAATCAGCATATTCCATAGAACATTATTATATCACATATTTTAGTTTAAAGACCGGTAGAGCATAAATATTTATTTACTCTTAACTTTTGTAAAAAATTTAGAAATTTTTATAAAATTCTGTTACAATTCTTAATAAAAAGCATCAAAAAAGGCAATTTTTAAAATATTAAATACTTTATATATACATAAGAGATATTTAAACAACTAACGTGAGGCTTTCGATTATGGTAAAAGATAACAGAAAGAGATTTACAGTTATTACAAATGAAAATTTTGAAAACGAAGTCGGGTTCAAAGAGAAACATAAGTCGTATCAGACAAATCCGCTGAAAGAAAAGTTGATGAAATTTGTCAATGAAGAAGCGGGACATAAGTTTGGCGTGGAGGATTTACTCAAGTGGTAAGTTGACACTCCGGCATAGAAGCGGAAAAAGGAAAAGAAGAAGAAAAGGAAAAGGAAGAGGAAATAGGTATTGGCATACAAGACAGATTGTATGCCTTTTTAATTTTATATTACAATAGTTGTGTATGTATCAAATAAAAAATCGAATTTATTTAAATTTTGACAAAACGCAAAAAAGCGGCGTTTGTAATTTTCTAAGAGCGCTTGTAAAACAAAATTTGAGCTTGAGTGCTGCAGAGATTATGGACAAATTTCTTGAGGATGAAAAATATTATCTGGAGCTTAATGCCTCAAGATTTCCTTTTCTTAAAGAGGTCATTGATGATAGTGTTTTTCTTAAAGACACCGAGGATTATATCAAAGAGTGTATAAAATATTATGAGTACAAAGAAAAACAGCGTCCGATAATTGAAGCAAACAGAGAGTTTGAGAAAAAGAAGCGCAAATTTTTGCAGGAAGTTAAGATGTCAAAAGAGAAGCCTACAAAAAAACAGCTTTATTATTATGACAGGCTTTGCAAAAAGTATTCTATAGAGAAAAAAGATGTAAATAATTTATCCAAACTGGATTTGAGAGACGAAATAGAGAAGATTATAAATGAACATTCAGAAGATTACAAAAATATTAACTGAAGCAGGCATTGAAGAAAATGAAGCAAAGATTGAAGTGAAGATGCTTTTTGAGCATTTTTGCAATTATACAGAAAAGGATTTTATACTTGGCAAACCTTTACGGGATGAACTGGTTGAACTTGTGGAAGAAAAGGCAAGAGAGCGGGCAATAACAAGGATTCCGATACAATATATAACAGGAAAAGCCTATTTTATGGGCGAATATTTCAAAGTAACTCCGGATGTTCTGATTCCGAGGGATGAGACAGAAATTCTTGTAAGAAAAGCTATAGAAATCATAAACGAAAACTGTTTGACACCTCACCCTAACCCTCTCCTCAAGGAGAGTGAATGCACCGTTCTTGATATCGGAACAGGCTCAGGCTGTATTGCCTGCACAATTGCAAAGCAAACAGATGCAACGGTTTTGGGAGTTGATATATCTTCTGACGCATTAAGGATTGCGCTGGATAATGTTACACAGCTTGGGATTAATAACCGTGCGGTTTTTAGAAAATCTGATTTATTCAGTAAAGTAAGAGAAGAGGAAAAATTTGATATAATAATCTCTAATCCGCCATATATCCCGTATCACGTGGAATTGGAGCCAGAGGTCATGCAGGAACCGCAGCTTGCTTTGAGAGCAAACGAGAATGGACTTGAGTTTTACAGAAAAATAGTAGATCTGGCTCCACAATTTTTGAAATCTGGTGGCTGGCTTATGTTTGAACTCGGACTCGGAGAAGCAGAAGCCGTAAAGAGTTTTATGGAAAAAGAGTTTACTAATATAACGATTGAAAAAGATCTTGCCGGAATCGACAGAATAATTTACGGACAGTATAAAACACAAATATAAAAAAGAGCAGGCACTAACCCGCTCTTTTAAAACTAAAAATTAAGCCGTTTTATACAGCATGCTTTCCTGCTTTAGCCATAGCGCAGGCAATTGCAAGCGCAACTCCTTCATCATCAGAGGTTTGAGCGGCTCTTCTTGCAGGCTTTGCCGCTTCCGGAACTTCTTCCGGCCATATTTTATTTACAAACTGTAAAACTTTTCCGTTAAAATCCATTGCCCAAATCATAACAGTTAAAAATACAAAAACAGTTCCCATACCGATAATCATTACCAGCAGAGCATCATTCCATAATGTAGCGTTCATAATTTTCTCCTTTAAATTTGTTATTCTTCAATTAACTATAAGAAAGAAATTTAAGGGGCACGTATTGCACTGCCCGATTTTAAACGCTCTGAACTATATGTTCCGTATTTATTAATATCTTGATAACTTTCTGTTCCGTCAAAAACCGGAATAATATTGCTGTTTGCGATATCCTGATTTTTACCGGAAAGAACTGACAGTTCATTTTTATCATTTGTAGTAATAACTTCCGAATGTTCTCCTCCGCTATTGGAAATTGTTGTGTTTTGCGAAGTTGAAAAAACAAAATCAGAAGATAAATAATTGTTACAGGAAATGTTCTGATTGTAAGCTCCCTGCAAAAATACAAAACTTAAAAATATAAATAATATTCTTAAAAATATATTCACATATGTATTTTACTACAAAAAATTTTAAAAATTCCATCCCCCTGTATTAACCGCTATTACTAAACCTCTGACTCTTGAAAAAATTATTGTTAATAGTACAATTGAATTAAGGGTATTAAAATTAGAAAGGTCGGGGAATGCTTAAATTAAACATTAAAAACACTGATTCCAAAATAATTGGTGAAGCTAACGGGTTAAACTTGGAAGAGGAATTTAATAATTACCAACAAAAAATTTCCGATATAATAAAAAGTTTAAACCAGCGAAAAGATAAACCGGGTCAGTGGCTTCAGTGGATGAATTTGGGCTACAATGAAGAAACTGTTTGGTATGTTAAAGAATTTGCTTCAATGGTAGAAGGTCGTTTTGATAATATTCTTGTTTTAGGAATAGGCGGCTCTGCACTCGGGGGGCTGGCTGTTACAGAAGCTCTTCTGAAACCTTACTGGAATCTGCTTACCCCGGAGCAAAGAAATGGTTTCCCGCGAATTTTCTTTCTTGACAATATTGACCCTGATTCTATGAACGGACTTTTAGATATCCTTGATCTTAAGAAAACTCTTGTTAACGTGATTACAAAATCAGGCTCTACAGCAGAAACCATGTCTCAATATATGATTATCAAAGACCGTCTTGAAAGAGAGCTTGGGGATAATTACAGACGCAACATTGTTGCGACGACTGATAAAAAAGTAGGGGTTTTAAGGCAGCTTGCGGATCAGGAAGGGTATAAAACTTTTGTTGTTCCTGATGATGTTGGCGGAAGGTTTTCTGTTTTCTCTGCAGTAGGGCTTGTTCCGTTTGCTCTTGTCGGGTTAGATATCGACCAGATTATGAATGGTATAAAAGATATGGATCTTGCTCTCAAAAATACCAATATCCACCAGAATATTGCAGCACAGGGAGCTTTGGTGCAGTATCTTCTTGATACCAGAAAAGGTAAAAATATTTCTGTTATGATGCCTTATTCCAGCAGACTAAAATATGTGTCAGACTGGTTTGTGCAGCTCTGGGCAGAGTCGCTGGGAAAAGAATTTAATAACAACGGAGAAAGAATTAATAATGGTCCTACTCCGCTCAAGGCTTTGGGAGCTACTGATCAGCATTCACAAATACAGCTTTACAACGAAGGACCTAATAATAAAGTTATTACGTTTATTCGTGTGGAAAACTTTGATACGACTCTTGAAATTCCTAAAATTCTCGAATATACAGGAATTGGATACCTTGGCGGTAAAACAATAAATGATTTGATTAATGCAGAAGCTGATTCTACAAGAGTTGCGCTTGCAGATTATTCAAGACCTACTATGACAATTTCACTTGAAAGAATTGATGAATATAATATTGCCCAGCTTCTTTATATGCTTGAGGTTCAAACTGCAATAGCCGGAGAGTTATATAATATAGATACGTTTAGCCAGCCCGGAGTTGAACAGGCTAAGAATTATACTTATGCGCTTATGGGTAGAGCAGGATATGAAGAATCTGCCCATACGCTTCAGGAAAAAATGGCAACTGTTTAGGAGAAAGAGATGAACAATCTGGTTCCGGTAATCAGGTGTTTAAATAATTTTAGAATGCATTCAAATTCTTATAAATACCTGTCTTTTGGTGCACTGATTTTTCTTATCTGGCAGGTTACTTTTAATGTTCTTGTAAGAATTTACGGCGGCGGTATTGTTAATAACAAAATCCTTATAACTTTTGCATTTATTGTTTTTATTGCAGGTGCCATTATTTTGTTGAAGGCGTTTTGGGATTTTTACCAAGTAGTGATAAGGAATATTTTTTCACCGGAAAAAATTAATAAACCCATTTGGCTTTATGATAGTTTTTTAGTTTTATATATTTTAACCTGCCTGATTCTTTCATTTTGCTAAACAATTGAAATTAAAAAAGAATAAAGCAGCTCATAAGCCGTGTTCTGTTCGGGAAAATTCCTTGATAATCATCTATCTTGTCTTGAGATTACTCTCAAGCTCCAGCGATTTTTCAGGCATCGGCGGACACCTCAAACGCCTGTTTCAATCTTGCATCCGACCGGGGTTTAGCTGGCCGGTATCTTCCGATACCGCCGGTGATGCTCTTACCTCACCGTTGCACCCTCGCTCCTGCCACTATAGGGTGGTTAGCAGTATATTTTCTGTGCCACTATCCGCCAGCTTGCGCTGCCCGGAGTTTCTCCGGCGGTCTGTCCTTGGATGCACGGACTTTCCTCACCCTTATAGACAATTCTTCTAAAGGCGCGATTATCCGGCTGCTTTATTCTACAATAATTATAACACAAGCTCTTCTACATCTATAACCGTTTTCAATTTAAGAGCATATATATTTATATGATTTAGCAGCGCAAGCTTTACAGCATCCTTTTCTGTTGTCACAATATTACCTTCAATATCTTTAATATCTTCAAGACTATACCGGTGATGATCATCAAATGTAATCTTATTTTTTACCCTATAATCCTTTTCCAGAAAACCGTAAAACTGTTCCGGCTGCCCGATAGCAGAAATCGCACTAACTTCTGCCCCTTTCTCAAGATGCTTGCCTGACACTATATTATAAACGTAATCCGGCTCCACTTTTGCAACCAAAGACTTTATTCCCTGTTTTTTAGTCATAATCTTTGCAAGTTTTTCTGCCCTTGTATGGTCAACATTTTTACTTACAATAACA
This sequence comes from Candidatus Gastranaerophilales bacterium, assembly GCA_944323255.1. Taxonomy (GTDB): domain Bacteria; phylum Cyanobacteriota; class Vampirovibrionia; order Gastranaerophilales; family Gastranaerophilaceae; genus CAG-196. Next base: position 29,837 of record CALURU010000009.1, read on the forward strand.
AGTTTGTCTATTCTTTTAAACCCTTCCAGCCCTTCTCTCAGAGGTCCTGCTGGGAGCAGATTCTCATTTCCGAACATTTTTTCCGAATCCACAAGCACAATATTTAAATCACGATAAATTTTTCTATGCTGAAAAGCATCATCAAGAATAATCTTTGTCGCTCCAAGTTCTTTTATCGCATACTCTGCAGCCTTAACTCTGTTGGCACAGGTTAAAACCGCACACATATTGAGATTAACCGCAAGCCAGTAAGGCTCATCACCTGCCATATCAGCCTTGTAGTACAAATTTATACCATCAGAAATTACATTCACTTTCTTGTTATTCAGTTTTCCGCCATAACCGCGTGAAATTATACAAACCTTTTCGCCCTTTTCGACAAAATATTTTGCAATTTCAGCCACAACAGGCGTTTTACCGACCCCGCCCGTTGTAAAGTTCCCGACAGAAATCACATAAGCATTAACCCTTTGGGGCTTTAAAATACCTCTGTCATACAAAAGATTTTTTAATCCGCTCCCTGCGCCGTAAAAAAGCGAACAAAACTTGAGCAGCTTAAATAAAATCCCCCCGGGCTCTTTTGTGTAATGTAATTTTGTTATCTCTGTTTTTATATTCATTAATTTTCTTTTCTCAGGTATAACTTATCCCTCTACAATTGCCTTGAAGTGTTCAAAATCCTCCATTGTATCAACCCCTACAGGGACATTATCAACAACGGCAACCTTGATCTTCATTCCGTTTTGAAGTGCCCTCAACTGCTCCAAACTCTCCGCCATCTCGCAAGTTGTTTGAGCAAGCTCTGTCATCCTAAATAACGCTTCCCGCTTATATCCGTAAATCCCAAGATGACCGTAAAATTTTGCCTTGCCCTTATTTCTTTCATATGGAATTTTTGAGCGTGAAAAATACATCGCATAATTATTTACATCAAAAACACATTTTACAAGATTCGGATTATTAATCTCATGTTCTTCTTTTATCTCCCTAACAAGCGTAGAAATATCCGTTTTTTCATCCTCTTTAATATCTCTTATAACAAGCTCAATATTGGACTGCTCAATCAAAGGCTCATCACCTTGCAAATTGATAATATATCCGATTTCAGGATGCCTGCGTGCAACTTCCGCAATTCTGTCGCTCCCGCTCTTGTGATCGCTCGAAGTCATTTCCACCTCAGCCCCAAATTCCTTGCAAGCATTAAATATTAAATCATTATCAGTTGCAACAATAACTCGCTCAGCATCAGAACAGGCAGAAGCTTTTTCCCAAACCCATTGGATTATAGGCTTATTATTTGCCTTCAAGAGCGGCTTGCCTTCCAGTCTTGATGAACCATATCTTGCCGGTATTATAATAGCTGTTTGTTTTTCCATCTTTTTCTTCCTCCCTCTGACTGCTGCAACTCTATCTTACTTTGTCGCATTAATAAACACTGCATTTGTTTTTAAACTTATTTCCCTGCCCGTGAGATAATTTTCAACCTCCTGCATATACTTGTCCACAGTTGCCTCATCAAAATACCTCAAATACCTCTCTCTTGTTGAAGGCTGATCCGGTGACGGCGGATTTACGAACCATTCTTTTACCATATTCGGCTGCACTACATACCTTGAACGTACTTCCTGAACCTTTACCTCCGGTACAGAAAATCCGGCTATCTCAAGATTTGTTTTCAATGTAATGTCATCAAAATTACACAATGAATCAGCAGGATTCTCCATTATTTCGTTTTCCACACGCTTGAAATCTTCATATTTTTCAATATAATGAGGGTCTAAAATCTCCCAATATCTCGTATTTGAACGAATTATCGGCTCAAATGCACACAACTTGCCGCCAGGTTTCAAAACTCTGTAAATCTCATTAATCGCAGGCTGTTTATTAATAACATGCACAAGCACCGAACGCATCAAAGCTTTATGTACGCTGCTTTCCGGAAGCGCAATATGCTCAACAGGACATTTCAACAACTCATACCCGCTCGTTACTCCGGCATCATCAAGAATCCTTTTGCAATCGTCAAGGCAGTCCTGAAACATGTCAGAAAAGATTACTCTACCCTTACACTCCTGTAATTCCAGAGCCTTAAACGCTAAGAGCCCAGTTCCTGTACCTATATCAAGAACTACATCATACGGTTTAATTTCCGCATACACCAGAATAACATCCCGCACTGCCTCAAGCCAACGCATCGTCTGCTCTTGCATCTCCGGAGTCTGACCGGCAAATCTCGTCTGTTTTAACCACTGCGTCCAATTTTTACAAATCTCACTCATATTTCCATCCTATATAACTTTGCCGGCAAAAAAATTCCGCCTTGCCTTTTCACACCACTTTTTTAACCCGAGAATACTCGTAAATATTACTCTGCTTATCGATTATACTATATTTTACAATTCTTAGCAATCTTATAAAACAAAAAACAGGACACACAACTTTGTGTCTGCCCTGTTTTCTTTATTTAAACATTATAACCTTAATTATGACATTATTGCGCCGGTAAATTCCTTGAAAAAATCAACTCCGCTTTTTACATGCTGCTGCACTTTTTCAAATGAGCTCCATACATCCTTAGAAGTGATTCCCTTAGAAGAATACTTTCCGTTGCCTTCAATAACTTTATTGCCCTTTGTAATCAAGCATTCCATATAATTATCAGCTACCATGAAATTGGCTGTTGAACCGTTTTTCAATGGTACGCTTAATTCTTTAAGATTTTTTAAATTTTTAGTGAAATTAGATTTGCATGATACCGGGGATACGCTATTTATATTCATACTTTCCTTCCTTTCTGTGAGTTATAAAAACTCCTAAAAATTTTTTTTGCTATTCTTTTTTTATTCTTTTGTAAATTATTACTACTATTTTTGAACTAAAAAAGCTCCCTGAAAACAGGAAGCTTTAAAGTCTATTTTTTACACTGCATAAACGCTAACTTGTTTTCTGTCACGTCTGTGCGGCTCAAATTTCACCTGCCCGTCAATTAAAGCAAATAAAGTATCATCTGAACCAATACCCACATTGTTGCCAGGGTGAATTTTCGTTCCTCTCTGACGAACAAGGATATTGCCGGCTTTAACAACTTCGCCGCCAAATTTCTTTACGCCTAATCGCTTGGCTTCCGAATCACGACCGTTACGGGTTGATCCCATACCTTTCTTATGTGCCATTTTTATTCTCCTTTTTTCTTTTTTTTTTAACTATACTTATCGGATGACATTTCGCAATATTACTAATTTAATTTTATTTTTCCCTGTCATCCTCTGCTGACTTTGCTACCAGCTGGCTGCATTTGGTGTTTTGCCTCTTGGCGGATGACATTTCGCTATATTACTAATTTAATTTTACTTTTTCCTGTCATCCTCTGCTGACCTTGTTACCAGCTGGCTGCATTTGGTGTTTTGCCTCTTGGCGGATGACATTATGCTATATTACTAATTTAATTTTACTTTTTCCTGTCATCCTCTGCTGACCTTGTTACTGGCTGGCTGCATTTGGTGTTTTGCCTCTTGGCGGATGACATTATGCTATATTACTAATTTAATTTTACTTTTTCCTGTCATCCTCTGCTGACCTTGTTACTGGCTGGCTGCATTTGGCGTTTTGCCTCTTGGCGGATGACATTTCGCAATATTACTAATTTAATTTTATTTTTTCCTGTCATCCTCTGCTGACTTTGCTACCAGCTGGCTGCATTTGGTGTTTTGCCTCTTGGCAGGTGATATAGATATCTCGAATTATTTTTATTTTCCCGATCACCCTTTGTAAACCCAGCCTGCATATCTATGCTTGTCAGTTAACCTCGGCATCATTACCAATTTAATTTATTTTGCCCGGTCAACCCCTGCAGCACCGCAGCCAAAGGAAAGCAGTCAATGGCTTATTCAGCTGATTCAACACCTTCTGCTTTAGCCTTAGCAGCTGTTGTTCTGATTTTATTAATCATTACACGTGCAAAGCCTTGTCTGTGACCTTGTTTCTTTCTGTAACCCTTTTTAGGTCTCTGTTTGAAAACGATAATCTTTTTAGCTTTGTCAGTCTTAATAATAGTACCTTCTACTTTAGCATTAGCAACATAAGGCTGACCTACTTTTGACTTTTTGCCGTTTACTATCATAACGACTTTATCAAAAACAACTTTTGCGTCCTTTTCTTCGCCTAACAATTCGACGTCTACATAACGTCCTTCTTCTACCTGGTATTGTTTACCACCTGTTTCGACTATTGCGTACATTGTACTTCCTTTCTTTTTGAGGAATCGTAGGGGAATGCGGTTTTTCAGAGAATTATTAATTCCTCTTCCAATGTCCGAAATCACCCGTTTAGATACGATTAACCTATCTTTACACTATTTATACTTTATACATGTAACACAAGCCTTGAGAGACTGTCAAGAGAGCAGGTTCAAATTTGTTACATTAAATTAAGTATTGTTGTGTGTAGATGATAAAACTGTCATACCGGCAATATTTCGTATATATCAAAATAGCCACCGGCAAACTCACCTAGCCTAATTTTGATTTCAAAATCCTTGCAGCAGAAATCAATATATCAATACTTGTTGAAAATGGCGGCGCATAAGTTAAATCCACATCCAGAAGATCTTCAACCTTCATAGCACTAATTAACCCCATTGATATCGTATTTACTCTCTTATCCGCATCGCCGCATCCGATTGCCTGCGCACCCAGAATTTTATGCGAGCGCCTGTCCGCAACAATTTTCAAGGTCACGTTCTGAACTTCCGGCATGTAACCTGCTTTATCACGCTTTGTTGTAACTACTGATACTGTGTCAAATCCCAATTTTTGCGCAGCTTTTTCTGTCAATCCTGTCATGGAAATATTTAACGTTCTGTACCTTAAAACTGCCGAACCTAAAATCCCTTCAAAATCCTCTGCTCCTCCACAGGCATTAATAGCGGCAATACGACCTTCTTTATTTGCAGTAGAACCAAGAGGCACCCAGACAGGTGTGTGAGAAATCATGTTTATTTTTTCAGCGCAGTCGCCGCAGGCATAAATATCAGGAATATTTGTCTGCATCCTGCTGTTAACCTTAATTGCACCTGTAACTCCAAGCTGAATTCCCGCTTCTTGAGCTATATCTACAACCGGAGAAACTCCAGCTGCTATTACAACCATATCCGTTTCGAAACCTGAGCCCTTTGCGGTCAGCACCCCTTTTACAAAACCGGCAGATTCGGTGTTAACTCCGCCTTCTACAAACTCGCTTACCGTATCTTCATTAATAATTTTAACCAATCCGTTGGAATTTTCGAGAATGAAAGTTTGTATAAGTGACGATATATCTTCGTCAAAAACCGAAAGAATAAACGGTGCTCGCTCAACCAGTGTAACATTTTTTCCGTTCTTTACAAACGATTCAATAAGTTCAATACTAATATAGCCTCCGCCAATAAGAGTAATATTTTGGGCTTTATCCATTGCATTTCGGATATTAATTCCGTCCTCTAAAGTTCTTACGGTAAAAATATTTTTTAAGTCTTTATTTTTTATGTCAGGAATAATCGGTACAGAGCCGGTTGCAATAATTAGTTTATCATATTCCACAAACTCGCATGTATTCAGGTGTAAATCTTTTACTAGAATCTTTTTATCCGCAGGGAGTATTTTTGTAACTCTATGTTCCGTAAAAATATCGATTCCGCTTTTTTCGAACTCCTCTTTTGTTCTGACGACAAGCTTATGCCAGTCCTCAAAATCTTTTGCAATATAATAAGGAAGTCCGCAGGATGAATAAGATACATGAGTATCCTGTGTATAAACTTTAACCTCCGCATCCGGAAGCTCTCTTTTTGATTTAGCTGCAGCCTTAGCCCCTGCCGCAACACCGCCTACAATAATTATTTTCATAACAGGATTATGACTATATGGAACATTTTATGCAATTAGACAGGAGGGGAAAAATAGGTAAAAACTCATAATTTAACATGCAATGTAAATTTTTGTAACAAATCTATTCATTTTTCTAAAGTTTTTTCGAATACAGCCGTAAATACATGTATAAATTATTTTAAGGAGAATGCTTTAATGTTTGAATTTTCATTAAATCTTACTTCAAGAGATTTGGTCTTGAAGGACAAAAAAGGGGTTAGTGCGGAGTCAGATAAGGTTTCAGAAGAGGATACGAGTAAAACTGCGGACTCGCCCGCTGGCGGTGATACTGTAGATAATGAAGAAAATACGAATTTTTCACAAAATTCGCACAATGTAATATCTGATTATTGCGATATGATGGAGCAATTTGCTGCATCTGCAAGTTCAGCAAATGGTACCGGAAATACAGAAAGTACACAGGGTGCAGAAGGTGCAGAGGGTGTTGATGCAGCTTCAGACGTTTCAGAGTCAAGAAGTGTTTCCGATACTTCTCCTCTGGATGAGTTGTCAGAGGAGGTTATAGAGCAGTTACAAACAGCCGAAACTATTTATGATGAAGTAGTGAGCGGCGTCCAGACTTTATTTCCGGATAATGAAGAATTATTTGTAAATTATGATTATGAATCTATAAAAGAGCATTTAGCCCAATATATTGATGAAAGTCCGGTTGCACAGGATTTGTATGTAAAAAATGAAAATGCGAGATTGTTATATCTTTCAGCAATGGGAGAATTAACAGAAACAGAGTATGAGAAATCTGCACGCAGCACGCTTTATGCTATCTATCCGGATACTGCGGAACTGTCTGAAGCAGAGAGACGTGATATTCAGACAAAAATTGATAATATGTCGGCAGAAGATGCAATTAAGCTTCAAGATTTAATACTGGAGCTGCCGGCAAAAGACAGTGAAGAATATGAGGCAAAGCTTACAGAATTTAAAACAGAGTTTGAAGAAGTAGCCTCTAACAGTCGGTCTAATTCAGGAGTTTTATCAAGAAGCAGTTATTCTGATGTAAACTCTTCAACAGGCGGAACTGTTACAATTGATACTCCTCTTGATGATAATAATGCCCAGCAGTCAGGCGGGCTGGAAACTTATGTTTCTTTTGAGGATGTATTTAAAAACTGTTACGGTATAGAATACGATGCTGATAAAATGTCAGCATATCAGGAGGCTAAAGCTCTTTATGAAGTTCAACTTGCAACAGAAACCTCACGGCTTCAAATTCACAATATTTTGGACAATGCTGAAACCGATGAAGAAATAGAATCCGGTATTTTGGAATCCATATCCGGCATGGCAGTCTCAACTTCTGATGAAGATTTAACGACTTTGCTGCAGAATATGACCCAAATGTCCAATGTGTCAGTCAAGGACGGCAAAATAGTTGCCGATGACTTGAGCAAGGTAAAAGAACAGTTATTAAACACAATAGATGAGCGTGCAGAGGAATTGTATTCCGAAGGTTCTGCCGCTCCGCTTTCACGCTCCGGCTCATCTGCGGATTTCAATGCCGCAACCTCCAAGTACGAATCAAGTTACAGAGAAGCATTTGGTGACAAAGCCGCAGACAGAACGCAGGCTGCAATTGAAAATGACAGTTCGGGATTTGTACAAAATTTAAGAAAAAGTATAGAAGCTGCCGGTCTTACCTGCGGCATTGGTGCGATGATGACCTGCAATCCGGTACTTCTGGGTGTAAGTATCGGCTGTAGTGTAATGGCACCCGGAGTTGAACTGATTGCAGAACTTACAAGCGGCAATCCTTCTAAAGCAAAAATAGATAAACTTCTGGGTGAGATGGGACTAAACGCAGCACTTGCGGGATTTGGTATGGCAGCAGGTGTTGCAGGTTCTTATGCCGGTAAAGTTGTTTCATCTCTTGTAAATAAGGGTTCACAAGTATTTGGATTCCTTGCAGATAAAGCTACTGATGTGCTTGCAAGTGTTATGGGCAATATGGTGTTGACAGGCAGCGGAAATCTTAGCGGTGAACTGATAAACCAGGCTATATCGTCAGTTTTCGGTTCAAAAACTGCCAGAAACTTTACTAAGAATATGTTTGAAAAATTTGGTTTTTCAGCAGGAGATATAAAAGCTGACATAAATCAGGCAAAAGGTGCACTTAGCGACGATGAAGTCAAATGGGCAGAAAAGAACTTTAAACATCTTGCAGAGCCTACAATGGAAGTCTACGGTGAAGTTATCAATAAGGTAATGGACGGTGAAATTATTGATAAAAAAGGGTTAAATCAAATTATCAAAGATGCTTGTGAAAAACATGATATTGACGATGCCGATGATCTCAACTATTGCCTGGAAGAATTGATGGGTAAGACCGGCATGGAAGAGTTATATGATTGTATGAGCAACATGACCCCTTCTCAAAGAGAAGCTTTAGAAGATGATTATCGGGATTACGCTAAAGATTGTATAGATAAAATAAATGAAAAATTAGGAATAGAGCCGCCGCATAATGATAATACAACCGGCGAGGCAGTCGATTCTGACCGGGGTGATATCGGCAATGGAGGCAGTGCTGCCACTTCGGGCGAAGGAAATAACGGCACTAAACCCGTTACAGGTGATGACGTTAATACTGAAAACAAAACAGATGACGCAGCTGAAACCGGTGGCGTAAAAAATCCTGATGACGAGCCGGCTGCAAACAATTCCAATACGTCATACGAACAGTACTGTAATGATGTTATAAGCAAGTACAAATTCTCTGACGAAAATTGTGTTCAATATACAGATGATATTCTTGGCAGTATAAAAGATAAGTTTGAAAGCGGAGAGTATAAACTTTCAGATATCGAAAAGGCTATGCACGATTATCTTGATGATAAATCTGTTCTTGCTTCCGATGTAAGAAAAATGGCGCAGCGTATTGCCGACGAACTTAATTTGGAACGCAACGATGAATTTATGGAAGATTTTAACCAGTCCGATATTCCGGAATATCAGGATGAACTGCAAGAAATACTCGGTGAAGCTTTATCAAGCAGCATAAGAAATAATCGCCGAGAATATGAAAGTGCGATGAAACAAGAATACGGTATGCGTGACTTTTCATCTTATGAACTTTCGGAAAGTATAATAAATGACTTAAAAGGCAAAATTGAAGATAATCCTGAATGGGTAAATATGAATAATCTTCAGGACTACCTGTACGATTCTATTGATCCAAATAGCGTCGATTTCCGTGATGTTGAAGCAATCACAAAACGTGTAATGGACGAGCTTAACCTCGGAGACAATGCAACGCTTCAGGGTGAATTTCTTGCCAATAAAGATAATATGTTAAACTCCGGTAATACAACTCAAAGAGTAATAAACAAAGTAATATTTGACCAAATCCAGGAGGCAATGGAAAAAGGCGAGGAGGCAGATCCTGACAGAGACAAAGATGATAAGAATGAAGAAACTAAGCCACCACTGGACTATTCTGATTTCAACCGCTCATCAGGTGGTACAACTTCGTCATCAGGAGGTGGTTCTGGAAGTGTCGATGATAAAAATGATTACAGCGACCACAACTCCTCTATGCCTCGAATGCCGGAGGACTACGGCGATAGCAGCGGTATGGATATTCCGGAAGATAATTTCAACGACTCCGAGCCGGATAATATTCCGCCGGAACCTGAAACACCACAGGATTCTTCACCTTCAGGAGGCGGTTCTGGAGGCGGAGGCTTCGATCCGTCATCTTCCGCTTCAACGGATGCAAATAATTCAGGGTTAGAAGCCTCTCCGGAAAGTGACAGTGCTAATTTTGGCGAAAGTGCAATCGTAGGAGATGACGGAAGCGTATATCTTCCAAACGAAGCAACAAGCGATACCTGGACTAGCAATATTGAATCAGGAAGTGCAGAAGCTACACGTGACCAGCTTACACCTGAACAACAGGATGAAAAGTGGGAAGAGCTTCAAGATAAATACGGTGACAAATATGATATTCAAATGAACGAATATGGCGATGCTCTATTAATACCGAAAAATCAGGATGAAGAATCTCCAAAACCTGATGACAGAGATAATAACAATGATAACGGCTGGGGAGACCTGAACGGCAGCGTCGGAGGTGCCGACTTGAGCGGCTGGGATTACGACTGGACACAAGGTATGGACTGGTGGTTTGATGAATTTTCCGATAACGATGAATATTTTGAAGATACTTCCGAAGAAGACTGGGGCTGGGACGGCTCCGGCGGATACGAACAAAATGACTGGAATGATTACGACAGATATATGGCATAAAGTCAATAAAAAAACAGGTTAAAAATAACCTGTTTTTTATTATACAAAATCTTTTCTGTCAAAAAACGGAATACTGTTTGCCAAACTTACTTCCACATACGATTTCTTTTGTTCCGTACTTATATCATTGACATTTGTAACGTCAAGCATATAAGGATGCTTGAGCGATTTAAGCTCTCTGTCAATCTGCGTAAACTCTTCGTCAGAAAAATTTCCGCTGATTAGAAAATCTATGTCGCTTGCCCTTCTATAACCATATCCGGCACGTGAACCGTATATTCTTACATAATCTATTTTTTTATTTTTCAAAAAATAGTTTATAAATAAACAAAAGCTATAACTGTCTAAAACCGAATGGTTTGGATATTGAGGCTTAAATTTCTTGGACAGAGCTTCAAAATCCTTTTGAATTTCTTTGTCAAAAAATTCGCAAAATTGTTCAAATAATTTTTTGTAGCTCAAAAAATAATTCTTTATAACAATATCAAGATGCTCTTCTTCATTAGTTAAAATATAAGTATTAATATCCTCCAGCATTGAAATCCACCCATCAGCAGAAATATAGTCCTGCATTTTGCGGATAATTTTTCTTGGCAAGAAACTATTAATGCCCTTTTCCCTTAAATAATCCTTCATTGTTTTCCAGCCAAATTCATAAGTGTGTTTTATCTCTTTTCCAAATTCGTGTTTTGCCTGTCTTGAAGGATTTTCCTCATGCTTTAAGTACTCTTCTTCTGCCTTATTTAAAATTGAATACTGACCAAGAAAACTGTCTCTGTATCTATATTTGAATCTCTCTAATTTTTTGCTGCTCATATTAAATCATCAATCTCCGGCTTTATATAAGAATCGAGCTGTTTATACAGCATAAAATATTCTTCATTTATATAATTTATCAAATCTTTTTCCGTTTCTTCATTCCTGTTTCTGTCATAATTTTTGAACAAGAAAAATAAATTAATCCACCTTTGACCGTCAGTTAGAATTTCTGAATAATAAGCCTGTTTTAGTGTCAAAAGAGTATTCGGCTGCGTAATTCCGCTGTAAATTAAATATTCCTGAAGAAGTTTGCAGGAAATCCTGAACATTTCATAATATTTATTACACAATATAGTGCGTTTTTCCGGCAATAATTTGTCAAGATTTTTAAACTTTGTTTTTTCTTCCAGAATACAAAAAGTTGAAAAGATTTTTGCAAAATCTTTCTTGTAAGTTTGTATCCATCTCTTCAAAACGGTTGAACCGGCAGCATTAGCCATAATAAATTCCTTTTTTATAAAAATTATACTTCACAATCTTTATCTTTGCAATTTGGTTGTATCTCTCTGCGATGAATTTCTTGTCTCCAGCAAATATAAAAATATATAGCAAGAATAAAATATACACTCCACATAATAACTGTTGAATAAACTTTTTCACCGCTTTGCGCAATCAACAACCACATTATGACAGATAACCCGTTAACAACCATCCAGACTACCCATTGTTCTATTGCACGCCTTACTGTAAGATACATTCCGGCAATAGAAAAAATTGCTGTTATACCATCTATAACAGGGTTTTTGTCATGTAAAAAATAAAGAAAAATAATAGCAGCAGCCATTAAAAAAAGCGTTATTAGACTTAGTATAATTCTGTCTTTGAAAGAAATAAATGTTTTTATAATCTCGTTTTTCCCGTCCTTTAAATGCTGTCTCCATTTGAAAAATCCCAGGATTTGCATAGGAATATAATAACCGGCATACAAAATAAGGTTTCCCCACAAAGCATTATGAAACGTCAAATATACATAAAAACTTGATCCGGAAAGTCCAAATAAATAACAAATAGGATTCCCCTTGCCTGCCAGAAATGTGTAAGTTATACCAAAAAATGCCGACAAAATCGCCACCGGACTATCTTTAAACCAGAAAAAATTAATAATCAGCAGAAAATAAACAAATGCAAGTGCCAGAACTTCCGAAAATTTTAAATTTATATATTTAATAATTTTCATATTTATGTTATCTAATAAAAATAGATGAAAGTAAATTCAGACAGGGATATCTCATTCAAAAGTATATATACAAGTAACGCTCTAAAGAGGGGATTAGAGTTTGCAGCAGACAACGGGGCTTTGTTTGCGGCGACAACAACGTTGCTGCTTTCAGCCGGAGCGAGACCTGCCGCAATCTGGCTTGCCCCGCACACGGATAAGGAAAATAAAAAAGTTGCCTGCGCAAAATCAATATCCTCGAGCGGAGCTGGTTACCTGCTAACGCTCGGAGTTTCTGGACCGTTTGCAGGTGCGATAAAAAAAATTGACAATAACCCAAAGAAATACCTTAAACCTGAAACTATAAAATTCTTAAAAAACGGCAGCGAAAAATTATACCAATCTAAAAGTTATACACTTGCGACTCAGCTTTTTAAACTCGGGCTGGGTCTTGTTGTTGCTGTTCCAAAAGCTATTCTAACATGTGCCGGCATGCCTGTTATAATGCAAAAACTTTTTCATACTCCAAAGCCGCAAAAGCCTCAAGAAAAAGACAACATAGCTTTTAAAGGTAAATCACCCTCTGAGAGTTTTACAAAAGGTATTGGCAAACTTCTTGACACAAATTGTATGCAAAAGTTTGCAGATAAATTTAAAGACTCAAATTTCCCAATGCATATTGTTGCTGCAACAGATGCTCTAACCACTGCAACTTTCATTCACGAAACAAACAGAAGTGATAAAATTGAAGAGAGAAGGAAAAAAGCTTTAATTTATAATGCAGGAATCTCAACTGCTTTGAGTATTGCAAGCAGTTATATTCTTGACAAATTAACAGAAAAACCTACACAAAAATTTATCAACAGATTTAAAGAAGCAAATAAGGGTCTGACAAACCTTGATAAACAGGTAGAAGGAATAAAAATTGCCAAGCCTATACTTCTGGTCGGATGCGTATATTATATGCTTATTCCGTTTATTTCAACCTTCCTTGCAGATATTGCCGATCACAATCCTAAACTTGATATTCCGCATAAAGGGAAAAAACGGTAATATTTATATCATGCATACCAGTATATTTACCTCTAAGGACGGATTTTTTTACTGACTTCATCACATTTATCGGCAATGCTATCATTCATAATTCCGATTTTTGAAAAGAATTTTCTATAAGCCCAGTCATCCGCATAATGCTGGCGGGTAAGAACCCTTTTCTGGTCTGTCTTAAACATACTGTCTTTATCCTTAATTTCCTCCAGCTCTTTTATGGAAATACCTTCTTTCACCATTCGGATATTGATTGCAGCAATTTTATCCCACATATCACCTTTAACTTTCGAACGCATTGTTGCTGCTATTTTATTAAATTCCGCAACGTGTGCCGAATCTTTTGCTGCTTGGGTAGAATTAAATATATCACGATATGCAAGAGAATCAAGTCTTGACTGAACAGTATTTTCATCTTCTCCCTGAGTGAGTTCTTCTAATTCCAGCTGTGTGCGATTTGTCTCTGACATATATTTTTGTGCTCTGTCGTTTACTGTTTCACAGGAGGCAAGAGAGAGCATTCCTACAGCTGCCAGAGGCATAAATGTTTTAAATGATACTTTCATATAATACTCCTTATATTAGGTTTTAGTGTATCATATAAAACCTTTTATGTAAAATTTGAAAGGAATTAAGTTAAGATTGAAGTTAATGTCGGCTTGGTAAAGCCGACCTACAATTGTTATTCGTTAAACAAGCAAATTAATATTATATATTTTTTAGATAGACAAAATAAACTTTATCAATGTAGTAGGTCGGCTTTACCAAGCCGACATTAACTCTACACTAAAACTTCTTTCGTACATTCTAAAGCAACATCCGTCACAAAATCCATATCATTTTTTTCTATTATCAAAGGCGGATTGAAATAAATCACATCCCCGAGAGGTCGCAAAATAACACCTTTTTTTAGAGCTTTTTTATAAATCTGATAGCCTGTTCTTTTTCTGTAATCCAGCGGCTCTTTTGTATTCCTGTCTTTTACAAGTTCAATTGCATTGATTAAACCAATTGAGCGAACCTCTCCCACATTTTCGAGCGGAAGAAATTTTTCTCTTATTATTTTATTAAAATAAACAGCCTTCTCATTTGCTTTTGCAATAATATTTTCGTCTTTCAAAATCTTCAAGACCTCAATTGCAGCAGAGCAGGCAAGAGGATTTCCGGCATAAGTATGCGAATGCATAAATGCCTTGCCCTTGAGATAATCATCATAAAACGCATCATAAATTTTTTGAGTGGTAACTGCAATTGCCATAGGCATATATCCTCCGGTTAACCCCTTTGAGAGACACATTATGTCAGGACTTACACCTGCGTGATTAAATGCAAACATTTTTCCGGTTCTTCCGTAACCCGTTGCAATCTCATCCGCAATCAGATGAACATTGTATTTGTCACAAAGTTCTCTTAATTTTTTCAAATACAAAGGCGGATATACTTTCATGCCGGCAGAGCCCTGCAAAAGCGGCTCTACAATAATTGCAGCAGTCTCATCTGCATATTCTTTAAACGCTTCTTCAGCTTTTTCAAAACATTCGCAATGACAGGTTTCCCCCTCTCCTTGAGGAGAGGACTGGGGTGAGGTGTTATTAATTGAACAATGTCCGTCGCAATGTTTACCCCAAGGGCATCTATAACAATCAGGACCATCAATTCTTATAACATCCAGAAGCAGCGGTTTGTATAATTCAGAATACAAATCCACACCGCCGACAGCAAGTGCTCCCAGGGTTTCACCATGATAAGCGTCCGTTAATGCCATGAATCTTTTTTTCTGCGGATTTCCCGTTTGGTAATGGTATTGAAAACTCATTTTTAATGCCATCTCAATCGCTGCCGAACCGTTATCCGCAAAATTAAATTTGCACAAACCTTCCGGCACAACTTTTGCAAGCTCCTGACAAAGTGTTATCGCAGGTTTGTGTGAAAAATTGGCAAAAATTACATGCTCAAGAGAATCTATCTGTTTTTTTACAGCAGCATTAATCCTCTGATTGCAATGACCAAGAAGGTTGCACCACCACGAACTTATTACATCTTTATAACATTTTCCGTTAACATCATAAAGGTTAATTCCCTCGCCACGTTCAATTACAATCGGAGGCAATGTCTCATAATCTTTCATCTGCGAACACGGATGCCATATATATTTCACATCCTCTTCCTGCCAGTTCATTTTATTACTCCTTAAACAAATCTTTCAAAAGAGTTATATCTTTTTGCTCTTTCTCTACTGTTGCAACTACTTTAATTCCGCTCAAATACTCAACCTGTTTTAAATTATCCTGGTGCATAAAACTATCAGGATTAAAATTATTTAAAATAATTCCCTCTATTTTTATTCCGTTATTTCTTGCATATTCTACAGTCAAAATAGTGGAATTAATCGTTCCCAGCCCCGCATCAGCTACTATAATAACACCCGTTTTGAACTCCTTAATCAAATCCTTAATTAAATACTTTTCGCCGTTTTCCAATCTTAAAGGACATGTAATTCCGCCCGCTCCTTCTATTAAAAGATAATCGTATTTTTTAGAAGCTTCTTCAAAATCTTTTCGGATTTTTGCAATCTTAATTTCTTCACTCTGGCGCTGTGCCGCAAGATGAGGTGAAACCGCCTCCTTCCACCAATAAGAAACACACTCATCCGCCGTTACAGGAATTTCAGCCGTATCAACAACATAATTGCAGTCACTTGACGTAAGTTTACCACCCACTTCTTCAACTCCGCTTAATACCGGCTTAAAATACCCGCAATTATAACCTGCCTCTCTCATCTTTTTTACTATCAAAGCTGAAACATAAGTCTTGCCGACATCTGTTCCCGTCGCTGTTATAAAAATATTCTTTGACATAATTTACCTGTATTTCTCCCCCTAGAATACAACTTAAACAAATTAATTCAAGCCATTAAATAACCCGTTCGGAATACCCAACCGTATAATGTTGCCAGCCGATTTTGCAAGCTATTCTGTAAAGTATGAAAAAACTTTGGTTTTTATTAACTCTAATTATAATTCCCGTTTTCGCATATGAAGTCTACAGCCCTGATAATTACAACTACAAAGAAAGTGGTGACAAACTTCTGTTTGTAGTTGATTACTCAAACAGCATGGGCGAATATCTGGAGCACAAAACCAAAGCAAATCACGTAAAAGAAATGATGAATTTTATTATTCCGCAGATCTCACCATCAACAAAAGTCGGACTGCGGGTCTATGGTCATACCTGTAACCTTTTTGCATATAACGCTTGCAGAAGCTCAGAACTTATTGTCCCATTAGGCTTTGCAAACAGCAATTCAATTTTATCCGGCATATCACGTCTACGCCCGAGAGGAATGACTCCGATTACTTACTCGCTCAAACAGGCTGTAAATAAAGACTTTGAAGGTTATGACGGAGTTAAGCACATAATATTACTGACAGACGGCGGAGAAAACTGCGACGAAAGCCCGTGTGATTATGCAATAGAGCTTGTTAAGGAAAGAAGAGATATAAAAATTGACGTAATAGCGTTCAATGTTCACGACGAAGATGATCTTGCACAGCTAAAATGTACCGCAGACGTAACAGGCGGAAGATTCAGCGAAACGGATACAAGTGCGCAGCTTTTCAGAACCATGCAGGATTTTACAACTCCTCATACGCACAAAGACGTAGAAGCAACAATTTACAGCAAAAATTAAATCAGTGGATATTTTAGTTTATCAAAGTTCTTGCAAATTTGAGCGATTCATCAGTAATTTCACCGCCTGCAAGTTCTGCAACGGCTTTAAGTTTAGCCTCACCGTCCAGGATTGAAATATCGACACTTGTACGCCCTTCCTGCGTCTTTTTGACATAAAAATGTCTGTCGGATTTTGACGCAATAATCGCCTGATGGGTAATCATTATAATTTGCATGTATTTTGCAAGCTCTTTAACTTCATCTGCCACTGCCTGCGAAGTTTTGCCGGAAATTCCCGTATCAATTTCATCAAATATAACCGTTTCAATATTATCGCTCTGCGCAAAAATTGTTTTGATAGCAAGCATTACACGTGAAATTTCGCCGCCTGAAGCTACTTTGGCAAGAGGTTTCAAATCTTCTGATATATTAGTCGAAATTAAAAATTCAACCCTGTCAAACCCGTTTGCAGAAAGTTCGCCTCGCTCAAAGTGAATATCAAACCTTACTTTCGGAAGCTCCAATTTCTCAAGTTTTTCTACAATTAAATCAGAAAGCACCGCCGCATAATTCTTTCTTTCTTCAGAAATCTTTTCCGCAAGAACCTCAAGTTCTTTCTTTCGTTCCTCAATTTCTGCTTCAAGTTCTTCTATATGCTGTGTCGAAAATTCTATACTCTCTAACTCTTTGCGCAGTGCATCACCCTGAATCATAACCTGTTCAAGCGTGCCGCCGTATTTTCTTTTAAGCTTCTCCAGCAAAAACAGACGTTCCTGTATTGAATTTATTCGTTCTTCGTCGTTGTCCAGCGAACTTGAGTACTCTCTTAGAGACGAAGAAAGATCTTTCAAAATCTCAATTGCATCAATGAGCCTGTTTTCCTGCTCTTCAAGAGAACTATCCATGCCGGAAGCTTTTGAAAGATTCATCTTAATTTGGATAAGCGCATCCATAATTGCACCGTCGTCACCTGATATTGACCAGTAAGAAGATGCAGTTAGTTCTTTTAACTTCTCAACATTTTCAAGTACCGCAAGTTCTTTTTCTAATTCTTCATCCTCATTAGCGGATTTTATCTGCGCCTCATCAATCTCATTAACTTCAAATTTAAGAAAATCTACCTGTTCGGCAGTTTTGTCAGCAGAATTTTTCAGATCTTCGAGCCTTGATATCATATCCTTGTATTCGCCAAACTTCTGTCTGTAATTCTCAAGCATTTCCCCACAAGTATTTTTTGCATAAGCATCCAGAAGCATTATATGGTATTTTGGCTGTAAAAATGAATAAGTTTGGTGTTGGGAATGTATGTCAATAAAAAGTTCCCGAAAATGTTTCATAAAATCCTGATTAACTAGACAGCCGTTAATTCTTGAGCGTGAGCCGCTCCTTGTAATTTCTCTGGATAAAACAATTTCTTCACCGCAGTTATCAATTCCGTTTTCTTCAAACAATTTTGACACATCCTGCTTTTTATTAACAAGCGTTAATTCTATGATTGCTTTTTCAGCATCGCCTTTTATAACTTCCTTACCGGCTTTTGAGGCAAACGCTATATCAATTGCATTTATTAATATACTCTTACCCGCACCGGTCTCGCCTGTTATAATATTTAAACCGTCTGCAAATTCAAGTTCCAGCTCATCAATTAATATATAATTTTTTATAAAAATCTTTGATAACATACCCTATTCGTCTTGTTCCTCCGAACCATCATCATCTGAATCTTCTTCTAAAATTTCTTCCTCCGGATATTCCGAATCCTCATCATCTTCTTCATCTTCAAATTCATCAATATCTGAGTATTCGCCGCTTTCACTATCTTCGTCTTTCGCTTCCAAATCCTCATTTTGCGTATCTTCCGAAGAGTACTCTTCGACTTCCGCCTGCGGTTCAATTTTTTCTTTGCGGTCCAGTTTTCCTTCTATATACTCCAACTCCTGATTAACAATTTTTTTCGGGAAAGTCAGCGTATAAGGATTATTAAGAGCAAGTTCCAAATTATTGCAATATTTTTCGGAATCACCAATATATTTGTATACACGTGCAAGACAATAATACAAATCGCCATTATCTTCATCCTGCAATTTTGTATGCAGAATCTCCAGAATTTCTTCTGTATCCCCTGCCTTCAAACAAATTTTGGTCAAAAGTTTATAAGCCTCAATGTCCATTGAATTATACCTGATAGTTTTAAGCAAATAATCTTTTGCTTCCTCCAGATTTCCGTTTTTGAACGCAATTGAGCCAAGATTAAAATACGCCCAGCTGTAATCCGGCGAAATTTCCAATACCTTATTATAACTGTCCACAGCAAAGTTTGTAAGACCATCATTTTGATAAATGTATCCGAGATAAAAATATGCATAAACATCTCTCGGGTTAATTGATACAGCTTTCTGAAAATTATCCAGTGCAAGATTTTTTTCATCCTTATTAAAATAACAAACCCCGAGATTAAAATAACAGTTTCCATCCTCCGGATCTGTTTCAAGAACTTTTCTAAAAGCTGCTATTGCTTCATCCCACTCTTTTAATTCTACAAGCACATCGCCCAGATTGTAATAAAAATCCTCCTGCGGCGAAAGTTCTACAGCTTTCTGGTAATAATTACGTGCATCCGTAAACTTTTTTAATTTTTCACTTACAATACCGAGGTTATAATAAATTTCCGCATCATCAGGAAAATATTTTAACAAATACAGCAAATTTCCTTCGGCTTCTTCATTAAAACCTTCGTTTACAAGAAGTATCGAGAGTTCTCTTCTTGCCTGGAAATTCGACGGATCATTTTTTAAAATATTTTGCAGTGACTCAATATCATTACCCATAAAATAATTATAACATAACAGACAATGAAAGATTATACCGTCTTTTGAGAAATAAAGTAGTTACAGGTTTATCTAAGCTCCGGCTTTAGATTAAAAAAATCTAGAAATGTCTTTCTTCCGGATTCAAAAGCATGCCGGCAAGCTTGTCTGCTCCATTAAAATCTCTTGCCGCAAGTTTTTTTGCCGCACGTTCTCTGTCATAATCCACGAACCTGTGTTCATAAACACATTTGCCATTCTGAACATCAATAATTAAATAACACGCTTTTACAACGCCATCCTGTGGTATAAAAAACGGTCTGCCAATACTTCCGTCATTCACAACAGTTTTTTTGCTTTCAGTTTGGAATCCGCACGGGATATGTGTGTGACCGCACAAAACCACATCAGCCTCCACGTTTTCCAGCATTTTTTCAACTTCTTCTATAGGAGTATCCGGAAGAATATCTTCATTATTTTTTCTTGGAGAGCCGTGTACAAGGAGGAACTTAACTCCTTCAACCTCAACCTCTTTTTGAATAGGCAAATTTTTCAAAAACTTTTTCTCCAGAGGATCCAGTATGCTGACATCATTCTTCAAAGCCTCTGCCATAATCGGAGCTTTCTCTTTTAATGAATTATAAAGCTCTTCGGAATAATCTGCTATCATCAAATCCGTATTACCCTGAATCAGAGTGAATTTAGGATTTTCTCTTCTGTTTAAGAAATACTGGACTGCATAATCAGGTTCAGGACCCGCCATAGCGTAATCTCCGAGAACGAAAATCTTTTCGCATTCATTTTGCTCAATATCCGCCATAACTGCTTCTATCGCTTCCATATTACCGTGAATATCAGAAATTACTGCTATTTTCATATAAATTCTCCTTAAAAAATTTTCTTGTTTGATATACAATTATCTTATGATAAACAGACGGAAATCAAAACAAATTTCTATAGGTAATGTAAAAATCGGAGGCGATGCGCCAATTTCGGTTCAGTCAATGTGCAACACAGATACACGTAATATTGATGCGACTTTAGACCAGATTAGTGAATTGGCTTCTGCAGGGTGCGAAATCGTAAGACTTGCGGTATTAAATAAAGATGCCGCTGCTGCAATCAAGGAAATAGTAAAAAAATCGCCAGTACCTCTGGTTGCGGATATTCATTTTGACTACAGATTAGCTTTAACCTGCATAGAAAACGGTATTCACGCTCTTAGAATTAATCCGGGAAATATCGGAAAAAAAGAACATACAATCAAAGTTGTAGAAGCAGCCAAAGCGCATAATGTTCCTATAAGAATAGGAATTAATGCAGGATCTCTGGAGAAAGAATTCGCAGAAAAAGATATCCCGCTTTCAGAAAAAATGGTTTTATCAGCTATGAGACATTTGGAAATTCTGGAAGATTTAAATTTTTATGATACGAAAATTTCACTTAAATCCTCTGATGTCATGACCACAATAGAAGCCTACAGGCTTATCGCAAAAAAGGTTGACTACCCTCTGCACCTTGGCGTTACTGAAGCAGGGACATTAAAATCAGGTCTAATAAAGTCCTCAATAGGTCTTGGAACTCTTTTGAGTGAAGGAATAGGAGATACAATAAGGGTTTCGCTTACTGAAAATCCTGTAGAAGAGGTTCATGCCGGATTTGGTATATTAAAAGCTCTTAATTTAAGGCAAAAAGGTGTTAATTTTATTTCTTGCCCGACCTGCGGAAGAACACAAATTGATTTAATAGGACTTGCAAAACAGGTAGAAGAACGGTTCAAAAATCTGGATTTGCCGATCACAATTGCTGTAATGGGCTGCCCGGTTAATGGTCCGGGAGAAGCCAGACACGCAGATTTTGGTATCGCAGGAGCAATCAAAGAAGGTTATATATTTAAAAAAGGAGAAATTATTGCAAGAGTTCCAGAATCCGACTTGATTAATTCTTTAGAAAATATTATAATGGAATCATATAGTTCAGTTAAATAAGAATGGGTGTTATGAGAAGAAATTTATTTTTAGTATTAGCTTTATTTACAGCTTTATGCCTTGGTGCAAGAGCAGACATTACTCCTGCTCAACAAACAGATGCAGAGTACATGATTAATAACGGGTATTCAGAAGCAGTAGCCGAGCAGGTTTTGATTCAAAAAAACCGTTACGCCGGTGAGCCTTGCGAACCTTTGTACGAAAAGAAACATAATAAGTTCGTAAGATTCCTGCGCAACTGCTATTCATACTTGGATCCTGCAATAGATAATGATGAAAGATATCATCACGATATTCATCAATCTCCTAACGTAAGAGATTTATAATTTTTCTTTACAAAAAGGTGCCCCGTACGGGGTGTCTTTTTTTGTTGTATAATGTTGGCATGGAAAAATTTAGATTCTTAACATCAGGAGAAAGCCACGGGAAATGTCTGAATGCCATTATTGAAGGCGTTCCGGCGGGTTTTCGCATTAAAGCTTCTGTTATTAACGAAGATCTGGCCAGGCGTCAGGTCGGATACGGCAGGGGCGGAAGGATGAAAATAGAACAAGACACGGTCGAAATTAAATCCGGCGTAAGATTTGGCAAATCTACCGGAGCACCAATTTGTCTCGAAATTAAAAACAAAGATTTCGAAAACTGGCAGGACGTTATGAACGTGGAACATCAGGATTATCCTGCACAGGAAACTGTAAAAAAAATCGAATCAAAGGCGTTTACCAAAATCCGTCCGGGACATGCCGATTACGCAGGCTCTGTAAAATATAATTTAACAGATTTAAGAGACGTACTGGAACGCTCCAGTGCCAGAAAAACCGCTATTGAGGTTGCCGTCGGATCTGTTGCTAAACAAATTCTAAAAGAATTTGGAATTGTTGGATTCTCACACGTTGTACAAATCGGAAACGTAAAACTGGATTTCTACCCGAAAACTTACACCTTGATTAAGGAAAAAGCTGAAAAATCAGACGTGAGATGCGCAGATGATCTGACATCTGACAGAATGCGCAACGCTATTGACGAAGCAGCTCAGGCAGGTGATACACTCGGCGGCAAGTTTGAAGTTATTTTCGGGAATCTTCCTGTCGGGCTAGGCTCTTATGTGCACTGGGATAGAGCATTAGATGGCAGATTGGCGCAAGCAGTTATGAGTATTCCGGCTGTTAAGGCAGTTGAAATCGGGGCAGGAGTTGATGCGGCATCTCTTCGAGGCTCACAAATGCACGACGAGATTTTCGTTAAAAATAAAACAATATACAGGCATACAAACAATGCAGGCGGACTTGAAGGCGGCATGACTAACGGAGAAGCACTGGTTATAAAAGGTACAATGAAGGCAATTCCTACAATGCGAAAAGCTCTTGCAACAGTGGATATCAAAGACATGAGCCCTGCAAGTGCGCACTTTGAACGCTCTGATACCTGCGCTGTACCTGCATGTGCAGTTGTCGCAGAAGCAAGAGTTGCTATTATACTTGTAGATGAACTTCTCTCTAAAATCGGAGGAGATAATTTCGTGGAGATGAAAGCCCATTATGGTGACTAATATTATTCTCGTCGGAATGCCCGGGTGCGGAAAGACCACTATTGGCGCTCTTCTTGCAGAAAAACTTCCGGATTATGTGCATATCGACCTCGATAGTGTAATCGAAAGAACTGCCGGAATGAAAATCAGCGATATTTTTGAAAAATATTCCGAAGATTATTTTAGAAAACTGGAATACGATACCATAAAATTGTGCTGTGCAGGTTCAAAACGCATTATATCAACAGGCGGAGGCGCTTTCGAAAACCCTGACAACAGAGCTACTCTCTTGAAATTCGGAAAAGTATTTTATTTAAAAACAAATCCTGATATACTGTATGACAGATTAAAAGAAGATTCTGCAAGACCTCTTCTGCAAAAGGAAAATCCAAAAGAAATTCTGAATAATATGCTCAAAAAAAGAGAGCAAAATTATATAAAAGCACACTATATTATAGATACAGACCTGCTGGATTTAAATGAAATTATAGGGTTAATACTGGATGAAACAAGTTCTTAATGTAAAAACTGATAATAGCGAATACGCAATAGAAATTTCCGATAACAGTTTCGAAAAACTTAATAAAGAAATAAACGAAGCTACAAAAGGACAAAAAAGGCTTATAGTTATTTCCCAAAAGGTTTACAATTTATATTATGACAGATTCGGGTTTTCAAAAGACGAACTCTTTGTTCTTAAAGACGGGGAAAAAGAAAAAAATTACAAAAACTACCTCAAAATTATTAACCGTGCGCTGGAGCTCGGACTTACACGCAAAGACGTTATGGTAGCACTCGGAGGCGGAGTCGTCGGCGATATCACCGGGTTTGCAGCATCTACTTATATGAGAGGAATTGATTATATTCAAGTACCAACTACACTGCTCTCTGCAGTAGACTCTTCGGTCGGAGGAAAAACCGCCATAGATCTCGATGAAGCCAAAAATATTATTGGTACTTTTTATCAGCCTAAAGCCGTTTTTATTAATATTAACTTTTTAAACACACTTGATAAAAGGCAATTCCTGTCAGGTCTCGGGGAAGTTTTAAAATATGCATTCATTGAAGAAAACTGCGACTACGATTCTGCTTTGTATCTGTTTGAATTCCTAACCCTCGCCTGCGAAAAAATTCTACAAAAAGAACCAATTACAATTATCAGGATGATTGAATACTGTCTTAATCTGAAAACAACAGTAGTAAATCAGGATGAAAAAGAAAGCGGACTTAGAAAAGTGCTGAACTTCGGGCATACATTTGCTCACGCATTAGAAACTATTACAAAATACAAAAAATATACCCACGGTGAAGCTGTTGTATATGGAATGTTTTTTATCCTAAACTGGGCTTATAAAAAAGAATTCATTACATATTCTTACTACCGACTGTCTATAGAACTCCTTGAAAAATACGGATTCAAACCTCTGGATAAAGATTTTCTGCCGGATAAAATATTTAGTATTATGAAAAAAGATAAAAAAGCCGTAGGAGATAACATAACATTTATTGTTCCATGTGCAAAAAAACGGGTCAAAGAAGTCAAACTCTCACCCGCCGAAGTTATGTCAATGCTCAATTCCTAATAATTAAGCACTTTACCGATTAAACCCGATTAACTCAAAGACTTATTACATAGCGCCGGTTGCAAAAGATGCTGCCGCTTCATAAGGATTTTCAACTCCGGCATCAACAGCAGCTTTAAACGCTGTTTCAAACGCCTTGTCTGAATTTTCTGCAATTTGAGGTGATTCTAACAATGCTTTCAGGTCGTGCTTAGTATCATCTGCACCTTTAAACAACATTGAGCGACCAATTACTTCTGCTTTAGGGTCAGAAAAATCGCTTAGCTGAGGTGATTCGGTCGGCTCAGAGGCATCATTCGAAACTTCCTGCGGCTGCTTAGATATACCGCTGTAGTTTATTTGATTAACACTAAATTTTGGACCATTTACTTCACTCATGTAGTTACCTCGCTAGTTTATTAAATTATATCATATTCAGTTTTTAATCAACCATCCATTAGTACTAAAACGTTAGATTAATTTTTTTTGCTAGCTGAAGCCTAAATTTTTACAAAAATTTACTTTTTTAACCCTTTGGGCGGGGGACATTAACTTCTATATTGTAGGTCAGCTTTACTAAGTTATTGTTATTGTGAAGGGTGAAGGGTGAGGTGTGAAGGGAGCTTTTAAAAATATGTAGGTCAGGTTTTACCTGACAATAACTACAAGTCTATTTTAATACTCCAAGTCCCCCTTTAAAACATAACTCCTAGTTAAAAATCAGCTTGTTAACCCTTTGGGCGGGGGACATTAACTTCTATATTGTAGGTCGGCTTTACTAAGCCGACAAAAACTTTTTTCGGGTGAAGTGTTAGGCGTGAAGTGTGAAGGGAGCTTTTAAAAATATGTAGGTCAGGTTTTACCTGACAATAACTTTTGTGAAGGGTGAAGTTAAAATCAAATTACACACCGCCAAGCTGTATAAGTTGATTTACAGTATTTTCGTATTCAACTTTCTCATCAGTAGACTGCCTTAAAAACCCGTTAATTTCATCCATCATAGCAATAGCCTTATCGCAAACAGGGTCAGAACCTTTCACGTAAGCACCGATATTAATTAAATCCTCATTTTTTCTGTGTACTGCAAGCAGATTCCTTAAATTTCCCGCAGCAGCACGGTGTTCTTTTGTTGTAACATCACCCATAACCCTGCTTAATGACTGCAGCACATCAATTGCAGGATAATGGTTTTTGTGCGCCAAATCTCTCGATAACATAATGTGACCATCCAGAATACTTCTTGCAGTATCAGAAATAGGCTCATTAAAATCATCACCCTCTACAAGTACTGTATAAAGTCCCGTTATTGTTCCGAATTCATTTGTACCTGCTCTTTCCATAAGCTTTGGCATTAGAGCAAAAACAGATGGAGTATAACCTCTTGTTGCAGGAGGTTCACCGATTGCAAGCCCGACTTCCCTCTGTGCCATTGCAATACGGGTAATACTATCCAGCATAAACAAAACATCCAGACCTTTGTCTCTAAAATATTCAGCAATAGAAGTTGCAACAAATGCTGCCTTAATTTTTACTAATGACGGCTGGTCAGAAGTTGCCGCAACAACTATTGAACGCTTCATACCTTCTGCGCCCAGAATTTCTTCTATAAATTCCTTAACCTCACGCCCGCGTTCACCTATCAAGGCGATAACGTTTAAATCCGCATAAGTATTTTTAGCCATCATACCGATAGTTGTGCTTTTCCCAACGCCTGAACCGGCAAAAATGCCCATTCTCTGCCCCTTGCCGACCGTCATAAAACCATCTACAGATTTAATCCCCAAAGAAAGCGGCTCGGATATGCGCTTACGTTTGAGAGGATTTATAGTATCTGCATGGGTTGAGCGATATTCACTAAACCTTATTTCTCCAAGCGTATCAATCGGACGTCCAAGTCCATCCAATACCCTTCCTATAAGCTGCGTTCCAACACCAATCTTCATTGGAGCACCAGTATTCACTACAAGAGCCCCGGGGTGGATTCCATCCGGAGAAGCCAAAGGCATCAAAAGTATCTTGTCTTTCTTAAAACCAACAACCTCCGCCATTGTCGGAGTGTCATTGTAATTATTATATATATAGCACAAATCGCCTATTGAAGATTTTGGACCGTCAGATTCTATTGTAAGACCGATAATCTCTGTTATCTTGCCGATTTCTTTTATAGTTTCCGTATTCTTAATTATTTCCAGATATTTATTTTTGTCCCATTCCATCATCCGTACCCGTCAGCATCTTTTCTGCTATTTCCGCTATCTGGACAGAAACTCTTGAATCAAGTCTTGTACTCAAAGTCTCAACAATTACACCGTCAGCCGAAAGTGAATTGTCCTCCAGTATCTTTAATGACTGAAGTTTTGGTATTTCCTCTCTAAATTTTGAAGTAAGATTGTTAATATTATCAACCAGTACAGGATTGACAATAATAGTAATATTTTCTTTATCATTCAATTTTTTTATAGCATCAAGAGTTATTTTATACAAAACTTTTTCATTAAACTTCTGATGGCAAACCTTGTCTGCAATTGCAATAACTAAATCTACAATATCACGTGAGGCAGAATCTATTATATTTTTCTTTAATTCAAATGAACTTGCGGCAAGTGTATCCAGCGATTTTAAGCCTTCAGAAGCGTCATTTTGGAACTTGTAAAGTCCGTCTTGCTCGCCTTTTTTAAAACCTTCTTCATATGCCTGTTTTTTTATCGTTTCATACTCTTTTTCTGCCTTTTTCTTTGCGTTTTCGATTATTGCCTCTGCCTCGGTATTGGCAGTCTGAATAACTACCTGAGATTTGTTCTCGGCATTTGCAATAATCTGCTGTGCTTTTGCGTCAGTCTCATCTATAATCTGCTGAACCTTTGCCTGCTGACGGGTTACACTGGACTGCTCTATCGGCAAAACATAGTTATCGCCTACTTGAATTTCTTCAGATTTTATCCTGTTGCTACTCAATTAATTCATCCTCTACACTTGCACGGGTTATTGTAATTTCACCGGTTGCTTCAAGATTTCTGATAGAATTTACAATACTTGTTTGAGCCTCCTGAACCTCTTTTGCTCTTACCGGTCCTAAGTATTCCATATCATCAGTAAGCATTTGTCTTGCACGCTCTGACATGTTCTTAAAGATTTTCTCTTTTATTTCGTCCTTAGTTCCCTTGAGTGCGAGAGCCAGCTGCTTAGTATCAATTTCTCTAAGCAGTCTCTGAATAGCTCTGTCATCAAGTATAATAATATCTTCAAATACGAACATAAGATCTCGTACTTCCTGCGCCATTTTCTGATTCTCAATATCAAGCCATTCCATAATATTCTTTTCTGTACCTCTATCGCAACAGTTAAGAATATTAGCAAGCGATTCGACACCGCCGGCATTCGAAAAATCCTGAACAAGAAGGGCTGAAAATTTACGTTCTACAATATCTTCAATAGTAGATAAGATCTCCGGATTCGTCGGAGTCATATCAGCAATTTTCATTGATACTACAGCCTGAATATCCGGAGGTAAAAATGCTAAGACCTGTGCCGCAAGCTCCGGACGCAAATATGCAAGAATTAACGCTAAAAGCTGCGGATTCTCTGATGCAAATGTGTTTGCAAGCTGGGAAGGATCTGCATCATTAAGAAAATAAAACGGGTTGGTATTAACCATCGAATTTACTTTTTCCAGCAACTTAGATGCTTCCGCTTCGCCGTATGTTTGCGCCAAAAGCTGTTTAGCGTAGCTTACACCACCCTGAGCTATATAATTTCTTGCCTGAAATACTGATTTGAATTCCAACAATACTTCGTTCAAATCCTCATCAGATATTTTACCTAAATTCGCAATATCCAGAGTAATTTGCTCCAATAAATCTTCATCTTTTATATTCTTTAATATCTCAGAAGCTGTTGTCGGTCCAAGCGCAATTAAAAGCGCAGCAACCTTCTGGCTCGGTCGAGTCAGTGTTTTCTTCGCTTCTTCTTTCGCTTTTTTTATCTCTTCTATACCCATTTTTTTTACCTATACTTTTCGGTTGACATCGGTCAAGATTACTAATTTATTTTGTTCCGCCAGGTCAACCTCTGCTGACTTTGCTACTAACCGGCTGCACTTGGCACTCTTTTCACCACCGGTTGACATTGGTCAAGACTACTAATTATTTTGTTCCGCCAGGTCAACCTCTGCTGACTTTGCTACTAACCGGCTGCACTTGGCACTCTTTTCACCACCGGTTGACATTGGTCAAGACTACTAATTTGTTTTATCCCGCCGGGTCAACCTCTGCTGACTTTGCTACTAACCCAACATTAACCTTGTTCAAGTGCCTTTTGTTAAACCTAGCTCTTCATTCTACAAACTCTATTCAATTTTCAATGTATTCTTTTTCACTTGTAGGTTGGGTTTACCAACCCAACATTAACTTTTGCAGGGTGAGTACGCTTACCCGCATTCTTAATCTCTTATAAAGGAAGTGATGAGTTTTGCAGCCTCCTCTGGTGATGCCATTACTGCCTCATTTAATTCGTTTATATTTTGTTCCTTCTGAGATTTTATCTCCTTTTTGTTTAATTCAACACGAGGCAGATCCTCTTCTTCCTCAATTTCTTCAGGACGTTCCGGCACTATTTCTTCCTGTTGAATTATATGTTCCTGTCTGCGTTTTGCGGAAGGCATTTTGGATACAAAATTCTTTAAAATATACAATGCAAAACATCCTAAAATCAATACTACCAGCAATGGTATTACAGATGAAGTTATGAAATAGAACATTTGTTCTTTCTGATACTGTTCCGTAAACGCTTCATTAGCCTTCTTATCAATTGTTGCACCTTCAAACTGAAGTCCTGAAACAGAAACCACATCGCCACGTGAAAAATCTACACCGGCTGCAGATAAAATCAGATTTCTAAGCTCTTCTTTCTCTGCATCAGTCAAAATCTTATTTACCGCAACAGCTATTGATAACCTTTTTACCGTGCCAGGTGCATAAATTACCTGTTTAACTTCCTTTGAAACACTGTAATTTACTGCTGTTTTCTGTTTTGAATAATTTAAATTTCTCTGATTGACATTATTAGGATTTGGCACATTATTCGGGTTCTCATATGTTTCAACCTCTGTTTGCGAACTTGTTATAACACCTTCACCCTTGTCATTTACAGGTATGTAGCTTTCTATTGTAGCTTTTGCGGAATTAAAATCAATATCCGCATTAACCTGAACGGACACATTTCCTTTTCCGACAATTTTTTCCAGAACATCAGAAACTTTTTTTGCCGTGTCTTTTTCCAAATTTGATTTAAAACTCTCCATATCTGTTGAATTTTTGGAAGTTTCATCAGACAGACTGTTGCCGTTTTGATCTGTAATAAAAACCTGATCTGCAGTCATGCGGGGAACTGCATAAGCAACCAGATTTTTTATAGCTTTAACCTGTGAACTTTTTATTTTATACCCCGGCTCCAGCACCAGAACAACTGATGCCGTAGGCTTTTCATCATTATCATCAAAAATTGAACGTTCAGGTTCAGCAAGCTGCACACGTGCATACTTTACCCCCTGAATTTTTTCTATTGAACGGGTTAATTCTCCCTGAAAAATTCTCTGTTTTGTTAATTTGTTCTTAAAATCGGTAGAGCCGAGCTGCATATCATCCAAAAGCTCAAACCCTGTATCACCATCTTTTATTAAGTCATTTTCCGCAACAAACAACCGCATATCATCACGAACATTTGATGGTACAAGAATGGTTTTATGATCCTCGGAAACCTTGTATTGATAACCGTTTTTCTTCATACCTTCAACTATGCTCATTGCATTTACTTCATTGAGGTCTGAATATAATACTACCCAATCCGGCTCCAGTGCTTTTGATAAGAAAAAAGTCGCTGCAACAATTGTCAGTACTATCAAAGCAAGCATTCCAAGCTTTTGATTTCCGTCCAACCCATTCCATAACTTTTTTACATCATTAGCCAGTAGTGCAAAATAATTATTTTCCATGTACTCCCCGCGCACAATTATTCAATATAATAATATCCTATCAAAAAAATCTTTTCAACTTGTAAATATTTATGAAGTACAGATTATTGCAGAGCAGCCACAGTAAATTGTTCGGCACTCAATGCTCTTGTATTTTATGATATATCCGGCTTAAAAACTAAAAAACTTTATAAGAACATGTACTCAAAGTTTCAGGAGCATTTCTTGTCATTAATGCACTTCTTTGATAAGCATTATATGCATTTTGAATAACAACAGATTCATCAACAGAATATCCATGAGTTAAAGCTCCTCTTAAAATACTGTTGTCTGAATATGATGATGCAGAGAAAGATGACAACTCCGTATTTGACTGCGGCTTAGCTGTTGAATTTACATCTGTATTTACGTTTGGTACATTTTTCTTAATGTCCGAAATATCCGGCGGAAAATCTTCATACAAAGGTTCATATTGAGAAATATCATGATAAGCTATTCTTGCCTGCGGCTTACCTTCAAAAAATGCACGACTGTACACCTCTGACTCTTCTGTTGTCTCATCAACTTTGTCATAAGGCGTATGTGCATTTATTGTGATTGTTTTCGGTGTAAACGGCGACGTCAGTTGACCATATATAGTCGTCGGCGAATACGGTGCCAAATTCTCAATACTCATATACTTACTCTTTTGCGATTGAAAATTAATATACTTATATACACTTATTATATAATATTTTATATTATTTCTAAAGTCTGATTTTTATCAAAATTTACATTTCTTAATATATCAAAAAAGTAAAGTACTATCATATTTTTAATTATAACAGCTCTTTATTTATCTCTTTTCATTTGCTCTATGAGTGACAAGCGATAATAACTTATATACTTTCTCATTATTTACAACTGTAATTTGAGCTTTATCTTTTAACAGGGTTACGTCAACTGACGGCTTGTGCTCAAAAATGTTGCCGGTCTGAATACTTACAATTTGTATAAAGTTATCCCTCAATATACTAAGGGGTTCTTTTAAAAATATCTCGAAAGTCTTAAAAATGTTCATCATAATGCTTCAAACTTTAATACGAGTATTGTATAATATTCGCAGGTAAATGTAAACATGGATAACAGAGAAAAAGAATACATAGAAGCTTTTAAAACATATTTAAGCGTAGAAAAGAACTTTTCTTCACACACCTTGAGCGCATACGAATCAGATATTGTAAGCTACATTTTGTGGCTTAACGGTACAAGCTGCGTTAATGTTGATTTTAACAAGCTTAGAGAATACCTGCATTTTATCCAGAGATTTGATTACAAAAAAACAACTATTGCAAGAAAAGTCGCTGCAATAAGAACATTTTACAAATTTTTATTCAGAGAAAGATACATGGAATCAGATCCCGCTATATCTCTTTCAGCTCCGAAACGCCCAAAATCTTTGCCAAAGTTTTTGACGCCGGAAGAAGTAGAACAAATTTTGAATAATGTCAAAATAGAAACACCGGCAGGTTTTAGAAACAGAGTAATACTTGAACTTCTCTGGGCTACGGGCATGCGTGTTTCGGAATTAAGCAATCTCAATTTTGGCGATTTAAACCTTGATGAAAATGAAATAAGAGTATTTGGTAAAGGTTCTAAAGAAAGAATCGTACTTATGTCAGAGCGGGCAAAAAAATATCTTATTCAGTACATAAAATCAGCAAGAAGCCTTCTTGCACCGGGATATGACATAGGAGAAGTTACTGACGATTCGCCTCTATTCATTAATAATACGGGTTACAGACTACAAAACAAAACCATAAGAAAAGTTATAAATGAGACTGTTGAGAAAATAGAATTACCGAAAAAAGTTACTCCTCACGTTTTTAGGCATAGTTTTGCAACAAAACTTATCGAAAACGGAGCGGATTTGAGAGTTGTGCAGGAACTTCTCGGGCACGCAGGAATTTCTAATACACAGATTTACACCCACATATCAATGAAACATATGAAAGACGTATATGAAAATGCCCACCCGCACGGGAACAGCAATAATCAATAAATAGGCAGTAAACATAATTTAAATTAATAAGGATAAAAAAATGAACATTAACAAAAACTACGAAAATCTTGAGCAAAGCTACCTGTTTTCTACCGTAGCAAAAAAAGTAAGCGAATTTGTAACAAAAAACCCTGATAAAAAAATTATACGCCTTGGAATAGGTGACGTTACTCTTCCTTTGTGCAAAAAAGTTATTGAAGCCATGCACAAAGCCGTTGATGAGATGGGAGTTCAGGAAACTTTCAGGGGGTACGGTCCTGAACAGGGATATGATTTCTTGAGAAAGGCTGTAAAAAAATATTATCAGACCCGCAATGTTAATCTGGAATTGGATGAAATTTTTATTTCAGATGGCGCAAAGAGTGATTTAGGCAACATTCTGGATCTTTTCAGCCAGGATAATACCGTTTTAGTACCTGACCCTGTTTATCCTGTATATGTTGACACAAACATTATGGCAGGGAGAAAGGTTATTTATGCAGATGCAAACGGGGAAAATTGTTTTCTTCCTCTTCCTGACAAAAGTATTAAAGCGGATTTGATTTATATCTGCTCCCCAAATAACCCTACCGGTGCGGCTTATAACAGAAAACAGTTAAAAGAATGGGTAGATTATGCAAAATCCGTAAATGCAGTTATTCTTTTTGATGCGGCTTACGAATGCTTTATTTCAGAATCTGAAATTCCGCATAGTATATACGAAATAGAAGGTGCAAAGGAATGCGCAATAGAATTTTGTTCGCTTTCCAAAATGGCAGGTTTTACCGGCACAAGATGCGGCTACACAATAGTGCCTCTTGAACTTGGAAAACTCAATAAAATGTGGTTAAGACGACAGACAACAAAGTTTAACGGTGTGCCATATATTGTACAACGTGGTGCAGAAGCTGTTTTTACAGAAGAAGGACAAAAAGAAATTAAAGAAAACATTAATTACTATAAGGAAAACGCAAAAATAATTTCAGAGACTTTAAATCGCTGCAAAATCTGGCATGTGGGCGGAAAATATTCGCCTTATATCTGGCTCAAGTGCCCTAATGACATGAAATCGTGGGAATTTTTCGACTACCTGCTTGAAAATGCACAAGTAGTAGGAACACCCGGTTCAGGTTTCGGCAAAAACGGGGAAGGGTATTTCAGGCTTACTTCTTTCGGTTCACGGGAAAATACGACAGAAGCTATGCAAAGATTTGAAAAACTTTTTATCGACAAGTAATTAAATCTTTACTTTTCAATATGACATAACTATTAAAATATGATAGAATATAAAAAAGTTATCGGGTAAAAAATGAAAAAAATATTATCAACTTTATTAATTATTACAGGAATTGTTATTTCAGTTTATGCAGAGGGTACAAAATTTACTGATGCTTTCAGAAATTGTACACCATTTAGTGATACCGGTTCTGTTAACATGCTTGATACAACCGTTCAATCCAGAAAAAATATTAAGGGTTGGGACGGAGACAGATGCGTATATAACGAAAATGTAAGTTTCATGGGTATAGAATCAAATGTTGTTTGCAAATTTACCAAACCGCAGCTTGAAGAGATAGCATCCGTAGTAGATGCTTACGAACTTGTGCAGCAGTATTCCGGTACTACACCTGATTTTTCAAGTATAGATTCTGCTCAAAACAATCCGGTCTCAAAAGTCTGGAGCAAATACATGCAGGACAGCAGTATTTGTACAATAACAACTAACCAGCAATAAGTTATGAAAAATTATGATATAACAAAAACAAAGTTAATAATTTGGGATCTTGATGAAACCTTCTGGAAAGGCACTCTTGAAGAAGGCGGGGTTATTTTTAATCCTGACATAATTAATTTTATAGAAGAATTAACCACAAAAGGTATTATGAACTCTATCTGTTCAAAGAATGATTTTGAGCGGGTTAAAAATGAATTTATAATGAACGGATTTAAGCATATCTGGGATTTATTTGTTTTTCCTTCAATTAATTTTTTACCAAAAGGTGAAAGAGTCAAGGGAATTATCTCTGATATGAATCTAAGAGAAGAAAATATTATTCTTATTGATGATAATATTTCTAATCTTAATGAGGCAAAATTTTATTGTCCGAAAATTATGACAGCAAAGCCTGAAAATATAAAAAAAATGTCAGAAGAGCTTTATCTTGTAAATGATTATGATTTTGAGCATACAAGGTTGAAGCAATATAAAATTCTGGAGGAAAAAGCTGCTGCACGTTCTAAGAGTTCTAATGAAGAATTTTTAAGAGCAAGCGAAATAAAAATTTGTATAAAAACAGATTGTCTTAACAACATTGAACGTATAAAAAAACTAATTTCAAGAACAAACCAGCTTAATTTTACTAAATTTAGAGATGAATCTCTTGAAGAAACTATTAAAAACAATAACGCTGCTTATATTATTGCAGAAGACAAGTTCGGAAATTATGGAATATGCGGTTTTTATGCGGCAGATAAAAATACAAACAAACTTATACATTTTCTCTTCTCCTGCAGAATTATGAATATGGGAATAGAGCAGTTTGTGTATTCTTACCTCGGAAAACCTGATATTGATATTCAGGGCGAAGTTGCTTCTGAGCTTGACGGAAATATTGATTGGATAGAACTTGTCAGAGATTTAGAGATTAAGCGAAAAGAAAAAAAAGTAGAAAATAATATAAATATTCTGTTTAAAGGTCCTTGTGATTTGTATTCAACATTAAGCTATATAGATTCTGACTGTAACATTGATACGGAATTTCCTTACTGGAATAAAGAACTTGTTTATATTTTAGCGCACACACATACAGCTTTTATAGAGCAGACTCATAAGTTTTCTAAAGAAAAACTTAATCAAATTATTCAAAGATTTCCGTTTCCAAACAAGGACGAATTTAAGACAAAGTTCTTTGATCCAAAATACAATTTAATATTTTTAAGCCTTCTTACAACCACTCACAGCGGACTGTATATTAACAAAAATGATGGTGCTTACGTTCTTTTCGGATATGCGGATTGTGATATTACTGATGAAAATAATTGGGAAAAGATTCTAGCTCCGCTTCCTGAGGCAGCAAAAGCGCCAAATTTGTTAATGCTTAAAGAGTTTAAAAAAGATTATGTTTTTGCTGGCAATCCTCCTGTTGATATAGTTCTCAGAAATTTAAAATACATAAAAGAAAATCTTTCAGATAAAACAAAGCTTGTTTTGATACTTGGAAGCGAAACTCCTACTGATAAAGTTCAAGACGGATACGCAAATATGGCAGAGAGGCATAAGATTCTTAACTCTGCGATAAGAGAATTTGCACGCCAAAATGGAATTGAAATTATTGAACTTACAGATTTTATTAAATCTGATGAAGATTACACAACCTGCATAAACCATTTTTCAAGAAGAGTTTACTCTGATCTGGCACAAAGGATAGTGAATCTTTCAAATGATATTTTACAAAACAAATATTTAAGTTTTAAGGAATAAAATAAAAAATAGAAGAATAATTTTAAATAAATATTTTATGTAGAAAACTATGTAGAAAAGTAGAAAAAAAATGTAGAAAAGATGTTCAAAACTTAGAAGTTTTCTACATTATTTTTTTTTGTAAAAAAATTTTTTTCAAAAAATGTAGAAAGATGTTCAAAACTTAGAAGTTTTCTACACTTTTTCTACATTTTTTTCTACATAAAAAAACCAGTATTTATAATGGTTTTAGATAGTTATGAACAAATAATCAAAGCTTATGATGAAGATTATTAATTATATATATAATAATTAATAATAATATTAATAAAGAAATTTTTATTTTAAATTTTTAATAAATAGAATCATATTAATAAAAAATAATATCAATATTTTTATTATTAAAATTTTATAAACTTTTGTTGAAAAAAAAAACAAAAAAAGTTATATTAATAAAATGCAAATGAAAGCAAATTTTATAATAAGTGCCGAAAAGTTATCACAATGTCCGGAATTTAATCTTCCGGAATTTCCGCTGCTCGGGCGTTCAAATGTGGGCAAATCTTCTTTTATAAATGCGCTTGCAAATAATAAAAAACTTGCAAAAACTTCTAACACACCGGGTAAGACAAGATTAATCAACTTTTTTAATTTTGCGGATACCTTTATGGTAGCAGATTTGCCGGGGTATGGTTACGCAAAAGTTTCAAAAGAAACGCAGGCAAGATGGCAAAAGCATCTGGAAGAATATTTGCTTAACAGAAAACAAATAAAATCTCTGATACAATTTATCGATGCACGACACGATATCCAGAAAAATGATTACGCTATGCGTGAATGGGTTGAGGCGTATAAGCTTCCTATATTTACTGTTGTAACCAAGATAGATTATGTTTCCAAAAACAAACACGCAGCTATTATATCAAATATTAAGCAAAATTTTTCCGGAGAAGTCCTGCCTTTCAGCGCTCAAGATAGAAGATATTGCGAAAGTATGATTGAATATTTGACAGATTTGTGCAAATAATAGTTAAGAGGTTGACTGAGGAAAAAGTTTGTTAAAAATTTCAGACAATACAATGGATATAAATCAGGTGTCGTTAACCGGAGTGAGAGGAATTGTTCTTCTTGCGCTGTTGATTGATGCTCCCAGATCCCTGCAAGAAATTCGGCAGGCTTATTTAAACCTAAAAATCATGGAGCCGGAACACTCTGATGACATAATAAGAATTGATATTAATACATTAAAAGCTTCCGGCTGCGACATTACACGTGCGGGGTCAAAAACAGGTTACAAGTTTACCCTATTGAGCCACCCGTTTTCACTAAAGCTGACAATGGATGAAGTTAATCTTCTGAAAAAAGTTTATAACAGAATTAAAAACCGTTCCGGCATTGAATTAATGCTCAAGTATGACGAGCTTTTTAGGAAACTTGCAAGTTATGTTGACGAACAGGAAATAAAAGAAAAACTTTATGGTATTTCCATACTAAAAAATTACAATATTGATTTTGTAAAAGAACTCCTTGAAGACTGCGAAGAAAAAAGAGTTCTGACTCTAATCTACAAAAATCCTACGGCAAAAGAAGAGTCACAAAAAGATATTTCCGCACAAAAACTAGTACTTCAAAACGATAATATTCATCTATACGGCTATGATTTTGATAAAAAGCGTTCAATTGTTCTGAACATAAAAAGAATTAAATCAATAATTACCAGATATACAGGGCTTGGAAAAATTGAGGCAGAAATAATAACCGTAAAATTTTTGCTGAAAAATTCCGGAAAAGAAGTTCTGGAAGAAAACGAGCAAATAATAGAAACAACTGACGACGGAATTATTGTAGAAGGAAAATATTATAATGATTTTATAGCTGCACAGAGAATCCTCTCTTTTGGCGCAAACTGCATCGTTTATGAACCGGAAGATTTTAAACAAGATATTATTCAAAAACTTAAAAGTATGAGGAGAGTATACAATGGCTAGAA
Organism: Candidatus Gastranaerophilales bacterium; assembly: GCA_944323255.1. Taxonomy (GTDB): domain Bacteria; phylum Cyanobacteriota; class Vampirovibrionia; order Gastranaerophilales; family Gastranaerophilaceae; genus CAG-196. The sequence goes on from CALURU010000009.1 coordinate 68,020, forward strand.
TTTCTATAAAGCGAAACCAATCCTCAATGCAAGTTTTAAAAACATTAAAAGTATTGCTGCAGGGTAATTATACTATGCAGGAGCTTATTGAAATATTAAACTCCGGCGAAGTTGTGCCAATATTTAACAACAGTGTAATAAGCAAATATATAAATACTTGCAGATATTGCCAAATTGATATTCCAAAGATACATAACAGATATTTTGTAGCAAGTATGCCTTTCGGACTTGAACTTACCGGAAGCGATATTAATCTTTTAGAAATCCTGCAAAATGTTATAAGGCAGGAGATGACTTCCAAGTGTAACAAGCTGTTTGATTGTTTTATAGAAAAATTAAACAGGTTTTCTAACAAAAAAATAGCAAGAGTGGAAAAAGAAACTTACCAGGTATCGGCAGAACTTTTTGACCTTGCTGTTAACGAAAAAAGAAAAATCCGCTTAATGTTCAAAAACCGAAATATCGTTGACGGAATTCCTCTTGAAATGGTTGAAAATAAGGGCAAAACTTATTTTCACATAATAACAGATCGTAATAAAGATAAAATGATTGATGCTTCAAGAGTTTCCGGAATAGAGGTTTTGAGCGAAAAATACATTCAAAATTATAACGGTCAGGTTGTAGTTTTTGAACTGAAAGGCGCTCTTGCGCAAAAATATAATTTAAGGGAAAATGAACGTTTGTTGAAAAAATTTGACGGCAAAAGCATAACCGTTTCCAATCACGGGGAAAATAAAGATATTTTGCTTGCAAGACTTATGCGCTATGATGACAAATGTGAAATACTTAATCCAAAATCATACAGAGATGATATGGTAAGGATTATAGAAGAATCATTAAGTAATTATGGAGAAAATTAATGCTTCTTGCCGTTGACATAGGAAATACAAATATAACCCTCGGGGTTTTTGAGAATGAAAGTATTCTTGAAACATTCAGGCTGCCTTCAGACAAAGAGTTACCGCAGGAAGAATATGAAATTTTATTCCATACACTGTTTAAAAAATACAAAATAGACTCCTGTATAATAGCCTCAGTTGTAGACGAATTGAATCGTACGGTCAAGCATGCAATTGATAATGTTTTTCATCTGGATTCAATAATCCTAAATAACAAGCTAAACCTCGGCATACATTTGAAACTTAAAAACCCGAAGGAAGCCGGAGCAGACAGAATTGCAAACGCTTGCGGCGCTTACGTTCTGTACTCAAAGCCGGCAATAATAGTTGACCTCGGGACAGCAACAACGTTTGATATATTGGACAAAAATGGGGATTTTTTAGGCGGAGTTATAATGCCGGGATTGAATCTTCAGTTTAGAGCTTTGAACAAAAGTACTTCCAAGCTTCCGAAAATAGAGGCAGCTACTGTTGATAGAGCAATCGGGGACAATACTTGTGATGCAATCTTATCAGGTGTAATCCGTGGGTCTGCCTGTGCAATAGAAGGTTTAATTGCACAGTGTGAAAAAGAACTTGGCGAAAAAGCCGTCATTATTGCAACCGGAGGTTATTCTTCACTTATATCCGAATATATGAACCGGAAGTTTGATTTTGTGAATCCTTACCTTACTCTGGAAGGTTTAAGATTTTTGTATGAATTGAATAAGGTTAAGTGTGAAGTATAAAAATTGTTTTAAATAGCAATGCTTGTAATTATTTTTTTCTTACTTTCATTACAACGCTTGAAGGTGCATCAATATAAAGCCCTGTAAGTTTTCTGGAATCCGGTTCAAGTTCAAACGTTTTATAGTCAAGTATTTCAACTTTCTTCTCAAGAAGTTTTGCGAAATCATAATATATCATATCATATCTTGTGATAATAAAGTACCATGTACCCGCCGGAAGAGTTTCCAGAGTATAAGCAGCATTATGTTTGCCAAGAAATGCCATGTCATAATAATTAATCTCATCCTGATAAAACATTCTGTAATAAAGGTTTGTAACAAAATCTTCGCCAATAATAACAGGAGTTTTACCATCATAATTTTGTGCAAGATATTTCCACGCTTCTTTTCCGTATTCCTGTTTAAGGTGGGTAACAGAAAGCGGAGTTGAATTATATAACAAAAATATTATTAAAATAGCAATAATAATATAATTTAATACAGGTTTATATTCATATACTTTTTTAGGTAAAAGTGATAGCGGATAAATCAAAGTCAGGATTACAACCGGAAGAAGAAATAACATGAATCTTTCAGAGAGCGGATAATGTTTTGTAAGCGTAAGAAAATATGTTATAAGCAAAGGTATTGTCGTATAAAATGCGAGACGAAAATTTTTGATAAGCATTACAAGTGCAGAAATGATAAATAAACCTGCAAAAATAGACGGCTTATCTATTCTAAACATGTAGTAAATAAGAATTTTAATATACCCGCCTATATTTCCCGCAATTGCAAAAGTAGGAGACCAATAGCTTTCCATATTTGTGTAATGAGCACGCATTATTGGGAACAGTATAAACAAAACAAACGCCAAAAATGGAATTAAAAACAAAATTAATCCGGTAAAAAATTTCTTTAAAGCTTTTTCCTTACAGGCTCTTATCAGCAATTCGCAAAAACAGCCGGGAAATATGAAAAACGAATTTAGTGACAAAAATGGTGCAAACCCAAGAATAAAAAATTTGTATTTCTCATTAAATTTTATTGTTTTAAATAAAATAATTATCAAAATTGTAATTAAAAGTTCAGTTGAATACTGTTTAAAAATACATGAATAAGATATTGCACATGGACTTATCGTAATCATAAGCGCAGCAAGAAGAGTAATAAATTTATTTTTGAAAATTAAATTTACCAGATATGCAAAGAGCGGAATAGCGCAAATTGAAGCCGCAAGCGGAATAAATCTCAACATCATATCCGAAAAATCCGGCGTATAGTGAAGATTTACAATTCTATAAAAGTATTTGACAAGCACAAGAAAAAGCGGCGGCGCAACCTGCAATCTTATTAAAGGTTTAAAAAGATCACTAAAAGAAGCGTCAAATAAATTTAAAGCAAGGCTTGCTTCATCGCAATGAAGTCCTGGATTGTAAAACCATAGTCTTAATCTTAAAAATATCCCAAGCAAACAAATTATCAAAAAAAATGTGTAAAATAATTTGTTATTTTTAATTCTCTCCATTTTATTATTTTATATAAAATAAAAGAAGATAGTCAATTTAAATTTTTACAAACTCTTGTCAATTCAAATTTTATGTTATAATCATAACATAATAAATAAGAGAGATGAGGTAGGGCAAATGGAGACATTAAACAAAAATGAAGGTTTGATTACACAAATTATCGGACCTGTTATTGACGTAGAATTTGCACAAGGAGAGCTTCCTGAAATCTATACAGCTTTAAGAATATATAAAGAAGACGGGTCTTATGTAGTTGCAGAAGTTCAGCAAATGCTTGGTTCAAACAGAGTAAGAACCGTTGCAATGGCTTCAACTGACGGCTTAAAGAGAGGAATGAAGGTTGAAAATACAGGTGAACCTATTAAAATTCCGGTAGGTAAATCGATTTTGGGCAGAATCTTGAACGTAATCGGCGAACCTGTTGATAATGCAGGACCGATTGAAACAAATGATTACTTACCTATTCACAGAGAATCACCATCTCTTATTGATCAGAATACGGAAATAGAAATTCTTGAAACAGGTATCAAAGCAATAGACTTATTACAACCGTACCAAAAGGGCGGTAAAGTTGGTCTCTTTGGCGGTGCAGGTGTTGGTAAGACAGTTTTGATTCAGGAATTGATTCACAACATTGCAATGGCACATAACGGCGTATCAGTATTCGGCGGTGTTGGTGAAAGAACAAGAGAAGGAAACGACCTCTGGAACGAGTTTAAAGAAAGCGGAGTTCTCGACAAAGTAGGTCTTATCTATGGTCAGATGAATGAACCGCCGGGAGCAAGAATGAGAGTAGGTCTTTCTGCTCTTACTGCTGCCGAGTATTTCAGAGATTTTTCTAAGCAAGACGTACTTCTGTTTATCGATAACATTTTCAGATTTACTCAAGCAGGTTCTGAAGTATCAGCACTTTTAGGTCGTATGCCTTCAGCTGTAGGTTATCAGCCGACACTTGCAACTGAAATGGGTGAATTGCAGGAACGTATTACTTCAACTAAAGACGGTTCTATCACTTCTGTTCAGGCAATTTATGTACCTGCAGACGACTTGACAGACCCGGCTCCTGCTACAACATTCTCACATCTGGATGCTTCAACTGTACTTTCAAGACAAATTGCGTCACTTGGTATTTATCCGGCTGTTGACCCGCTTGCTTCAAGTTCAAGAGTTCTTGACCCGAATATTATCGGTAAAGAGCACTATGAAGTTACAAGAAAAGTTCTTGAAATCCTTCAAAAATATAAAGAATTGCAGGATATTATCGCAATTCTCGGTATGGATGAACTTTCTGACGAGGATAAGGAAACGGTTAACAGAGCAAGAAAGATTCAAAGATTCCTTTCTCAACCGTTCTTCGTTGCAGAACAGTTCTCTGGTATTCCAGGAAAATACGTAAAACTTGAAGATACAATCAAAGGCTTCAAGGAAATTATTGAAGGTAAGCATGACGATTTGCCGGAACAAGCTTTCTATATGGTTGGCACAATTGAGGAAGCTGTTGAGAAGGCTAAAACGCTGGCTTAGGGAAGTTGAAGAGTTGAATAATTGAGAAGTTGAATAGTTCTTTAAATTCATTACATTCATAAATTATTAAACTAAAATGCGCAAATAAGCAGTAAATATTTATAACGAACTGTTCAACTATTTAACTTATCCACATTTCAACTTATTATAAATAAATGTCATCCAGCCAAAGGATTAAAGAAATGAAACTAAAAATAATTACACACGAAAAAATTGTATTTGAAGGCGAAGTCGAAGAACTTGTTATTCAGACAACAAGCGGTCAGATGGGTATTTTGAAGGATCACATTCCTCTTACTACCGCACTTACAATTGGTGTTACAAAAGCAAAATTGGGTGAAAAGTACAAGTATTTTGCAACAATGGGCGGTGTTTTCCAGTTTAAGGACAATGAAGCCACGATATTGACCGACATTTGTGAAGACGGCTGCGATATTGACGTAACCAGAGCTAATGCTGCAAAAAACAGGGCAGAAGCAAGATTAGCAGATGCAACGGCAAAGATTGACGCAGATAGAGCGCAGGCAGCGTTAGCACGTTCACTTGCAAGACTTAAAGCTGCTTTGAATAAATAGTTTAAGTAAGTTTGTTTACGTATTTGTTATTCTACAGATGAGTGTTAAGTTTACTCATTATTTATCCCGCTTTAACTCTGCAAATCTACATTTAATTGAATAATAAAATAATTTATACTATTATTTAAAACATATGACAAAAGAATTTATATGTAAATTTGAAGAATGCACCGGATGCAGTGCTTGTTATAATATTTGTCCTCAAAAAGCTATCAGTATGGTTGAAAATTCTGAAGGATTTTTGTATCCGAAAATTGATGAAACAAAATGCATCAATTGTGGCAAATGTAAATATATTTGTCCAAATAATACAGAAAAACAATTTTATCAGGAAAATCAAAAAGCTTATAGTGCCTATGCTTCGGATGAAATACTACAAAATAAAACTTCATCAGGAGGAGCTTTTACAGTTTTTGCACAATATATTCTTAAACAAAACGGTATTGTCTGTGCCTCTGCTTTTAATCCAAAAATGCAGGCTGAACATATAATTGTTGATAATATAAATGACTTAATCAAATTAAGAGGTTCAAAATATCTGCAAAGCAATCTCAATGACAGCTTTAAATTAATAAAAGATTATTTAGAACAAAACAGAAAAGTTCTGTTTACAGGTACTCCGTGTCAGGCAGCGGGTTTGAAAAACTTTCTAAAAAAAGATTATGAAAATCTTCTTGTAGTAGATTTAATTTGTCATGGAGTGCCATCTTTCAAGATTTTTAAAAAATATCTTGATGAAAATTATATAAACAAAAATATCATTGATGTAAATTTCAGAGATAAGAAATGCGGTTGGAGCAGCGGTTGTAATATTTTATCTGTTAAAACGGACAATGATATTATCTATACAAACTCAAGTATTGATGACTATTATAAAGTATTTTTTTCACATATAGGTTTAAGACCAAGTTGTTACAGCTGTAAATATGCACAAATTAAAAGAATCGGAGATATTACCTTAGGAGATTTTTGGGGGATTCCAAAAAAATATATGTATAAATATGGTGTATCAGCTATTTTGCTAAACAATAAAAAAGCCAGAGTCTTTTTTGAAAAAGTAAAAAAAGATTTTGTATTGGCAAAAGAATTTTCTGTAGAAATTGTTAAACAGGGACAGCCGCATTTGTATAAACCGGCAGTACCGCATCCAGCAAGAAAAAACTTTATGGAAGATATTAATAAAATGACTTTGAAAGAGGCTCTGGATAAAAATTTGTGTTCCGCAAAAAATGTTGCAATAATAAATTATCATTGGGAAAACAGAAATTTCGGTGCAGTTATAACCGCATATGCTCTTAATAAAGTTGTAAGTAATCTTGGATATAATGCACAAAATATAAATTATCCGATAAGACAATCTTTTGTAGCAGAAGAACCTGAAAACAAGTATTTTGATGATTTTAGAAAAAAATATATACCTGAAACAAAAAGATTTAATTCACCACAGGAATTGACACTTCTTAATGAAACTTTCAGTAATTTTATTACTGGTTCTGATCAGGTTTTCAGATCATGGCTTGTTCAATTCGATATGGATGCTTTTCTGCTGTCTTTTGCAAATGTTGACAAGAATATTATGTCTTATTCCGCAAGTTTCGGTATTAAAATGGAAAATAAAAAATCTACAGAAGATAAAATATTCTATCTTTTACTTTCTAATTTTGACAGTTTATCACTCAGAGAAAACAATGGAGCAGATTATTGCAAAAACCTCGGCATAGATAATGCTGTACAATTGATAGATCCGGTTTTCTTGCTTAATAAAGAGGAATGGAAATATTTATTTAGTGATAAAAAATATGAAAATATTCATTCCAAAATTATTATATATACTGTTAATCCAAATATCAAAAATGAAATAATGAATTTTATAAAAACAAATCCTGCTTTAGATACAAAAAATTTACGTGATATTACATTTAATACGCCTGTTGAAGAGTGGCTTGCAGAAGTGGCAAATTGTGATTTGTTTATAACGGATAGTTTTCACGGAGTATGTTTTGCAATAATATTTAACAAGCCATTTATTTGTGTACATAAAAGTAAAGATACTATAGAAAGATTAAAAAGTCTGTTTGAAATATTTGGAATTGAAAACAGATTATACAATAATTTTGATGATGTTAATGTTAATAAGATTATTAAAAGTAAAATTGATTATGATAAAATAAACAAAATAATAGAAGCTAAAAAGGCTGAAGGTATTGAATATTTAGAAAAAAGTTTAGGGAAAAATGTTTCGCTTGAAAAGCAAGCTAAAAAGCGTGAAAATTTGAAAAAATATTTTACTTTACAAAAAAGACAGTATAATAAATTATACAAAAAATACTTAATTAGGTATTTTAGATATAAGGTTATGTATATTCTGTTTAGAAAAGAAAAATTTTATGAAAAAATGAACAACAGAAAATACATATATATGGTGTTTAAGAAAAACAGAAATTTTTGTAAAAAGAATTTAAAGCTGTTGAAAAAAGGCAAGATTTGAAGGTAGTAAAATGTCAAATATAAAGATTCTGGATTGCACTTTAAGAGACGGCGGATATATTAACAACTGGGAGTTCGGGTTTAAAAATATCAAAAGTATTATCTCTAATCTGTCAGATGCTTCTGTTGAATTTATTGAATGCGGTTTTTTAAAAGAATGTATTTATAGCAAGGATAAAAGCTGGTTTTCTAATATTAAAGATTTGGAAAATATTACAAACAAAATAAATTCCAATGCTGTATTTACTCTTATGATTAATTACGGTGAATACGGTTTATTGCCGGAAAACAAATACAAGAACATTGCACTTAGGATTGCATTCAAAAAAAATAATCTTGAAGATGCTTTGAACTATTGCAGTGAATTAAAAAACAACGGTTACAAAATTTTTATAAATCCGATGCACACAAACAATTATTCTGATGAGGAATTATTAGATTTAATAAAACGGGTAAATAAAATATCACCATATGCATTAACAATTGTTGATACAACCGGTGTTATGAGCGAGAAAGATATTCTTGCGCATTTTGATTTAATTAATGAAAATTTGAGTAAAAATACAGCACTCGGATTTCATTTTCATAATAACTTGCAGCTTTCATTTTCTAATGCGCAATGTTTAATAAAAATTTGTAAAGAAAGAGAATTAATAATAGATTCAACCGTATTTGGCATGGGACGTGGCGCAGGTAATCTTTGCAGTGAACTTATTACAAAATATATAAATGATAATTGTTCAGGCAGGTATAATATTTTACCTATTTTAAAAATTGCAGACAGTCAAATTAATTCTATATACAAATTAACTCCGTGGGGGTATTCCATACCATACTATCTTGCAGCAATAAACCATTGCCACCCGAATTATGCTAAATATTTTGCAGAAAAAAATCTGTCTGCTGAGGTAATTAACGATTTATTACAAAAAATACCTGATAATAAAAAATCTTACTTTGACAAAAATTTTTGTAAAGCGTTATGAATGGGGATTTCTATCGCAGTTTACACTAAAAAAGCTAAAATTGTCGCCTTGAACTTGTTTCAGGGTCTTACTACCGGCAAGATTCCGAAACAAGTTCGAAATGCCATTATAGCTATATTTCAAGCATATTTTGTGTAAAGTTATATATAAGTCCCTATGAATGCAGGTATTGTGCGAAGTAGTAATGAATTGGTGAGGCGGGCAAAGCATGAGCGTGCCCGCCGGAAAATCTTTTTAACTTTCAGTTATAAACTGGTAAACAGTGGGGTAAATAGAGGGGTAAAATATTTTTGAGTCCTGTCTTTTAGCTCTTTCTTCTTTTAAAGTAAGGTTATACACTAACTTCTTCTTTAAAGAAATCTACAACAGTGTCCATTACATTATCAAAGAAATAGTCCAATTCTTGTGATAAAGTCATTTCAAAGTTATTTGTTGATTGGGTTTCCAGATCGTTAAATCTTGATAACATTTCATTTTCGATACGCATATACTGTAATCCTTTCCTAAATAATTCTCTGGTGTTTGACTTACATTTTCTTTATCGGCATTTTTTTGAAAAACTTTAGAGATTTTGTGAGTTTTGTTACAATTATTTACATTTTTCTGCAATATGTATTTAATGATAAATTTTAACCGGTCAATTATTAGATTAAAATAAGATTTATCAATCAGATCTATATTATCTATTCATTACTTATAACGATAGAAGAAATGCTGTACATATTATTTGCTATTGATGGTAATTTGTTTCACAAATTTTTAACTTTGCGCTAAAATAAAAACGGAATAACAGAAGGAGAAGTAATTATGATAATGCTTACAGTAGCATTGTTAATGAGTATGGTTTTATGTTTATTGTTTGGTGTTCCATATATTGATTTTTTGCGGAGAAAAACTATTGGTCAATATATTCTGGATGTAGCACCGGAAGAACACGCTAAGAAAGCAGGTACACCTACAACAGGCGGTGTTTTTATTGTTCTTGCAATTATCATAGCCTCTTTAATAACACTTCTTATGGCGCAGCAGATGGATAATTCTGCCTGGATAATTTTGATTACTTTTCTTTTTATGGCATTAGCAGGATTGCAAGATGATTATTTAAAAATAAAGGGGCACGAAAATAAAGGATTAACTCCGAGAGGAAAACTTGTAAGACAGATATTAATTGCGCTTATTCCTACCATTTATTCAATGCAGACATATGGAACAGTTATTACGCTTGGTTCATATACGTTTGATTTGGGAATATTATACCCTCTTTTTACCGTTTTTGTTGTGACCGGTGCATCAAATGCTTATAATTTAACAGATGGTCTTGATGGTCTTGCAGCATCTTGTGGAATACCTGCATTTGCTGCTTGTGGTTTTCTTGCATTTACGGATGGACATGATGCAGCTGCTATCGTCGCTGCAGCTGTTATTGGTGCATTAATAGGTTTTTTGAAATACAATAAACCTAAAGCGCAAGTGTTTATGGGTGATACCGGTTCTCTGGCTCTGGGAGGATTGCTCGGAACTTTAGCGGTAATTGGAAGATGCGAACTTTTGCTTGCTTTATTTGGAGGTATATTTGTTATTGAAACTTTATCTGTAATACTTCAGGTTACAAGTTTTAAGCTTACAGGCAAAAGAATTTTTAAAATGTCACCAATTCACCATCATTTTGAACTTTGCGGACATTCAGAAATCAGAATCGTAAAAGAATTTACGTTCGTATCGCTCATTTTGTCTGTAATAGCAGTTTTTTTGAATTTTATTTTATAAGATATATAATACAAAACAATTAAATATCGGCAGGAATTTTATTGTTTTTGAGCATTTCCATTAAAGGCTCAAGGAATTTTTCTTCATCTTCAAATTGATTTTTCAAAGAATAATATGCAATTTCAACAAGCTCTTTGCAAATTCCTATAATAGGGAATTTTCTTAATTTTGCATTTATTGCATATCTTGCGACATTATACCTAAGTTCATTAATTTCATTAAAAGAATACTTTATAAGCATGCTGCAAACCTCTTCCAGTGCAGCAGGATTATACATAATACCTTTGTAAAGTGCAGGAATTGAATACTCAAGTCCGCCTCCGACACAATCATGATTACGGATTTCTATGAAGTTTCTGAGTCTGACTTCCGGAAAATAAAGGTTAGAATGGAGCTGCCAATCTTCAATTTTTGCGTCAAACCCTTCAAACCCTTTATCCATAAACTGTCTGAAAGTCATTCTTCCGTTCATGTTTACGGTTTTATTATCACGATTAATAAAAATCATCGGCGTATCAAGAAGAAGTTCTACATAATCTCTGAAGCTCATGCCGTCCTGAAATTTTGTCGCAAACCCGCATCGTTCGTTATCCGTGTTAAGCCATGCAAGTGCTCTAAAAGATTTATATCCTGTATCTACCCCGCCCCGATAGCGTGAATTTGCAAACATAGCGGTTGCAAACGGCATCATAAGATTTGCTGTCCGGAATTTTTTCATCGCATCTTCTTCCGACTTGTAATCAACTCCGACCTGAATCCCCGCTGTTTCTCTCATCATAACGTCAGAGAGGATTCCCCACAGATAATTTGCCATTAGATGATATCTTCTCTTAGGCAAAAGCTTTATATTTTTGTACGTGGTAGTTGGAGAAACGCCTTTGTTTATGAGTTTTATGCCAAATTTATTAAGAACCGGTTTAAGCTCCGTATCTATTTCTTCAATACGTTTTTTTAAATCCCTGATAAATTCTTGCGGTTCAATACTCAATTCAACCTGGCATCCAGGCTCAAGTGTAATCGTATCGTGAAGTTTTTTAAGCCCTATGATGTGAATATCATCCAGAATATAATCCCAGTTATCACATTTGGCAAATTCTCTTAAAAGTTCGCAAACCCCATATTCGCCGCCATATGGTGCAACCTGACCGGTAGAATTAACAATAGGAATCCTCTCGTATTCCATACCTATTTTTTTTGTGGTTTTGCACCCGAGAATAAATTCATCAAGAAGTTCGCTATACTCTAAATGTTCTTTTATTTTTGCCGGTTTTGTCTCACAATAACTCACGATATTCTCCTTTCCATATTATATCTTAAACAAGACTATATAATTTTAGTAGAGATTATAAGTTTTAACATTTGCCTGTTTGTACTATTATGAATACTATGATGGATTATTTTGAACGTGCAAAATACTTTAGGACTAAAAAAAGATTAGGTCAGAATTTTTTGATTAATCCTGAGGTAATCTCTGATATTATTGAGTTTGCTGATATAAAAAAAGATGATGTTATTTTGGAAATCGGACCGGGTGTTGGTTTTGTGACGGAAGAGCTTGTGAAGCATGCAAAAAAAGTTATAGCTGTAGAACTTGACGAGGAAGCGATAAAAGAGCTGAAAAAGCTCGAGTACAATAATCTTGAAATTATTCATAATGATATTTTAAAAACTAATCTTGCAGACTTAACGAATGAGAAAATTAAAGTAGTTGCGAACATTCCTTATTACATAACTTCTCCTATTATTGCCCATCTTCTCGGCGAGATTGATGATTTAGACAATGCAAACAGAAATAAGATTGTGGATATAATTCTTATGGTTCAGGAGGAAGTTGCAAGAAGGATAGTTGCAGATGAAAAAAGTCCTGCAAAACAATACGGCTTGCTTTCAATTCTTTCGCAATTCTGGGCTGATTGTTCGATTTTAAGACTGGTCGGAAGAAAATCTTTTTATCCTGCGCCTAAGGTTAATTCAGCGCTTGTCAGCCTGAAAGTTCGTCCGGAGCCTTTATTAAAGCTTAAAGATTATAAACATTTCAGAAAAACTATAAAAGCGGCATTTTCACAGAGAAGAAAAACTCTCAAAAATTGTCTTGCATCAGCCGGTTTTGACAAAACTAAAATCTCTCAAATTTTAACAGAGATGGGATTGGATGAAAATATTAGGGGTGAAAAGCTCTCAATTTCGCAGCTGGGTGAAATTTCTGAAAAATTGGCAGAAAATTAATTAAAACTTTCAACTCTTTTTTTATTATGTTATATTTTAAAATAATAAAGAAAAGAGGATTTTGTTATGTATTATCAAGGCTTAATTAATAAGTACAGAAAGTATTTGCCGGTAAGTGATTCTACGCCGGTTGTAACTTTGAATGAAGGGAATACGCCTTTAATCAAAGCAGAAAATCTTGCAAAAAAAATAGGATTGGAAGCAAATATTTATTTGAAGTTTGAAGGCTGTAATCCGACGGGAAGCTTTAAAGACAGAGGCATGACAATGGCTGTAACCAAGGCAAAGGAAGCCGGAGCAGGTGCAATTATTTGCGCATCAACCGGAAATACTTCTGCTTCTGCCGCCGCATACGGAGCAAGAGCGGGAATTAAAACTTTTGTACTTATACCGGACGGTTATATTGCACTCGGAAAACTTTCGCAAGCCATGATGTACGGCGCAGAAATTATTGCGATTCAGGGTAATTTTGATCAGGCACTTGAATGCGTGAGAGAAATTTCTTCAACTCACCCCATTACGCTTGTAAACTCTGTCAATCCTTACCGTATTGAAGGGCAGAAAACAGGCGCATTTGAAATATGCGATGCCTTAGGCAAAGCTCCCGAGTACCACTTTATACCTGTAGGCAATGCCGGAAATATTACTGCTTACTGGAAGGGTTATAAAGAATATTATGCAGAAGGAACTATTAAGAATTTACCTAAAATGATGGGCTATGAGGCGGAAGGATCTGCGGCAATTGTTAGAGGCGAAAGAATTATGAAGCCTGAAACTTTTGCAACAGCAATAAGAATCGGTAATCCTGCAAGCTGGAAGCAGGCAGAAGCAGCAAGAGATGAGAGCAAAGGTAAAATTGGCTGCGTAAACGATGAAAAAATTGCAGAAGCTTATAAAATGCTCGCTTCTACGGAAGGTATTCTATGTGAACCTGCAAGTGCTGCCTCTGTTGCGGGACTAATTCAGGCACACTCTCAGGGGCTTGTAAAAGAGGGAACAGACATTGTATGTATTCTTACAGGAAACGGGCTTAAAGATCCTGACAATGCAATCAAGTATTCAAATGCTGACGTTAAAAAGACTTCGGCTGACATAAAAGACGTTTTGAAAGCTATGGGTATATAGTTATGAACAGAGAAGAATTTGTAAACGCTAAAAGAATTGTTATAAAGCTCGGTACAAATGTTTTAAGAAATGCTGATGGTGAAGTTGCGATTTCCAGAATATATTCTTTTATAGAAGATATAGCAAAACTTGTAAAAGCGGGTAAAGAAGTTATTCTGGTTACAAGCGGCGCAGTAGGACTTGGAAAAAAGAAATTAAATCTTGAATCTACTGCCGAAGATGGCGTAAAACAAGCCTGTGCAGCCGTCGGACAAAGCCGTTTAATGTCTTTTTATGAAAACGGGTTCGGAATTTATGATATTCCAATTGCGCAAATTCTTTTGACGGAGGATGATTTTTCTCTAAGATACAGATATTTAAGTCTTAGAACAACCTTGAATAAAATTCTTGAATTTGGTGTTGTTCCTATTATTAATCAGAATGATACTGTTTCTACAATAAAAATGAACCAGATTATGTCTGGAATCAAGGTCTGTTTTTCAGATAACGATAAGCTTTCTGCACTCGTCTCCAGCGAATTGGATGCGGATTTATTAATAATTTTGTCTGATATAGACGGACTTTATACTGCAAATCCTAAGACCAATCCTGATGCGGAATTAATAAAAGAAGTTCAAGGCGTGACAGACAGTATTATGGCACTCGGAACAGATGCTTCTGAAGGCGGAAGAGGCGGTATGAGGACAAAACTCGAAGCAGCTAAGCTTGTTACAAGATTCGGAGGAAAGGTGCTTATCGCTAACGGAAAAATCCCTTATGTAATCAGCAAGATTTTTGATAAAGAAGATATCGGAACAATGTTTCTTCCGACAAGCGAAAATCTTCCTGATAAAAAACGCTGGATTGGATATGCGACAAATATTATTGGCGGTCTGGTTGTAAACGACGGCGCTAAAAAAGCTATCCTTGAAAAATGCTCAAGCCTTCTGCCTATAGGAATTATAAATGTAATTAACGATTTTAAGCAGGGTGAAGTTGTTTCAATAATGGATGAAAATAATGTAGAATTTGCCCGAGGGATGGTGAATTACAATTCACAGGAATGCAGAATGATTGTCGGAGCGCATTCTAACAATATTGAAAATATTCTCGGGTATAAGAATTATGATGCCGTAATAACAAGAGATAATATTACAGGCTTAGTTTAACTTTTTGTGCTTATCTTTTGTATCTTTTTTATCTTCTAATAAGCAGAGTTATATCATTAAATACAACAAAAATCATTAAGATTATGAGTAATGAGAAGAATATTGAAGATATGATTTCAATAATTTTTTCATCAAGCGGTCGTCCTATAATTTTTTCTATAATTAAGAACATTAAATGTCCGCCGTCAAGTGCCGGAATAGGAAGTATATTCAAGATTGCAAGGTTCATAGAAATCAGTGCTGCAAGAAGGATTCCGGAGGCTTTTCCGCTCTTTTCAATCATGTCTCCGCCGATTTTTGTAATTGCAACAACGCCATGCATATCTTTGAGAGGAATATTTCCGGTAAACAATTGACCGAGAGAATACATCATCATGTATGTGTTATCCCGGAGATAAATACAGCTTTCTTTTATAATCGCTTTTGGAGTTCTGGTTGCAATCATTGTTTGCTGCGAACCGAGAACAATCCCTATAACACCTTCGCTATCCGGATAAATTGGTTTAAGTTCAATTGTCTTGCCATCTCTTAATACAGTCAGGTTTATCGGATGAATGTCATCAGAAAGAACTTTTGCAACATCATACATTGTATACTTGCCGTCAGAAGTGTAAGTTTTCTTACCTTCAATTTCTTTTCTTAAATTATCAAGATTGGATTCTACTGTTATACCCTCTTTTTTAAAATACTTAGCACCTTTGAGCGCATATTTATCCATTGTAATAATATCTCTGGAAACTTTTTCCGGAAGTCTTATGGCAATTCCTTCCGGGATAATTTCGTCTTTGGATAAGCCCGGATTAAGGTCTTTTAGTTTGTCATAATTTTCATTAACAGTTTTTTCGGAAACAATTCCGTTAGATTTTGCACTGTTTTTTACTATTGTAATAAGTGAATATGCATTATTAATGTCACACCCGTTTGCTTTCAGAATTCTATCCCCTTCTCTAAGCCCGGACTGCCAGATACTTGCTGTTTTAGGAGCATTTATTTGTGTTGCATATATCTCATAATTTCCTGAAGGGAGTTTGTGTGAGACAATTGCTACAAACATTACAAGTGCTACTGCGCAAATAACGTTAGCAATTACACCTGCTGTAACCACAATAGCCCTTTGCCATACAGGTTTGTTAGCAAATCTTTCGGGAGAATCTTTAGGCAGGTCGCAGTCTTTTTCATCATCAGGAAAAGAAACGTATCCGCCCAGCAAGAATGCATGTACAAGAATTTCAATATCGCCGACCTTTCTCTTATATAACGTCGGACCAATAGGCAGCCCGAAGCCAAATTTATCAACTCTTATACCAAATGCTCTGGCCGCAAGAAAATGTCCCGCTTCGTGTACAAGGATTAGTAAACTCAAAAGTAAAATCATTATGATAATTGACATTATTTATTCTCCCCCGTGTTTGGTTTTTATAATAGCATAAACAAATTGCTCATGGTATAATTATTGAGCAATAAAACAGGAGTAAAAATGACTATCGCAATATATCCGGGAAGTTTTGACCCGATTACAAACGGACACATAGATATCTTAAAAAGCGGCGCTGAAATATTTGACAAAGTTATTATTGCCGTTTCATATAATGCTAATAAGCAGGGCTTTTTGCCAATTAATATAAGAACGGAATTGATAAAAGAAGCTGTCAAGGATATTCCGAATGTTGAAGTAGATTCATTTGAGGGGTTGACAGTTGAGTATGCTAAAAAAATCGGTGCAAAAGTTTTGCTTCGAGGTTTGAGAACATCTTTTGACTTTGAATATGAAATGCAACTTTCGCAAACAAACCATGCTTTGTATAACGATATAAAAACGGTGTTTTTGATTACTAAACCGGAATTTAACTACATATCTTCTTCCTGCGTAAGAGAGATTTTATTAAATAAAGGCGATATTTCGGGTTTTGTTCCTGAAGCTGTTTATAAATATTTAGATAAATCTTTTTAATTTTTGGTGTTATTTTTATACTATAATTTTTTCAGGAGGTAATGAAAATGTATACACTGGTTTATTCTATAGACAATACCCGCAATCCGGAAACGGTGTATGTTAATCTTACCAATTCCTGCACAAATTCTTGTATTTTTTGTCTGAGAAATCAAAAAGACGATGTTTGCGGCGCTCAAATGTGGCATGATGATAATTATCAGCTTGAAGATATTATCAAACAGTTTGAAAATTATAATCCGACTCCGAAAAATGTGGTTTTCTGTGGCTATGGAGAACCGTTCCTGAGGCGTGAGATGATGAAGGAATTTTGTAAGTATTTGAGAACAAATTATCCGGAAATCAAAATAAGAGTTAATACAAACGGACACGCAAATGCGATTTATAAAACAAATGTCGCAGCAGAATTCAAAGGTTTAATAGATTCTGTTTCTGTTAGTTTGAATGCATCTAGCGAAAATGATTATGATAAAATTTGCAAACCAAAAATTAAAAATGCATACGAAGAAGTAAAGAAGTTTATTCTGGCATGTGTAAATGAAGGTATGGAAGTTACCGCTTCTGTCGTTACAGGGTTTGATAAAATACATTATATAGACGTATCAGAATGCGAAAAAATAGCAAAAGAACTCGGAGCAAAATTCCGTAACAGAGAATTTATTGAAAACGGGTACTAAGGAGAAGTATGAAAGTCCAACAGATACAAACACAAAATTTTGCAAGAAAACAAAGGTTTTTATCAATTGATGGTACGGTAAATGTCCAAAAACTTTTAAACAAAATGAATAGTGAAACTGTTTGTAAAACAGCTGGTGATACATTTGAGTCAAAAGTTTTGGGAAGAATTAATATAAAAAATGAAGCAGGATTTACAGACAAGAGATTTTTACTTGCAAAATCAAATAAGCTTTTTGGAGAATCTACTCTGGATTTTGATAAAACAAAACTCGTTATAGATAACACAAACGGTGAAATTACAGAATACAAAAAACCGTTTTTTAAAAGTTGGAGAGAGGTTCTTTCTAAGGCAGAGGATTTGATTTTTACTGCTGTTAATAACTTTGATAACAACGAAATTGTGAAAAAAAAATTTGTAAAAGTAAGCGGTTTTACTTCTGAAGGTGCACAAAAATTACAAAATATTGCTAATAATATAACAAATAAAAATTAAGGAGTCGTATGAAACTGATTCTTGCATCGAATTCTCCCAGGAGAAAAAAAATACTTGAAGATTTAGGGTTAAAATTTGAAGTAGTTCCTTCAAATTATGATGAAAAATTACCGGATGATAATTTTTCTTACGAAAAAATAGAAGATCTTGCAACAAAAAAATGTCTTGACGTTTCTAACCGTTCGGATAAAGATTCTGTTATTCTTGCGGCAGACACGGTTGTTGTTTTGCATAATAAAATACTCGGGAAACCCCACTCAAAAGAAGAAGCATTTGAAATGCTCAAGTCGCTTTCTAGCCAAACGCACTCTGTCGTAACTTCTATCTGCGGAATTAATACAAAAACAAACAGAGCCGCTGTTTTATCCACAACAAGCTATGTACGCTTTAATGAACTTTCGGATTATATTATACACTACTACATCGATACGCATAATCCTTTAGACAAAGCCGGAAGCTACGGCATACAAGAACTTCCCCCAAATTTTATTGAAAAATATGAAGGAAGTTTTGAAAATATTGTAGGACTTGACCCGGAAGCCGTAAGTGCGGTTTTAAAACAAATCGAGTACAAAAATTAATTTGTCTGTTACCTTGAACTCGTACTGTATAAATAGTAAAGTTTTAGGGATTCTTCGCCCCTGTATTGTTATCGGGCTCAGAATGACACAATAATTTATATAGATTGTAGGTGGGTAAAGCGTAAGCGTGCCCACCCAAAAAAGAAAAGAAAGTTTTTGTCGGTTTAGTAAAGCCGACCTACAACTCTGGATGCTGGACTCAAAATGACAGCAATCCAGGGAAAAGTAGGTCAGGTTTTACCTGACAATAACTCTAATAAACTTATTAAACTTTTTTCCGGTAAGATCCCGAAATGGGTAAATAAAACTTGTAGGTTTTACGCTTTACTACCCGCATGATTGAAGAAAATTCGGGATGACATTATAGCTATATTTCAAGCATATTTTCTGTAAAGTTGTATATAAGTCCCATCTTAATTATGTTTCACTATCCGGAAGTCCGAGAGAAATACGCTTGTCTTTCGGATTAAATTTAACAATCTTTGTGTTAATTTTATCATTAGCACTTAAAATACAATTGTTTTTATTCTGATATTCTGCAAGAGCCGTCTGCGGAAGCAGCGCCTCAACCCCCGGAAGAACTTCCACAAAAGCCCCAAATGGTTTTATTCTGGTGATAACACCCTCTTTTATATCGCCTTCCTTTAGCTCTTCTTCTGCTCTAATCCACGGATCAGGCTCTGTATTTTTAAGACTCAAGCTTATTCTCTGTTTGTTGTAATCGATATCTATAATTTCAACATTGATTTCCTGCCCGACTTTCAATAAGTCAGTCGGGTGTTCAACCCATTTCCAGGAAATTTGGGAAAGTGGGAGCAGGCAGTCAACTCCGCCTACATTGACAAAAGCTCCAAAATCCGTTATTCTGACAACTTCACCTTTGACAATCTGCCCGACTTCTACCTGTTCAAACACGTTTTTACGGGTTTCTGCCATATTGGTTTCAAAGACTTTTCTGTTTGATAATATGAGATTATTTTGGGATTTGTCAAGAGACAGAATTTTAACTTCGATTTTGTCTCCCGGATTGCAGATTGTTTCTCTTGCGCACAATTGACCTTGCGGTATAAAGCCTTGTACACCGGAAACATCTGCTACCACTCCGCCTTTAACAACTTGTGATACAATAACTGCTATTGTCTCGTCAGCTTCTTTAATTTTTTCAAGTTCTGCCCAGGTATGCGCCAGATGAACTTTCTTGTATGAAAGAGTGAATTTTCCGTTTTCATCACAATCCTGTGTTATTAAAAACTCGTATTCCGTATTTAATTTCAACACATCTTCAACTCTGGCTTTTTTGTCCGAAGAAACTTCGTAAGCCGGAACAAATGCGCTGCTCTTAGAGCCAATGTCTACAATTGCTCCGTCTGATTCATAAGCGCATACTACACCTTTTACAATATCTCCCCGCTTAAAATTGTAATCGTATTTAGCAAGAAGAGCCTCAAAATCAATATCTGAATACTGTTCAACCATGCGTATTCTCCTTTTCCAAATAAACACGTGGGTATTATATCATATTTAGGCGATTTCGGCAATAGGCATGTAGTTTTTGTAGGCTAAACAAGTACTTTTTCGCATTTTAACTGTTGTTGGCGTGTTCTGGCAATAGCTGCAAGCTCGTTTTGAAAAGTTAATTTTACAAGACTTGATTCCAGAAAATCGCCGGTATAATTAACAGGCATGCCTCTTGAAACTTTATCTTTCTCATCCTGCGTTAATTTATATTCAGGAAATTTTATTTTTTGTACAGGATTAATCAGATTAGACTGAACTTTTCCATATGTATCAAGTTCATCAAGTTTAATAGAATCATTAACTTTAAAATCTCCGACCTTTGTTCTGATAAGTTTTATTAAATGTCCGTATGTTCCGAGCTTTTCTCCCAGGTCATTCGCTATTGAGCGAATATAAGTTCCCTTTGAACATTCTATATGTAATGTAACCTGACGGTTTGCCTCATCAAAGTCTAAGATTTCAAGGCTGGAGATATTTACCCTTCTGGGTTCAATTTTTACCTCTTTTCCCTCTCTTGCATATTGATAAAGCTTTTTACCATTAACTTTGATTGCAGAATATATTGGCGGAAGCTGTTCAATTTCGCCGGTAAAATGAATCAGGGCACTTTCAATATCTGTTTTTGTTACCATTTTGTCTGAAGTTTTTATTATCTTGCCTTCTTTATCATAAGTATCAGTAGCGCTTCCAAGCTGAATAACACCTGTATATGCCTTGTCATCATCAAGATATTCTATAAGCCTTGTAGCCTTTCCTATACAAACCAGCAGCAGACCTTCCGCAAACGGATCTAGTGTTCCTGTATGTCCAATTTGTTTTATTTTTGTAACACGACGCAGGCAGGAAACTACATCATGTGAAGTTATTCCCGCCGGCTTGTATACATTTAAGAAACCAAACATTTTATTTTATCTCACCTTTTGAGATTTTATTAATCAAATCCAATACCTTAGAACCTTGTTCCAATCCGTCGGAATATACAAATTTTATCTCCGGAGTAACTCTTAATCTGATACGTTTTCCGACTTCAAACCTTACTTTGCCAGTATTTTTTTCGATTATCTCTTTGTCTTTTTCTACCTGTTCTGGTGTTCCTAAAACACTGTAAAAAACTTTTGCATATGAATTATCGTGAGAAACTTCAACGTCTACAATAGACAAAACACCTTCTATTCCTCTGACTTCTTTACGTATAATTTCAGAAATATCCCTCATTAGTTCTTTTCGAACTCTTTCGTTTCTTAAAGACATTGTTTTCTCCTTTTAACTAGTGTTGAATTTATTATACCATAAATTTATGAATGATGCAGTTGTTCCGGTTGCAGGAAAGAAGTAAATTTAGGCAAAACCAGTGTTTGAAGTTAACAAAAAAGACAGTATCTCATAACTACTGTCTTTTTTGTAAGTCTTTAATCCGTTGGAACAATGAGTTTATTTTGCAAATTAACCGGTATAATAACTCATAAGATTTGCCAGACGGTGCTGCTTTTCTACAGCTTTTTCAATGTTTTGCTTGATTTCATCAAGTTCTTTTAATAAAGTATTCAGGTCTTTACGTTGTCTACTCTCTAGGCAGCCCTCCTTATTATCTGAACCGGAAGCTCCGGATTTAGTCTGTTCGTCAACTTCGTCCAACTCAACTTCTATCCAGTCGGGCGAAAAACATTTGTTATTGTATTCTTTTTTTATACTCATTAATACTCCTTAATTTTTGTAGTTTTAAGAATACCGTTTTTAATAATTTGCATAAGACTTGAAATTACGTCTCTGCATTCAATATAGTCCTTTCTTACTTCCTGAAATTCTTTTGAGTTGAAATCGAATGATGTCATCTCGGAATATTCTATTAGTGCTTCATGTTCGTCCATCACTATACCTCTTAATCAACAGCGGGGTATATAACTCACTGCCGGTAAATTACCAACCCCTTTTTATACACGACGTATGCTTTTTTATTTTTCTTTTTGCTTACAGATATGTTATCGGCATTTTTTTGAAAAACTTTAGGGTTTTTGAGTAATTATTTACAAATTGTTACATTGCAAGACTAAAGTCCGCTTAATAAGCGGACTTTACAATGTGAAACCTTTTGTTGGATAAATTTATCTAATGTTATGTTTAATCCTGTTCCAAACTCAAATCGCCATGTTTTTTTATATGTTCAATTAAGCCGCCGTCCTGAAGCAGTTTAATCATAACCTCCGGCAGCGGTTCAATTGCGATAATAGTACCTTTGGTAAGATTTTTCAAAGTTCCGGTTTTGATATCCAGATCAAGTTCATCTCCTGCATCAATTCCGTCCGTATCGCATTCAATAGCTAAAAGACCAATATTTATGGCGTTTCTATAAAAAATTCTTGCAAAAGATTTAGCAATAACAGCACCGACTCCTGCAATTTTAATTATTTGCGGAGCGTGTTCTCTTGAAGATCCAAGTCCGAAGTTGTGACCTGCTACAACAAAGTCGCCTTTTTTCATATTTTTTGCAAAATTTTCGTCCGCATCTTCCAACACGTGTTTGGAAAATTCCTGTAAGTCAGAGCGAAGATGAAACAATCTTCCCGGTGCAATGTGGTCTGTAGAAATATTATCTCCGAATTTAAAAGCCTTACCTCTCATAATTCCCTCTTATTTAATCTGTAAAAACGCCTAATTTCTCAATTGTACCGGCATTACCAGATACAGATAATCCTCATCTGAAACCGGTGCAAATACTGTTGCTGATAATGGTGAATTTAAGTTAATTTTAATATCTTCAGACTCGGCAATCTTTAAGAATTCCAGAATAAATTTGTAATTGAATGCAATCGCAAGCGGTTCACTCATATATTTAATATCAATTTCATCCTCGGAATTACCGGCATCCGGAGAATCACCGGAAAGTTTAAGCGTATTGTCCGCAAATTCAAATTTTACAATACTGTTTTTTTCGTTAACCATAACCGCAACTCTTTCAAGTGCAGATATCAAATTATTTTTGTTAACAACAGCTTCCTTAGGAAAAGTTTGCGGAATAAGCTGATTATACTTAGGAAATTGACCGTGCATTAGTCTTGTAACAATTTTTGTCTTATCAATCGTAATAACGATTTTTTTCATCTCTTTGCAAATTTTTATTGTATCGGCATCAGCAATAAGCGAGATTTTAGAAAGCTCTGACAGAACTTTTGAAGAAATAAGCATTTCAAAAGGTTTATCTTCGTCTGTAGAGTTATTTTTAACAACTTCTCTGACTCTTGCAAGTCTGTTGCCGTCAGTTGCAGCCATCTCCAGAACATTTTTATTAACTTCGCACACAACACCTGAAAGAAGGTTGTTTGTTTCGTATCCTGCTGCTGCCGAAACAACTTCTCTGATAGCTTTTGTAAACGGCCTTGTCTCAATTTCCATACAATCAGTTTCTGCAATGTTTTCTTCTACCTGCGGGAATTCGTTTGCTGAAATACCTATAATATCAAACTTAGAATTTTTGCAGGTAATTGTTGCAGAAGCTCCGTTTACTTCGAGGTTAATCAATTCATCATTAAGTCTTGATAATATTTCGCCGAGTTTTTTTGCAGGAAGCGTGAATTTGCCTTCCACTTCAACATTAGCATTAATTAAAGTTATAATTGAAAGGTCAAAATCTGTTGCGGTTAATTTAATCTGGTTATTTCCTTCGGTTTCTATCAAAACGTTAGCCAGTACAGGCTGCAAGCCTTTTACTACAGTAGCACGTTCTACAATTCTTATACCGTTTAATAAATCATCTTTATTAGCAACAAATTTCATTGTAACCACCCCTTAAAAACTCTTTAACACGGTAATTTTAATACAAAACAGATAATTTTACAAGTTATCGGAGTATATAAATTCTTCGCTTCCATCTTCATTCAGAATAAGTGCGCACAAATGAGCGTGAGGGTACTTGCCGCAGCCAAGGTCTATGCAGATTTTATCTTCATCTATGTATGGTTTGTCAAATTCTGTATGTCCGAATATAATTTTTTGCGGAAGTTGATGTTTTGAATAAATAAATTTGCCACGTATATAGACTAAATCTTCTTCCTGCTGTTCGTCAAGAGGGTAATCGGGATTGATTCCTGCATGTACAAACAGGTATTTATCTGTCTGGTAATAAAATTTTAAACTCTTAAAAAATTCGCCGTGAACTCTGAAAATATTTTCAAAACTCCCATAACTTCTCACTGTTGCAGGACCGCCGTAATTATCAAAAAGATATCTGTAATAATCTTCATCCGAGTGTAAAAGTGCGTATTCGTGCGAACCTATCAGATAAATACATTTATTCGTGTTACTCTGGGCAATGATTCTGTCGACAACTCCTCTTGAATCCGGTCCGCGATCTATATAATCGCCCATAAATACAAATACGTCGTCCGGTCTGGTATCTATTTTGGATAAAACGTTTTCAAGTTTGTGCAATTCGCCGTGAATATCTGTCAGTGCTATATATCTCATTTTCAGCCCTATTTAATAAAAGTGTAAATCTAATTATTTATATTTTACTACAATATCAGCTAATTTTTTTTCAGATATTCAATAACTTGTCTTAAAGCATGAAATCTATGTGAAATATGATTTTTTTCGTATTCGGAATACTCTGCCATTGTTTTATTCCCGCCTTCTACAAGAAAAATAGGATCATACCCGAATCCGTTTTTCCCTGCGGGTTTATCTGAGATTTTACCTTTACAAACTCCTTTGCAGGCAAATTCTACTTCACCTTTCGGGTTAATAAGGGTCATTGCACAGACAAATTCAGCATCCCTATTTTTAATACCCTGCATTTCTTTTAGTACACGCTCAATTCTTTTTTGTGGCGTTTCAGCGTATCTTGCGGAATATATTCCGGGCTTTCCTCCAAGGGCTTTAATGCAGAGTCCTGAATCATCTGCAAGTGTCCAGTTTTTAGAGATTTTCCACGCCTCTATAGCTTTGATTTTTGAATTTTCTTCAAAAGTCTCACCATCCTCAACCGGATCAAATCCCGCAGGTGGAAGGATGAATTCTACGCCGCTTCCTGCGACCATATCATTAATCTCCTGAACCTTGTGTTCGTTAGAAGTTGCCAGAACTATTTTCAAAACCTATTCTCCCTTTTTGTAATAATAATTTAATTCTTTTTCTGTATCCAGAGTTTTTCCACCTTTTTCAAACAATTTAATTTTCAATCCCATTTTAGCAAGTCGGTATTTCAGGCTGACAAGCAAAACCTCAAGTCCGTATTTGCAAGAGCGGATAAAATTAATTGACGAAGCTTCCGCAAAATATTTTGTCGGACAGGATATTTCACCGATTTTATAACCGTTGTAAAGAATCAAAGCCAGTATTTCATTATCAAAGATAAAATCGTCGCTGCAATCTTCCAGTGGTAAGTTTTCAAGAATTTTTCTGGTAAATCCTCTGAAGCCGGTGTGGTATTCTGACAATTTTTCTCCGATGACAAGATTTTCAAATTCGGTTAAAAACCGGTTGGATATATATTTGTAAAGCGGCATGCCGCCTTTTAGTGCAGAATTACCCAGCATTCTGGAGGCTACAACCGCATCATACTCATCAAATGCCATCATAGAAGCTATTGCGGGAATAAGTTTCGGGGTGTACTGGTAGTCAGGATGAAGCATTATGACTATATCCGCTCCGGCTTTCAGGGCAGCACGATAACAAGACTTCTGATTTCCGCCGTAACCCTTGTTTTTTTCGTGAACAATTGTTGTTATGTTTAGTTGTTTTGCAATATCTTTGGTTCTGTCCAAAGAGAAATCGTCGACAAGAATAATCTCGTCGACGAAATTTTGATAAATCTCATTATAAGTTTTTTCCAGAGTTTTTTCTGCGTTATAAGCCGGCATTATTACTACAACTTTTTTGTTGTTAATCATCTCTTATTTTCACTTTCCAGTCTGTAGTATTTTTACCTACAACCCTACCTATTGTCTTTTAACTTTACCCAGCTATAGTACTTGTGCCAACACTGAAACTTATATTAGCTTTCTACAGCCTCAATAGTTTCATCCTCTTCAGACTTGATTGATTGTTCAGCATCAACGTTTCTGATAGAAGATTTGTCAGAAGATAAAGCTTTGTCTTTAAATTTCTTTACCTGTCTTGACAATTTGTCTGCCAACAAATCGATGCTTGCATACATTGATTCAGCAGCTTCTTCGCAGTGAACAACACCTGTGTTCATTTTGCAGGAAACTTCTGCAACATGTTTGCCTGTTGCTGCCGGATTCTTAATTACAGAAAGGATTACGTCAATGCCGGTAATCTGATCGTAGTGGTTTGCTACTTTACCGATTTTTTCCTTTACATAAGCTTTGATAGCGTCTGTAATCTCGATGTTTTTTCCGTTTACGTGTATATGCATTTACACCTCCTAATGTACTACCTTTTCATTGTACAACATTATTTGATATTTTTAAAGAGGGAGATTGGATGAATAGGATTTAAGATTTTTGTCTTTGGTTAGTGAATGGTGAATAGTGAATAGAATTAGTACAAACAAACTCTTCAACTTTTCAACTCTTCATTTTTCAACCGATAATAGGTAGGTTGTGCATACCTGTCCAATAATAATGTCATTGAACACTCTTATTCGCAGACTTGTTGATATCAGGAATTGTTTATGTTATCCTTGAGAAAAAGATTAATAGTATATAGAGATTAAGGAGTAAGTATGATTTCAGTAAACGATTTAAAGAATGGCTTAACACTCGAATTAGATAACGGCTTGTGGACTGTTGTTGAATTTTTGCACGTAAAACCGGGCAAGGGTGCTGCTTTTGTTAGAACAAAACTTAAAAATGCAGAAACCGGAAACGTTGTAGAAAGAACTTTCAGAGCCGGCGAAAAAGTTGCAAAAGCTATGCTTGACCGTAGAGAAATGCAATACTTGTATAAAGAAGGCAAAGAATATGTTATGATGGATAACGAAACCTATGAACAGCTTCAATTAACTGAAGATCAGGTAGGTGACGGCAAAAAGTATTTGAAAGAAAATATGGTTGTTCAGGTTCTTATGCATGATAAGAGAATTATTGGTGTTGATATTCCTGCACACGTTGAGCTTGAAGTCGTTGATACTCCACCTGCTGAAAAGGGTAACACTGCTCAGGGCGGTTCTAAGCCGGCTACACTTGAAACGGGTGCTGTTGTTCAGGTTCCGTTCTTCGTACAAAACGGCGATGTAATCAGAGTTGATACCAGAAGCAACGAATACTTAGACAGATGTTAATAAGGTTGAAAAATTGAACGGTTGAAATGTTGAAAAGCATTTATCATGTGTACAAGTAAATTTTAATTGACTTTTCAACTATTCAACGTATCCACTCTTCAACTATTAGGAGAATACAATGAAATTTGAAACAGATTATATAGAAAAATTAGCGAAAATTATATCAGATAACGGACTTACGGAAATTTCTCTTGAGGATGGAGAACAGGCAATTACTATAAGAAAAGATTTGCCTGAAGTTATTGCAGCGGCTCCTGCAGCTATTCCTGCAGCGGCTCCGGTTGCAGCGGCTCAAGCTCCTGCTTCAGCACCGACCGTCGCAAAAGAGCCGGAAGCAAAGGGTAAAGCTATAACTTCTCCTATGGTAGGGACATTCTACGCTGCACCGTCACCGGATGCTGCTCCGTTCGTTGAAGTAGGTTCTACAGTTAATGTAGGCGATGTCGTCTGCATAATTGAAGCAATGAAATTGATGAACGAAATTAAGTCCGAACAGGCAGGAAAAGTTGTTCAAATCTGCGTTAAAAACGGAGATCCGATTGAATACGGACAAGTTTTGATGTATGTAGAATAATTGTGAAGCGTGAAGAGTGACGGGTGAAGGGAATATCCGCTTCACTCTTCACTCCTCACCCTTCACTCAATATAAACAGGAAAACGGGAATATGTTCAAAAGAGTTTTAATAGCAAACAGAGGCGAAATAGCCGTCAGAGTTATAAGAGCATGTCGTGAATTAGGCATACCTACAGTTGCAATATATTCACAGGCAGATGCGCAGTCTTTGCATGTAAGACTGGCAACAGATGCATACTGCATTGGACCTGCTCCGAGTGCGCAAAGCTATTTGAATATTCCTGCAATTATCTCAACTGCCTTGATGACAGGATGCGACGCAATTCATCCGGGGTACGGGTTTATGTCAGAAAGAGCTGATTTTGTTGATATTTGTACTGAACACGGAATCAAATTTATCGGACCATCTGCAGATTCTATGCGAAAAATGGGCGACAAGGCTACTGCCCGCAAGACAATGATTGAAAATAATGTTCCTGTAACACCGGGAACAGGTTTGCTGGAATCTGTTGAACAGGCAAGAGAATTTGCACATAAAGCGGGTTATCCGATTATCCTGAAAGCTACCGCAGGCGGCGGTGGTAAGGGTATGAGAATCGTAAGAAGCGATGACGAATTAGAAACAAATATGAACCTTTGCCAGCTGGAGGCTGAAAAATTCTTCGGAAATCCTGGTGTTTATGCAGAAAAATTCCTTGAAAATCCTAGACATATTGAGGTTCAGATTCTTGGCGATTCTTTTGGAAACGTTATTCACCTGGGAGAAAGAGATTGTTCAATTCAGAGACGCCACCAGAAACTTTTAGAAGAAGCTCCTTCACCTGCAATTGATGAAAAAACAAGAAAAGAAATGGGGGCAGCTGCAGTAAGGGCTGCTAAAGCTATTGGATATGAAGGTGCCGGAACTTGCGAATTTCTGCTTGACCATGACGGGAAATGGTATTTCATGGAGATGAACACAAGGGTTCAGGTTGAACACTGCGTTACGGAAATGATTTCCCAGATTGATATTGTAAGAGAGCAAATCCTTGTTGCGTCAGGTAAAAAGCTTGGTTACACTCAGGAGGATGTTCTTTTAAGAGGTCACGCAATTGAGTGCCGAATTAATGCGGAAGATCCGGATAATGATTTTATGCCTTGTCCGGGTAAGATTGACGGATATTTTGCACCTGGCGGATTCGGAATCAGAGTTGATTCACACGTTTATCCGGGGTATTCAATTCCGCCTTATTATGATTCAATGCTTGGCAAACTCATTTGCTGGGGTGAAAACAGAAACGAAGCCAGACGCAGAATGTATCAGGCTTTGAAAGAATATGTTGTAACA
This sequence comes from Candidatus Gastranaerophilales bacterium, assembly GCA_944323255.1. Taxonomy (GTDB): domain Bacteria; phylum Cyanobacteriota; class Vampirovibrionia; order Gastranaerophilales; family Gastranaerophilaceae; genus CAG-196. The sequence continues at coordinate 97,355 of CALURU010000009.1, forward strand.
GGAATTAAGACAACAATACCTTTCCATCAGCAGATTGTTGAGGATGAAGTATTTATCAGCGGCAAATTTAATACCGGATTTATTGAAGATTTTTACAAACGCCAAGGTAAAGAATTTAAGTCCGAGTAGTTGCTGCCGGAACAGAAACTTGTAGTTTTGCTTACCAGCTCGTAGGTTTTGGTAATCTCTGATTACCGATACATTTTATATTGTTGATGTGGTAAATCTATGATTTACCACATCCTACTGAACTTATTAATATATTATTTTTACTCTTTCTAAAGTTTGTGTTTTTTTAGTTCCGTCAGGGTAAGTTGTTATCTCGTCATAAGTATCACGATGATATCTCTTTTCAACAACACGTCCGTCTGCAAAAGTTTCTATTTCACCATTTTTTGTCTTTTCATATTTTATCCTGCCATATCTATCAGGAGTTGAGAGTTCTTGTTTAACTATATTGCTTTGTCTGTCATACCAGTTTGTTGTAAGTGTTTCGCCATCAGTACAGACTTCTTTTCGCATGCCTTTTTCAAACGTAGTTTCTTTTATCATTCCTTTAGGATAGATTCGAGTCGGGTTTGTCCCAAAAATGTATCCTGCGTCATACGTTTCTGTTTGGCTGATAAGATCAAAACCGTCTTTATCATATTTGTACTCTACTGTCATTTTTTTACCGTTAACATCCTTTAAGATTTCTTTTTTTATCATTGCATCATTTTTGTAATAGTATTTTACAGTGGGTTCGTCTTTATATTTTGTACTCTTTTGAACCGTTCTTTTATGTGAGTCGGCTTTTGTTTCTACAGTTTTATTCGTCTGGTTAGCAGCTAAATTTTCCGTATTATTGGCTCCGGTATTCTCCGCCGGTTTAGTCGGTGTCTGCCGTGATTTTGGCTGTGCATAAGCTTGCGACTCCGGCTGCGCTTTTACTCCGGATTTTGCGTTTACACTCATTTTATTAGCACAATGACGGATACCAAACAATGCCAGTATTGATAAACCTGTTTCAATTCCACCATCCAGAGCCTTTTCCATTGCCTGAACTGCTTCTTCGTGTGTTTTTGCATTATCATACGCTTTTTTACCTTCAATAATTTTAGCTGCGCCGCTGCAAACCGTATAAGTTCCAAGTACAGCCCCGCAGACTAAAGCAAGCGGGGCACTCACCGCGGAAATTGCCGCAAAAGCCGCACCTGTGCCTAAAGTTGTTAAAGTTCTTTTTAAGCTAAATCCCTCTTCGTCGCAAATCATACCTTTTACAAGCTCTTTACCGCGGCTAAGACCGATTTCTCCGATTTCCTCCCAGGATAACTCCGGTTTTTCATAGATTTTGAATAATCCCATGACATCCGCAAAATCTTTTTGTGAATATTTGTCTTTTATTTCCTGCGCTTTTTCAATAAAAACAGATATTTCATTACCGTCAATATAATTGTTTTTCGAAACGTCTGCTTCCTCTGCAAGCTTTTGCAAATATTCATTCTTAATTTCCCTAATGCTAATTCCTGTACTCATTTCTCTTCCTCGCGTCTTTGTGTTAATTTAATTCCCTTAAATATATAAAGTGTTTTAACAAATCAAAATTGCCTATTTTTTCAATGTGTTACATCATATTATTACAAAATACAGAATTAGCGCGACATTTCAGATTCACAAAACTTAATATATTATGATTTGGTCAATTATGCTCTTACAAAAAAAGCCGGCGAAATTTGCATGAAATTTTCGAGAGAGTTATAATTAACTCATGTTTTATGCGGATGTAATTCAGTGGTAGAATGCAACCTTCCCAAGGTTGACGTCGCGGGTTCGAGTCCCGTCGTCCGCTAATATTTTTTGTGAAAAGTATAGGGTGTGCAAAGCAAAACGTGCCTACCGGAAAAAGAAAAAAAGTTTTTGTCGGCTTAGTAAAGCCGACCTACAATTCTTAGATTAGTGAATAGTGAGTTTGGGTAGAAATCCCAACCTACCAAGATTAGTGAGTAGAATTATTACAAACAAACTTTTCAACCTTTCAACTATTCAACTTTTCAACTGATAATAAGTTATTGTCTACAATTCTTAGATTAGTGAATAGTGAGTTTGGGTAGAATGAATTGTCCCCCTAAAAACGTAATCGGTCAGTAGGCAAGTTTTCGAATATAATAAAAAAAAGGAGGAACGATGAG
>CALURU010000010.1 GCA_944323255.1 Candidatus Gastranaerophilales bacterium
GCATCAATACCGATTCCAAGACCAAGCCATGTTGTCAAAAGGGCAAAAGGATGTTCTATAAAAGGTTTTAAGAACATATCATACATAGGATTCTCTTTTATTATCTCTTTAGCACTCGGTCTATAAGTGTCCGGGACATAATAATAGTTAGGCAGTCGAACTGGCTGCTGCTTTTGTTGCAGCATTCGTGCGTTATCCGGAACAACATTATATTGATTATTTATATTTGGATTAATTTGTGACACAATAATAAACCTTTTACAAAATTATAAAACCTAACTAAATATATAAAGTAATTAGTTTATCAAAAATTGCCTGCAAATTATTTTTTTTGACAAAATATGAAGAAAAGTTAAGTTGTTATATTTTTGTTTCCAATTCACAACACATCTGGCAGGCACCGAAAGTGCCGCCGTTTGCTTTTAAATTTTTCCGGAAACAGCAATAAAGAGGCGCATTGAAAAGTTCTTTCAAAGAGTTTTCTTTCACGTTGCCGATTTTCATTGAAAGACAAGGATAAACAAACCCCTCCGGATTAATCATCATATTGTTATAAGGATAAGTGCAGGGTTTATATATCTTATTGGTTGGAGTTTCAGGAGATATTTTGAAAAACTCTTCAATTGATTTCAAAGTATCTTTTGAATACTCAAACTTTGGCGAAAACCGGAGTTTCGACCGCCCCTTTAAACTAATAATCTCACGGTAAACTTCCTTAAAATGCTCCATATCAAAATAACATTCTATCGGATAATTCTGCGTAAATTCCGGAATAAAGCTCTCCTGCAAAACTGAATTTTGTTTCCAGTTATTATTTCTTAAAAACGAAATTGACAAAAATTCAAAATTCATTTTCTCACATAGTTTGTACAACTTAACTAAATCATCAAGATTATTATCGAGCACAATGGTTTTAATATCCACCATTTGCATTGGTTTTTGGGCTTTCAAATTCTCAAGATTAGAAATTATTTTATCAAAAATTCCGGCTTTGCCTCGATTCTTGTCATGATTCTCTCCATAACCGTCCAGTGAAACCGACAAGAGCAGCAATTTATATTTGATAAAAGCCTTGATTATCTCATCGTTAATCAAAATTCCATTAGATACAACATGAACTTTATTCCAAATTCTTTTTGAGGTATAGGCAAGTATATCAACAAAATCTTTTCTGATTAAAGGTTCGCCGCCAACAAGAGTTGCTATAGAATAAAACGGAAGCTGATCAATAACCTTCTTCCACTCCTCTGTCGTAAGTTCATCCTTATTTCTTTCGCATCCTATATAACAATATGGACAAGCAAGATTACACCTGTACGTTAGCTCCAAAAAGTATCTGAAAGGTATCTTTGCTCTCCCGTATTTGTCATTGTATGAAAATGATGTATAAATATTTCTTGCTAAATCAAATAAACCTGAATAGTTCATAATATAGTTATAACATAAAGAAACCTCTCTTAGTAAAAAAGAGAGGAAAGTTTGAGCGATGAGGATTCTTTATTATATTAAGCTCAAGCCCCCATCATTTCATTAAACTTTTTTCTAATATAATGCTTAGGTAAACAGTAGCATTCATATTAATTTATAAACCCTAAATAATCCGCATACAAAAAGCTCCTTTCGGAAGAGAGACAAAAGGAGCAAGGCTAATTATTATGAAGAAAAGATTTTGGAAATTTTTTTTAAGAAGTAAGCCGAACACACACACATAATGCCTAATCAATTTTTCGTCGAAATCCGACAATCGCACAAGCTGTCTCCGACTTACATTTATATTTTAGCATTATTCTCATGCTTTCTTAATCTACTAAAGTACTAGTCCGTTTGGATTATTTCTAATTTATATATTTTATACTTATATAAACTTAAATATAACTTCTTACGCACTTATTTTGTATTGTGCTTTTTCTGCTTCCATTTGTGCTTTACGTTTTTTATCAAGTGTGTTGGTTATATAAATATTTAAGTTTGGAATACCTAATCCGAGAACAAGTCCTGAGAACAAATAGCCTGCAACCTGTGCAGCATTGAGCGCTCTCAAGCGCTTTTTAGTCAGATTTCTAACTTGAGGTTCTAAAGTTTCCACTTCTTTCAGCATTTCTTTGAAAGATTTTGCAACGATATCGCCGCCGACTTCTTTTGTTGTTGATCTTCCATTCTGCGCAAGGGTCTCAATCAGAATTTCGTCTCTTGTTTTTAATGCGCCGCTAAATGTACGTTTGAAAACATTTGCATTTTCGTTTCCTTTTTTATAATTCATAACAGATTTGTTCAGGCGGTCGGCAACTAATTTGTTAACAATATCTCCCAGCACAAGCCAGCTCAAATATCCGAGAGTATCTTTTGTTAGAACTTCTCTTAGTTCGTCTTTGTCTCGTGCAGAGAAAATTCTTGAGATAATTGTAACACCATATACACCTTTCAACTGATTAATTGTTGGCCATTTACCGGTAAATGACATTTTATCCATAAATTTAGACGGCGATGTCAGAAATTTAAGCGGTGACATATTTAGAGTTGCAAGAATCATGCTGAAGAATGCGGCACTGCTTACAACCTTAATCCCCTTAAATCCGGCAGAATTATCTTTTGAACGACCTTCCACGCCGACAAAACCATCTGTTCCGGTTTTAAGTTTTGTAAGATACATATTTATAGGCTGAACAGAAAGTCCTATTGCTGATGCCATCGCAAAACCTGCGCCGGAGCGTGATTTCATGAATTTTTGGACACCTTTTACAAATGCATTATTTTTAACAGATGTACCTGATTCTATTTGCTGTTTGAATGCATCTTTAACTTTATTCTGGTTAAATGAATCTGAAACTATATAAATATCATGCAGCAAAGATTTCAAATTAGTTTCGCTTTTAATTTTCTTATCAGCAGATTCAAGAACATATCTTGACTGTGCGCCCGTATCTTCTGTAATCTTATTCATAATTACGCTTTTTGCGCCCGGAACTTTGTCATTTACCCACTTTTGAAAATCTACATTTTTATCATTCAAAGCTTTATCGAAAAATTCAGCAGCTTCGTTGATTGTTTTTTCAGAAAGTTTTACAAACCCTTCTGAATCAGAGCGTGCCGAAGTCGGGTTATAAGCCTTTACATCCGAAAGTGTCTTTTTAATATACTCCAATTGGCTTTTGTTATCTTTAATCTGTTCTGACTTATTTTCTGCCAAAATATTTAAAGTCTCCGGAGCCGTAAACATTTTGTTTACATTAAGCCCGAATTTTTTATTCAACCCGCAGCCGATTAGTGCACCTGCTGCAGCGCCAAACAATCCTATACAGGTATCATTAACCGTACCCATAATTTCACGTCTGAAAGTTTCAAGACCTGCGGCAGGGCCACGCTTAATAGTATCACTTGCGGTTCTCGGTGTTACCATAAAACAAAAGTCAACACCGTTTGCACCAATAGCCTGATTTGTCGCAAGATAACGCAAGCTGCTGTCTACAGCGCCTTTGAATTGTGTTTGTTGGTTTGTTGTTTGAGAAGTTGATTGTATTTTCATATTGACCTTAACGTTTATCAGCACGGAACCCCGCTGTCAGCTTTGAATATTTAATATCCAAAGGAGTAACTGATTCCGGCTGTTCTTTTGTATTTTCGACTTGTGCTTTTTCTTGTGCAAGCTTCAATGCTTGTTCGTGCTTTTTCTTTGTGTTTTTTCGTGTAAATATCGGAATCACAATCCCTAACAAGATTAATGATACACCAAGGTTAGCTACTTGACAAGCTGAACGCAAATTGCGGGCTTTTTTAAGTTCCTTTTCTATTATTGCCAGCTGATCAGCGGTAGCTGTTTTACCTTGTTTCTTTAATGATTCTTCTAAAGGACTTATCACCTCTTCAGAAGATTTTATATTTAAATCTTTAATCCAGTGCCACGATTTCTTAAATATATTTGCATTCTTATCAAGAGGTTTTGTATCATTCAATAATGATATACCTGTTTTTTTCTGAATTATTGATGCAGTTGCTTTAGCAGCATAATCGCCAAGGAAATACAAGCTTGAGAATGTTGCAATGTCTCTAACTGTTGCTTCTGCAAGTTCATTTTTATCTTCCGCTACCGCCATACGGGAAGCAAATGTTGTAGTAGAAATAATTCTTGCCTGATCCATTGTAGGGAATGCCCCTTTAAATTCAAGCATTCCAAGTGTTGGTTTTTTCATCATTGATAACAATGAAACACCTATCATGGATGAAATTGAAATCAATTTCTGTTTCAATAACCCTTCTTTTGCTTTAGGATTTTCTTCAATAGTAGCTTTACCCTTGCCAAAATCATCATAAATAGGTGCACCTTTTACACCGGAGACCTTGCTTGTAATCCAACGGTTGATATATTGCATTGAAGCTGCAAGCGGTAAAACTACGGCAAGTCCCAGCCAGCTTTTACCCCTGACCAAATTCTTACTTCTCCTTGCAAATTCTTCAATGGAAGTATTACCAGCTTTATTGTATCCTTTAAAAAACTTGACTGAATCTTCCAGAAGCGTAGTTACGGAAGCAGCACCGACCTCTGATTTTCCGCTGACTACCTTAATATTCTCCGCAACACGGGTTTTTTCAATTATCTCATTGGAAATTTTCTTAACAGCCTTATTAACCTGACTGTTTGATTTATTAGAACGTGCAATTTCTGCGAGTTCTTTAGAATATTTGTCTATATCTTCGGCAGAAAGTGCATCCTTGAAAACAACTGTTTTTTCACTTTCAATACCTTGAATATCCGAAATAATATTTTTAAGAGATTCTTTTATTTTGTCATCAGAAGCAGCATTCTTATAATACTCGGAAGCTTTATCGATTAAAGAACTATCTGCCCAGCAATCTGACATATTTACGCCTTTTGGCATAAAACCGCCGTTAATACACTTTGCAATTCCCCAGGTTATAAGGCTCGGAATAAGGCAGTTTACAACAAGCCCGGAAGATTCTCTTCTAAACGCTTCAAATCCTGCAAACCAGTTGGTCATAGATTCTACTATAGTTCTCGGAAGTATCGCTGATAACATATCAATAACCGCAACGTTCACCATCGGCATTCTTTCACATGCCTGAATACCTGTAAGCGCAAGAGAACCTAAACCCTTAAAGTTCGGCGAAGTCTCACCTTCTTTATTCTTACGGGCGTGAACGCTATTTATTTTTCCGGTTGTGTCTATACCAATTTTGTTTATCATACACGTATACTTTTCTGCTGCTCAAATAAATCTTTTTCTTCAATGCAGCTATGCTACCTTCGGCTATCCGGGACTTAACCTCCTTACTACACATTGCCCTAAGTCGATTATATCAACTACATATTAATTTAAAAGCCAAACAAAATAAAAATTGCCACTTAAATCTCAATTGTAAAGGAAATGTAAAGACGAAATTTTGAATATTTTTTTCTTAATAGGATATTTATATGTTTTTCAAATAAAAAACTATTGTTATTTATTTCCGGATATAAAACATTAAAACAAAAACCTCGAGTTTTAAGCAAGAAATTTTTGTAAATTTTTGTAACAATTTCTAATATAAATCTAAAGTTTTACCGCTAAATGCCGATAACAAATATGTAAGATCGTGAGATTAAGGACAGAAGGATGTCAAACCAGGTTTCTAAACGAATAGACATATATACAAAAGGGAATTTGCGTGAACTAAAGCAGGAAGAAGCAAAAACAGGCAGAAAGTTCACGAAGTACGACATTGCGCAAAAAATGCTTTCGGAAGGGAAGTTGTCAGAGAGTGATTTTGCCCAGTGGATGAACACTTCCGAAGGTTATGAAAGTTCTGTATTAACTTCTCAACAAAAACAGGTCCTGATGCAGGGAAGCGTCTGGACTCTTAATCAGAATAACGAAAGCTATCTTGATGAATTTGATACATATATAAAAGATCCGCTGACGGGAGTTAAGCTCAAAGGAGTTGAAAAACAGAGCAAAAAGACAAATATCTCCTCCGAACTTGCAAAAGATATTGAAATAAGAGAAAACGTAGTAGATTTGCTTCTTAACAATGCTCAAACAGCACTTTCAATGATAGAAAGCTATCACAACAGTATCGGCTACATATCAGCAGACGCTTTTGTGCAGGGAATGAATGTTCTTGGAAACGTAAGCTGGGATTTACTAACCGGCAGACAGGATTTTGTAACGGTATTTGAGCAGGAAAAGGGACTTGCTCAAGAGATTGAAACATTAAAGAAACTAAAGAACAAGACAAAATCCCCGATGGAATTTGCAAAAGAATTTAAAAAATTATACGGTGTAGAATTTAAGCCGGAGAATTTTAAAAGATTGTCAGAAGTTAGCCGGCAGTTAAATGAATTGAATGCATATGCCGGCTTAGATAAATACTTTGCCTTCGGAATAGAGAAGCTAAAAGATGCTGACATGAATTCGCTTGATTCGGCTGCTTATCTTGCACCTGTATTTGGCAATAATCCAATTAAAGCGCAGGAATATATAAACGAATTAAAATCCGAATGTAAGAACGATGAAGAATTAAGGGAAAAACTAACCTCAATTCTTGTGGAATCCAAGAAAGAGACAGAATCAAAACTTGCACTTCTTGAACACAGTCGCAGCCGTTTGGAGAGTGAATTTAAGAGTGCATACAAATCAGCAATGGGAGATTACAAATCTGATGAAATAATAGAAGGGTATATAAATATTCAGCGCATGAACGCCATGGGAACGGAAGTTGCGGGCACTATAGCATTATCAATGTTCACTATGGGCTCATCTGCAGTAATGAAAATGAGCAGTAAAGTGATTTCAAAAATGGGAGTCAAGGCAGGAAGCCAGCTTGTCAAAGCCGGAATGACCGGTACAATGGCAGCTGTTCCTGCGGCAGAGACTGTAGTAGGCGGACTTACAAGCAAGAGCGGAATGACATTGGAAAAAGGCGGGCAGGCTTGGGAGGAACTTAAAAATGGCTTAATGTATGGCGCATTCGGTGCGTATATATCCGGACCATTAGGAAATGTTATCTCAAAAGTTTTATCCAAAAATCCGCAGATATTTTCGCAGCTGGTTGCTTCCCAGAAGTTTTCGCTCGGAGCCGGTGCAGTTGCAGAAACAAGTGCGGATGTTCTTTTTGACCGTATAACAAGTGATTTAAGCTTTAAAGAATCTCTTGCGCAGAATGGTATTATGAATTTCGGCATGATGTTTGTCGGTGCAAGAATAAATAAAGGAATGCAGCTTCCTGATGCGGATTTATCTCAGATTAAAATAGAAAAAATGCGCGACGGCTCATTTAATCTAAAAGCAAACGGCAAAGTTTTCTTTAAAGCAAAAAATGCCGATGAGCTTGCTGTCGCAACACTCGTTCTGGGTGTAAAGGAAGCAACTGCGGAGAATCCGGCGCAGAATGTTACTCCAAGGTTTGAAAACGAGGTTTACAAAAATGAGTTTAAAGACGAAGGTATGCGCCTGTATACTCCTGAAGAATTTGAAAATGAGTTAAGGGCAGCGGAAGCTAACCCTAAAGCACCGGCAGAAAATACGGAAGCTCTGACAATGGTTGCAAGCGGCAAAACAAAGCAGCTTATGACACAGCGCTATAGTGAGATGGCAAAGAATCTGGATGAAATTCATACAAAGTATGCAAAAGAAATCAGGCAGATGGAAGCTCAATACGGCAAAGAGCCGCAACTATTTGCAGGGCATTTTATGAAATTTCTTGCGGAAAAAATGGAGGTTGCAGGCTGCGAGCCAAATATAAAGTTTGTAAAAACCGAAGGTGATGGAGCTTACGACTGGAAGACCGGAACGTTGTACCTTTCTGACGAACTGAAAAATACCGGTGATATCAAAACAATGATTGCACATGAATTTATACATACGCTGCAATTCAGAAATATCCTTGCAACATACGGCAGAGATGGTGTCGTAGAATTGTATATGAAACATAAAGACGGAAAAGCAATTGACGAATTAACAAGAAAATACGTTAAAGACGAATACGGCGCAGAACTTGAGGATTTAGGCTTGAGCAATGCGGAAGTAACTGAACTTCAAAGGCAGGTGGCGGAGGCTTATGCAGACCGTTGCCTCAGCTATGAAGCAAACGCCCGATTATTAAAACATGCGCAGGAAAATCCTGTAGAAAAAGGCAGCGTCGACAGTTATATGGCAAGATTACAGCTTGATAATCTGATTAAACCGGAAGAGTTTGATACAGAAGCTTATTACCGCTCAACAAACGAAACGGAAGCATATTTCCTTGGCAACGGACAAATTAACGGAAGAAGCAGTAAAGGTGAAACAATACAAAAAACTTCAGGCAGCCGAAGCGAATCCAATACCAGAATCAGCATTCCGCATGGCAAAATTGCGGCTTCGGCTACAGAGAACGTCTTAGAAACACTGCGGCAGCTCGGTGCAAGCGAGCAACAAATAGACAATTTCAAGAAGAATACCTCTGACGAGGTAATCAGTTATATTGAATCCAGAATTTCCGCTCCTGATTTTAACCCGTCAACAGAAAACTATTTCATTCATCTTAATCAGAATAATATTTCATTTATTAAAGAACTTGCCGCAGATCCTAATTTTCCGAAAGAGCAGTTAAGTTTGGTTGCAAACGCAGCTTACAGTCAGAATTTTGTAATCCAGATAAGCAATGCTTATAAAAAAGGAATTAATATTATTCCGGGCTGCATGAAAATTGCACAAATGAAAGCTGCACTAGAAGCCCGAATGAAAGATCCGGCTGTTATCGCCAGTCAAAAAGCTTATGAAGATGCTATACAGAGGATTAAAGAAAACTGTTCGCTTACAGATGCAGAAATCAGAGAAATCAGCAGGGATATAAATATAAGAGAGACTGCTATTCAAGATTTGATAATATACTGCGAAAAAAACGGAATCAAAAATTATCACAGCATTCTTTATAACTGCTCTATCAATAGAGAGGGCATTAACCTTTCTTCCAAAGAAATTGAAGAAAGAGTAAAATTTGCAAAACGGGGGTTGGAAAACAAAGTTGATCCGGGTGAAATGTCATCTATGGTTTATCAATACGGGAAATACTCTCCATCAGAGATGGAAGCACAATTAAACAAAGTAATAGAAGAAACACGCATAGCAAATGAAAAACGTCTCGCCAAAGAGACAGCCATTGCAAATAAAAAAGACAGCTTGCGCAAAAAATACAACACCACAGAAGCAAAAGACATTGTAGAAAGAATTATTAATAAAGAAAACCTTCCGGAGGATTTACTCACTCACCTTGATGAAATATTAGGCGAAAATCCGAATAGCGCAAAGTGTCGTTTCTTAGAAAAATGCGTTTCTGAAATCAAGCCGGAAAAGTTCAATCTCGGACTGTTTAAAACTAATTTTGAAGCCGGGCTTAAAAAGGCTGATATTTCAAGTATCTCATTAAACGCTAAATGGCAGCCCCGACCTGAAGCTAAAAATGTAATTCTTACTCCTGAATATCTCTCAGCACTCAAAGATAAAGACGGAAAGCCTATTTTCAACAATTTGGCTGTCGAAAACATTATTGAAAAAAGCAAAACAAATCCGAATCTGGTTAAAGAAATTGTTGATATGGCAATAGAAAACCGCAGTTTGAGAGCACCTGCTGTCTTAAAACCGCTCCTGGAAGCTGCTTTTATTGATAAAAATCTAGCATTTTCTGTTCTTTCTATGAAAAAGAATAATGGTGAGCCGAGGTTTAATACACTTGAACTTAGTTTTGTACTTGACAGTTTCAAATCAAAACTTCCGCTTGTTAAAGAAATTTTCAATCTTGAAAAGCTTTATAATATGGATATAAATCCGTCCAGAGTTATTTTACAAACTAATAGTACAGAGGATATCAGAACAGCATTCAGTTATCAATATTGCAGAATGCTGAATGACATAAAAAAAGACAATGGTTCTCCTATGTATCATCCATTCTATGATATTCGCGAAGGTATACAACAAGCATTAATTGACAATCCGGAAGTCACATTGCATTACCTAAACAAGAATGTTCCGAATGATCGTACTGCGTATAATGGCACAGTAATAAGGGCATTGAATAACATTGCAAAGAAATGTCCGGAATTAGAAATGGTTTTTAGGCAAAGATTAGAATTCATAAAAAATGATGAATCTCATACACAAAGAGATAAAATGTTAGGAACAATTAAAGCTTTAGCAGAAGTAAATAATTTCGATAACGCCCTAAAAATTTATGAACACGCATCAGAACTTGGTATCGACAACCATATAAATACTATTCTTGAAAAAGCAGATTCTATTCCGTATGACAAACTTGTATACTTAAAAGATACCTTAGGCAGAGAACGAATATCCCAAATGTCTGCCGGAGAGTTGTCATTTGCAATTGAATTTGCACATTTAGCAAAAGTCTCAAATATTAATGAAATTCCTATGGAAAATAAAAAGACTTTTTTAAGGGATTTGGTAGCATCTAACAGCGATTTATTTAAAATTTCAGATGAACTTGCAAAAGATTTCCCAATACTTCCGAGAAATCAGGAACAATACTGCGAACTTCTTCCGTCTCTGGTACGTTCATTAGGTATTGAAACAGTTCAGCTTAGTCCGGAAAAGGTTGAAACCTTCAAAAAATCAATAGATGATTTGTCTCAATCTATTGCAAAAATTTCCGACTCTGAATTTGCGAACCTTCATATCAGTCAGGAATTTACAAAAGATGATTTTGTAAACGTAGTTCTTGAAAAAGTCAAAGATTTACCGCAGACAGAAAGACAGAAAGTATTCGACTATTTTGGTTTCGATATTATCAAAAATGACGGCAACAAAACTACCGGATATTCAATTAACGGTTATCCGGTAAATCTCAACAACGGGAAAAAACTTGCGCAGATTACAGACCCTAAAACGCAGGCTGTAGTCGAAAATTTAAGACCTGATGTTATAAGATTTTCACAAAATAATCCTATCAAATGCGAAAATCCGGCAGTGGAAAAACTTCTCAATGAAATTGCGGAAGTCTTGCCGGAAATCAGAACAATGATTGGAAAAACACAACATGCTACACACAGCTTTGATGTAATGCAGCATTCTCTGAAAGTAATGCAAAAAATCTCGCAGGATCCCAAGTTCAAAGCCCTGAATGAATCAGACCAAAAAATTATGCTCTTCGCTTCACTTTTGCACGATATTACAAAACGAGAAGGCTTCTCAGACAAAACTCACGCTAGCAACGGCGGGTTTGATGCATTTTATATTGCAAAGAAATTTAATTTAACAAGAGAAGAAGAAATTAAATTGTATTCAATAGCCCGTCATCACGAGTGGCTGGAATTTGTAAACACTTCAAGAAATGAAGCGGAGTTAACAAAGCGGCTTCAATCTGTAGCATTTGACCTCCAGCAGGATAACCTATTTGATATGGCGCTTATGTTCACACACGCAGACTTAAAAGCTGTAAAATCCGACAATACTTTCCATGACTCAACAACCGGTCGTATAAATCCAAAATTCAACGGTGAAGAACGGGTATTTAATGATAATCAAGGAACACAAATCAGCCTCGGGCAGAGTGCCGATATTTATGCAAAACGCATAAAAACATATATTAACGAACTTAAAAAATCAATACCTCTGACTCCTGTTACACAAGTTCCAACCTCTGATGTAATAAGAACACACATAAAACAGATTAATCCGGACGGAAGCACCGAGCACAAAGGTGTTTATGTTGACTCTGACGGTTTAATAGTAATTAAATTTAATGAAGTAACCGACTGGGAAGCATTAGGATTCCCAAAAGGAACAACTACAAGCGGAGTTACCGGTACAGGAAGAGTTCGGCAAGGTAGAGAGAAGATTCTTGAGTCCGAATTTAATACCGGAAACTTCAAATTCTTTGCACACGCTCTTAACTATTCAAACCAGCTTGTCAAATTCGACTCCTTCGGGCTGCCGGATTCAGATGCACTATTATCCGTAACATATATGGAACGCCCTGAATCCAAACATCGTAATTACAGAACGCAAGGTATTGGCTTAAATATAAAATCTAAATATGTTTACGGCGGCGGAGAAACTGACGCCGGTTCAGGCTGCAGCAAAAATATTGCTGAATTTAAAGAGAACTATATTTTCGGCGGCAGGCGTGAAGGTGATAGAGTCTTTACTGCAAATCTTATAAAAAAAGCTACCGGAATGAGCGATGAACAGTATATAGAATTTGTCGAGAAAAACCAGAACAAATCCTGGAATGAAGTTGAACCGATTGACAACTCAGATCCTGTTGAATTCAGAAATAAATTAATTAAAGCATTCGCCGAAAATATAGTTTCAAACCAACGAGCACAAAAGCGTGCTTATGACGAGTTTTATGCTTCTAATCCGGAAGCGCCTATGTTTACCTGGGCTTACAGTGCTGATGCAAACGAAAAAATCAAAAATCCTCTTGAATTTTTACATAGAAATGAACTTACCCAAGTTGAAAAAAATATTAAACAAATAGGTGAAGTCGAATTAACTCCTGTTGCAGAAAGAACAGAATTTTTAAGACAATATTCACTTGAAAGAGATATTCCAATGTTTATATTTGGGGATTAAGAAATAGTATGTACAAGAAAACTTTATCCTGATATAATTGAATAGCTGTATTTCAAGAGGGGGCGTATATGAAAATACTTATATCAAACGATGACGGGATTTTGGCAAACGGAATAAGAGCTTTGATTGAGGCACTTGCACCCTGTCATGATGTTTACGTTGTAGCTCCCGACAGAGAAAGAAGTGCCGCAGGACACTCGCTTACTCTTCATACACCTTTACGTGTTGAAGAGGTTGACGCTAAATACGGCTCTAAACGCTGCTGGATGACAACAGGCACACCGGGAGATTGTGTAAAACTTGCCATAAACGCAATTCTCGCTAAAGAAGAACTTCCTGATTTAGTTATCTCCGGTATTAACCACGGTCCAAATCTCGGTGCGGATATTTTATACTCCGGAACGGTAAGCTGCGCCATGGAAGGTGCAATGATGGGCTATCCGAGTATTGCGACTTCTCTTGCAAGTCTGAGAAATGAATACGAAGATTTTCATTTTGCCGCATCTTTTATTGCAGAATTATTAAACAAACTTGACACATACATTATCCCACCAAAAACTATTTTGAATATTAATGTCCCCGGGCTTGAAAAAGAAGATATCGCAGGAATTTCAATTACAGAGCTTGGAAGCAGAATGTTTACCGACGCCTACGAAAGAAGAGTCGACCCGAGAGGTAAAGTTTATTACTGGATGGCGGGTGAATTAATCAACGAGCCGGAAGATGCCTCAACAGATATTGCAGCAGTCAGAAATAACAAAATATCAATAACTCCGGTAACGTACGAAATGACAAGAGTAAATATCATTAACGACCTTGCAGAACGACTTTGCACAGAAAATGTCTGCAACTGGTTTTGATATAAAAGATATGCTTGCACGGATATACACTTTGTGATACGATACACATGCTAAATTATATGTGTGTATTATAGGAGTGTTCCATGAAAATTCAGAAGATCGACAATAATCCGGCATTTACCCGCAAACCTAACCAGAAGGAAATGCAAGTTTATACTTCATCAGTAAATGAAGGATTAAAGCTTCTGGGCAAACAAGTGGATGTTATTCTACACAACGCTTCAGCCCCTTCGGTTAAAGCTGAAAATATTGGAATTGGCTCTCTGTTTTCAAGAACAACAATAACAAAACTGCTTCCGTTTTTAAAAAACCACGGTATTACCGGAATCCAGCAAGAACCTAACGGATTAAGAAAAGTAATGGATAATTCTCCATATGCGCCGGAATCTAATGCTAAAAATATTTTTATGATACCGCTCGAAAAACTCGCCTCTGAAGAATATGGCAATATTCTATCTAAAAAAACTTTTAATGCAATTGTCAAGAATAATCCTTCTAAAGACGAAGTTGATTATCCATATATTAGAAGAATGTATGAAGTTGCGCTTAGAGAAGCTTATGGCAACGCTAAAAATTCAAAAGAGTTTTTGGAATTTAAAGCCGCAAAAGAAAGCGACTACGAAGAAAGCGCTATTTACAGGGTCCTCTCAAAAATTCACGGCAATGATAATTTCGCAATTTGGGGAAATGCTGCCTCATACAACGATAATGAACTAAAAACGATTTCAAAAACAACCGGAATGGATAGCTGGGACAAGCTTGACAAAAATTTGTTCTCTAATAAAGATTCTGCAAAATCAAAAGCAAGAATTGCAGAAATTAAAGACAAATATAAAGATGACTATGATTACTTTTTATTCCAGCAAATGCTTATTGAAAAAGAAAACGAAAAATCCAATAAACTTGCAAAAGAAACAGGTATAAAAATCATAGGAGACTCGCCGGTTGCACCTACTGATGTAGAAACTTGGGTTAATAAAGACCTGTTTCTAAAAGGAATGGCAATTGGCTGCCCTCCGGATTATTTTTCCAAAACAGGTCAGAGATGGGGATTTAAATATTATGACCCGGAAAAGATTTTTAACAAAGATGGTTCACTGGGCGAAGCCGGCGAAATTCTGAAAAAGAAATACGAAGAATACTTTGCTAGTTTTCCGGGCGGTATCAGAATTGACCACATTATCGGTCTGATTGATCCGTTTATTTACACAACTGCAAGCAAGGAGATGACTTCCTCCAATTCCGGTAGAATTTACTCCGTATTTTCCGGCAAATACAAAAAACAAAGTGATGATGAGTATGCAGCATTGCTGACAAAAATTATCATTCCGGCTGCTGAAAAGTACGGTTTGAAGAAATCTTCTATTATTTGCGAAGATTTGGGGGACAGAAACCTGCCTACAGAGCGGGTTATGAAAAAACTCGGTTTATCAGGAATTTCAGTAACCCAATTTGATCACAGAGGAGCTAAAGCTCCAGAGAAAAACGTAATAATGATAGGTTCTCACGATAATTCATCATTTATAGAATTTATTAACGATTTATTTAATTTCAAAAATGATGGTAATAAAAAATCACGCTTTTTGAAAAAAACCAAATTGCTGGCAGAAGATACTGCACCTAAAGATATAACTTTGGAAGAGAAAAAGCAATATATTAATGAACTTCGCACAGATAAGAAGAAATTTCTATCAGCAGGTTTTGCAGAGCTTTTTGCAAGCCCTGCAAAAAGGATTCAAATATTCTTTACTGACTTTTGGGGGCTGGGAAAAACATACAACCGTCCTGGTACAACTCACGGGAACTGGTCTTTGAGGCTTGGCGAAGATTTTGAAAATGATTATTATAGAGCAGCCTCTGAAGGTAAGGCTCCTAACTTCCCGGCAGCAATTGCACAAGCTCTAAGACACAGGGGCTTAGATAAGGGAAATGAAGCGCTGATGAATGATTTGGATAATTCTGCCAAAATCATTAATGAGCGTGTATAGCCAAAATAAAAAAGGAATTAAAGATTCCCTTAATCCCTCTATAAAACGGAGTTTAACTAATATTATAATACTTTTTATATCACCCGGGGGTAAATATATTGGGTTTGTTGTTTTGCCTAGAGGGTGACTGATAGGTTTTATTTTATTTTGTAATTACTGTTCATGTCACCCAACCAAAGGTCTAGGGGTAAATATATTGAGTTTGTCGTTTCTCTTTGAGGAACACTCGTAACTTTTTCAACCATCTTTTAATATTACTAAATGTGTTCCGACCAGAGGTCTACGTGCGGGGGTAAATGCATTAGGTTTGTCGTTTTGCCTAGAGGGTGACTAGTAGGTTTTATTTTATTTTGTAATTACTACTCATGTCACCCGACCAGAGGTCTACGTGCGGGGGTAAATGCATTAGGTTTGTCGTTTTGCCTAGAGGGTGACTAGTAGGTTTTATTTTATTTTGTAATTACTACTCATGTCACCCGACCAGAGGTCTACGTGCGTAGCACCTATTGGGTTGCCATTTCCATTGCGGATTGTAGCAGATCTTTATTGGACTTGATTAACGCATTAACAAGCTCCATCTGGACTTTAGCTTGCTGGTAGTCGGACATGTTGGCTTTGAAGTCGGTGTTTGCTTGTTCTAACAATCCTGAACGGATTTCGCCTCTGCCGACAACAGGTTTACCGGATTCCGGAGTTTCAACAAAAACCCCGTCCTTAATTTCATACAAACCGTTTGGATTGTGGAAATTTGCAGTTGCAATTTTATAAAGCGGAACGGAACGGTTTCCGCCATCAGCTTTTCCATAGATTGTACCGTCATTTTTAATTTCGTATTCATCATATTTGCCGAGAAACTTACCATTGTTCGGATCGATCCAGAGTTTAATATTTGTTGTCGGGATACTGAGCGCTCCGCCTTTTAGGGCAGTTTCTTCATAGAGGTCAGCACCGATAGAACTTGTTCCGGACATTATTTCACCCTTATCGTTGAGAATATAGCCCTGAACAGTTGCTCCGCTTGCAGCTTTGTATACACCTTCTTTATCGAATGTAAATTCACCTAAACGTGTATATTGAACGTTACCGTCGGGACTTCTTAGCATAAAGTATCCTGATCCTTCAAAAAACAGGTTTTCGTTAGAGGTACCTGGAGTAGATTTTCCTTGCCCGAGGTTTTTCACATTATTATCAATAATGGCACCGCCAAGGAAAGTTTTGAATGTTACCTTATTTTCCCTAAACCCCGGAGTATAAACGTTTGTAAGGTTGTCAGCCAGAACATCCATCCATTCAACGGTAGCTTTCTGGGTGTTAATCGCTGTTGTGTACAAATCATTCATCTTTTTGTTCCTTCTTTCGGTTTTCTTTATCGTCTTGTTTTCTTTGTCTTTGATTCAACTCGTCATATTCAATGTTGTTATCATCAAATCTTTGTTTAAGAAGCGGCAGATTTTCTTTCAAATACGCTTCTGCGACCTGTGAACTTGGGAGGAAATCTGCCGAGATTTTTCCGTCCCTTGATACTTTTATAATGACAGAAATATTATTGTCAAAATCTATTCTTACAGGTTGATTATCTTTCATGGATTTTGCAAGCATATCAGCCAAAGTTTTAGAAACGTGTGCCGATTTTTGAGTTGCCTGTGTCATGTCAGTTTGCCCGTTTTCAACGAGTTTTGCAAAGAAATCAACATCATCTTTGTTCATCACAACCGTATCATATTTCACAACAGTTTCCAGCGTAACATTAGATTGCTTGTCGACTTTTTTGATTCCCTGAGAATCAGATACGGTTTTTACTCTTTGATTATTCTGAGCTTCGGCTTCATTAAGAATCCTGTTTTTATTCGCCATTGCAATATTTTCGCTCATTGTTGATAGAATCGCATTTTCTTCCTCAAGATCCTTATCAGAACTGTTCAATTTCTGCTCGTTCTGATTATTTATGAAATTTGCAAACGGCTGCGCATCGCTGTTAAAATTCATATTAGCATTCATCTGAAACGCTGGATCTTTCGACTCTTGAATATTCATATCATTATTTATCAATGCATTATCCTCTTTTTTATTTTCAGGTTTATTAAACTTATCGTTCATTTCAGCAACAACATCTTCCAGCCCGTCAATAACCTCATCTATTTGGGCATCATCATTGTTATCAACCCACTGAACTTTTTCAACAGTATTTTTAGCTGGATCTTCATTTATTTTATCTGAATTTTCATTTTTCTCAACTTCATCAGTAGTCTTTTTTTCTTCTGTTTTTTTTGATTCTTTTAATTCCTTGGTTTCATCTGTTTTATCAATATCATTATTTTCTTTTTGAACTTTGTCATTATTATTTTCGACATTTTCTTTTGCCTCACTAGTCTCTTCTTTTGAAGAGAGGTTAGAGAGCTCATCCGAGAATTTTACTGACTCATCCGCTTGGGCTTTTGATGAAGAGGTTGTTGAAATATTGTTTGTAGTTGTAACTTTGGAATTTACCTCTATGTTCATTGTTCATTCTCCAGTTGTTTTAATTTTTCCATAAGTTCCTGTTCTTCTGCTTCTTCTCTTGAGTGTATAAAGAATCTTTGCACCCCGATTTCCGAAAACTGTTTTAATTCAATGGCTTTTTGTTCTTCTAAATACGCTTCCTTCTGTTTTTCTTTGTGTTTTTCAACAACTTTCACTGCCTGTTCCAGCTTAACGAGTTTTTGTTTTTCCTGATCCAGAATAGCTTGAACCCTTTTTCTCTCTTGTTCCAGGGTATCAGCTTTATCCCAGAGATGGTGCAGATAGTTGTCATAGTATTCCATCATCCTGAAATCTGCAGTTTTTTTGTTTTGAATTGTTTGTCGGATTTCCGCATCATTCTGTCTGATTCTTTCTTCTGCCAGATAGACTTCCTGCTGCGCTTTTTGCACTACTAGCAGTTGTTCTTCTTTCTTACGGATTCTAAAATCCAGAATTTTTTGAAGTCTATAGACAAAGGGCATAATATATTCTCACATATGTATTGTGACAGATTTAAATGATTTTGAATACATCTATTTGTATGATTAATTGCAAGAAAACGAAAGTCAAGGAATAAAAAGTATACTAGTAACAAGACCTATCATTGTGCCATCATTCTGAGGGCGTGAGCCCGAAGAATCTCATTTTTGGAAAGTTTTAGGGATTCTTCGTCCCTAAATGGTTATCGGACTCAGAATGACGTGGCACATTGGGCGTGAATGGTCTTTGCGCAATTGTATACTCAATGGGCGAGGGGAAGTAAGACTTTTCTGGTTCAAGCGGAACGAAGCGAGGGAAAGGTTTTCGAAGCGATAGCGGGAGCAGAGCGGGAGCGTGTCTGAGAAAAGCTTGCCTTCGCTAAGTGAAGCGGATTGAAGGTGTTCTTGAGTTACCCCCACACCCGCATTCGTAGCTTTCGCCGCACGGCTCAAGCACGACTGCTCCCTCTCCCTCAAAGGGCGAGGGGAAGTGACTAACCAGCACAAGACAGAGTAAGTTAATACTTTCTTCTCAACTGCTAAACTACTAAACTTCTTAACTAAGCCAATCCAGGTGAAACTGTCTCCACAAGCGGGCTTTATTCCTCCCCTAATAGCTGAAAGCATTGCGGGGAATGCATTGAAGCACTTTTATTTTCCGTTAATCCTACCATTAATTCCATTCTGATAACATATCCTTGTACTATTATATAGTATATATTCCACATGTAACGACATCTGTAACACTTTTTATTACCTTTTGTTACAAAAATTTACATATCTTATATACAATGTACAGGATAGAATAGGAGTAAAATCTTACTTCCGAACAAAATTAAACCGACAAGGACGCTTATTAACGTCGCAAACATTACTGCTCCTGCTGATATATCTTTTGCCATACCAACCATACGGGAATATCTGTTGTGATAAATTGAATCCAAAGTAAACTCAATTGCAGTATTCAGCATTTCCGCAACAATTACAAGACCTATCACAAATAAAAGTATACAAAATTCAAGTACCGTAAACTTTAAACACAATGCCAGAAGCATTACCATAAACGCAGCAGCTATATGGATTCTTATATTCAACTCGCTCTTGAGGACAAGTCTGAACCCTTTCCTAGCATTTTTAAAGGTATTATTGAATCCTTGCGACTTAAATTTTGTCATAATCGATACACTCCAGAGCTTTTCTTTGTTCCCCTATAACAAAATTGTATTCCTCTTCGCTCTGATGGTCAAATCCTAAAAGATGCATCAAACCATGGCTTATCAGAAAAAACAATTCTTGTTCTTTGTTTTTTGAATTGCTGATATCCCTATTATCTCCTGCTATAACTTTATCCAGAGCAATTATAATCTCTCCCAGATTGATTTCTCCGTCAAAAATAAAACTGTTTTCGTCATCTGCAAATATCGCAAATGTAATTATATCCGCCGGATAGTCTTTGCCCCTGTAATCCCTATTTAATTCCTGTGTTTTTGCAGAATCACAAAACACAATATCCAAAGTTATTGTATTAAAATTTTTTCCGGCTAAACAAGACTTCTCACCAAGTTTTTTTATGTAAAACTCAAGCATTTGTCTTGCTTTGTCTATAACATCTTTTTCATCCAATTCCCAGTCTTTATAAATATTTTCCGTAAAAATATTAATTGTTGTCATTCTTTTTATTTTCCAGCTCCTTAACCTTCGACTCCAAGTCGGCATCTATAGAAGGTTTTAGGACATCATGATTTAACATATTGTTTTTGTCAAGCTCCTGCACCAAATCATTATGATATTTAATCCGCTTATGGTGCATTCCTCTCAACATTCTTGAGAAGGTTTCCGCAATGACTTTCAAATCTTTTAATGTCAACGGGGAATCTGAAAGTTGACCGTCATTTAGACGCTCTTTGATGATTTTATTAATAATAGCATCAATTTCTTCGTTTGAAGGATTTTTAGCAGCTCTTACTGCCGATTCTACCGCATCTGCAATCATCAAAATTGCAGTTTCTTTCATATTCGGCTTTGGTCCAGGATATCTGAATTGTTCCTCTTTTACGTTTTCTGCGCCTTCTTCCTTCAATGCTTCATTATAAAAATAGCTTACGAGGCTTGTTCCGTGGTGTTGGAGAATAAAGTTATTTATAACCTGCGGAAGGTGAGCATCCTTTGCCAACTCCACACCATCTTTCGGGTGTGCAGTTATCAGCATTTTACTAAACCTCGGAGTACAAGTTTTATGAGGATTTTCTATTCCGTAAAATGACTGATTCTCGACAAAAAACATAGGGCGCAAAAGTTTTCCGATATCATGATACATTGCACCTACCCTTGCAAGAACAGGATTTGCACCGATTGCCTCAGCCGCACTTTCGCACAAATGCGAAACAGTCAAGCTGTGATTGAAAGTTCCGGGAGCTTCCTGCATCAAGCGTTTCAATAATTCCTGATTATGATCAGCAAGTTCTGCCAGACCATACGGCGTTAATATCCTAAATATATTCTCAATAAGAGGAAGCACGCCCAGAACCAATATGCCGCTTATTACAAAACAGTTTACTACCATTAATCCCAGATCACGAAGGATAAGGAAATTATCAATATCCATCATGTACTTTTCCAGAAAATAAATTCCGCCAACTATCAAAACCCCTGCAAGAGAGATTTTTGAACTTACGATTAACAAATCGGAACGTTTTGAAAACTTGAGTTTTGAGACTGCTGTCATAACAACAGTATTCAACAGCATAAATGATACGATAACTTCTATATTCCAATGCATTCCAATTGCAATCAATGCAAGAATTATGGTTGATGCAAAATACGCATTACGAGGCGTTGTAAATATTGATAACAAAATTGTATAAGCAGGTATCGGGATTATATAAGGAGAAAAACCTGTCGGCAAGAGCACCGATATGAACGCTAGCACCAGTGTGAATGTTGCCGCCATTGCCATATGTTTTACATCATAATATTGTTTTTCAAAATTTCTTTCATACTGCAAAAACACGAAAGTAAAAAACGCAGTCAAAATGAGCAGCCCGAGAAGTCCGCCGTAGTTTATTTCCAAAACATTATATCCTGCTGCTCTCAATGCATCACGTTTCAATTTGGAAACCTGTTCTCCGTCAAAAACTATCTTATCACCCTTCTTGAACACAACTTCATATGGTTTTACAGAACTCTGGGCATTTTTCTTCGCAATATCAGTTGCAGTCTCATCTACTACAAGGTTTGGTACTATAACCTGATTTAAAATTCCTGTTATTAATGCTCTCTGATACTTAGGCACACTATTGGAAATATTTTTCTTTATAATGGCATCAACATTTTCGTCCTCAAAATCCTTTGATGATACGCCTATATTTAACACTGACGAAAGTGTAATTTTTGCATTATAAAAAACAGATCTTAAATCATTTTCATTTGCCTTTAAAAGAAAATCCACAAGTTCTTTCTTACCTGCACCGTCAAATAATACATTCAACTCTTCTTTTTTTACTTCATCGCTGATATTTTTTTCCCTTATTCGCATAACAGAATTCTGAAAAGTTGAAAGATTGGTTACAATATACTCATCCTCAACACGTGTAAGAATAGGCTCAACCCTTCTTGCTACTTCTTTCCTGTGGAATTCCGTTTTCTCTGTATCAACAACTTTTATATCTCTATGCGCATAAATATCTTTATTGCTTATGCCATTTTCTATAACCATTTGAAAAAAGAAGTTTTGTGATGCGATTGTTACTGTTAATAAAAACGTAAAAACAATAAAACAAACCACATTCCTAAAACTCTTTGAGGTTACAAAATCTAAAACTTTTTGCATTTATAATTATCCTTTATAGTTCTCATTTCTTTTTACTACAAATCCGCACTTAGTACAAGCCAAAACATTTCCCGTACTGTCTACAGGCATAAAATTGTGTCTGCAGTTTAACGCTTCATCCTCCTGCGAACCCTTAAACTCCTCTTTAAATATTCCGTCAGGATTTGCCCCATCTCCTCGTTTGTTTTTATTTAACCATTTTATAAAAAGTTCAATAATATACATAATAACTTTTTACCCCCTGGATTTCAAGAGATTTATATCTTGAAACCAAAAGGCAGAAAATCACTCATTTTTCTTATATTTAAATTTGAATTTTCCTCTGTTATAATCTCAATCTCGCTGTCTCCCTGAAACTCGTACATTACCTGTCTGCAAGCTCCACAAGGATAACAATCATCTTCATTAGGTGAATATATAGCTACCGCTAAGATTTCCTTTTCTCCCTCTGAAATTGCTTTAAAAATTGCGCATCTCTCGGCACAAATAGTCATCCCGAAAGAAGAATTCTCTATATTGCACCCTGAATATATAACCCCGCTTTTTGCTAAAACAGCCGCACCGACGGCAAATTTCGAAAACGGAGAATAAGACATTTTTGAAGCCTCACGGGCTTTTTCCATCAATAAATTATAGTCATAGTTCATACTCTTTATTTTAGCCTATTTATTTTTAAATAAATCCGTTAATTAGTTGATATTACTCTAAATCCTTTCGGCTTAATAAAGCCATCCGGCATTTCTATACAAAATTGTATGCATAGTAAAAAGTTACTACAGCATACAAGCCCCTTAACTTTGTAAATCTTTTAGAGTATAATAAAACGCAGAGAGGTGTTTATGAAAAAAACTTTAGTAAAATATCCGTTTTTAACACATGAAGTTGAAATTTACGAAAGAGGAAACGGGCATGAAATTGTTCTGGCACATAAAGAAGGTGGTATGGTAAGTGTCTCTTCCTGGGTTAAAACAGGCTCCATAAACGAAAACGATAAAAATAACGGTATTTCACATTTTCTGGAACACCTCATGTTTAAAGGCACTCATAGACACAAAGCCGGAGAATTCGACAGAATTCTTGAATCCAGAGGCGCTATTGTTAATGCTGCCACATGGAAAGATTATACTTTTTATTATGTAACACTTCCTAAAGGTGAAAACAACGAAAATCTCTATAAGGCAATTGAATTACACTCCGATATGATGACAGACCCTGTAATTCCTGATTACGAAATGGGAGCTCCATTTGATGTAAATGACAAAACAGTTACAGATAAGCGTGAGCGACACGTTGTAATCGAAGAAATCCGTATGCGTAAGGATCAGCCTTGGACTAAGGTTTATAACGCTACAAATAATGCAATGTACACTTCGCATCCTTATAAAAGAGATGTTATAGGTACTCCGGAGATTATTTCTCAGGTTTCCCAACAAGAAGTAATGAACTATTACAGAACTTTCTATTCTCCGGAAAATGTTACCACTATCATTGTTGGAGATTTTGACCACGAAGACATTCTTAATCGTGTAGTTGAAGGTTTTAACTGGGGCGAAAGACCGCATCCGCCTGAAAGAAATATAAAACCGGATGAACCTGTCGCAGAAACCGTCTATGTTGAAAACGAAGCAAACATTAATTCATCATTTATGATGCTCGGATTTTTGGGAGCTCCCGCTAAAGATTTAAAAAATCTTATTGCACTTGAAATGCTCTCTGTGATTTTAGGTGAAGGTGCAAGCTCCAGATTGTACAATAATTTAATAGAAAATCAGCCGGAACATATTTTCAATGGCATTGATGCCGAAAATTATTCCTTCCGTGATGGATGCAATTTCTTTGTTCAGGCTAATTTTAAGCCCGAATTTAAAGACAAAGCGATTGAACTTGTAAAAGAAGAGATTGCAAAACTTGGTGAAAATATCACAGATAGAGAAATCAACAAGGCTAAGAAAAAACTAAAATCCCGCTTTGCCTGCGAAGCCGAAACTGTTTCAGACATAGGAGAAGCTATCGGATATTATATGACAGTATGCGATGATCTGGCTCTCGCAGAAGACTATATGCCAATTTGTGATGGTATGACAAAAGAATATTTGCAGGAAACTGCAAAAAAATATCTCGACCTGAACCACGCAGTAATTTCTGTACTAAGTCCGCAAAAAGAGAATTAGGCGTATCTGTTTATATTGTTTTCCTGTATGATTTTTTCATACTCTTTGGTTTGTTTGTCATTTCTTCTTGCTCTCGCTAAGCAATTATAAATAACCAGAGCATCAAAAGCTAAGCCTGCTGCAAGCCAGCCTTTTGATTTGGTTGTAAACGCATCAAGAATTCCCCAGCCCGCAAATATTCCGGCAATAACCTTATCTGATCTTGATGATCGCTTCCTCTCTTTCATAATTTCGTCTACTGAAAGAACCCCATCATTGTTCTTATCTATGTTATAAAAATCTCTGCGCCAAAAACTTTTATCTATGCCGAGTAATTTGGCGTTATTTAACGTCATTCCCGCATAATACTTGTTGCTATCATCTGTAATCTTTGGAATCTGGTTCATAACACTTCACCTTATTTATATATAAAAACATAAGCCGGCAAAATTTTGCCGGCTTGTTACAAAATCGTTACATTTAATTACATACCTATATTTACATCAAGTTTGAGATCTGTAATAAAATCAAGAATAGATTTTGTCTGCATCATAACCTCATAATAGGAATTAATATCATTCAAAGGTTTTTCAATATCCGGCTCAAACATATCTTTCTTTGTTTGTTTCACTACCGCAATATCATTATTTACAACACTGAGATTAATATTTTGCCCGCACTTGTATATATTAATCAACCTGTCCATCATAGAAGTTGTAAGAAAATATCTTGCCTCAACCTGATCTTCTGCATAAACTTCATAGATATTATTAAATTCCGTAGACTCAAGAGTTACCTTTTGCATTTTTTGTACATAACAATATGCCGCACCTCTTTGTCTTACAATAACCTTTGACTTAAAAGGTTTATCCATAGTTGTTTTAAATAAAATCCCCTGAAACGTTTTCATTAACTTATTACCGGAACCAGAAGATGTACTACTGTTATAATGTCTGCTGTAATCCATTAATTCAAATTCTACAATTTCTACCGGTCTGTCATTATATGTACCGTCTATCGCATCATCTTGCGAAAAAATTGCATGAGGAGGTATAATACCATATTCGCCTACATTACCTAGATTGAGTTTCTTCTGTTTAGGCATAAACATATTGACTATTTCCTGCACAAAATTTAAATCTATATTGCTTACACTCATTCCTTTTGCCCATTCCGGAATGAATTTAATTTTTCCCGGATAATATCTTAAATTCGGACCAATTGCCTTAAATACATACGGAAACATTTCTTTTTTCACACTTGATACAAATTTGAATTTTATCACCTGCGCAATAATTCCGAGAATTATACCAAGCGGAATAAAAAATGCGGAAAATATCGCAAATACAACCAAAACCGGAATTATAGGGAAAAATGCACATAAAATAAATAATATCGACAACCCAATTAGAACTCCGGCAGCAATATTCAGTCTTTTTACCAATGCTGCTTTCGAAGCTCTTTCCTTCTCCATTGCATCAACTCTTGACTTTAATTTCTCATTAAAAATTTTATTTATTTCATTATATGCTTCTTTTATTTGATTAATCATAAATCGCTCCTCTAAGCAAATATTATATAAACTTTAATCAATTATAACATACTATTAATATCATTCAAGCTATATCTTGCATTTTGGAATAAATCACTAAGACTTAAACCTACCTCAATCAACCCTTCTGACACTTCTCTAAAACAGTGACAACCACCGATTGAGCATCTCTTGTTGCATTTCTGTACAATTCAATCAAATGCGTCTCTGCTGGAGTTATACGAATCGACTGTTGCGTTGCAAGTCCATAAAATACCGTAATATCAACATTGTAAATTTTGCATAACGTTAACAAGGTATCACCATATGGCATTGTCTCCCCGCTTTCCCACTTACTTATTGTTGCAGCCGTCTTATTTATTCTCTTTGCAACCTCACGCATGCTTAAACCCGCTTTTTCACGACATAATCGCAATTGCAGCGGTAATGACACTCTCAAGGAATCAACTGATTTATCTTTAGATTTTGCCATACAATATTTCTCCTATACCTATCATTATATCGAAAAATTAAATATTTAAAAATTTGCTTGACAATACAAAAAGAGTGTTTTATCATTGCCATGTTAATTATTGCGATACTGTTAATTTACAATATATACTTCGGAGTAATATGATTACACTTGAAGAAAAAGTAAAAGAATTTATTAATACTAACGGCATTGAAACA
Organism: Candidatus Gastranaerophilales bacterium; assembly: GCA_944323255.1. Lineage (GTDB taxonomy): Bacteria > Cyanobacteriota > Vampirovibrionia > Gastranaerophilales > Gastranaerophilaceae > CAG-196. The sequence continues at coordinate 26,596 of CALURU010000010.1, forward strand.
AATTCTGACATCTCGAAGGGTTTATATAAAAACTCTTCTGATGATAGTATTGTTGAGGAGACAAATAATAAAATTAAAGAAAATAAAAATAATTTCTGTTCTACATACTGCAGTGCTATTTTCAGAAGAAAACTAATAATTGATAATAATATAAGATTCCCTGATATCTCAGATATGGAGGATCCTGTCTTTGCATTTGAAGCAGCCTTACACGCCAATAAGATTATCATAACTTCAGACATGTATCTTCCTTCAAACTTATTGGCTAAAATTCTAAAAGAAAAGGGATTCAAACATTTTAATAAATTATACGTTTCGGGAGAAATCGGGAAATGTAAAGCCAGCGGAAATTTATACAAATATATCCTGGAAGATTTAAATATAACTCCTGATAAAATTTTACATATTGGTGATAATAAAATTTCAGACATAGAAAAAGCTAGAGAAAATTCTATTGAAACATTTTATTATAAAAATATTTTCGAAAGATATAAAATTTCAAAAATGAATCATTTTGCATTTGAATATTTTGATAAATTCGCAATTAATAAAATCAGCACCTCCTCAATTACCGCACTTTCAGCTATAAATTGGATTAATCGGGGAAACTGTTCAAACTTTTGGGAAGATTTAGGATACAATATTGGAGGTCCGCTTGCTTTAAGCGTCATTGAAAATTTATTTATAATAGCAAAACAACGCAATTTTAGCGATATCTTCTTTGTAGCACGTGATGGATACATGCTTAAAGCGGTGTATGACATGATTAAACCTGAACATGCTCCGAAAAGTCATTACATATACGCTTCCAGGCGGATGAAAAATTTATGTATAAATGACAACCAACTATTTAGTGAAATTACTAAAAACAATTATCATAAATATGCCGACTCTGTTGCACTTGCGGGAGAAAACATCGGTATTGTTGATACCTGCGCCGGTAATTTTTCCGCACAAACCCTTATTGAAAAATTTTTCCACGCAAAAAGTTTTCTTGGTATTTATATAGCATCAACGCTGAATTATAAATTCAATTATATAAATCTAAGCATAAAACCGCATAACAGCAAAACAATAGGGTTTAATTGGGACTTAATAGAATTCCTTTTTACATCGAATGAAGCTCCTATTGAAAATATGCAAGATAAAAAACCTGAATATAGAAAAATCCTAAATGATAATGATTTATTCCGTATAAATCTGTTTCCGTACATATCAGAGGGTATATTTAAATTCGTTAAAGATTACACAAAAATATTTGGAATAAATAATTTCAATTTCGACGCAAACCAAGCTTTTGAATATATTAAATGCTTTTGGCAAAATCTGAGTTTTTTAGATGTTTATATGCTTTCACAAATAAAGCACCCTACCGATTCAGCACAGCAGGTTTATGTATCGTTAACAACAACAGATGAAGAAAGAGTAAAAATTTTAAATAAAAAAGTAGGTAAAAAAATAGAACTTTTACATAACTAATAAAAACGGCGGCTTTTGAAAAGCCGCCGTTTAAACATATATCTCGAAAAATTATCTCTTTGAGAATTGGAATCTCTTACGAGCTCTTTTTCTACCATATTTCTTACGTTCTTTTACTCTTGCATCACGTGTCAACAAGCCTTCTGAACGTAAAACATTTTTATATTCCTCGTTAACTTTCAACAATGCTCTTGAAATTCCGTGTCTGATAGCCGCTGATTGTGCAACGAGACCGCCGCCTACAGCTTTTACTCTTACGTCATACTTGTCTTGATTTTCTGTTAAAACAAGCGGTCTGTAAATCATCATCTCAACAGCAGGCATATTGCCAATATATGCAGCTAATGTCTTACCGTTAACGAATATTCTGCCTTTGCCTTTTACTAATTTTACAACTGCAACAGCACATTTTCTACGTCCTGTAGCCATTATTTCTTTTGATTCAGCCATTACTTAGACTCCTTTCCCAACACGATTGGTTTTTGTGCTGCGTGCGGATGTTCTGGTCCACAGTATACTTTCAATTTAGTAAACTGCTGATCGCCTAAAGTATTGTGTTGTAACATACCTTTAACAGCTTTTTCAATTAATTTTGTTGCATCTTTTTCACGAACTTCTTTTACAGAAGCTGCTTTTAAACCGCCCGGATAACCGGTATGGTGGTAATATATTTTATCAGTTTCTTTGTTGCCTGAAACTACAACCTTTTCTGCATTGATAACGATAACAAAGTCACCGGTATCAACATTTGGTGTATATTCAGGTTTATTCTTACCTCTTAAAATGTTTGCAATTCTAACTGCAAGGCGACCTAAAATTTCGCCTTCAGCATCTATTACATACCATTTTCTTTCAACTTCAAGAGGTTTTGCTGAATATGTTTTCATGCTTATTCTCCATTGTTATGGCAAACCACTCTTTTAAGAGAAAATTTACCCTAGTATTCTACTTTCATTAGCGTAAGCCCGTACGGACTCACCGTTTGTCCCGCCTTACGGCGGTCTTTTGCCTCCAGAACATTTTTCATATGCTCAACAGGCAATTTATGACCTTCTATCTCTAAAAGGGTTCCGACAATTGTTCTTACCATATTATAAAGGAATCTGTTGCCCTCAATATGAATAAAAATCCTGTCACCTTGTTTTTCAACTTCGGCTCTTCGGATAAAACAAACTTTGCTCGGGTTCAGCGTTCCGGAACTTTTAAAACTTGAGAAATCGTGTTCTCCCAGTAGAAAGTTCAAAGCAGACTGCATCCGCTCTACATTCAACTCGTATTTTACTCTCAAGATATCACCATCAAACGCCTGTTTATAACGTCTGTTAATTAACTCATATCTGTAATATCTTGTCTTTGCTGACTTTTGAGCATGAAACGAGTCCGGGACAATCCTCAAATTATCAACTGATATATCATCAGGCAGGATTTCATTCACATGATAGATAAATTTTGAAGCAACAATTTCTTTATCGTAATCAAAATGTATGACCTGCCCCAATGAATTTACACCTTTATCAGTTCTTCCGGAGAAGATTGTTTTAATCGGTCGGTTATTGATTTGAGTCTTTGACTCTAGTAATGTACAAATTGCTTTCTCGATTTCGCCCTGTATAGTAGGTTTATCAATCTCTTTTCCGCCTTCATATTGAATCTGGCTTCCTGAATAATTTTTACCTATATACTGAACATCAAGAGCGTAGCGCATTAATTATACCAGTTGAATTAATGCCATTTCAGAAGCATCACCTCTTCTAGGTGGAAGTCTGAAAATTCTTGTATATCCGCCCTGTCTTGAAGAATATTTAACACCTATGATGCTGAATAATTTTCTCAAAACAGTTTGTTTTGCTAATTTCTTGCCTTCCTGCGGAGCATCAAATACTTCACCGGTTGTTGTATCAATTAACTGCCCTATTTCTTTATCGTAAATATATTTTCCTGCCAGTCTTCTTGAATTCAAGTCAGCTTTTTTTGCCATAGTGATAACATTTTCAGCATATGGTTGAAGAGCCTTTGCTCTTGCCATAGTTGTTTTAATTTCACCGTGAACAAAAAGTTCAGTAGCTAATGAACGCAACAAAGCCTTTCTCTGGTCTTGTGCTTTACCAAGCGTATTCTTTTTTGTTTGGTGTCTCATTTTTGTTTTTCCTTATATACTAATTTTCTGTTTACTTAATTATTCTTCGGTGCTCTGTATTGCATAACCTTCTTCGTCTACTTCAGGGTTTGGAGCCAAGTCTAAACCGAAGTGGTGTAATCTTTCGATTACTTCGTCAGAAGATTTCTTACCGAAGTTTTTGATGTTTAATAAATCATGTTCTGATTTCTTTAATAATTCTGCCATAGAGTTGATGCTTGCTCTTTTTAAGCAATTGTATGCTCTTACAGACAATTCCAATTCATCAATTGTAATTGAAGGTTCCTGTTCAGAGTCATTCGAAACAGTTTCTTCAGGAACTGCAACTTTTTCTTCAATTTCTTTGTGAGTATTTTTACCTGCGATTGAAGAAATTTGAACAAAGTGTTCAATTAATAAATCTGCAGCTTGAGTTAAAGCTGTAGTTACATCAACAGTACCATTAGACCAGATTTCAAGAGTTAATTTATCGAAGTCAATATTGTCGCCTACACGAGTATTTTCAACTTCATAACGAACTCTCTTAACTGGCATAAATGTAGCGTCAATAGGCAACATGTCGATAGGAGCTCCTGCCTTGGAATTTCTCGGAACATCATTTGCAACATAACCTTTGCCGGTTTCAACCACGATATCTGCGTGGAATGAACCGCCGTCAGCTATTGTACAAATAAGCCAATCAGGATTTACAACCTTTACGCCTGCAGGCAGCTGAATATCGCTTGCTAATACAGGACCCGGTTTATCAACATCTATTCTTAAATGTTGAGGCTCTTTTGAATCTGTTTTAATAGCTAAACCTTTAAGATTAAGCATTACATCAATAACATCTTCCAATACACCAGGAATTGCAGTGTATTCGTGAGTAATACCCTCAATTCTGCAAGAAGTTACAGCAGTACCTTCCAAGCTTGAAAGTAATACACGTCTGAGTGCGTTACCGATAGTTGTTCCAAATCCTCTTTCCAACGGTTCAATAGTAAATTTACCATATTGTGAACCATCAGAGCTGGTCATTGTATTAACAGTTTTAATTTTTAATTCCATATTTTTTTCTCCTATCAGCCTATTTTGAATAGTACTCTATAACAAGTTGTTCTTTGAAATCAGGATCCATTTCTTCTCTTTGAGGAACTCTTTCATAAGTAATCTTCAAATTGTCTTTATCTACTGTAATCCAAGAAGGAGCTAATGATAAATCAATTGCGCTCATTACTGTCTTTAAGTATTCGTTGCTTCTTGCTTTAACAGTAATTACATCACCTGCTTTGCATATATATGATGGAATATCTACTTTCTTACCGTTTACAAGAACGTGACCGTGGTTAACGATTTGTCTTGTTTGTTTACGTGTTACACCAAAACCTGCTCTGAATAAAATGTTATCCAATCTTGATTCAAGAATTTGGAGAAGGATTGTACCTGTAACACCTTTCTTTCTTGCAGCTTCGTTGTAATATTTAGCAAATTGTTTTTCACTAACTAAATATGTTAATCTGATTTTTTGTTTTTCATTTAAGTGGATTGCATATTCAGAAAGTTTTTTTCTAACAGCACCGTGTTGTCCTGATGCAGTTTGTCTCATTGAAGAGGTTAACTTTCTGTTTGATAAATCCTTTACACCGTAGTTACGAAATAATTTATTCGTAGGTCCTGTATATCTTGCCATTGTTTTCTCCTTTTCTGCAGGGCATCTATGGTTTACTTTTTGGCTTAAAGCAAGCCCCTGCTGTTGAGTGAGGGGTGACGGGTGAGGAGTGAGGAGTTATTAAAACCGCTTCACGCTTCACGCTTCACGCTTCACAAATGTACTATACACGTCTCTTTTTAGGCGGACGGCAGCCGTTGTGAGGGATTGGAGTTACATCTTTAATTAAAGTAATTTCCAAACCTGCAGCCTGAATAGCTCTGATAGCTGTTTCACGACCTGAACCAGGTCCCTTGATATGAACTTCTACTTTCTTCATACCTTGATCAATTGATTTTTTAGCAACCAATTCTGCTGCTGACTGTGCTGCAAACGGAGTGCCTTTTCTTGCACCCTTGAATCCGGTAGCACCGGCTGTAGCCCAAGCAATAGCATTACCTTGTGTATCTGTAGAAGTTACTATTGTATTGTTGAAGGTTGATTGTATGTGAACAACACCTTGCAATACATTTTTCTTTTCTTTTTTCTTTGTAGTTTTTGGTCTTGCCATTTTCTTATTCCTTATATTTTGCTATTTTTAAATTCTTTTTGCCTTTTAAATCTAAAATTATTCCTTCACGCTTCGCTGTCGTTCATTTTGTTTTGCTTCGCAAAACGACCATTCACTCTGCTCCGCACCACTTCGTGTTAGTCTCGCTTACGCTCGCCGTCACACTACGGAAAATTTTATTTCTTCTTACCTGCAATAGGTCCGGTCTTTTTACCACGTCTTGTTCTTGCGTTAGTTTTTGTTCTCTGACCTCTGCAAGGTAAACCTCTTTTGTGTCTCATACCTCTGTATGAGTTAATTTCCTGAAGACGCTTAATGTTCATTGTAACTTCACGTCTCAAGTCACCTTCAATATTGTATTCAGATAATGCGTTACGTAATTGTTTGATATCATCATCTGTTAAATCGTCTGTTCTCAAGTCCGGAGAAATACCGGTTACTTCAAGAATTTTCTTTGCTCTAGCTGGTCCTATTCCGTAGATATAGGTAAGAGCAACTTCTAATCTTTTGTTACGAGGTAAGTCTACCCCAACTAATCTTGCCATGTTTTTCTTTCCTTTATTTCTATTTTCTAACTATTAAACTTCTTTGTGTAACTAAGTGACTGAGTGATTAAGTGACTAAGAAATTATATTTATAAATCTTTTGATATTTAGATGAACTTATAACATATGCACCTTAGTCACTTAGTCACCTAATCACTCAGTCACTTCCTAATTATCCCTGTCTTTGTTTGTGTTTAGGGTTTTCACATATAACGGCAACTCTGCCTTTTCTTTTAATAACCTTGCATTTATCACACATAGGTTTTACTGATGATCTTGTTTTCATTGTTTTTTCCTTTACTTATTATGTTATTATTAATTCTTATTTGTTTATACCGGAAGTGCCGCCACTTTGAGCATTCAACGCTTCTACCTTTACACCGGACTGCACCCTACTCACATATACTACTTTAATCTGAAGGTAATTCTGCCTTTGGTCAAATCATAAGGTGTCATTTCTACTTTTACTCTGTCACCAGGCAATATTCTTATGAAATTTTTTCTAATTTTACCTGAGATATGAGCCAGAATTTCATGCCCGTTTTCGAGTTTTACTCTGAACATTGCATTTGGCATGGATTCAAGAATCGTACCTTCTATTTCTATTACGTCTTTTGCCATATATTCCTCAATTTTTCGGCTGTCAAATGATACCACAGGGCGGCATCTTAATATTATAATATTTGCTAAAATTCTGAATGCAAGCAGTTTTATTATATTTTAACCATATTTGTAAAGTTTTATTAACGATTGTTTTTATTTTATTAAGTATCAATCGCTTCTTTATAACATTCTGCAAACTCACTAATTTTACAAATGTTCAGATTTTAACACGATATCTAAATATTATAAAATTAAAAAAACATACAAATTAGAAATTTTCCTTTATATTTCTTAATTTTTATATTTAATATCATTGCTTTCGTGATACAATGAACCAAGTAAGTATTTTGAAAGGGATTTTTATGCTAAGAGCCGGAATTGTAGGACTCCCTAATGTGGGAAAATCAACATTGTTTAATGCACTTACTGCGACAAAAAATGCACAGAGTGCAAATTATCCGTTTTGTACAATAGAACCAAATGTCGGAGTTGTTATCGTTCCTGATGAAAGATTGCAGATTCTTTCTGATTTATGCAAATCAAAAGAAATAATACCTACAGTTATTGAATTTGTTGATATTGCAGGACTTGTTAAGGGTGCAAGTCAGGGTGAAGGTTTAGGCAACCAGTTTTTGCATAACATTAGAGAAGTTGACGCAATAATTCAGGTTGTAAGATGCTTTGATGATGAGAATACAATACACGTTTCCGGTAAAGTTGACCCGATTTCCGATATAGAAATTATTAATACAGAACTTGCTCTTGCGGATTTAGCCTCTGTTGAGAGAAGAATGCAGAGAATCTCCAAGCAGGCTAAAGGCGGAGATAAAGAGGCTGTTCTTGAAGAAGGCGCATTGAAAAAGCTCAACGAACTTCTTCAGACAGGAACTTTTATAAATCTAAAAGATCATTTTACAGAAGATGAGATAAATGTTATAAAACCGCTAAACTTAATGTCAGTAAAGCCGGTAATTTATTGCGCAAATGTTTCGGAATTTGATTTAAAAGAAGGAAATAATTATACAAAATTAGTTGAAGAATATGCATCTAGGCACGGAGCACAGACTGTAATTATTTGTGCAAGGATTGAAGAAGAGCTTGTAGAACTCGGAGAAGAAGGCGCTAAGGAGTATTTGGAAGAACTCGGAGTAAAAGACAGCGGTATTAATAAAATGATTAAATCTGTTTATGATCTCTTAAACTTAATTACATTTATAACTGCAGGAGAAAAAGAAGTTCACGCCTGGACAATAACAAGAGGAACTAAAGCCCCGCAGGCTGCAGGTGTAATTCATACGGATTTTGAAAAGGGATTTATAAGGGCAGAAGTCACGGCTTACAATGATTTTGTTGCAAACGGCTCTTACGCTGCCTGCAAAGATAAAGGTGTTACGAGACTGGAAGGAAAGGACTATATAATGCAGGACGGAGATATTGTTCATTTCCGCTTTGCAGTTTAGTATTACAAAATGCAAATTGATACTTCAAAAAATTCTATTAATTTTGGCTGGAACAAAACTACACATTTACAAATGACAATGCTCGGGCTTAAAGATTGCAGCAGACTTGATAATATTACTAAACGACAAATAGCAAGATACACTCAAATGCCGGATTTCGCAAAGTCTGAACTAGGTTATCATAACAATACGCATTTTTATTTTCCCAACTCCAGAAAAAAAAGCTTTGGTCCAAACAGCGATCAATTGAATGCATACAATCAGTTTAAAGAACACCTCGTCTCATCAATAATGGCAAAAGATGATACAAAATTTTTAAGACATGCCGGGTTTGCACTTCACTATCTTCAGGATATGACTGTACCTTTACATACAGAAAAAGGTAACTTTCTGCAAAAAATTATCAAGTATAATACCCATAAAAATTTTGAATATAAATCTAAATACAGTGCACTTGCAAATTCCGAAAAGCTTGGCAGAAATTATAAGAATGAAAGAATCCATTTCACAACACTTCTTGATTTATTTAAAGATACTGCTGCTTTTTCACAGAAACCCGAATTTAAAATTACTAATTTTAATAAAAAAAAGTGGTATTCAATTCAGCAAGAGTGTTTTAATCGTGGAGTGAATACCACACGGGAGTTTTTCGAGAAATTATTATCAATAAGACAAAATATTCTTTAATGGGTTTAAAGGAATCTGGCAGAATTAATTACCCAGCCATCAGAGCGAAAATGTGCATAATTGTTTTTGCCCTTGTATTTTTCTCCTTCCGGGCTGGACTTTAACCAGTTTTCCAAAATTTTCAAAGCTTTGTAAAACAGCTCATATCCGTATTTTTCAATAAGTGAACCATATTGCTTAGGAGTCAGTATAACCAGTTCTATGTCTGGAAGTGATATTTTAATATTATTATCATATTTTGGTCGTCCGCCCAATTTTCCATTTTCTACACTTGAAGCTCCGCTCATTCTTCCTCCTCCTTTGGCACACCCTGTTTTCTTACCAGTTCAATTACTGTTTCCTTCATTTTGCATGTATTATTTGTTCGAAAAAAATATATTTTATACAAATTACACTTTGAGCACCTACAGCCAAGTTTATAACAATCTATTGCAGTGGGTGTCCAATTTTTTGACAATGTTTCACTACATGATACATTATACTTGTAATCCATTTTTACGAACTTCTACCTCCTATCTAAACGTTGACATATTCAAAAATATATGATTAAATATCAATTAATAGTTGACATTTCGTACTCAATTGTAAGATAATATGATACAGATGTCAAGTACTAATTTATAAATTTGGTGAAACGATGAAAATTGGTGAATTAATAACATTAATATCAAAACAAACAGGGCAAAGTGTTAATCAATCGTTGTTGGCAGAGAGCCTGGGGCTTACCAGACAAACAATCAGCAACAGAATTAAAAACGAAAGCGAAGTAACCGTAAGCGAATTACAGCGTGTTGAAGAATTTTTTAAAATCAATGTATTTAACTCTGTTTCAGATGTTACCTTTATTGATTACTACAATGATGTATTTGCAAGCTGCGGGAGCGGAAGTATTGTGTTTTCAACAGAAAAAACAAAGTTACCGATTCCTGTATCAATGATAAATGGATATTCTAAAAATAAACTATACTCAATGATAAACGCCTCCGGTAACAGTATGTCACCAACAATAGACAACGGGGACAAACTTATTGTAGAACACTGGAGCGGCAATCAAATTCAGGATAACAAGATTTACGTTTTCTGCTACAACAGCGAATTTTTTGTTAAAAGATTATGTAAAAATTTAGATGAGATTATTATTAAATCAGATAATCCTGAATATAGAATCCGGACAATCAGCGGAAAATCGATTGCAGAACTTATTCTTATCGGGAAAATTGTCGCAACAGTTAAACAGTTAGGTTAAATAAAATATTCTGCTTTTTAATATAACTTAGGTTTAATCTATATTTTTTGCCTGCTGTCTTTCTCTTGCGATTTTTTGTAAATTCTGGTACAATTCATCTTTTTCAAGAGCATTTCTGATATTTTTTTCTTTTCTGATATAGCATCCACTGTTAATTTTGTTATATTCGTTGTACGTAAAGTTTTCTGCAAGAATAGCATCTTTTTCAAGTTTGTTTATAGCCCAGTCAATTATATCTCCATCTTGTTTGTATTTTTTTAAATCTTCAAATAGCACTCTATTATTTTTTGCTTCAAAGGAATTTTGTTTTATTGTTCCCCAGTGTTTTTCAGAAACTTTTCTAATTTTTTGCCACATTTGTTTAACATTTTCTTCCATTGGCTTGAAATTTTTGTTGAACTCATTGATATCTTGCCTGCGCAAAGCATCACACAACTTATTCAGCCAGTCTGCATCAGGAGATTCATCCAGGGTAAGCATTTTATAATTTGATTTTTTAATCAAATCTATTATAAATTCTTTTCTATCATTTATGGACTCTGTAATAAGATAGTTTTGCACTTCTTCCTGAAGTCCCTGTGTTCTAAGCATATTACATATTTGCATAAAGTGTTGAAATTCGTGTCTCATACTACTTATTATTTCATTTTTTGGAGTTCGGAGTTTTTCATTTGCCTGAATAACATTATCAAGATACGCATAAGAATAGTCCGCTCTTTCAGAATCACTTACCTGTACAAGCGGCGGAAGAATTTCGTTTGGAATATCAAGCTTTTTTGCAATATATTTATAAGCCTCTTTTTCTAGCTGCTTACGAGTTCTTATTTTATGAAAATGAGTTAATTCACCTTCACTCATCTTTAACTTATAACTAAGTCCGGTAATGTAATTTCTTATTATTTTCTTATCTCTTTCAGAAATTTCTTTTAGAGACTTTTGAGACTGAACAGATTGAAAAGAAGTATTATTTATAATTTTTATCGGATAGATTTTCATATTTGTTTAACCTTTCATATATGTATAAGTAAGCTAAAAATAAAATTTGCCAATACTTCTCCCTTAACAATAAAATCTCCTTGCATTGTTTGACATTATACGAATTTTGAAGTTAAATACAGCTATGAAGATAATAATTTTTGGTGCTAATGAGTTAGGCTCAATGATTGCTTCAGAGCTTTACACCTCAAACGATATTACCGTAATAGATGATGAACATAATAGGGCTGATGCTTTTAATAAACTTGATGTCGGTTTTATTTCAGGAAATGCCTCTAATATAGAAGTCTTAAAACAAGCCTCAATAAAATCAGCAGATGTTTTCATCGCCTGCACATCTTCGGATGAATTAAACATAGTTGCCTGTCTTACGGCAAAACGAATCAGTACGGTAAGAACCATATGTTTTGTCCGGAAGGAAGAGTACAAATATTCACTCGGTCTGGCAAAAGATGCAGAATACAACTGCGATTTTTATATCGACAATGTAATCTGGCCGGAAGAACTTTTAACTCAGGAAATCTTCAGAATTATTACCGTAGCAAAAGCTTTGGATGTAGAGCATTTCGCTGATGGCAGGGCTAGGCTGCTGGAATATAAGATTGCAAAAAAGTCCATTCTTGTAAATCAAATGGTTAAAAATTGTAATTTCCCTAAAGACACAGTTATCGTAGGTATAACAAGAAATGGAGAATTGTTTATTCCCGATGGCGAAACTGTTCTTCATGAAGACGACAAAGTTATCTTTATGGGCTTATCAAATTCTCTTGATATTCTGGCAGGGAAATTTTTCCACGAGAAAGAGTTTGTAAAAAACGTTACAATTATCGGCGGCGGAAACGTAGGATTGAAGCTGGCAAAAAATCTTGAAGATTTAAAATTAAAATTAAAAATTGTAGAAAAAGATCCTGCCAGATGCGAATATTTATCACAGGTTTTAAACAACACTTTAATAATTAACGGAGACGGAACAGATCTGGAATTATTAAATGAGGAAGATATTGCTCTTTCTGATGTTGTTGTAAGCGTTACCAACAATGATGAAAAGAATCTTCTATGTTCTCTTCTGGTCAAACATATGGGTGCCGGACGTGTTATCTCAAGAGTTTCAAAGAGCACAAATGTTGAATTATTTGAACGGGTCGGAATTGACATTGCTATTTCAACCAGAACCGCATCTTTGAAAGAGATAAAAAACAGTATTCAGGAAACAAATATCGGGATTCTGGCTACCGTGGAACAGGGTAAAGGTGAAGTTCTGGTAATAGAAATTCCAGAGAATTATCAAACAAAGAAGATTATGGATTTAAGGCTTCCGGCAAAAGCCATTGTAGGTGTTATCCAGCGCAGAAAAAGAATAATTATTCCTAACGGCGCAACACAGGTTATGAGCGGGGATAACTTGATAATATTTACTACAAGTGAGAATGCAAAAATTATAAGAGAATTTTTTGAGGAAATTGAATGAGATTAAGTTATCTGGCATATTCATTCAGTCTTACAATAATGTATTTCAGCCTTGTGTTGCTACTTCCGATTCCAGTTGCAATAAGTTTTCATGAAATACATGCAATTTTCCCTTTTTTAATAACCGCAGCATTTGCACTAATGATATCCGTTACTATAAAAAAACTCGTAAGCGGAATCTCAGAAATAAAATCCATAAATGATATTAAAAAATCAGAAGGCTTGTGCGTAGTTACATTTTCGTGGATTTTTGCTTCAATCTTAGCCGCAATGCCATATTTATTTTTCGGCATCAAACCAATTGATGCTTTATTTGAAGCAACTTCAGGAATTACAGCAACAGGTGCTACAGTTTTCCAACATTTTAACTATCCTCATGCATTATTTTTCTGGCGTTCATTCACCCAATGGTTGGGCGGCATGGGAATTATCGTGTTATTCATCGCAATTCTTCCGCAATTTGCAATAGCCGGACGTCAAATGTTTTTTGCAGAAGCTCCCGGACCTACAGAAGATAAATTTACCCCCAGAATAAAAAATACTGCAGCAGCTTTGTGGAAAATTTATGCCGGTTTAACAATTATTGATTTTTTCCTGTTGAAAATATACGGCATGAGCTGGTTTGACTCCGTGTGCTATGCCTTTTCTTCCATATCGGGCGGCGGTCTGTCTCCATCAAGTGACAGCATGATAGGGTATTCATTCCCTATATTGTGGATTACAACTTTCTTTATGTTTTTTGCAGGCTCCAGCTTTAACCTGCAATACAAAGCCTGGATAAGATTAAATCCGCTGGTTCTGTTTAAAAATGAAGAGTTTAGAGCTTATTTTAACGTTATCTTAATTGTCGGAATACTATTATCTGTATCATTGTTCTTTAATATGAATTATGATTTTGTAAGCAGTATAACCCACGCATTTTTCAATATCTCTGCACTTGTATCTTCAACAGGATACTGCAGCGCTGATTATACACAATGGGATTACACAAGCAAACTTTTAATCTTTGCAATTATGCTTTTCGGAAGCTGCGCAAGTTCTGCAGGCGGCGGTATTAAAGTTATAAGATGGCTTTTAATATTTAAGATTATGAAAACAGAAATGACAAAAATTCTTCATCCGAAAGCCGTTTGCAACATAAAAATCGGCAGTTATTCCGTTTCAAAAGAAATCATAGACCAAACTTTAATGTTTGTCGCTTTTTATTTTGCAATACTTGCTTTTTCTGCATTTATAATTGCTATAATAGAACAAAACACCACTATTGGACTAACCGGAGCAGTGAGTGCTATAGGAAATATCGGACCCGGTTTCGGTAAAATAGGACCTTTAGGGAGTTTTGAGCCTCTGCACTGGAGCACAAAATTTATTCTTATTTTTGATATGCTGATTGGCAGACTTGAACTTATTCCATTTTTAGTCCTGTTCCAAAAAGATTTCTGGGTTCTAAAAAAATAATTATCTCGGTCTGCGATAAAGAGGACCTTTGTAGGTTTTGCCGTCTAATTCGATATTAACGGGAGCAATCGTTCGCTTTTCGGTTGAAAACCGTCTTAAATTACCTGATATGTCATAAAAATACAGTTCTTCCGCAGGAAGTTTATTTCCTAAAGCATCCTCCTTCATTGCATTACCATCCATATCATAAGCCTCTAAATCATCTCCGTTTTTGGTAAAAGTACCTATACGGAATCCGTCTTTATCATATATCTTTACTGTTATAGCTGATACAGATAAAGAAGTCATTAAAAATAAAAGCATTATCACACAGAATTTTTCCATACTATTATTATAACGCCATTATTCGGATTTTGTTCATTTTTGTGATAAAATGTTAATTACGGAGAGGTACAGATATGTCAATAAGAAAAGTTGTAAAGTATGGAGAATCTTCATTGAGACAACCGTCCAGGGAAGTTCATAAAGTTTCACAGAAAATTAAAAATCTTGTAGTTGATTTACTTGATACAATGTATGCACAAAACGGGGTCGGGCTTGCAGCTCCGCAAATAGGGGAAAATTACAGAGTCTTTGTAATAGATACCTCTACGGGAAATGAGCCGTTAAATCCGATGGTATTTATTAACCCTAAAATTATAAAAAAATCCGGAGCAGTAATAAGCCACGAAGGCTGTTTAAGTTTTCCGGAAGCATTTACTGATGTAAAAAGATATGCAAACGTTATGATAAAAGCTATGGACAGAAACGGTCGTTCTTTTGTTCTGGAAGCAAAAGACGGAAGTCTTCTTGCAAGAGCCATACAACATGAGTTTGATCATCTTGACGGGATTTTATTTATTGATCACGTTATCAACAGATTTGAAGCGGAAGAAATGCTCAAAAAATGTAATCTGCCTGATATTCAGGTCGACAAAATCCTAGATGAGCCTGAGCTTGATGAAAAGATTGAAGTTTTGATGAAAGAAAAGATTGAAAAAGAAAAGAAAGCCCAAGAGGAAAAAGAGCTTAAAGAAGAGTCATAAAATAAAAAGGTAAGGTAAAGATTATGATAAGCATAGTGTTTTTTGGAACACCGGATATAGGTTTAAAATCATTAGAACATTTCTATAACTCTGATGATTTTGAGGTTCTTGCAGTCGTAACCCAGCCGGACAAACCGTCAGGGCGGGGGCATAAACTTACACCAAGCCCTATTAAACAGTTTGCCATGGAACATAATATAAAAGTCTTTCAGCCTAAATCTATCAGGAAAGAACCGGAAATTATTGAAGCTTTAAAAGAATTAAAGCCGGATTTTTTCGTAACATTCGCATTCGGGCAGATTTTGTCACAGGAAGTTCTTGATATTCCAAAGTATGAAACAATTAATCTGCACGTTTCTCTTTTACCTAAATACCGGGGTGCAAATCCTATTCAGAGAGCAATTATTAACGGCGATAAAGAAACCGGTATTTGCACAATGATAACAGAACTCGGGCTTGATTGCGGCGATATTTGCATGAAATATCCTATTGAAATCACTCAGGACATGAATTGTGTTGAGCTTTTTGAACTTTGTGCAGCTAACTCTCCGGAACTTTTAGACAAAACTTTAAAAGGTATCAAAGATGGAACTTTAAAACCGACACCACAATGTGAGGATGGAATTTGTTTTGCAGACAAATTAAAAAAAGAAGAGTGCAAAATTGACTGGACTAAATCCGCAAAAGAAATCCACAATCTTGTAAGAGGCGTATACAAATGTCCGGGAGCTTTTTTTGAACATAATGGCAAAATAATAAAAGTTATGGAAACAGAACCGCTGGAAGATGACAACCAGAGAACCCCTGGAGAATTTGTCAACATTTCGAAATCCGGAATTGATGTCCAAACAGGCAAGGGATTATTAAGATTAATCAAGGTTAAGCCGGAAGGTAAAGGCGAAATGCTTGCAAGAGATTGGGCGAACGGACTAAAGAATTAAAACAGCAAAAATACCTGTAATATTTTTAGTTACAAATGTAAATTTTTCTAACAATCGTATATACTCTGCCTTGTACATATATGCCACTATACGTATAATAGTGTAACAGGTACACTATAGTCGTAATATAGGGGCAAAATATTGAAAATATCTTCTATTAATTCGCATGCTGATTTGTACAGAAAACCATACAACACTAAACAAGAAAATGGCAGCAGCAAGAATTTAACCTCAACGGTTAAAAATGACACAAACAACAACAACAATCCTTCATTTAAGGCTCTCGGAATGTCAATGCTCGGACTGTCAAGTTCCATTATGCAATGGATAGAAAGCAAGGGATATCTTGTATCATTCTTGATACAAGACGGACTTGGTATGACAGCTCCTCGTGTCTGGACAGGCTTCCACCGCGACAGAGAATTAACCGGAGAATACAATATTCAGGAAGGGTTTGAAGTTCTTGGAAGAGAAGGTATTACAGGTCCTTACATTATTGCGGTAGCACCTGCGGTTTTAGCTCTTACGGGCAAATTCTGCAAATCTACTAACACAAATACAAGGCTAATCAAACGTCTGGGCGAAAATTTCAAATCAATGATTTCAAATCCGGAGTTTGATAAATCAATAATTAATGATTCTCAAAAATTAAAATCAGAGTTTTACAAGTACAACCTAACTAAAATGTATAAAGACACTGTTCCAAATGACCCGAAATCACAGGAGACAGTTGATTACATAATAAAAGAATTTAATAAATATAATTCCGGCAATAAAAAATCTAGCAAAGAAGCATTAGGTAATATTGTTGAGACAATAAATAATAAGATGGTAGAAAATTCCGACGAATTATTTAATGTTAACAAGGTTTTTGTCGGCGAAGGAAAAACAAAAGCTGCTTTTGGAACAGCTGAAACTTTAAGAGCGATCAAAGATTTCGGATTTGATGCAATATCAAACAACCCTCAAGCTTCTGCAATTGATGCAAGAGCAATTGAAAATATCAAAAACAACTTTGCCGCAAAACGTCTGTTGACAAACGTTGCCAATGTTGTAATTACTCTGGGCGGTTTATCTATACTGCCAAAGCTTTATGCTCCTTCTAAAGTTTCTCCTGGTGCAAATACTATGAAACACTTGCAGGAGAATAAAAAGAAACTTGAAACAGAAAATAATCACAAAAAAGAAGCAGAAACCTCTCCAAGCTTCAAAGGAAAGGGTATAAATACAGATGGTTTCTTCGCCAGATTAGGAAACTTTGCCACAAAGCAGATTCCGGAAAAATGTCAGGCACTGTTAGAATACACCGGATATAATTTTTCAAAAACAACCTTTGCACTGCTTGCAACTTTAGGTTTGTTGTGGCCGAGAGGAAAGCATGCCTGGGAAAGAGCATCTGTTGATTCTAACGGCAAAAAAGATATGACAGAAATTTATGAAATACTATTAAGAGATACTGTATCCTCTCTGTCAGTTGTTTTTGCAGTACCTTTATTAACAAAGATGCTCGTAAAAAGTTATGAGGACAATGTTGGCTTCGTCCTTACCAACAGAGCTTCTGACGGGAAAAATGCATTAAATAAATGTTTAGATATAATAAATCCGTACAGCGATCTTGAAGTTTTATCAGTAGCGGATCTTGATTCAATTTATGGAAATATTGATTCTAAATCCAAATTATTAAACTTTGCGAATTTTATAGATAACAAAGGCGGAGATTTACAGAAAATCTTGTCTAAGTCTGAGAATGCCTCTGTTATGTTTAATGACAGAACATTTACGCTGGATTCTATCAAGCACTTAACCAAGGAAGAAAAGAACAAAAAAATTATAGAATTATTTAAAGAATTTAAAGTTTCTGACAACAACACCGGAGATGAAGTTATATCTAAATTAATGAAAGGTTCGGGAGCCATAAAGAATAACAAAATAGCAAAAATGGCAAGAGGCTTGAACTCACTTCCTGGATTTATATCTACGGTATTCATATCCCCTGTAATTCTGGGTATATTAATTCCAATGCTGACATATCACAACACAAGAAAAGCAAATGCCAAGAAAATGGCAGAACAAGGCACTAACGGTTAAATATCCAGCATTCTGGGTCTGATAGACATAATAATCTGTTTGTTGTAGTATTGTCTTTGTAAACCGGCTATTTTGGGGAGACCTTATGAGACTACATAACTCTTATACAAATCAGATTGAAGAATTTAAACCCATTGAGGAAAATAAAGTAAAAATGTATGTTTGCGGACCTACAGTGTATGATAATGCACATTTAGGACATGCAAGATGCTACATTACCTGGGATGTATTATACAGGTATTTGAAGTTTAAAGGATATAATGTAACTTATTGCAGAAATGTTACGGATGTTGACGATAAAATCCTCAAAAAGGCAGAAGCTGAACACAAAACCCCTGAAGAAGTTTCCGGTTTTTGGTATAAAAAATTTAGTGAAAGCATGAAGGCTTTAAACAATTTGAAACCAGATATAGAGCCGTTTGCAACCAAAACATTGGGCGAAATGATTGCTATTGTAAAAGAATTAATCAACAAAGGATACGCTTATGAAGCTGATGGAGATGTTTATTTTAGGGTAAAAAAATTCCCTAAATACGGTTATTTGTCGAAACAACCGATTGATCAGCTGGAAAGCGGAGCCAGAATTGAAGTAGGAGAACATAAAGAAGATCCGCTTGATTTTGCGCTATGGAAAAAGGATGAGAAATTCGGCTACAAATCACCTTGGGGAACAGGTCGTCCGGGATGGCATATAGAATGTTCTGCTATGAGCCGGAAATATCTGGGTAAAACAATAGACATACACGCAGGCGGTGCAGATTTAATATTTCCGCATCACGAAAATGAAATTGCACAATCGGAATGCGCAAACGGATGCAAATTTGTAAATTATTGGCTGCACAATGGTTTTGTAACCATTAACAAAGAAAAAATGTCTAAGTCTCTGGGAAATTTTCTCACAATAGATGATTTACTAAAAAATTATGATGCCAATACAATAAGATTTTTCATCTTAACCAATCATTACAGAATGCCGGTTGAATTTTCTGACGAAGCATTGCAGGCAGCTGCTAATGGTGTAAAGAGAATGCTCAATGCCAAACAAACAAAAATCAATGATACTATGGATATTTCACAATATGATGAGTACAAAGAATTTGTATTGGCAATGGATGAAGATTTAAATACATCAAAAGCACTTGCTGTATTATTTGATTTAGCTAACAAAGCAAATAAAGATGTTTCATATGCTTATACTCTATTGCACAAACTGGCATCTACTTTAGGCTTTACTTTTGAAAAAGCAAAATTATCTGATGAAGAGCTTAAAAAGAAGTTGGAAGAGATAAGTACAGAATTGGGAGAAAAATATTCATCAATGGATGAAATTATTGAGAAGAGAAAGCTTGCACGCTCAGAAAAGAATTGGGAAGTTGCAGATAAAATCAGAATAGCTTTAGATAAGGCTGGTATAGTATTAAAAGATTCTAAGGAAGGTACCGTTTGGGAAATAAAATAAAATCATTATTGGCTGTATTGTTATTATTAACCTGCATAGCAGCTGCGAAGCCCGCATTTGCCGATAACAATATAGTAAGAGTGGGGCTTACTGATAACAAATTCCAAAATGTATTAAAGCAACAGATAACTGTATACGGTACAGCAGATTGTGAAATTTGCGACAAAGAAACAAAAAAAGCTATAGCAGCAGTACCGGCAAATACAGAAATCACCGTTTATAATGGTGTAACCGGTCTTGATCTTGTTATTAACGGGAAAGTTTCAACCCTGCGGGATTTTGTTATAATCTGCCCTCAAGGAGTTTTAGGGGTTAAAGATCTAAAACGAAAAGGAAAACCTGCACTTTACCATGGAGCGTTTGAACTTGTTCAGCATCCTGACAGAAAGGGCTTTTACCTTGTAAATCTCGTTGAAGTTCAAGAATATTTAAAAGGAGTTGTCCCAAACGAAATGCCTGTAAGGTTTGGTGTTGAAGCTTTAAAAGCACAGGCGGTGGCAGCAAGAAATTATGTATTATCACCAAGAACACAGGCATATGATGAATTTAATGTTGTGGACAGTGTAGCCAGTCAGGTGTATTACGGAGTCAATACTGAAGATGACTTATCCACACGTGCTGTTATGGAAACGGACGGAATTGTTGCCTTGTACGACAATGCACCAATACTTGCATTATACAGTTCGACAGCAGGCGGATATACAGAAAGCTATTCAAATGCTTTTTCCGAACCTGCAACAAAAATGTTTCCATCTATTGAAAGACCATACTTAACGGCAGTACCCGATAAAGAAGAATTTAAGACACTGGAAGAAGAGGACAAGGCTAAAGAGTTTTATGAAACAAAAGTTCCGTCTTATGACATAGAATCTCCATACTACAGATGGCAGAAAACCTGGGCTGTCGGTGAGCTGGAAAATATTTTAAAATCTACTTTAATAGCCCAATCAAAAACAGGTTTTATTCACCCTGCTTTCAATCAGGGCGATGAGCTTGGACATATAAAAGACATCAAAGTTATGAAACGCGGTCCTTCCGGAAAAGCCATTGAAGTAGAATTAATGACAGATAAAGGCTGCTATAGGATTACAAAAGAACTTGTAATCAGGCGTGTTTTTCAAAAAGACGGAATTTCGCTTCCTAGCGCAAATATTATCATCGAAAAACAGCTTGATAATTATGGCAATGTAACCGATGTTACAATAAATGGCGGAGGTTTCGGGCACGGAGTCGGAATGAGCCAGTATGGAGCAGGTTATATGGCAACAAAACTTAACCAGCCATATTATAATATCCTAAGACATTATTATACGGGAATTAACCTCGGAACAATGCCAGTAACAGTCTGCGGAAATGAAGTTAAACAAACTTTCTGGGCACCTATAGGCAGAGCACGAATTATTGTAACAGACTCGACTGCCGCCAAAATTGCAGTTATGATAAACGGCAAGGTTCACGAGTTTCCGGTCACAAAAACTATTTTCCAGAAAGATTTTAAAATAGATATTTCAAGATACATTGAAGATGGTGAAAATACAGTAATCTTTTATCCCCCGACTTTAGGTCGTTCCGTAACTTTGTATGTAGAATTGGTAGAGAAGTATGACAGAAACGAATAAGGCTGATAGTGTACTAAAAGCGGCGTGGCTTATCGCTCTTGTAACGATTGCGAGTAAATTTATGGGATTTGTGCGGGACATGGTTGTTGCCAATTTTTATGGTGCAACACTTGTTTCGGATGCTTATTTCTATGCTCTTCAAATACCATCTCTGGCTATAATTATCCTTGGCGGCGTCGGAGGACCGTTTCACAGTGCAGCTGTTGCAGTATTCTCTAAATTAATACCAAACTTCGATTCTAAACCTGACGAAACTGTTAACAAACTATATAATACATTTTTAACTGTTTCTTTTATATTTTTTGCCGCATGTGCAATTCTTGGTTTCTTTTTTGCAGACAAAGTCATGGGCATTATAATCTCGGCAGGCGCTCCGGAGTTGGTTACGCTTGCTTCCGAACACTTCAGAATAATGTCGCCTATTATACTTATTGGCGGTATTATTGGTATTTACTACGGGCTTTTAATCTGTCATAAGCAATACATTTTGCCAAACCTTTCGCCAATGATTTTAAGTACTGTTGTCATTATTGTCATTTCACTTGTACACAATGACAAAACAGGCATTGTACTAGCTGCAGCAACAACACTCGGTGCAATATGCCAGCTTGCAGTCCAATTCCCAAAAATAAGACAGATTGGTTACAGAATAAAACCCAATTTTGACATAAAAAATCCTCAATTTAAAAATATCTGCGAACTTTTATTTCCGGCAATTTTAAGCTCTACAATCGGTCAAATAAGTATTTATATAGACATGTTCTTCGCTTCAACCCTTAAAGAAGGAGCCTGGACTTCTGTAGTATTTGCAAACAGAATCTTTCAATTTCCGGTCGGAATACTTGTCACAGCGTTTCTCGTACCGCTATTTCCAATATTCTCAAGGCTTGCCGGAGAAGGTGATTCTGAAGGTATAAAAACATACTTTAATAAAGGAGTCGGGGTCTTATTTTTTGTCGGGATTCCAATGTTTATATTAATACTGCTGCTTGCAAAAGATGGAATCTCACTGATATTTGAACGTGGAGCTTTCAACTCAAATGCTGTTGTTATGGTTTCAGAAGCATTATGCTATCTGTCAATCTCTATACTTCCGTATGTTTTCAGAGATTCTATAACAAGAGTTTACTACGCATTCAATGATTCTAAAACCCCGTTTATTATCGCAATGTCCTCCATCGGTCTCAAAGCAATTTTAAACTGGCTTTTAATTTTAAAACTGGATATGGGAATTGCAGGAATCACGCTGTCAACCTCTTTTATAACTTTATTCAATGCAACTTTTCTGGGCTTATTTATACATAAAAAAATAAAGCTGGATTATAAATCATTATTCATAAATCTTGCAAAAATGACTGCCGCCGGAATTATTACATTCCTTGCGGGCTGGCTTGTCTGCATAAGCTTTGACAAGATTGAACTTCCTAAGTATATTTTCGAAATTTCCAAAATAGCTATTGTAATGATATTGGCACTTGGATTGTATACCATATTAAACCTTGCTTTCAAAATGGATTATGCAAAAGATCTGCTTGCAAGAATAAAAAGATAGCCTGCAATTAAGCATTTGTTTCTGCATATAATAATTACCTGATCATACATTCACGCCTCCCCAACCGGGGTATTGATTAGTTTATTATAATGTTGTAAATAAATTGAAGAGAGAAGAAAGGAGCAAATTTATGACAGAAGAACACAAAGAGAGTTGGCTAAAGATCCTTGCCATAATAATTGCAGCATTTTTAGGAGCATTTTTAGCTTTTTATGTAGTAGCCGATTTAACATTTGCAAGAATGACAAGTCCTGCTTATCACATGAAAAAAATGGAAAAATTAATGAAGAAAGAGCAGAAACAATTTGAGCGTATGGAAAAAGACTTTGGCGCAAATCCATTTGAGCCAAAACTTGCCCCGATGCTTGTTAATTTAGTTAAAGAACCGGAAGAATATAAAATTATAGTAGATTTAGAACCTTTAGACAATAACGAAAACAATGTAAACGTAAAACTCGCAGATAACATTGTGACCGTATCCGGTGAAATAGAAAAGAAAGAACACCACAGAGAAGATATAATGAGCTTTTCACAATCATATTATCTCGATGAAAAAATTGAAGCAGATAAAATGACCAAAGAAAGAAAAGGTAACAGATATATTATTACCATACCTTTTGAAGACTAATCTCTTAAATAGTAACTATAAAGAAGGGCGGGTTGATTTTATCAACCCGCCCTTTCTAATAATTTTTCAACTACTTAATGTTTGAATAAGTCCAAGCATCAAAAGTCGGAGTTTCAGAAATGTTTAATTCTTTCTTCTTTTCTCCTGCAGAGCAATCATCGTGAGCGATTGGCTTATACAATCTGTTGTAGTATTCGATAACCATTCTGTCAGAATTGAAGTAAGCTTCAGCAGTTCTGATAGCTTGTCTCATCATTCTTGCCCATTCCTGCTTGTTGTTATAGTAAGTAGGAATGATCTGGTTTTCAATGATATTCATCATGCATTCATGATCTTTCCAGTGTCTTTCTTCCCAAGGCATATCATCATCAAGTTCTGGGTACTCAACAGTGTAACCATTAATGCCAGGGAAAGTACCTTCTACTGTCCAGCCGTCATAAGTTGACAGGTGGATAGCACCGTTTGCGTTTGCTGACATACCTGAAGTACCTGATGCTTCGAACGGTCTTAGAGGAGTATTTAACCATACATCAGTACCACGTTTCAACAAGCCTGAAAGCTGAAGTTCGTATCCAGGTAATACAACAACATTTTTAAGAGTGTGTGAACGGTTAAGAAGTTTGTTGAACATTTCTTTACCCATAACATCATCCGGATGGAATTTACCGGCGAAAATAATTTGAACTTTATTTTCGTTAAGAAGTTTTTCAATTCTGTCTTTATCCATCAAGATTAACCATGCACGTTTATAATCTGCAAATCTTCTTGCCCAGGTAATAGTTAAAACGTCAGGGTCAAATCTCTTACCTGCAACGTTTGCCACGTACTTGAATAATTCTTCTTTCATTTCACGTTTTGCAGCAAGGAGTTCGTCGAAAGTTTTGTCACCGTTCATTCTCTTATCCTGCCAATAGTGAAGGTTCACTGCATTAGTGATTGCTCTTATCGGGCATCTTCCGTCAACCCATTCCCACATTTTGTTAGCAACAAGTCCGTGAAGCTGAGATACAGCGTTTGCAATTCTTGACATTCTTAAAGCTGCAACTGTTAGAGAGAAGTTTTCGCCGCCCAATTGGATAGCTCTTTCTCTTGTAGCGCCTGCAAAGAAACCGCCTTCAAGTAATGTATCAACCCAGTGAACTTCATTACCTGCTGCAACCGGTGTGTGGGTTGTAAAGACTGTTCTCTTCTTAACTTCTTCAAGATTGCCGTTGTATTGTCTTAAAAGTTCAAATGCTGCCGGAAGAGCGTGACCTTCATTCATGTGAACAACGTCGAAGTTGTAACCTGCTGCTTGAAGAACTCTAATACCTGCAATACCTAAAACTGTCTCTTGAGCAATTCTTATTTTTTCATTTCCGTCATAGAGCTTGTGAGAAATGCTCTTAGCCCAATCGCTGTTTCCGTCGATATCTGTTGTTAAAAGATATACCGGACAAGTTCCGAATAATTCCGGATCTACTCTGAAAGCTTTAACCTTAACCTTTTCACCGAAAGTATCAACTTCTACGGTAATTCCGGTATCAACCAGATAATCATAATACTTTCTTATATATGCTACTTCAACGTTGCCGGCATGGTCGATTCTTTGATCATAGTAACCGTATGACCACAACATAGTTACACCTACCATTGGCATTTGTAAATAACCGGCAGAGAGCATATGAGAACCTGCCAAAAATCCTAAACCACCTGAATATGTACTAAGTGATTGATCCATTGCTATTTCCATAGAGAAATAGGCTACGTTTGGTAATGTCATAATTTTAAACCTTTTCTTAATGTGTACTACTAAAGGACTAGGCGTCCATGAAATTTATACCAACAACATAACATATAATCAATATTTTTATAAAAATTTAAAGCTTTAAAAGTATCCAGAAAGTCTAAAACAACGGATTTTATTTGCGTTTAGAAATGTTAAGAAATGTAACGATATAATACTTTAGAATTAGTCCTTGAGAATACCGGATTAAAATATCAGCAGAGAGTAGGTCAGGCTCTACCTGACATTAACTTACGAAATTAAAGGCGCAGATAAATCTGCGCCTGAATTTATATCTTAATGAGTAAGAATTTGCTGTCCTTTAATGCCAAAACCTTATGTTCTTTATCTTTTTTGAACATTAATATTTCACCCTTATCCACCTTAAATTTCTCTGCATCAAAATGAAGCTCCAATTCGCCATCTATAACATATACAGCTGCATCTTCCAAAGAAGTATGTGTATCTATTATTTCTTCCTTCTTTAAGGCTATGGCGCTCAATGAACTGTTAGAATTCTCCATCAATACCTGTCTGTCAAATTTCTTGTCTTCCAAATCTACAAGATCTTTTGCCTTTAAAACATTATAATACATCGTATACTCTCCTTTCTGCTTAAATAGTGTCCGGTAAAAAATTATTTTCATTCCCCGGTTGGACCTATCGGCATCAGGAAACTATCAGTTAACCCATCTGAAGCTAGTTACATAATCCTCGCCGTTTATATTTCCCTTAATCTCTGCTATAAACTTGCGATACGCTTTACTTGAAAGCTCTATTCCCGGAATTTTATTAATTTGCTCCAAAATTTTTGAATCTTTTGACAAATCTACCCCAGGTATTGCGTTAAACAGCGTATTCAGCGACAAATTACCTATTGGACCAAACATTGTCGAAATTTTCTTTGACAATAGCCCGAATACTTCCATCTCTGCATTTGAAGTTGAAAAGTTATACTTGCCGGTTATAAACAGACTCAAATCCTTGCCCCTGGTCTGAATCTCGATATTCTCCGCTTCACCGTCTTTTATATTAATTTTTCCGCTTATATTTGAAAAATCACCCGTTTTTAGAGGAGTTATAATATCTATTACACTGTTTATTGAAATTCCGGTAATGCCGCCTTTAACGAGATTTCCAGCCTTGAGTAAATATTCAAGAGAACCCAGTTTCGGCATTCTACCGTCGGATACATTAAAATTAGACTTGCCATTCAGTGTTTTCATACAATTTTCAAAATCGATACCGTTACAAGACAAATCTATATCTCCGGTTAAATCACCATATAGCTGGTTATTCAAGTCAAACAAAGCTATAGATAGGTCATTTGCATTAATTGCCTTCGCTTTCAATCTCAGGGAAGTATTATTGTTTGCCAAATTATAATTAAATTTGCCGTTTAAAATTCCGTCTGCAATACTAAAACTGAAATCATCTACATTTAAAACTTTTTTATCACTCATTGAAACATTTGCATTAAAATCACGAGCTACAAGATTTCTTAAATAAATACTGTCTGCGCTAAGTTTCATATTTTTTATTATAATCGATGACAAATCCGCCCCCTCAAAGGATTCAAAGGTCGGATAACTATCAACCTGCGAAAGTTTCAGTTTATTGATTATATAATTCAAATCAAAAACTTTTGTGTATAAATCTGCCTGTTCTACATAATAAGGAACTGTAAGTTTATTTTTTAGTGTCGCCTGCACTGTTATATCATTCCCCATAATTTCACCCTTAGATGACAAATCAATCGTCTTATCTCTAAATTTAAAGGTAATATTTTTCATTGTTGTATCTAAAAACGGAATATTTGTTTCAAATATATGGAAATCTCCAATCAGTTTAGGATCTGATAATCTGCCGTTAAACTTCAAATCAGAAGTAAATTGCCCCTGTTTAATATTTGGTTTGCGGAAAATAATATTAAATATTCTTGCATCAGTAGGATTCTGCGTCTTTATGTACAAGTCGTGGAATACGAGATCATCCTTATATACCTCAATTCCGCCTCTTGCCTTCAACATATTCAATCTTGTAGTCCTATTAGAGAGCGAAGATATTATTTTGTCATATGAAAATTCTTTTATTTTCAATATATTCTGTTTGATAATTTTAGTATCAAGGTTAAGTACAATGGCATTTTCCACATCTCCAACCGTTGCGCCAAGATGATAAATACTGGAATCTGGCGCCATATTTACATCTGCTTTTAAATCAAAATTATCTCTTACCCCTTTTGCTCTAAGCGAGTATACAATATCACCTTTTATTTTTACCGGATAAATCTGATTCTTGTTTATATATTTATCAATAAATTCCTGCTGCGGTTTAGAATTCATATAGATATCAAAATTTTGTTTATCAAAAATATTGCTTACGACACCGTCCAGCAAAATAGGCATATTATCTGCAAGCAAATTCAATTTCACAAGTCTCAAATCGTTATTTCTCAGCATAAAACTGCCGTTCAAAATTTTTATAGGAAGATTCACAGGCTCGTAATCAAGCGTTACTCCGCCTAAATCCGCATACGCATTTACGTTGTTATTATGAATTTTGAGAGTTGTACTGATTTTTCCATTCTTAAATTTTATCCCTTTCAACTCTTTCGGCACGAAAGAATACTTATTTAAAATATTGAAGTTTGCAAGCTCAAAAGACTTAAGTTTTACAAGTCCGTTAACACGAGGTTTGGAAGAGACATTTGAAGCCTCTATATTAACGTCAAAAGTGCTGTTTGTATCAACTATACTGCCCCTTAAATCTGATATCTTCAAATTATTATTATTCAAATAAACAGTTCCGTTTGAAAGTTTAAGTTTATTTTGCGGAGCAGTTCCCAGAATCTTTGCCTGAAAATTAACCTTGTCATATTCTATTGTATTGGTTTTACCCTTATAATCCGCATTTACATCGACAAAAATATTTCCAAAGTCCGATTTTATTTCATCTGCAGCAGGCAGTATATCGTTGACATTAAGTCTTGGTATAGAAACAGACACCGCCGCATTATCGTTTTTAACCTCCGCCTTTGCATTTAATTTTGACCCGCCCAGTCCTGCATTAATATCAGCCGTTGCTCCGTCATTTTCAAACCCGATATTACCCTTTGCATTTGTTATCTCTACACCCTGCATTCCGAAAGTTGTTCCGAAAAGCTCTATATTACCCTTAGAAAAAAGATTTTTATTAAACTGAATATCTGCAACATCAATTATTGAGCCAAAAACTTTCATTGAAAGATTTACAGGTCCGCTGCATTTATCCAGCTTAGGAAGCATTTTTTTCACATCTTCTATCATTGTAGAAGTTTCAAGAGCATTGTACAAATATCCGATATCAAGAGAATCCGATTTTACATCGAAATCGAATTTACCGAACAAATTACACTTTCCTCTAATTGATATAGGCTTGCCGTTTACCTTACCAGCCTTTGTTATAAATGTTGCATCCTGATCATTAAAACTCAGAACAGCTTGAGCATCTGTCAAAACCATATCTGGAATTTCATTAAAGAATGTTTTTACGTCATTAAAATTTAACACACCCCAGACGTGCGGATCTTTTCTAGTTCCTTTTACGATAATATCAATATTTCCGTTACCTTTAACATCCATTATCGGAACCGGACCTATTACAAAATTAAGAATTTCATGTATTGGAATAACTTTTTCTTCTGCCGTTTGCAAATCAACTTTTTTAGTACTCCAAACACGCATATCAGCATATTTTACATTATATAATTCAACTCCGCCTTTTACCCAGACTCTCTCCATTCCACCAGCCGGTACATTTACGTCATAGTTTACGTATTTGCCTGTAAATTCAAGCTTCACCGTAGCTCCGCCTGCATTTTTGATAGGCTTAATTAAAATACCGTTGTTTATGAACACATCACCTTTTATTTCCGGCTCATAAATATCACCCTTTATTTCAAAATGCCCAATTGCATCACCGAAAAACTTATATTTCTTTAACTTATATACATTAAATTCTTCCACAACAACCGGAGGGAGAAGATTGACAATGTCCTCAACTCTTGATTTATTCAAACAAACACACAAGTTCATCGTTGTTAGGGATTTATCCATGTAATTCAAAACTTTTCCGCTTATTTGAGTATCTATATTTTTTGATTTTATGTTAATATTCTCAAAATCAATCAATTTACTTGTCATGTTAAATTTTGAATTTATATTCAATAGTTCTGGAAAAATGATTGATTTATCCGAATTTTTCATAATGATTGCACAATTTTTAAATGCAGCATTTAAGATCTGCTTATTTACCTTTATGTTTATTATTCCCTTTACGTCCGCTAAATCGTTCGGAAGATGCTGTCTTAAATAATCGCCCAAAGGTGCAATGTCAAAATTATCAAAATTAATATCTATTATACTGGATTTAACATCATTATCTGCCGGCAAATAGAGATTGATATTAGCTTGAGATACCGAATCCTTAATTTTTAATTTACTTTCAAGTTTGAACTGAAGCGCCCTTGCATTCCATTTATAATAAATATTTTTTGCAGAATACACAACCGGCTCTGAAACATTAGGCTGATGTATGTTAACTGCGACCTCACCTATATTAACCTCTTTGCATTTTATTTTAGCTTTTTTTAAATTAGAAAAGAATTTCGCATCCAGCTCCAGCTTTTTATCTAAAATTGAATTAATTTCTATATCTGAAGCTTTGATTTTATTAATATGCAAATTCCCGGAAAGCAAAGGCAAAATTCTAAACGAAATCTCCGGATTAGTTATATATGTATAATCTTCGTTTATCTTAGATTTTATTCCGACTTTCTGCGCTCTGATTACAGCAACGGGAAGCGGTGACAGGATTAATTTTGGATTCTCTACCCTCACGTCATAATCAGAATTTGCAGAAATATTTTCGCACACACCCGGCAGAGCTCCGGAAAACATAAACGGCACCCCCACAATCCAAAATGCATAAAATATTAAAATTATAATTATATACTTATTAAAAATTTGTTTCATTATGATAACACCAATAATACCATGAATTGTTATTCATTAGTATACCCCGTACGTAGTACTTGGCGGTTTCATGTTGTTATGGTATAATTTTATCGTGAGAGATTTATTAAAAATATTAGCAGCTGGGATAGTTATATTTTTATCACCGTACGTTATGGCTGAACAACAGTACAAAGTGGTAGTCATACCTGATAATATTGTGACTGAAAATGCTGCATTAGATTCATATATTTACAATGCTACCGCCGAGTTTTTTGCAAATGAAGTTGTTAATATTTTAAACAAAACCGACTACATAAAAGCACCTACAGTGAGTGAAGAAAGAGCCCTTTTAAAAAGCAGCCCATATCTTTACAATCCTGCAAAAGCGCTGACTAACAAATTCCGTACCTCATATAACATTGACTATGTTCAACTAAAAAAGATTACAAATAAGTCCCAAGCCAGATATGCTCTTTTGATTACCTCATACCTGGATTCAGAAAACTATATTTTAAGAAGGACATTCTGGGATTTTCTAAATATACCGGGAGCAACCGTTGTAGATCCGGCTTACAAAATTTGTACTTATGCAGCTCTTGTAGATTTACAAAATAACTCTATTCTATGGTCAAATACCTTTTACAAGACAATCAGTGTAGTTGAAAACAGAATAATTACACGTGGACCATCACCGCAGACCGAACAACTGCAAAAAATAAGAGATTATTCAAGAATGCTCTGCCCTGAAATTGCCCAAAATGTACAGCAGAATATTCTTCCACCGGAAGTTTATTCAAAAGAATCCAATCAAATTTATTATGATATGGCTAATTTTGATAATGTGTTTACAAAAAAATACAGAAGATGGCATAAAGAAGGCGGCAAAGATTATAACGCCGCTAAGGATAAGGTCAATGAAACAATAGACGGAACAAAGGAAAAATATAATCAGTACAAGGAAGAGCGCAAACAAAAAGCTGCTGAAAAAGCAAAAGAAAAAGAGCTTCAAAAACAAACAGAGCAGCTTGAAGTAAAAGCCGAACCTATTCTGGACAAACAGCCGGATACGGGAAGTCCAAATGCGGTTATCAAAGAAAATTCAGTAGAAAATGCTGTACAGCCTCAAACAGAGAAAAACATTTTCAATATTAATTATAAAAAACAGGAAAATTATGAGCTGGAAGACCAGAGTCTTTATACTCCTATAGATATAAAAAGATCGAAAAAGAACAATTTGTACGGCGAATTTGACAGTTCAAGACCGCCGTTAAGAGATTACAACTACTAGTTTTATACCATTTCTCTCAACTTTTTAAGCTGGTCTCTTATTTCTGCAGCACGTTCAAAATCGAGAATTTTAGCAGCTTTGTGCATATCTTTTTCCAGTTTGGTAATAAGTTTCGGCAAATCTTTCTTTTCTATACCCAAATCTACCATTTCTTCGGCAACAATATCTTCCAGATCTCTGTAGCTTGCGACAAGTGAAAGCAGGTTGTTTTCAATAGGTTTCTTAATTGTCTGCGGAATAATACCATATTTTTTGTTATGAGCAAGCTGAATTTCACGCCTTCTGTTTGTCTCATCAATTGCTCTCTGCATAGAGTCCGTAATTTTATCCGCATACATAATAACTTCCCCGCAGGCATTACGGGCTGCACGCCCTATTGTCTGGATTAAACTTGTATCCGACCTCAAAAATCCTTCTTTATCTGCATCCATAATAGCAACAAGAGAGACTTCCGGAATATCAAGCCCTTCTCTTAAAAGGTTTACACCAATCAGAACATCAAATTCCCCGAGCCTTAAATCTCTCAAAATTTCAACACGCTCAATTGATTTAATTCCGCTATGCAAGTATCGCACTCGAATACCTTCCTGAAGGAAAAAGTCACACAAATCCTCTGCCATTTTTTTTGTAAGAGTGGTTATAAGAACACGTTCTTCTTTCTTTGCTCTTTTTTCAATTTCCGCCTTCAAATCCGGAATCTGGGATTCAATAGGTCTTACGCTTATTTTCGGGTCAACAAGTCCTGTAGGGCGGATAATTTGTTCTACCAGCTGCTGGGAAGTTTTTCTTTCAAACTCACCCGGAGTTGCTGAAATATAAATTTTTTGCCCGACTTTTGCAAAAAACTCTTCGCTTTTTAGCGGTCTGTTGTCTTTTGCACAAGGAAGCCTGAAACCAAATTCTACAAGCGTATTTTTCCTTGAAGCATCGCCATGATACATACCGTTCAACTGCGGAATTGTAACGTGAGATTCATCAATTACAGTCAAAAAATCTCCTCTGAAATAATCCAAAAGCGTTGCAGGCGCAGAACCTACAGGACGGCGCTCAATTATTCTTGAATAATTCTCAATTCCCGAACAATATCCCATTTCTTTTATCATCTCAATATCGTATTTTACTCTCTGCTGAAGCCTTTGTGATTCTAGAATTTTATTCTGACTCTCCAATTCTGCAACCCTGTTTTTGAGCTCCGTTCTTATCATTGAAATTGTTTCATCTTCGTTTTCATCATATGCAATGTAATGAACCGCAGGATAAATAATTACACTCTCCGGCACTTCAAGAATCTCACCGGTTAAATTATCAATCCTTACAATTTTTTCAACCTCGTCACCAAAGAAATAAATCCTTGTAATAATTTTTTCATACGCAGGCATAATTTCTAAAATATCGCCTCTTGCCCGAAAAGTCGATCGTTCAAGAACAAGGTCATTTCTTGTATATTGAGTCATGACAAGATGTTTGATTAAATCAGCTCTGTCCAGAGTATCCCCGACACTTACTTTCATAGTTCCTTTAAAATAACTCTCAGGCAACCCCAAACCGTAAATACAGCTTACAGAAGCTACAATAATTACATCATTTCTTTCGTACAGGCTTCTGGTCGTATTGTGCCTTAAACGGTCAATTTCTTCATTAATGCTTGCAGATTTTTCTATATATGTGTCAGTTCTCGGAATATAAGCTTCCGGCTGGTAATAGTCATAATAACTTATAAAATACTCTACTGCATTATTTGGAAAAAGCTCTTTAAACTCATTATAAAGTTGCGCAGCAAGAGTTTTGTTATGAGCAATGATAAGTGTAGGCTTCTGAATCTGCTCTATAACATTTGCGATAGTAAAAGTTTTGCCTGAACCTGTAATACCCAGAAGTGTCTGCGTATCATCCCCGGCTTTTATACCTTCTACCAGTTCCTGTATAGCTTTTGGCTGATCTCCCGCAGGCTTATATTTCGAGACTAGTTCAAATTTTCTTTCCATACCATGATTATACACTCTAAGTATATCTGGTCAATTTTCTTGTATTAAAATAGTAGCGCCGGCTTTAAAAAGCCGGCGCTTAAAACATTAAGCTGTCACTTTCGCAGACAAATCTTTTATTATTTCCAGAAGTTTGTTAACCATCAAATCTTCATATTTTTGCGCATTCTCTTTACTGTCAGCCTCGAAACGCAGTGTAAACACCGGTTCAGTATTACTTTGTCTGATTAGAGCAAAACCTTTATCAAACACAATTCTCATACCGTCAATTGTGATAATATCCTTAATCGTTGTTCCGAAGAAATCAGGATTTTCCGCAATAAGCTTTTGGAACTCTTCAAGAACCGGAGCTTTGAAAGAATTCGGGCAGGCAAGGCGGACTTCGCTTGAAGAATACATCGACTTAAACGGCTCAAGCAAGTCCGTTATTTTGAAATTCGGATTTTGTTTTTTCTTGTTTGCAACAATTTCAATAATTCTGCAGCCTGCATAAATTGCGTCATCAAAACCGAAATAGCGGTCTTTAAAGAAGGTATGCCCGCTCATTTCTCCGGCAAGAACAGCACCTGTCTCTTTCATCTTGGATTTAATATAACCGTGACCGGTTTTGCACATTACTGCAACTCCGCCGGTCGCATTTATTGTATCATAAAGAACCTGAGAGCATTTAACTTCCGAAACTATAACCGGTTTTATTCCTTTTTCATTGTATTCCTTGATTACATCCTCTGCGTATATTAAAAGCAGCTTGTCACCGGTCATTGAATTGCCGTCAGAATCTATAACGCCGATTCTGTCGCTGTCGCCGTCAAATGCTATACCTAAATCCGCTTTATTTGCAACTACAGCTTTTTTAATATCTACTAATGTTTTCTCATCACTCGGGTTTGGATGGTGATGCGGAAATCTCCCGTCAGGCATAGAATAAAGTTCTACGACTTCGCACCCGAGCGCTCTGTACAATCTTGGAGCAACGACTCCACCCGTTGCATTTGCACTGTCTACAACAACTTTTATACCTTCACCGATTCTGCCGAAACGTTTCTGCATATCTTCTATATAATCAGGTATCAGGTCATACTCATTCAGGATTCCAAACGGAACAGGCGGAATACTTAGTTTAAATTCTTCCATCGTCAAATCTCTCACGACCTTGATTTGTTCTTCATTTAGTGACTGTTTTGCATAAGTCATTTTCAAACCGTTGTACTGGCTCGGATTATGACTTGCAGTAATAATTGCGGCACCGGTTACAGGCTTGTATTTGGTAATATATGGCGGAAGCCCTGCCACTTCCGAATAATACCCCAGAGGTGTCGGAGCAAGCCCCATATCTACAACATTAGCACCACAGGAACGAATACCTTCTATTAAGGACTTGGAAAGAGATGGCGAATGCAGTCTTGCATCACGGCAAACGCTTATCCAAATATCAGAAGGCAGCTGCTTTGTCTCTTTTACGAGAAACTGAACAAAGCCTCTTCCTGTATAATAAAACAGTTCTTCCGTTATATCGTCACCGTAAATTCCTCTTATATCATTTTTTCCAAAAGCCGATTCTTTAAGCATAACCCCTCCAGATTTTTACTTGCATACGCAAATCATTTACCCCTATAATAGTAGCATGAAAAATTCTAAAAGTCCTGAAATAAACAATAATTCTTCCGGCTTACTTTTTGTTTTACCGGCATTAACGGGAACTTTTATTTTTATAATTATTCCGATATTCTGCTCTTTTCTATTAAGCTTTACACACTGGGACTTGTTGAATGAGATTACATTTGCAGGACTTGATAATTACAAAAGTGTACTTTCAGAGCCGGAATTTTTGCAGATTCTTGCAAACACTTTTGTGTACGCAATTACAACAACTCTCTTTGCGGTAATAATCCCGCTTTTGATAGCCTCTGCGCTTAATACAAAAATCAGAGGAAGTGAGGTTTATAAAACAATTTATTTCCTTCCGTTCATAACCCCTGCCGTAGTAATCGCTATTGTCTGGTCGTGGATTTTTGACCCAAATATCGGTTTAGTTAACACTCTTTTTAAAACACACTTAACCTGGCTTTTTGACACACACCTTGCCATGCCGGTCTTGATTTTTGTATCGGTCTGGAAACTTATCGGATACAATGTAGTCTTGTTCCTGACAGGATTTTCCACAATAAATCAAAATGTATATGAAGCCGCAAAAATTGACGGAGCCGGAGTAAATGAAATTTTTTGGAACATAACAATTCCACTATTAAAGCCGACTATTTATTTTGTAACTCTTGTAACCGCAATTTCTTCATTCCAGATATTCGACTTAATCTATGTTATGACCTCCGGAGGTCCGAATAATTCTACAAATGTTATAGTTTATTCTATCTACAAATACGCATTTGAATACTTTGATATTGGGAAATCCTGCGCACTTGCTTACATATTATTTGTAATTATATTCATTCTTGCAGCCCTGCAGAGGTTAGGCATAAGAAGTAAAGGGTAAAGATGTAAGGTCCGCCCTATATAACTCTGTTTTCCGCCATAAATGCCGCCTCTTCTTCCGAGTATTTGTAGGCAGAAAGGCTGATAACAATTCGCCCGCCGGATTCTTCAAACAATTTTTTCTTAATCTTATACGGATAAGTCTCATTCCCCGAAAGATTGCCATTATGAATCTCTCTTATAATATCGTCAATATACATTTGCATATACTGCGGAATCTTAGGGTGCCTTTTTATATACTCGGGAAGCGGCATATTTTCCCTGTACCTGTTCCCGCTTGCGGAAGTCAGAAGGAAATTCCCGATTGTATTCATCCCGCCCAAAGACGCAGGGGTTACGTGCTCAATTGAACCAGTCGAAGCTATAAAAAGACGACGGATTATTTCTGTCTGACTGCGCTTGGAATACTTTACCACAAATGCATTCCTACTGCTTTCGGAAGTTGGAAGAAACAAGGCTTTGTTTTTAATATCGTTTAAGATTTCACGCTCATTATGGTTTGGAATAATTTCTTCAAGAGAGCTTAAAAAAGTCTTACGCTTAAAAGTATCGTGCGTAGAATTACTGATAATAATCTGTCTGCATTTTGTAGTCTTAGCCCTTATTTTTAAAGCCGTTTGCGGTGATAATTTCCGTGTAAGCCTGTCAACATCGTCCAGAACTTCCATTTCCTCAAGTTTCAGGCGTGTAAGGCAATTCATCTTAATCATTTTGAGGCAGTTTTGAAGATTATCATCAGGATTAATCAGAGCAAAATCCTTGAATATAGCAAACATCGCTTTTTCTGTCGGAAGCATATTTTTTTGATAAACAGAAAGAAGTTCCACCCCGTCTTGTGCCGTCCTGCATCTTTCAAGGTTCTTTTCAAACCCCTTAATTGTATCGGTTGGTATTATTTTAATACCACGATAAGGGCAGGTTATATCCTTTAATTTTCTAAGCGGTTTGCCCGCAGAAGTCTTACCTTCCTGCGGGATATCATAATAATATTTCAAATAATTTTGCGGGGTAATGTTTTTCAGCTTTTTTTTGGACATAAAAAAAGTCCTCAACTTCCGGATTCTATTCTCATGATACCAGATATTGCAACAACCCGCAAGGTTTTGAATTTTCGTTCAATTAACTTTCACCTTAAAAATTATGAAAAAATATTTTTTAAAACTTGTGATGAAATATCTCTATTTACTCTTGAAACAGATATCACCTTATCATACCAGGAATTAAAATTTCCATTTTCCTGTAATATTTTTAAAATTAAATCTTTATTTTCCTTTATCTTACGATATATTGCAGGCAACAAAACAACCGTTCCATCATTTAAAACAAATTTTTCTTTTCCACCTGCCGAAAATAAATCTCTTATATGGGTATTTACAACGCCTTGAGAAGTTAGCCAGAGAGCATAATTGTCATAAGTTCCAGAAAAAACTTCCGGATAATTCACACATCCATACGCCATATACCATCTTTTCTCATCTTTTGTAAGATTTTTCCATAACTTTATCGTTGCAGAAACAGTTTCTTCACCATTATCCCCTGTCCACCACAAACTTTCACCAGGCTTTAATTTTGACCTGTAATATCTGGAAACCGGTCTTATAGGATTTTCCAGTGAACGCAATTCGTCATATGAAAGCCCTATTTTATCAAAAATTGTCTCACCTTTTTTTAATTGCATATTTATTAAATATCTAGGCATATGAGTAACCGCAATTCCACATAAGCATTCTTCATAAGGTCTGGATAAAAACTGTACAGTATCTCCGCCTAATTTTCCAAATGTCATAAATATTCTTTCGACATTCGCAACTCTTGTAGATTCTAATATACTGCTGCCAGTTGAAGTCCAATGATCTTCTATTGTACTCTTTACTTCTACACCATAATATTTTGCTGCTATTATATCAGGAAATTTTTGACCCGAAACTTTTTCTATTGTGCCCTCAAATGGAGAGTTCTTTGCACATTCTTCTATAGCAAGTTTTACATCATCTTCTAACAAACTTCCTTTTCTCTCCCTAAAATATTCAGATTTTTGCTTTGCTTCTTCATTTAATAAAGAGTCTGTTTTTTGCATTAAATCTTTGAAATCCTGCAAGTCAGGTTTAATATTTACAGAAATTATCATACTAATCTTCCTTGAAGTACAATGCCCATTTCTTTTCTATATTTTTTGCAATATTATATGCCAATACACAAGGTAAAGCATTTCCTATAATTTTATATGCACTACTGGCTGAAACATTTATTTTTTCTTTAGTATTACTTTGTATAAATTGATAATCATCCGGAAATGTTTGTAGTCTTGCACATTCCCGGACAGTCAGCCTTCTTTCTTTTAGTCCTCTGTTTAATTCATCTGTATATTTTCCGCCATGCTCCAGACTTAACCTTCTGTATTCTATATTACCATGGTGCTCCGACCTTATTGTAGGAGATACCGAATTCAACTTAATTTCAGTTTGTCCCTGACAATGTTTTCCCATATACTTTGCTTTTGAATATTTTAACTGAGATAAATCTTTGCTAATTTCCGGCTCTTTTAGACCAATAAAAGCTTCTTTACAAGTTACTTGCGGATATAAATTTTCGCCATGAGTTTTGGGCGGATACGGATCATACTGCTCCGGAATATGACTTGAAGTAAGTGCAAGATACGCTTCTTCTCTTAGAGCATCTCTTTTGAATCCGAAAAAGATTACCCTTTCACGAGCCTGCGGAACTCCATAATCCGGTGCATATAATATTCTTGCAGGAACTACAATATAACCGCTATTATCAGCCTTCGCAAAATCTCTTTCTATTATACTTTTTACATCATTCAGATTTACCAATCCTTTTACATTTTCTGCAATAAAAAGCTTTGGACTTGTAATAGTAATTACATCACGCATCCACATATATAAATTGCCTCTTGTTTCTATTGATGGGGTATTGTAATCAATACTTTTACCTAAATGGCTTTTATCTGAATTCAAGCCCATTCTTTTTCCTGAGATTGAAAAATCCTGACAAGGAAACCCACCCGTTACAATGTCAATATTTTGGGGAAATACTTCTCTATTAGTTTTAGCCTTTTTAACCAGATCTACTATACTTGCCAAGTGATATATATTTTCAGGATTTGCTATCTTATTTCGAAAATACGAAACCCAAGCAGCTTTTGCATCAGCTCTTATATCATTTGCAAAAACTGTTTTAAAAATCGTCGGCTCTAACTCTACCCAATATTCAAACTCTTTCCTTACCCAATCCGGATGCTGGTCTATATTTATAGATCTTTTTAGGCACATAAATTCACCCTCAAAACCTATATCCATTCCTCCACACCCGGAAAACAATGAGAGTAATCGTTTCTTAGAAAGTTTTTTCATAGCTTAATTTTCATATAAGATAAGAAAAAAGTCAAAACAAAAACTATACCATTCTCTCTGTTATTAACTCTTTGTTGTCAAAATAATTCAGCTTCATCGCATTTTTAACTTCACAGAGAGTCTTAGCCGCAACTTCCTTTGCCCTTTCCGTTCCGTCTTTTAGAATATCGTAAACGGATTCAATATCTTTTTCGTACTCTTTTCTTCTGGCTCTTATCGGTTCAAGTTCTTCATTTACAATACTCGCCAGAAATCTTTTAACCTTAACATCCCCGAGCCCGCCTCTCTGATAATGTTCTTTAACTTCATCCAGAGATTTGTATTCATTCCAGTATTTTTCAAAGTGTTCCGGCTTACAGAAGGCATCAAGATAGGTAAACACCGTATTTCCTTCTATATGCCCCGGGTCTGTTACTTTTAAGTGCAGAGGATCTGTATACATACTCATAATCTTCTTTTGAACCTCTTCTGCACTGTCTGAAAGATAAATACAGTTGCCGAGCGACTTGCTCATCTTAGCCTTGCCATCGATTCCCGGAAGTCTCATACAAACCTGATTATCCGGTAAAAGCGCTTTTGGTTCTATTAAAACTTCATCATAAATATGATTAAATTTTCTGACAATCTCCCTTGTCTGCTCAATCATAGGAAGCTGGTCTTCCCCTACAGGAACTGTATCAGCCTTAAATGCCGTGATATCAGCAGCCTGACTTATCGGATAGCATAGGAAACCTACAGGAATACTGGATTTAAAATCCCTCATCTGAATTTCTGATTTAACAGTAGGGTTCAATTGCAATCTTGCTAATGTAACCAGATTCAAATAATAAAAAGTTAATTCCGTAAGTTCAACTATTTGAGATTGGATAAAAATAGTGGAAATTTTTGGATCTAACCCTACAGAAAGATAATCAAGCGCAACTTCCATTATATTTTGTCTGACTTTTTCCGGATTATCAAAATTATCCGTCAAAGCCTGAGCATCAGCTATCATTATATAAATATTTTTATAATTACCCGAGTTTTGAAGCTCAACTCTGCGCTTTAAAGATCCGACATAGTGCCCTAAATGTAATCTGCCGGTTGGTCTGTCTCCTGTTAAAATAGTTTTTTCCATCGTATTATCTCTCCAATCTCTTTTTATAATAATACAAAAACCGTTTACTTTTTACAAAATCTTTTCACTTTATCCCAAATTGCATGAAAAATTGTCTTATACCTCGCACACTCCGGATCTAAAAGGTAAAGCTTTCCTTCTCTTGACATACCGAGCTGGAAATAATCACTATCATACATATCATATGGTTTAAATCCGGCTTTTCGTATCATATCACGCATAATATCAACAAAGCCTTCTCCGAGTCCGTGACTGTACATTTTTTCTTCTAAATAATAATGTACACTTCCTGCTTTCCCTTTTTTATGAATCGGAACATCAAACTCCTGTTGCGGTCTGTTCAGCGGGAAATGGTTTCCATTTGTGAGTTTTAATACTTTTCCGTCCGGCGTTTCAAAAACAATAGCCGACGCACCTCTTCCTATAAACTTTGATACCCGCATACCGGAAAGTTCCTTATTTTTACTTATGCATTTTACAAACTTACTGTAAATTTCATCCTTAGGATTTAATGCTCCCCTGCATTCTTCCCGCTGCATTGCTATTAGTGCACGTGAAATTTTAATTGGTTTTTTGTATATATTATCATTTTTAATCGGAGTAAATTGTTTTAAATTAACTTTCATACTTTTGCTAAAACCCGTAAATTTTATTTTTGCTCTTTATTGTACAAACTACCTGAACGTATTCCCTGACTGTGTAATCGACAGGTCGATTTGAGAAATTAGTATTAATTGTATGAAAAAATTCAAATTTCTAATTTTAATTATAATACTAATTTTTTCACCTGTTTTTGCAAGTGACATTCAAATTGATAATTTTGACGAACTGATTGATTCTACACCGTTAAATGGCGATATTTTAACATTTACAAACGATCTTGATTCGACTTCATCAATTGGAGACACTTTTGAGAATCTAAGCATTACTTTTGAGGGTAATGACCACTTTCTTGACGGAAACAATCTATTCAGCGGATTCGTTTTTAATCAGGAAACTGAATTTAACAGAGTTGGAGTAAGACATTGTAAAGGACAGTCATTTAACAATTCAAGCTTTGCCGGAGCTTTATATAACAATGGGGGAGAAATAAGAATACTGGAGGCAGCATTTGCAGATAATTTTGTAAATTCCAACAATCTAAACTATGGAGTCGGCGGAGCCTTATACAACCTTAACGGGGGGAATGTAATTATTGATACGGCTCTTTTTGAAAACAATTACGCAAACGGTGCTGCTTCATACGGCGGGGCTATTGCAAACGGCTATCAACAATCAAATGATATTATGACAATTAATAATTCTATTTTCCGAAACAATTATGCCGAAGGAAGTGTTATTCCATATGGCGGTGCGATTTACAATAACGGAAAGGTTGATATTGCAAACAGTACATTTGATAACAATTATATTCAGGATGAAGAAAGTATGGTATCTTATGGCGGCGCCCTGTTTAATACAGGAGAAATGAGTATTTCAAATTGCAATATTACAAATAACTACGGAGATGGGGGTGCAAATACTGTTACAAGAGGCGGCGCAATATATAACAATAACCAGTTAACAATTGATAATTCTACACTCGCCGGAAATCATATTGATGCACAATTTTATGGAGACGGAGGTGCTTTATTTAATGATGCAGGAGGAGTGGCAACCATTAAAAATTCCATAATAGAAAATAATAGGGTAAACTCTTCTTCAAATCTTGCTGATGGAGGCGGAGCTGCTAATTCAGGGACTTTAATCATTGAAAACTCTACCTTCCGGAATAATTCAGACACAGAAGGCGCAAACGATATCCACAATTATTCCGGCGGAATTATTGAGTTTGCAGGAGACGGCACAACAAATATTCTTAGCGGAATCGACGGTGAGGGAACTATTAATAAAACAGGGAGTGGAATTCTTAATCTTGGCGGTACAAACAACAATTACACCGGCAGCTTAAAGCTTGAAGCAGGAACGATTAATTTACTAAAAGAGAGCACTTATTTTAATGCCCAAAATACTTCGCTTTACAACAATACAAATTTTAATATGCTAAACGGAGAGATTAACAATATAAATTTCGGCAATCTCTCACTTGCCGGCACTTCAAATATTTTCGCCGACGTAAACTTTAATACAAATACAATGGATAGAATTAATGCAAATTCTCTTGCTGGCAGCGGAAATATCCATGTAGCCGCACTCGGGCTTGAAGGAACACCACAAGGCAATTTTATTTCTATTCCGTTTGCAGATTCTATTTTAAGAAATTCGGTAACATATACCCCTACAGAAATCCAAACACCAATTTATGACTATAATTCATCTTATAATTCCTCTAACGGCAATTTCGAATTTTCAAGAGGCGGGTTTAACTCCTCAGTATATGTTCCTGCAGTTGCGGCACAGCTTGCAGGCTATTTTACGGAACTTGAAACTTACAAAAATGTTTTTTCAAACCTTGATATGGTAATGATTACACCTCCTGACAGGCGAGAAAGTCTGCAGTTCCGAAACAAAATTGCAAGTGCAGGCGGAAATTTTGCCTACTCACCTCTTCTCATACCGGAGCAAAGGCGTGGAGTTTGGTTCAAACCATATACAATGTTTGAAAAAGTTCAATTGCGGGGCGGAGTAGATGTATCTAACGTAAGTTACGGCAGTTTATTCGGAGTTGAGAGTGGACTTACAGAACTCAAACACGGATGGTATTCGCTTTACGGCGGATACGCTTCTTATAACGGCTCGCACCAAGCCTTCAGCGGCAACAGTATCTACAATAACGGAGGACTTGCCGGTGCTTACGGAGTATTCTACAAAGGCGGATTTTTCTCTGCCTGGACGGCGAATGCAGGAGCCAATTCCGCAGAAGCCTCTACAAGATTCGGCAAAGATAATTTTGCAATGCTAAATGCAGGAATTGCAGAAAAAACCGGCTATAACTTTGAAACTTTCCGCAGAAAATTAATAATACAGCCAAGCTTAATGATGTCTTACACTTTTGTTAATACCTTTAATTATACTACTTCTGCAGGGGTTCATATGGATGCAGATCCGCTTCACGCCATTCATATAGAGCCGCAGATTAAACTTATCGGTAACTTCAAAAACTATCTCCAGCCATATTTAAGTGTTTCTATGATTTGGAATATACTTGACGATACCAAATTCAAAGCAAGCGACATTTATATTCCTGACCTTTCCGTAAAGCCTTATGTGCAATACGGTTTAGGCGTTCAAAAACGCTGGGGTGAAAGAATTACCGCATTCTTTGAAACAATGTTCCGCAACGGCGGCAGAAACGGTGTCGCGCTTCAATTCGGCATACGATTCAGTATCTAAAAATTATAACTTACTATTGCATTTATACCCCAGTTCTTACCGGAATTATCATTTATATCCTGCAAATTATACCGCTGAGCTTCAATGGAAACAGAAGTATTCTTGCCGATTTTTTGCGTAAATCCGGCAAAAATACCGGCACTATTCGTCCACTTATCGTTTCGATAATCATATTTGCCGGAATAATGCGGATTGGCATAAAAACTCAAATTTTTATTAAGCGGTACCTCAACACTCAAAGGCGAATACCTGATTTGAGTCGCTGAACTGTTTAATCCTATAGTGTTTCGAACACGTAAATTCTGGTTCAAAATACCTTTATCGTCATAGTTCATTTTGCCCTTTAAATCAACTACCAGCATTGCATCACTGTTAAAATCAGTTCCAACACCAAAGAAAGCTCCGGCATATCCGCGCTTTGACGCAGCCCCCTCCTCTAAACCGCCTATTGTTAAATTACTCCCGTCAAAATTTTGATATGTACTCAAAGATGCAGAACTCTTTGTTGTTATTGGATATGGCATAAATCCTCCTAAAATTCCCTTACTTATATAAAGTAATTTCAGGTACAAAAATTGCCTTCGTGGGGGGGGGTAAATGCATTGGGTTGGTAGGACAAGCTACAAGTTTGGCATCTTTGCAGGGGTAAATGCATTGGGTTGGTAGGACAAGCTACAAGTTTGGCATCTTTGCAGGGGTAAATGCATTGGGTTGATAGGACAAGCTACAAGTTTGGCATCTTTGCAGGGGTAAATGCATTGGGTTGATAGGACAAGCTACAAGTTTGGCATCTTTGCAGGGGTAAATGTATTGGGTTGCCGGTCTCTTCCCCTCGCCCCTTGCGGGAAAGCGGATTTTCGGTAGGGCGGAGCGAAGCGAGCCGGAAAATATCGGTTTAGTAACAAATCTTTATTTACATAGCATCAAAAATTACATTTGTAAAGCCGGAGTATTTTCTAAACCTGATGAGTCGAAAGCAGGGGTTTCGGCA
Organism: Candidatus Gastranaerophilales bacterium; assembly: GCA_944323255.1. GTDB lineage: Bacteria > Cyanobacteriota > Vampirovibrionia > Gastranaerophilales > Gastranaerophilaceae > CAG-196. The sequence continues at coordinate 71,524 of CALURU010000010.1, forward strand.
TCAGCAGCAGAAGCTGTACCTGTGGCAGCACCTTCCTCTTCTTCAGGCTTGTTCTGTTCCTCCAGAATTTCCTGTCTTGCCTGTGCAATTTCTCTTTCTGCCTGCATTGCGACTTTTCTGTCCTGACTTGAAGGATCAGCAGGCGCAAGCGCCGCAGCTCTTAATTGCTGGGCATTTTTCAGGTTAACCTCCGGATCCGAGCTTGACTGATAACTAACATTAACATCCCCTGCTACAGCGTATTTTTTACCGTCAGGTCCTGTTTCATATTCGTAATTAGGTGCAGAAGTAGAAAGCCCTGCAGCAGCAGCTTTATGAGCATTCTCATGCGCCTTTACTTCAGCATCCGTTGTCTTTAACTCGGAAACCTCTCGCTGCTCCTGTTGAGTAAGTTCCTCTTCACCGGTTTGTGAATTTCCTTCTCTTCCGGACTCAGAACCGTCTCCGGTTTGCTGCTCAGCATTATAAAGCGCAATAGCTTCCGGTGAAATTGATGCATACGCAGCATTATCATCAGTCGGTATATTGCCTGATTCTATACGAACAGCATTATCCTCCTGCACATTTGCAGGAGCTTCTGCTCTTGTAAAATTATGAATATAAAAATTATTAACTGCCTGATATCCGGCAACTGCTAACGAAATACTATTCATATTTTTATTATAAATTTAGTTCAAATGTTTTTCAAGGCTATTGTATAGTAACAACTGCTTTGATAAATATAAAAATTGTAAAAAATTACAAAAGGTTAATAGTAGGTTATTGAAGCAATCACAATGCTATGAAGTAGAAAAATTTTGGGCAAAAAATAGAACGCTGTAGTTTTATACTTTTAGTATTGTATTACAAAGCTGCTCCGACACTTGCAGGTATTACTCCCATGGCTGCAGCTCCGTCAAAAAAAGACGGGAACACTATTGCATCAAGGGTATAGGCACCTACTGCAACTGTTATAACAACCATACCGGCTTTTACTGCGGGCGGTAAATTTTCAATGGCTTCTCTTATTTCATTAAAAGAAGTTTCTGCCCTTACGCCCAGAGACGTATCTCCAACCACCATTTCTCCCGGTTTTGGAAGTAATATTACACTACTGTCACCAAGTTTAAAATGCGCAGGTTTGCCGTTTTTGATATTTTCAAGTGCCTCTTCCATTTGTGCTACTGATAATTCCTTTTTAATTTTTTCTCTTAAAGCTTTGTCTTGTTTGTACCAATCTTCATCTTTCATATTTAAATCTTTATCAAGATATTTTACATCGTAATCAGATCCCCAAAAAGCCATGTATGATGTACAGCAAGCATATCCACCATTATCTAAGGCATGAAATTTGAGCTCTTCAAAAGAGGAGTCTGAACCTGATTTCCTCTTATAATCTAGTCCGATTGTGTTTGTAGCTTTTATAGTATATTTGCCTTCAGGGAAGCGATCACCATATATAGTGTTAAATTTAAAAATTAGATCATTGCCGTCTTGCTTAGCACCCACTATTTCTATATCAGGTATTTGGGATGTAATTAGGTTTTTAACAATGTTAAACTCATTATCTGATAGAGGATTGTTAAATTTTACAATTTTATCATCTGTATTTTCTGGTAAAGGTTTAAGAGCATCAAACGTACCTTTTGGAGTAAAAGATTGTTTATATGGTAGTTCTGGTGAGTTTTGTTTGAAAGCTTCAAATTTACTTAGTAATTTACCGTCTTTTGAAAAAGCGAGGGCTTCTACATTGTCATCATTTTTATAAATAAGATTGAAATTACCATTTCTTAACTTGTCAAATTTAAAACTATGACTGTCAAACAGATCATACTTTCCGCAATATTCTCCGTTTTTATCCGCTTTCATCTTATATTTACCATCAATAATAAAACCATTATCCATAGCTTCTATCTGTTTAAATTTTCCGTTATTAATATAAGGCAGTGCCTGAAAAATTGCTGTTTGGTACATTCTGTTATTCATTTGCTGAGTACTAATAAGTTCTATATTCTGTTCAAATTTATCTTTGTCTAGAAATGAGTTTCCCGGATTGCAAGAGGATAAACCAGCAGCTATTAATGTTGGAACAATAAGTGTTTTAGCGACTTTAGGCATTTGTTTTATATTAGTTTTCAGCATTTCGAAATTTGGCTTATGAGCTTGTTTATTATAGAAATGGTTAATGTTATTGTTTATTCGCATAGTTTTCTCCTATTGTAGATTTAAAATCGATTTATGTAAGTTTTAAAACTCCTAAATTTATTTTTTGCTAGCTTTTTATGATAAATTTGCGAATTCACTCTTATTTTTGAAAATGGCAATATAATCACTGATTATATTGCGTTATTTTAACAGCTAATTGTTATGCTAAATGTGGGATTGTTGGTTATGTATACCTGCGCAATGATAAAGTTGGATATTAAGTGGACTTTAGAATTTCTGCAATTTGATTTATGTAAAAGAACACCTGGTTTGATTATTTCGAACAAAATTTAGTTAATTTTTGTAATAATAGAGCAATTTTAGTAAAAAAAAATACTTAATATAAAAAGAAGTAAAGTTGGAAATAGGGGTTTTTGAATGGCTGGTTGTAAAGAACAACCAGTTCAGGAATATTTGACAGACAGTTCAGGAATTTTGGGACAGATAAATTTAGAAACTTAAATTAATGTTATAAAATATTATATTAATTAAAATAGCAAAAAAAAAAATTTACAGTTTTTATATTTTCATACGCAACCAAATAGGAGATATTAATAAATGAGAATAGATAATAATTACACTCAAAGACAACCGAATTTTGGTAGTTTGAAATCTATAACATACCAAAGTCATTTTAATCCTGATGTTTACCCTGAAGAATTTGCAAAGGTTTTGAAGGCTATCAAAGAATCAAAAGCGTTCAATGAATTTTTCAAACAGTATGATGTAGATATGTATTTTCATGAGGGGGAAGGTACTTTCAAGAAGGACTATATTTACATGATGTTAAAAACAACAGTCCCCAAAACTAAAGGTAACAACTTGCGTCCGACATTATATCTTGGTGCTGATCAGGGTCATAATGAACCAATATGTTCCACTTATACTCTGCTTAATAGATTAACCAAAAAAATTAAAAATATAGAATTTTCAGATTTAAAATATAAACTTGATGATGCATTAAAAGAATTGGAAGAGAATGAGAAAAAGAAAAATGCCAGAACGAATGTTGATGAGATTGCAGATAATCTCCTTTCACTGGGAAAACCTAAAAAGAAAAATTTCTTTGAAAAACTATTCGGCTGGTTAAAATAATTAACACTTCTTGTAGAATTTCGTAGGTCGTTTTAGTAAAACCGACCTAAATTATATTTCTAAATAAATTAAAATAAAATTCTATCTAACCGTACAAATCAATCTGGATGCCTTAATACAGTCGGTTTAAGAATTTTTAACGGGGAGTTTGAGTATCTCAAAATAAGTTGACATTACTATACCAACAATTAAAAAGCGTAATTAGTAAATCTGACCGGCAAACTAGCAAAAAAAATCTTTTACGAGTTTTGTTACTATTATGAATATTATTACACCTGTAAATTTATCTAAAGTTATAACATTCGCTAATCAGATAAATGACTCCGAATTTATTTTAATAAAATTGAAATTAAAGCAAGAAAATTTGTAAAACTACAGTTTTGTACTTTGTTTTTTAACCCAACAAATTGAAAATACTCAGATTACTCATTTGCTACTTAGTGGTAGAATTGGCTTGTTGTATAAAGAAAGAGTGATTTTTAAGAGAAATAAAAATTTTTAGTGAGTAATAAAAGAGTAAAAAAAGTAACTTTAAACTTGAATAAACAGTCGACTTTTGACTGCCTAAAAACTGGATTGCTTCGGGTTATCCGCCCTCGCAATAATAAAAAAACTTCCGACCAAATTACTCTGTAAAAGAACACTGGACAAAAAACTACATGTAAAATAACAGTTTATCTGACTATTTTTAACAATCAATTTGACTATTAAAATATTGAACAAATATCCTGATAAGTCGTTAGAACTCTTAATATTCTTAAGGTTTTATTATCAATTATTCTATAGATAACTAAGTAATTCTTTTTCACAACATAAAATTTAACATCCAAATAAGTAAAATCATCTCTTGATTTCCCAAGATTAGGATGTTCACATAATGTTTCAAATGTTTTATAAAATAATCTCACAAATTTTGTTGCAGCGTTTTTATTATCTTTAGCAATATAATCCGAAATTATTTCAATGTCATTATATGCTTTACTTGTAATTTCAAGTTCCAAATCATTCATATTTTTTAATTAATTTTTCCATAGCTGAATGCCCGTCCAAAATTACAGTATCATTCCAGCCTTCTTCAATCTCTTTATTCAACTGCGCAATTCTTTCTTGAGATATTTTATCTTTAGAAGCCATCATTCTTAAAGCCTCTCTAATGACTTCGCTGACAGAATTATATAAGCCCGATGCAACTTTATCCTGTACAAATTTTTCTAATGTTGGTGTTAAAGATATGTTCATAAAATACCTCATTTATAACAATATATATCTATATAATAACAAAGATTGTTATTATTTTCAATTGTACAAAAATATTTTGTAACAATTGAGCAATGCTGATTGAATAAAATTTTTTGCAATATCAAGTCCTAATAAAGTCCAGTTCAGTCCAGTTTAAAAACAATGCATCACAGAGCTTCCGACGGCTAATGTTTAGTATTGTTGGGCAAGTATGCCCAACCGACAATTTATTCTATAGACAACGAACTGGACATTAAAATACATCTGTAAAAGAACACTGGACAAAAAACTACACAAATTACTCAAAAAAGTACAATTAACTCTCATAAAACCGGCTTTTAGATATTTTCTAAAAGCCGGTTTTATCAATTGGTTGCGGGAGTCCACATTGAACGTGTTTGGAAATTTGAAAGCAAAGTTATACGCACATCTTCAGATGAGGTAATTTCGTTCATAAGAAAGAAAAAGACCTTTTCAAGAAACTCACTGGAAAAAACTATGGGTTTAACGACGGGACAAGCCTACTGGTATATAAATCGACTACTTAAAACAGGCATGATACGCAAGCTGAAAGCAACAGAATACGTTGGCAATAAAGGCAAACAACAGGCACTTTACAAGATAATCTATTAAAACAACTTATTTCCTACGCCTTTTCCAATAATAAAGTAATCTATATACATCAACATATTCTCTTTCATCGGTGACAAAATATTTGTTTTTAATCTCTGAATTCTTTTCAGGATACCTTTTTATAAAATCCATATTAGAGTTCTTTAATTTGCCGATATCAATCAATACATCCCATAAAAAATCCTCTTTTAAAGTAGAAGCATTTCTATATAAGAAATCTGGAAGTTCTTTATATTTATCTATAATATCATTTGTTGGGATTATTTTTTTTAGACGAGTAATTGCTTTGTCTATTACCGAGTCTAATTCCTCTTTTTTAATATCAAACAAGATTCGGTATTTATCACATTCGGTTTCTGAACACAGGACAACACTTAGAAAAGAGAACAAATAGTCAATTTCTTTAATATTTTGAACAGTATCATTATTAAAGCTAAGCTCATTTAGAGATTCAAAAAACATCTGTTTTCCTACACTTGGTTTGTTAAGATATTGAATCATTCTTATAATCCCATCCTTAATAATCCTCTTATGAGAAGGATGAGGCTTATATTCTTTTTCATAATCAGTATAACTATGCTCTTTTAAACTGTAAGCCATAATTAAAGCTTTTGTATATTCTTTAAAGGGTATTTTAAAATCGCTACATCCTGCCCCAAAAAAAGAAGATGTTTCATACAACAAACCATCTTCTATTGTATTTACAAATTCTATATAATTATTTTGGTATATATCTAACAACTTTTGATAAACAGATAAATAACTTTCCTTGTCTAAATTATCCTTCCTTATATTAAAGATATTTTTTATTTTTTTCAGTGTTATTGGATACTGATTATATTCAAAATAATTATTAAAAATCTTGTAATTGCAAATCCTTCTATCTCGTAAAGAATCTTCTTTTAATCTAAATAAGTACAAGTTAGTATTAAATAATTTATACTTATTATCAAATAAAATGTTTAAATTAGGGAAAAGGTTAATCATAAAACGAATAAAAGCTTCTCTCTTATCTTCTCCTAATTGGCACTCTTCAATAAATTCTAGGAACCTTGTTCTATCTTTTTCAATTTGATAAAAATCTTTAAATACATCCTTTATGTTTCTAGTTTCTCTATCTATATGTTCTCTTAATTTGCTTAATTCAGTTTTTACAGTATCATTTTCTTTGTTTTTAAGTAATAGCAAAATATATTCAAGATGTTTAATTATATTTTCTTTCACAAATTGAATTTTCTCGCTATATATACTATCTTGCTCTTGCAATATTATTCGTATAGTTTCAAAATAACATTTTAGTTTTAAAATAATGTCATCTGGTGATATCTTATCATCAAAAAGATTTATTACGATATTACTAGATTGTTTTTTGGATGGGGAAATATAATTGGATATGTCATTGATTAACATTCCAACTTTTACTTTTATATTATCGACCACATAATATAAAGGATACTCTTTACACAATAAATTTTTATTTTGATATACTAAATCATAAATCTTTGGGTAAAAATATTGTATTGCTGTTATGTTTAAAAAGTCGTAAATATTAGTTTCATCAGGAGCGTATAAAAAATTAATATGATTCAGGTAACGCTTAATTTGTCTCCTTGTTTGAAATAGCCCCCTAAACAATATTTCATAATTTTGAGAGTAATTAATTTTAAAGTTATCTAATAATCTATTTTGTAACTCTATATTTTCTTTATCACTTTTTACTGTAATTTTGCTATTATTTTCTTTTGCAATATTTTCTAGGTTATCTAATAAAAAATCTTTTAACGATTCTGTACCAGCTTTTCTTAAATCAACATTGAAGTTCGTTATTTTATCAAGATAATCACTACCATCCGCACATTCTGTGTTTAAAACCTCGGAGACCTTAGCTCTGTCAAAAGGTAATACATAAATGGTATTTTTAAAGTTGGCAATACTTTTAAGTAATTTGCACATATTAATCAACTCATTCTTTGTTAATCTATCAATATCATCAATAAAAATTACAATTTTTAAATTTAATTTTACAAGAGTATTATTAATATCATTTTTTAGAGTATTTAAATCATTGTCAACATCACTATCAAGTTCTTTTAAAAGTTGCAATAACATAGAAATTGACAAATATTTATTTTTAATAATATCTTTGTATTCAGCTAATGTTTTGGATAAGTTACAAGTTGCAAACATGCACTCTCTTTTTAAGATATCAATAAAGTTTGAAATTAAAGAATCTATATTTTCATAACTCCAAGGTGAAAAATCCATTATTATATAAGAATTCTTCTTTGTCTTTATTGATTTTGTATAAATAGAAATCTCTATTGAATTCCATAATATTATTATTTTTGACTTTAGTTTATATAGCCATTTTAATATAATATAGTATGGTTTAAATAATAAAGACAGTATTTTCTTTATTGGAAATATCAATATAAATCCTAATAAAATCGGTTTTAGGAGTAAATAATATATAGAAGAATTTGGGGTTTTTAATATTCCATAAATTACTACTAACTTGAGTGCTATATCAACAATCCAACCTAAAATGCTTATAATCAGATAAATATTAGGATGATTTAATGAAAAATCAATAGAAGATGTTTTTATTATACTAATATCTCTTCTTTTATACATGCATTCTTTAATAAAGTTTATAAAAGTAGTTTTGCCACTTCCCCAAATCCCATTTATATTAATACTTAGCGATTTTTCATCGTTATAATTTACTATAGAATCAGTCAACTTTTTTGCATAATCCGCCATTCCTATTTTATCATTAGCTATTTTATCTTCTGGGAAATCTGCTACTAAATATTTTTTATTTTTCTCCATTCTAAACTCCTTGCTAATATTATAATAGAAACAAGTTTATAAACTTTGAATGTAAATGAATAAAATATTAATTATTTAATCTTTAAATATATCTAATCCTTTTTGCCCTGCTTTTAATAGGCTATAGTAAAACTCAAGCTCTTGTTCTGTTGCACTATTAAGTATTTGCACAGATTTAATATAAAAAGGGTTGTCGTTTACTGATACTTTTTCTAAGTTCAAACCAACCTCATCTATCTTTAAATCAAGAGCTGTTAGGACTTTATTTAAAGTATCAAAACTTGGCTTATATGTGCCTAATTCAAGCTTTGAGATGTGCTTTTCATGAACCCCAGCTAACTCTGCTAATTTTTCTTGAGTTAACCCTTTTGCTTTTCTTATTTGCTGTAGCTTTTTACCAAAAGTATTGTCTTTATTCATTTTTTAGCCTCTTTATTATTTTATGAGGTCAAATAATGAAAATTAACATTGTTCTATGGTATTATTTTAAATACAAAGTATCAGATATATGGTATTTTTATTTTATTCATGTTATAAACATAGTAATAGGAAAGTGTCCTATGCAAATAAAAAGGAAGTGTAATATGACAAATGAAACAAAAAAATGCCCATTTTGCGGCGAAGAAATTTTAGCTGTGGCTAAAAAGTGTAAATATTGTGGAGAATGGTTAGATAAAGAAGAAAACTCTAAAACAAAGGAATGTCCTATTTGCGGAGAAAATATTCCTGAAAGTGCAACAAAGTGTGAACACTGTGGAGAAGAACTACAAAAAGAATCAGTTGCTGTTAAAATAAATCAAACAAATGAATTACCACAAGAAGCTAAAAAATATAACTGGGGACCACTTTTTACAGGTTTTATCTGGGGATTTTTTAATGGTATGCCAAAAAATATATTAATAATATCAATTGTATTATGGGCTTGTAGTTTTATTCCGCAGATAGGTCTTGTGTTTGGATTGTCAAATTCTTTTTTGCAAATATGGGCTGGAACAAAAGGTAACGCGTGGGCTTGGAATAATAAAAAATGGAACAGCGTTGAGGAATTCAATAATTATCAAGTAAAGTGGGTTGTATTTCCAATTGGTATTTATTTAATATTTGCAGGTATTTGGGTTGCTATTTACGGTATTTAAATTAATAACAATTGATTTAGAGGTGTATAAATGGATAAAGAAACAAAAAAATGCCCATTTTGTGGCGAAGAAATTTTAGCTGTGGCTAAAAAGTGTAAATATTGCAAACAATTTATAAACGACGAAAATGTGTATCAAACAGAAGAATCATTTAATAATAATTCTTCTGTAAATATGTTCAAAGATAAAAAGGGAATAACAATAATATCAATTATTATTTTACTTATATGTATAATCTTTAATAGAGATTCTAACATTTTATTGAAGGGGTGTGAATTTGAAAATGATACGCATAGTATAAATGGAGTTACCAAAACATATTATTGCAAAAAAAATAATTTATATAATGAAGTAAATGTAAAATTTTCTGATGGAAGTAATTATCCAGATTATTCTTTTATAGCCCAAGATGGAATGAAAATTGCTAAATATTACAGAAATAACGGAGAATATTATTGTTCTATATATAATAATAAAGATGATATAGCAAATTGCAGCGAAGTCAAAATGCTGAACTTGATTAAAAGCAATGCTGATAAAATCAATAGTGAAATTAAATTGGATAGACTCAAAGAAAATATTAAAGAAAAAATAACCCTGTTTCATAATCTTAGTGCGGAATTAGCTTTCAATAACGGTAAATACAAAGAAAATTTAAATTGTAAAGATTTAATCAGTACAATATCTAAAAGTACAGCTAACATTAAAAGTATAAATGGTTGCCAGATACAATTTGACAACAATGTTATAATGTCTATCAGTCAAGATGGTGCAAATGCAACAATATATGACAGCGAAAATCCTGTATATTATATAAACATTAAACATGTATTGAGAAATAACAACAGTAATTCAAGAATCGAATATACCCAAAAACAAATTCCAGCAGATAATTACATTAAAGACTATAGCAATGCCAAACAGCTTTCAGAAAAAGAAAAAGATAATATTAACCCAAAATTACATTATTATTTTTAAGAAATAAGGAAGTATGAAATGGCGAATGAAACAAAAAAATGCCCATTTTGTGGCGAAGAAATTTTAGCTGTGGCTAAAAAGTGTAAATATTGTGGCGAGTGGATTAATAATACTACCAGTAAAGACAATTACAATAAAAATATTGATAAGTACATTTGGATAATAACTATAGCGATTGTATTATGCGTACCAATGTCGTTTGGCGTGGCGTGTCTTATTGGTGTAATAGGTGGTATAGTTGGACATATTATCAAAGAAACACAAAAGAACAAATTCAAATAATATATGAAAAAACTTCTATTGTTTATAATAATTATTTCAAATATTCTTATCATAAGCGATGTAATATTATTGCCTGCAAATGCCTTTGAATATAATAAACAACAAATTAAAACAACAGACAGTAAAGGTAATACGATTTTTGTTACTCCTGATTATCATAGCTATAAAGACCATAATGACAATGTAGCAGAAAAGGTTGTTGTTATATACGATAAAAAAGCTCCAGAAGGAGCATATGGTGCTAGATATAAATTATACAAACCAATAGGAAAATATGTAGGATACCATAGACAACAACAACCAAGTCCAAATGGTTATGGATATGAGCCTGTTTGGGATGGTGGACCGGGAAGTCAGACGCCATGTTTTAGAACTATTGATGAAGCTCGTCATTATTATTATCCGCAGTGGTATTAAATGCTTAAAATAATTTTTTACTATGTAGGGTATCCCAAAATTGTTAGTTATTTGAACACAGAAAACAGTGTTGTAAATGTCAATAAATTCATAACTTGATTGTACAACAATTTAGGCTATAAATTCTTTAATCAAGGTTTAAGTCTAAATTGGTGTAAACACTTGTTATTATTGGATTATAAGTTAAAAATATAAAAATGCTGCGATTTGTAAATATTGTCAATAAATGTAAGATGATTTTATTGACAAATAACGTATAGTACGTTATAATAAAAGTATGGAAAGCAACAAACAGGAGATAATTATTATGACATCTAAAATCGAATTACAAGCAACAGTTAAAACCCTTCAAGCTCTTTATAGCCAAGAAGCAGAACTAAAAGAAGCTATCAAAAATCAAGAGCAAGTGTTAAAGGACTACATGGAAGCTCAAAACGTGGAACATTTAGACTTAGGAACAGCAGTTGTACATTGGACTCAAGTAGTTTCTAAAGTATTTGATTTAAAAGCCTTTAGAGCAGATTTCGGAGATGTAGCGGAGTATATGACAGAGAGATTAAGCAGACGTTTTAAGGTAGCCTAGTAGCTACCTTAGTAATATGAGGGTAATTATATGACATATTTCGCCTATCTTAGAAAATCCACAAAAAAACAGGAGTTTGACCGCCAATACAAGCAATTAATGGACTTCTGTACTGAGCAGGGTATTAAAATATCACCTGATAACATAGTTACGGAGAGCAGGACAGGCAAGAACTTTGATAGACCAAAGTTGAAACAGCTTGCAGACGACATGCAATCAGGCGATTGTTTGATATTAATTGACGTTGCACGTGCAGGGCGTACCTATGCAGGTACTCTCGAATTTTTCCACAAGTTGAAAGAAAAAAATATCTCTTTTGTTGTTGCGACCTGCCCTTTATTAGATACTCGCAAAAAGGACGACAATCCAGCAACCGCCTTAGTCGTTGACATCGTCCTTGCGACAATGACATGGCTTGCAGACGAGGAACGCAGGCAATTATTAGAGAAAACCAATGCTGGCAGAGAAGCTGCAAAAGATAAAGGGGTTAAGTTCGGCAGACATGAGCTAACTTTTGAGGATTTACCAAAGGAATTTTTGAAGGTTCTAGACAAAGCAACAGGCAATGAAACAAAAACCGAGTTACTAAACAGCATTAATGGTGCTTTAATCGCCAGAAACAAGAAAAAATTATCACGTGGAACATTCTACAATTACCTCAAAATTTATTACAACAAAGGGTAAAAGTTTGTGGAAATTCTATAATCTTTGTCAGCCCTTAAGCAAAAAAGAAAATTAGGGTATTTATAGTGCTTCTATCCCTAAAATCCTTATGTAGATTGCCTTGTGGATGTAGGACTCATTTTGTTATTACATATATGTAAAACTCTTGCACCCCCACCATGCCAGCGTTGCAAGCCTTTTAGACGTGTAAGAGCCTTTTATTATAGGAGTTTTTGAGCTGTCTATACGCCAGTTGGGTTATTTGTTTAGGCTTGGCGTGAGCTTTTTCGCAATATAAGACTGATATTTGCTATCGGTCTTTTGCATCAAGGCTTTTGCTTTTTCCAGTGGGTTTAAAGGCTTGGGAACTTCCGCAGTCTTTATAACATCGTCTTTTTGTTGTTTTTCTTTTGCTGTATTGTTTAAACATTCTTCTAATATTTCCATTACAATTTGCTCAACTAATTCTTTATAATTCATTTCTTTATTCTCCTTTAATTTGTTTTAAAATCTAAAAATAGAGCTTGTAGAAAGTCCAGTAAGAGGGGTAAAAATATATTTAGGTATATTTATACCCCTTGTTTTGAATCTTTTTTTATTCGACACCAAAATCAATCTTATATGCATGTCTCAAAATTGGGGAGTTTAATATTTTAATCCACTCTTTTTTTGCTGCGTTTAATTTCCTTAGAAATTTATCACGCAGGATAAATTCATCTCCAATCTTCTTCTTTAAGAATGCTTGGAATTTTTCATCTGATTCAAAATCATAAGTATCAATCGTAAATCTTTCCATTTATTTACTCTCCTTCCCTTTTTTAGGGTTATTTAATACAAAGTATTCGTGTAGTTTACTTCTATTTGCTAAAAGGTATTTAACATCTTTGCTTGTTATTTCTTCGGTATTCGCTGGCATGGTGAGTAAGCCATACTCAACGCCGTAACGCCTTAACAGGTTCAACAATTTGGCAATCTCCGATAATCGATGTTCTTTTAACAGGCGTTCTACACCTAATTGACCAATTAATGTATCAAGAGCGATTGTTAAATGCGTAAAATTAGAAGGACAATCACTAATCCATGCTAGATAATTGATAAAAGTTGCAATGATAGGAGCTTGCTTTGTCGGCGGTAGTTGGGCATAATAGCCCATGTTACGCCTAATGCGTTGCTTTATATGTTTTGTTATTAAAGCGGATTCAAATACTAGGTTATCGTCTATAATATCGAAATTATCAATAATAGCGTGGTTTTGTAGCTCTTTAAAGGCTTCATTAATAACAAAATCTTTTCTTTTATGCTTTCCGTTGAAATTAAGCCCCTTGCATAATTGAGCGTAATTGACGAGGTAAGCGTCTGTATAGGTATTGTCAATAATGGCGCTGCTGTGCGTCATATATTGTAGCAGGTGTTCCAAAAGGATATGTGCATTTATTGACAATACGGTCTTTCCGAGCTTTGCGGATAATGTCAAAGGTATATTATATAAGGGTTTTAGCTTATTTATTAAGAAGAAATTATTTTTATTTTCTATAACCTTTTTGGTTGTTTCTTCAATAAAATCAAGTGTTTGTGGTGTTAGCTGAGGCAAATTAGAGAGCTTATAATCTCCCCAATTTTGGGAGAACTTAGGCATATTGTATTTGTTAAACAAGGTACCTTGGCAGGTGTAAATGCCTATTATCCCTTCATTTTCAAGGCTTTCTAGTCTATTAAAAGTTTCTTCATCAGTTGGAGCGAAATAACAAACGTACATGCCAGATAGTGGCTCATAAGCCCACATTGTGGGAAGATTGAGCAATTTAAAAAGTAAAGTATTACACACTACGCAAGTGCAAAGTTGAGAAGGATACATTAATCCTAAATATTGCTTACCTTCTAAATAATCCAAAACGCACGCGGTGTTTGCGTTTTTAACTACGTTAGTTAAGGATTCGTCATCCAATACAACATCAAATATAAATCCAGGCTTTCTGCCCTGATTTAATTTTTTTTCTTGTTTTTGCCGATAATCGGCAGGATTAAATTGTTTTTTAACCATTTTTGTCATTCCTCATTTTCATCTCGAACAAATTAAAATGTAATAATTCGGTATTTCGAAATAAAATTAAAAAGGTAATTAACTTAATAATTACCTTTTGTTGTTCGTTTATTGGAATGACCAAACGGTCTTAAATACTTGGGAAAGCTGGGATACCCAGCTTGTTTTTTGTGTGTCAATTTAAAATATAATAATTGAGATTTATATTAATTCTACTGAATAAAATACACAAGGTTGGGAGTATCTCTAATCCCTTGGGAAAGTGGGTTTATCCAGCTTGTTTTTTGTGTGTCTAAAAATAAATGAACATAGATAAACAATAACTAAACAATAAATAAACAATAGATAGGAGCTTTTATATTAGCCTTAAATGTAATAAATATAAGGCTTTGGAGCTTTCAAAAATTGCAGTATGGTAACCGATTAATTGCAACATAGTAACAATTTTATTGCACAATGGTAACCAATAAATTGCACGTTGGTAACAACAAAATTGTAGGATAGTAACTTGTTTTGGTGCAAAAATTGCAGAATGGTTACTTTTTAACTCAAGCATTTAACCCTAAAGGTACATTACTTAAAAAAGGGGAAACGTTTTTTCATCATCATTGCTTCCGATTCTTCTTCATGATTTAAAATTAAGTCTAATTCTTCTTTGGGATTTTCCGCATTTACAATCCTTTTGGCTTCTAAAAGATAAGCTGCTCCATTTTTAAATGTTTCTATCAGATTATGAACAAAACAATCCCAAAAACCAGTATTTGGTTCCTCTCCACAATTGGCTATATTATCCGTATTTACTTTAAAATTTGGCTCTTTTTTCATGTTATAATCATATCATGAAAAAAATTGCAATTGCTCAATGCCGAGTATCAAAAGGCGATAAAGCTGAAATTGAAAATTCCTTGAGAAGCCAGCAGTCGGAAATCCTTGTTCTTGCTGAAAGGCTAGGAATAAAAGAAGAGCAAATCGACTGGTTCATAGAGGAAGAAGCTAGGTCATCATACCAAGAAAGGGCAAATTGGAAGCCTTTTGAAGACAAAATAAATGAAGCTTGTAATAATCCTGATATTTGCTATTTTCTTGCGTATTCGCAAGAAAGGTTTTGTAGAAATCGACGCAGGTCAAATCAGTATAAAGATAAGTTACGCAGTAATGGAATTGAAATTAGGTTTGTAAGTGGCGATGTTGAAGACCCTAACTCCGATGGAGGATATTGGCAAGAGGGTATTCAAGAACTTGTTGCAGAAGGTTATAGTAGAAAAGTCAGCTCAGATACCTTGAGGGGTTGTAAACAAACAGCTCGTACAAGAGACCCTGAGACTGGATATGTGTATAAAAATGGCGGAACAGCACCTTTTTGGTTAATGCCAGTGAAGAAGAATATAGGTACAGACCACTATGGTAGAGTTATGACCAAAACAATATGGGATAAAAATACAAACATATACACTGCTACATACAAAGGACAAAATATTAGCAAAACGATGTGGGGCTGGGGTAAGTATATATTTCTTGAATTAAGGCTAAAACAGGGCAAATCTCTTAATGAAATTGTTAATTTCATTAATGAAGTAGGGCTACCTGTAAGTCGTAACAGTGAATTAGCGAGAGCAAATACGCTAGCTTTGCAGATTAAAAATGAATGCTTATTTGGGTTATCCATTTATAATAGACATGGATTTAAGGGAAGAACTAAAAGTGTTTTAAAATCAGAAAAAGAATGGATTGTAGAAGAAAATGCCATGCCAGCACTCATAACAAAAGAACAGTTTGACCTACTTCAAGAAATGTCAAAGAAGAAGGCTCGTAAAACGGGTAATACATCAGCAAATACGACTAACGATAAATTGCTAGTTAATATACCTGATAAGTTCTATTGTGCTAATTGCGGAAGTAAAATTATATCATCAGGCAAACACTATGTATGTTCTAAGTACAATAGCTATGGTAAAAAAGGTTGTGGGGCTTCGAGCTTTTATGTTAATAGCGAATGGTTAGACTCTAAGCTCGAAAAGGAAATAATTAAATTAATACTCAATGAAAAAACTATTCAAGCACTATATGACCAATACATAAATAAATATGGAAAAAAGGTAGATATGGAAGACAACAAGGTTGACATATCAGACCTTCAAAAAGCCTTAAAAAAGAAAAAACAAGAAGAAGCTAATCTGTTAAATATAATTGCTAGTGGAAATGTTATTGGAGCAGCATTGAACGCTATAACTACTAAACTTAATACAGTTTCAGAAGAAGTAAAAACATTAGAAGCTCAAATTGATAAGAACAATAAGCCTAGCAGATATAAAATTCTAACCTACGATTACTTCAAACAACTATGCCATGAGGGTTCTAAGCTATTAACCCATAGTTCCTTAGCTGAAAAAAGAGCATTTATTGAAAAATGTATTGAGTCTGTAACCCTTGACCCTGTTAGAAAATCGGTTGTAAAAGAACACATGGTTTGATTATATTTTACAGATAGTTTGATTATTTCGGGCAAAATAAATTTAAAATGTTAAACAGTTGAGCAAAGTTTTCATTAATACATTCTTAATAAAACCCTGTTTTTAAT
>CALURU010000011.1 GCA_944323255.1 Candidatus Gastranaerophilales bacterium
AAATAATCAAATTATCCGTACAGTTCAAATTTGGTGCGTATCTCACTGATAATATACAAATCTCAATCTATCCGTACAGTCCAGAAAAAGTCCAGTTTTCCAGTTTGATTTTTTTGGAACACTTAATTTTTCCGACCCGAAAACGCCCACACAAAGCCTACTTTACCAAAATAATCTATCTAGCCGTACAAATCAACCTGGACAAAAAACTACAGTTGTTGGGCAAGTATGCCCAACTGACAGTTTATTATTAGTGTAACAAACTGGACGTTAAAGTATAGCTGTCAGGCAAAAAGTTAAAATATAAAAACGGAGGGAGTGGGATTCGAACCCACGGTACAATTGCTTGCACACAGACTTTCGAGGTCCGCACCTTCAGCCGCTCGGACATCCCTCCTTATGTATTAATCATAACACAATCAATACACAATAATCACTGCATAATAAAAAACTCTCGGAGATGGATTGTCTTGCTCGCCGGCGTTAAACGGGTCTACGTATGATTGCGGCAATACTTACGTATTTTGCAATCATAACTCCGCCCTCTGCCGGCTTGCGCTCGAACCACTAAAAGCCTGAAGGCTTGGTGGTTCTCATCCATCTACCATAATCAATGCATAATAAAAAACTCCCGGAGATGGATTCGAACCACCGTTAAAAGAGTCAGAATCTTTCGTCCTGCCACTAGACGATCCGGGATTGTTTTTTATTATTACCAAATTTGCCAGAAACGTTTTTTACTTAAATCCTCTAATTGATTTTCATCTTTCTTTTGATAATCCACATTTGTATTACCAAAAGTATAAGGATCGGATGCGTCCATAGCACCCTTATTAAACGTAAATGAACCTTTAGATTTATTTGTATGTCCTTTTTTGTCAGCTACGGGAGTTTCACCATTTGCAGGTTCTGCATTTACGGCAGGCGACTCATTACCTTCTATAGGAAGGGCTTCTTCTGACGGCTGCGAAATATTGTTACCATATTTTGCTGTAGGCTCATTTGGATCGGTCTTTTGACCTTCCTTGAACATTACATTTGTTAAATCTTTTTGTGCCGGATTGTCATAATCTTCGATTTTTTGAAGAGTTTTTGCACCCGGATCTTTGCCTAAGAAGTGCAATCTGCCTAATTCATCAGTATATATTGTAGAATTTGCCTGCACCTGTGCCACAAAGCCCATCAACGCTATCAAACCTAATGAAATTAACATTTTCTTTTGCATACTGTCATCTCCTTGAGCTATCAGTAATATTATTATAATACAAAACAATAAAAAAGAACAAGGGGGTATGTATTTTAATTAGTGAGTAATGAGTAGTGAATGGTGAGTAGAAGACAAAAACTCTTTTTTGGAGGGTGAAGAGTGAGGTGTGAAGGGGGAAGAGGTGCGCCGCATTTTTTCTTCGCAAGGATATTAAGTTTGTAATAATTCTATTCACTATTCACTACTCACTACTCACTAAATAACTACTCACTAGAAAATCATAGCCCAAACGCTGCATGACATTAACTTAACTTGCTACTTAACTTTTATATCATTTGTAATATCCTTACCCCCGTATAGCATAACGCTTTTCGCAAAAACGTAATCATAATGATCCTGCTGCGCTTTTTTTGCAATCTCATCTTTTATACTCTTTTCAATTGCATTTAGTCTTGCGCTGTAATCTTTCTCCAACGCTGCTTTTTTAGTATTAAACTCATTTGTATATTTTTCTTCTAGCTGCAAAATCTTTGCACTGTCAGTTGTGTTTGAAATCTCACCTCTTGCATTAACAACTATCTTATTTAACTCTTCCATTTTCTTTTCATGTTCTTGTTTCAATTGCTTTACCTGTCCTGAATTACTTACAATCTTCTGCAAATCCACCACCGCAATATTATCAGCTGCCCATACACCGTTCATTGTCATAAAAACCCCCATTGCCAAAACTAATAAACTTTTTTTCATATATAATTCTCCTATCTATAAAACTCTCATATAATTTATCGTTTAAATTTTTATAAAAAAATATTCTCCTGTCGGGTAAAAAATAATTGAAAACAATATTTATTTAATTTAAAATATAGCTATGCGCAAATTATTATTAGTCATAGCCTTAATGTTTGTAAATTTCATGCCGGCTTTTTCCGAAGAAGAAGAGGTAAAACCGGTTGTAGAAACTTACAAGCTGCAGGGTCAGGTTGAATATGACGACAATCCGGTTGAAACAATTTATCTTGATGATGATATCGAAAAACCACAGGTAAACATACCCCAGCGCTCTGTTACAATACCGGTAAAAATTCTGAATATCACATCAAATACAAACACGCCCAGGAGCGCCCTCTCAAGGGCGGCAATAACAAGGAATAATTTGAAGGACATTCTCCCGCTTAGCGGAACTTTGTCTGAAAGTTTTAAAGGAATTACATATGGAACTCTCTGGGGTGAAGAGCTTTCTTTATCCCAAATGGAATCGTCAACCGGCGTTTTTTTAAGATATGATGCTCCTAAATACTTTTCTCTGGACACAAAATTCAAACAAGCTGCCACACAGGATATTGGTACACAATACGGAACAGTTTGTGTAACTCCTGAATGGCATATTACGGATAAACTTACGCTTAAAGACAGCTTTACAAACTATGTTAATGCCCCAAAAAATAAAAATGAAATAACCCTTGTTTATAGCCCTGCACTGAAAAAATATGCCGAATCTCTAAAGTTTGAACTTGGAGTTGCGCAGTCTTATTATGCCAACGGAGGCAGAAGCTCTGCTGTAAGTTTTACTACCGGTTTTAAGTTGTAATTCATTAGAAATTTTTATATAATTAACTTATGAGATTCAAACAGGAGCAAAAACGACAGGTTAAAGTTGTAAACACAGATAAAAAGAAGCAGGATGAAAAGAAAGTCCGAAAAACTTCACCCTCTAACGGGTTTTATTACTCTTTTCTTACAATAATACTGCTCCTATGTCTTATTCAAATTACCATAAGCGCAGTCTTAAATATCTCAAAAATTGTTTCGTATAAAGCAAAAATTGTCCAAATTACTAAAACAAGAAATGCTGCAAAAGCTTTGAACGAACAATTGCAGGATAACATCAAGAATTTTTCAAATGTTACCGGTCTGGAGGCTATTGCCAGAAATAACCTGAAAATGTCAAGCGAAGATGAGGTTCTGGTAATTATCAATACAAAACCGGAAGAAGAAAAAACTCAAAAGGACGCAGTTTCAAAACTGATGAAATTAACAAAACATGATTAAAAATTTATTACAAGAGGGCTTTACCTTAAAAAACAGAGGTCATTACAAACACGCTATTGAAGTTTTCTACAAAGCACTTGAAGAAGACAACAACAGTACAGAGCTTTTGCTTGAAATTGCTGATTTGTACTACAAAATGCAAAACGAAGAGAAAGCCCTGAATTATATTGAGCAAGTTTTGAATAAAAATCCGGAACACATTGAGGCTCTGCAATTACTGGAAAAAATATTTATTGACAAAAATGCGTATGCAGAAGCCGAACAAACCGCTAAAAACATTTATTGCATTTCACACAATATAAATGACCTTGTAAAAATATTTCAATTACTCAACTTGCAGGGTAAATATGATGAAATCTTTGAATACCATGTAGAAAATCCAAACGGCTTTATATATTTGGAGCAGGCAAAGGCGCTTTATTATAAAAAAGAACTCGAAAAATCAGAAGAAATTTTGCACAAAGCTCTGGAGATCAGTCCGGATAATCAAGATATTCTTCTTATGTTGGGTCAGGTTTATTATGCACAGAACAAAAAAGACCATTGCGTAGAGCTTCTTACACGTCTTAGCCGGGACAATGAAAACCCTGAATTATTAAACTTTTGCGGGGCAGTTGAAAGTTATCAAAATAATTTTAAAGCAGCAAAGGATTATGTACTAAGAGCAATAAAACTTGATCCGAAAAATGATGAGTACTATTTTAATCTTGCAAATATTTATTTTAAACAGGGCGATACAGTATATGCAAAACAATATTATAACCACGCAATATCACTAAAGCCTGAAAATAGAAATTATCATTTTGCGCTTGCAAATTTATACTATTCCGAAAAACATTACAAAAGGGCTCTTGAAGAACTTCAGGAGGATTTTTTCGAAGCCAATCTTCTGAAAGCTATTATCCTTTATGATACCGGATATCTTGCACTTGCAAGAAAAGAATTAAACCAACTGGCAAAAGATCAACCGCAAAATCCGATTCTTATGGACTATCAAGCAAAAATAAACAATGAACTTGGGATTAATTAAGCCCGAAATTCAGATTTAAAAACCTTTTTGAACGAAAGTTAATTTTTAGTTAAGAAATCAATGTTCTTTGTAAAACAGAGTAATAATATAAGTGTTGAAAGTAACAGATATGAAATATGAAAGGAGAACATCATGAAATTCTTAATTAAAAAATCACCGGACGGGTTTATTAAATCAGTAAATGATGAAATCAGTTCTATTCTAAACAGAAACTTTGACAGCTTTTTTCCTGAATACATTTATAATGAAGAAATAGATAAACTGGCAATGCCTGTTGAATTACACGAAAAAGATACAGAATATACGGTAAAAGCAGAGCTTCCTGGCGTTAAGAAAGAAGATCTTGATATTGATATCGACAAAAACCACATTACAATTAACGCTAAGAAAGAAGAAGAGAACAAGGAAGACACAAAAGGTTATAGAAAATCAGAATTCAGATACGGCGAATTCTCAAGAACCGTTTACTTCCCTCAGGAAATCGATGTTGAAAAAACAACCGCTAAGTTGGAACACGGTATTTTGCACATAGACGCTCCGAAACTCGCTGCTGAAAAAGGCGATATAAAGAAATTAACTGTTCAATAATTAATATGAAGTGCGGGCGCTCAGAATGAGCGCCCGCACTTTTATGTTTATTGTGCAAGACTCCTGTAATATTCACCCCACTTTGCCATCTCCTGCAAGACAGGATTCAATGACATTCCAAGTTCGCTCAAAGAGTATTCGACTCTTGGCGGAACTTCCGGATAAATTTTACGTTCGACAAGCCCGTTACCTTCCAGTTCACGCAAATTATCGGTCAGAACTTTTTGTGAGCAGCCGACGCTTCTTTGCAGTTCGCCAAATCGCTTTGTCCCTCCGAGTAAATCACGGATTATTAAAATTTTCCACTTATTTCCGATTAGTTTAAGCAATATTGCTACCGGACATAACGGCAAATTATTTTTGTCTATCATTCAATAATACTCCAATAGTTACTTTTTTAATACTACATTACTAAATAGTGCCTACTTTACTTTATCTCTGTTACATTTTAACATAACAATATGGAAAAAGAAAGGAGCTTGATATGCAAGAAATTATTGTTAAAAATTACAACGAGATAAAAGGAGAAATTCAAGGTGCGGATAATAATACATTTACGGTTAAACCAATTGCAGCAGGAAAATGCAACGCAAATTTTGTAGAACTTGAACCGGGAAATACAGCTTACGGATACCATTGGCACGAAGAAAACGAAGAAGTTTTTTATATAATCTCGGGCGAAGCAAGCGTTAAGACTGTAGACGGCAATATCAGACTTAAAGCCGGTGATGCAATTTATTTCCCTTCAAACGAAAAAGGTTCGCATGTTATTTCCAATCCTTCAAAGACAGAAAAGCTTGTATATTTAGATTTTGGGACTGCAAATCTTCCTGATATCGTTCACTTTACGGGAACAAATGCAGGCTGGGCAGTTACAAAAAACGGGATTCACAACTTGGAGTTTTAGCAGAAGGCATGATTGCGATATTAAGAGGAATCGGCGCATTAAGCTGCTAAGTTATTTCAAATATTGGTATTGGGGCGAAATTTACCGAACGGTAAATTTCGCCCCCGATTTTTGTCCAATCATACTAAATTTTACCGGACGGTAAAATTATGGCACATACTAGCAAATTTTTTTTTCTTGTGTTTTGCTATTAATCGGAGGAAAACATGAGAATAGCAAAAATTACACTATCGGAATATAAAC
The DNA here is from genome assembly GCA_944323255.1 of Candidatus Gastranaerophilales bacterium. Lineage (GTDB taxonomy): Bacteria > Cyanobacteriota > Vampirovibrionia > Gastranaerophilales > Gastranaerophilaceae > CAG-196. The sequence goes on from CALURU010000011.1 coordinate 6,025, forward strand.
CATTTATCCAAAATAAAAACCAAAATAATAAAACAGAGCAGAAAACTATAGTTTCAAATACAATACAGAGCGGATACAGAGATTTTAACATAAATTTCAGGAGCAGAACTCCCGAGAACTTTTACGAGCAGGAATTTAACGTAAAATTTATGCCTGATACAATGAAAAAGTTTCTGGAGGCAAATTATGAAGAGAGAAAGCACATTCCGCCGGAGCAAGTTATGAGCGAAAGCTTCAAATACCTTGCGGTTACGGATAATTTTGCTGACGTAAAATCGACTTATCCTGATGAAGCTTTATTTTCTAACCTTCATGAAGCGAGTCTGAAAGGACGTTCCGGAATTTTATCCGACATAAAACTTGCAAAAGAAATGTCCGACAAACCGCTGTTAAATGATGATAACGACCATTTAGGCATTTATCTTTTGAGAAAAATTTATCTTGAAGGTAAAACCATCAAAGAGATTAATAGGGATTTCTACGAAAAAGATCTTAATCCTGAATATAAAGGTATTGTAACCCAGCCAATTACTTATGGCACAACTTCTGCTTACGGAATCCGTTATCCTAAAACAGATTTTTGGAATTCTTTTATTGCAACAAGAGATGAATATAGAAAATTCTTTGTAAATCTTCCAAAACAAAATAAAGCCGAATTAAAAAAAGAACTTTCCCAAATGCATTCGGGAAAACCTGGAAATTCCGTCATCATTACTAAAACTAAAACTGAAAAAGATGTAAAACCGAGAAAATATACAATTAAAAAATATCAGAAAGATCTGATCAAAAATGATATTATAAAATCAAGAGGTGATGAAAAAGCAATTAAAAACGCAATTGTAAAACGTTTCAAAAAAGATGACCCGGAAGCTGCATTTATCGTTAAATATTTAAGTCCTGTAATGACTGTCGCAGCAGATAGAATCCACCTTTCTGAAGAAATGAAGTATTTTGTTCAGACAACGAAAGATGAGGGTAAAAAAATTGACAATCTTTTTGCCCAGTTCTGGAAAGCACGCCCAGAACTATTAGCACATTATTCAACAGCAATTACCGATACAATTGATTTATTTGAGGAAACTTATTCAAGCGGCGGTCTTTTACCAATAAATAATGAATACCGGTTAATTACAAAAAATACTGAAAACCAAAAACCGATTGATTTTGTACCTCAACAATTTGTTGAACTTTTAGACTATGTACAGACAATTGTTCCTGAACGTGAAAAAATCTATGCTTTACACAATGAAGAACAAGCAAAATGGAACGAACACTTTCTATGGCGTTATGGCGAAATCGAAACCAAGAAAGCCATAGAACAACCGGAAGTAAATCAAGATCCTCTAGAGCTTCTTGAAGAAACTGCCAGAGAAAATAATGCAAAAGTTTATACTCTTAAAGGGATAAATGGCGATATATTCCACATAACAGCAAATCTTGATGAGACTCTTGGAGATTATCTCCGCAGAGAATTTACCGGTTTTCCGTCAAAATTTGTAAATCAGCTTATAAATAAAGCTCTCAAAAACCCGTTTATGACTGAAGAGGCAAAATTGAGTTTTGCCACATCACAAATGGCAGACAAAATTGATGATGATAGGATTCTCGGTGAAACAGAAAGAAAAATCATAATGAACTCCATAACTTCCGAATTAAATTCAGAAATATCAGCAGCAAGTATGGCAACACTTGATATACTTGCATCCAAATCTAATGCCCCGCAAAAAATCTATAGAACCCTGTTTTCTGATCATAGTGAGGAGGATATTACAGAATACAGCGAAATTCTTATCAATAATTGTGGAAATTCTGATTTTGAAAAAGAACTAAACCGCTTGTATGATCTGTACAAACAGCCTTTAACAAATTCAGAGATAAACAAAATTACGCATACTGTTATGGATTACATAAGGAATTTTGATTATAAATTTGCAAATTCAGAACAATCTATCTTTTACCAGAAACCTGAATTAATCAAAGGTCTTTCTAATTTCAGAGAGCAAATGAATAATAAAGAATTTAAACAGACATTAAAAAATGGAATAGCTTCTCGAGTTTCACATTTACATTATGGAAAAGCACTGTTATCTAAAACAGATAATACTGTACAATTGAAAGCAAAAACAGAAATATTTGTGAATGCTATCTTTAATAATATGTTTGATATGGCAAAGAAAAACAGAAATTCAATTATTTAAATAACAAAAAACAGCAGATATAATCTGCTGTTTTTTTATTTATAAAACAATTATTATACTTCTTTGAAAATCAAAGTTGCATTGTGACCGCCAAACCCGAAAGAATTTGATAATGCTGCACGAACTTTTTTATCTCTTGCCTTATGCGGAACATAATCAAGGTTTGCAACGTGTTCATCCTGATTGTCTAAATTGATTGTCGGCGGAACTTTTCCGTCTGTAATAGCTTTAATACAAACGATACCTTCAACCGCACCTGTTGCGCCGAGCATATGCCCGTGCATACTCTTTGTTGAGCTTACAACAAGATTTTTGTTGTGTTCCTTATCGCCAAAAATCTTAGCGATAGCTTGAGATTCTGCGACATCACCCAATCCTGTGCTTGTTCCGTGCGGGTTAATGTAATCGATATCTTCCGGTTTGAGCCCAGCATCAGCCATAGCAAGTTCCATTGACTTAATTGCGCCATTGCCTTCAGGATCCGGAGCTACCATATCATAAGCATCGGCAGACTGACCATAACCTACTATTTCTGCATAAATATGAGCACCACGTTTTTTTGCAAGTTCATATTCTTCAAGAACAAGAACTCCGGCACCTTCGCCCATTACAAAACCGTCTCTGTCTTTGTCGTAAGGTCTTGATGCTTTTTCCGGCTCATCATTTCTCTTGGATAAAGTTCTTGCGGCAGTAAAAGCCCCGATACCTAATGTAGTAATTGTAGCTTCGCATCCGCCTGCAACCATTACATCCGCATCGCCGTACTGAATTGTTCTAAAAGCATCACCAATTGAATGTGATCCTGTTGCACAAGCAGAAACTACTGCTTTGTTTACACCTTTATAACCGTGTTTCATTGAAACCCTTCCGGATGCCATATCAACAATCAGCATCGGAACAGTAAATGGAGAACCTTTAGTAGGTCCTTTTTCTATCATAGCGATATGGTTTTTTTCAAAAGTTTTAAAACCGCCGGCTGCAGAACTAACAATTACACCGATTCTATATGGATCAATTTCTGCTTCATCTAGTTTTGCATCAGCAATAGCTTCATCTGCTGCTACCATAGCAAACTGGGTGAATCTATCCATTCTCTTTGCATCTTTTGAATCCATATAATCTTCAGGATTAAAATCTTTGTCTTTGATTTCGGCAGCTATTTTTACAGTATGTCTTTCCGTATCAATTGCTTCGATTAATGAAACACCGCTTTTACCGTTCAGCATTGATTTCCAGAACTTATCTACACCAATACCGCAAGGTGTAACTGCTCCCATCCCTGTTATTACAACTCTTCGTTTTGTCATATTCCTATTCCCTTAAAATACAAATGTTTAACCTTATTTAAAAAATAAATTATTAAGACACCGGTTAATACATATAATAAGAGGGCGGAAATATACAAAATTCTCACCCTCTTAATAAAAATTCAAATATTACTATGAGTGTGAATCGATGTAGTTTACTGCATCTTGAACTGTTTGAATTTTTTCAGCTTCTTCATCAGGAATTTCGCAGCCGAATTCTTCTTCGAAAGCCATAACTAATTCAACAGTGTCTAAAGAATCAGCACCCAAATCAGCAGTGAAGCTTGCTTCAGGAGTAACTAAAGCTTCATCGCAGCTTAATTGGTCAACTACAACTTTTTTAACTTTCTCAAATGTGCTCATGTTTTTTATCCTCTTCATTTATGTGTAATACACTATTCTATTAAATTATACTATTTAAAGATAATTTTGCAATAAATTTGAAAAATTGTTACACTTTTGGAGGTAAATGTAACAAAATAAAAAGGTGATTAAGTGACCGGGTGACTAAGAGGAAGAGCGTGAAGACAAAAACTTTTTTGTCATTGCGAGGGAATAGCCAAAATAACCCGAAGCAATCTTGAAACCCCTCACCCGAATCCGTAACTTTCGCCTTCCGGCTCAAGAACGGCTTTTCCCTCTCCCTCAAGGGGCGAGGGAAAAAAGAGAGTAGGGTGTGCATACTTGCGCACCTTATTTTAAAATTGTAGGTCAGAGTAAGTAGGTTGAGCATACCTGTCCAACAATAAAAAGTTATTGTCAGGTAAAACCTGACCTACAATTCTAACCCAAATATTTACCCCCGCAATGACAACAAGCTGGTAGTCTCTCCTGACAATCTAAATACATTTACCCCTGCTGTTATTCTGAACCCGACAACAATTCAGGGGTGAAGAATCCCTTAAACCTCTAAATATATCAAGCTCCCGGCTACTTCGATTGCCAGACCGGTTAGATAATAAAATAAATTTCTGCACCTTATGTTAAGATTTGTAAACCCAACTTTCAAATACCTGTAATCCAGTTGCGGCGCTTATAGAATGAGGTAGCGAAGGAAGTTACGGAGGAGGTGGTACCGCAATTTTTTGCTTGCCCGATACTTTATTAAAATATAAATACAAAAAATTGATTGGAGGAAAAGAGATGGGAAAAGTATCATTGGGACTAGAATTTGGGACAAAGTTGGCAAAAAGATTTTTTGGAAAAGGTACAAAAACCGCTGTTGAAGCTGCACAAACTGTTCCTGCAAAAATTCAACCTATGACAAGAACTTTAACAGATCCTATAACAGGTGCTGTCACAGGTCTTGAAAGAGAAATTACACTGGAGGGAGGAGAAAAAGGACTTGCTAGACTTGATTATTTAGGTGAAGGCAAAAGAAAGATCACAATATTTGATAAAGAAAACCGTCCATTTCTCTGGGAAACCAAAACTATTACCAGAGAAGATGGCGCAAGCGTTTTTGGCGGCAACAGAATTAATATTGATAAAGATAAGACAAAATACTGGTGTTACGGCGAAAACATACATTTACAAAAAGATTATAGCAAAGCAGGCACACTTGAGCATAAAGAATTGCGTTTTAACCATGTCTCCGGCAACGGATTAAATGACTATTCCTACCAGGCTTCTATGGATAGAGTTTATGCGGAATATCCGTTGAAAAGCGGTTATCAGGACATGCGGACAAGACCTTATGATACAGTCGGAGTTCAGCACTCATTAACACGTGGAAACGGATATACTGAAACTAACTACGGAGAATTTACTCAAAAAGGAACTAATTACCAAAATACTATTGATGCCAAAAAAGCCGCAGAACAGGCTAGAATTGCAGAAGCAGAAGCTGCAAAAGCTGCTGCAATAAAAGCCGAACAAGAAGCTGCGGAAAGACTTGCCGCATCACGCCCGAAAGTAAATACAAGTAAACTATTCAATAAAAACATTGAAGAATTTAAATGCATTGAAGAAACAAAAGCCGACGGAAGTATCGTAAGACGATATTTTGACCCGTATGCTTCGAATGGAAAATCAAATCCTATGATAACAACGATTGACAGAGGAAACTATCATGAAGAAATTATTTATGATCCAAGAAAAGATATCAAACTGACATATAAACAAATAGGCAGTGAGCAGCCTGAAATAGAAATGAAAAAGGGATTACGTTTTAGATACACTTCTGAATATCACAAAGGTGACTATGCATATAGAGAAAATATGGTACACTATAATGATGGACAAAATTATGTAAAATCATATTCCGAAAACCACTTTGACGTAAAACATATCGTCACTAAAAATCCGCATTCGCCGGAACTTCAAGCTCAGCGTGGAGAGTCTGAATACATAGATAATTTACGTACTCTCCATACATATGAACAACACATGGCACTACGTAAACGCTATGATGAAATAAAACAAGAGATTGATAATAACAGAGTTGATTTAATGGATTTATTTACACCATATCAAGCGTAATTTTAAGTATAGAAGCAGGGTAGACTGAAGTCTACCCTGCTTCTATTTATTGTATCATTAACCTTGACTATATCATCAAACCGCCAGCTACTTCAATTGCCTGACCTGTTACATAGTCAGTATCAAGAGCTAAGAACTTAACAACTTTTGCGATATCTTCAGGAGTTCCGAGTCTTTTCATCGGAATAGCCTTCAAATATTCATCAATGTTAGCCAAATCGTGAGTCATAGCTGTCTGAATGAAACCAGGGCATACTGCGTTAACTCTGATGCCGCGAGATCCGAATTCTTTTGCAAGAGTTTGTGTCAAACCGATTAAACCAGCTTTTGAAGCTGAATAGTTTGCCTGACCGGCATTACCGTGACGTCCTACAATACTTGACATATTGATGATTGAACCCTGACGAGCTTTCATCATATACTTAATTACAGCGTGAGTTACGCAATAAGCAGAAGTTAAGTTTATCTTGATAACTCTCTCCCACTGTTCCATATCCATTCTTACAAACAAACCGTCTTTTGTGATACCTGCGTTGTTTAACAAAATATCAATTTTACCGTGTTCAGCTATCATTTTGTCAACATTTTCCTGAACAGCTTTGTCATCTGAAACATCAAAACTGTAGAAAAACGCATCAACTCCGCAAGCCTTGATTTCATCCAAAGCCGGTTTAGCTTTTTCAGCATCACAAATATCATTGATAATAATATCGCATCCTGCCTTTGCAAGTTCAATAGCACAAGCCAATCCAATACCGCGTGATCCGCCTGTAATTAACGCAATTTTTCTTTCACTCATTAATCTTTCTCCTTATTATACTTTCGCCGAATTTATAAAACCCGACATACTATTTCTCTTGTTATTCTTTATTTTTGATTAAATTTATTAAGCATTTGGCTCATTTTTCTTCCATTTCTTTTTTGCGATTTTCCATAGCCGCCAACGCTTCCTGAGACGAGTTGTTAACGGTTATAGTTTTGCCGGATAATAAAATAAATGATACGATAATAAAGAGTATCCCGACAATGCCATACGTAATTCTACTTAAAATATTGTCAGAGAGTCTCTTTTTGTATTGCATTTGAGATTTATCTTGGACAAATTCAGCTATTCTTGTAGCATCAGACTTACATGAATTTTCGGTTGGATAGATATGTATATCAAAAAAATCATCAACTCTCAATGTATATACATATTCATACCTATTCCTTTCTCCGGTTTTTTTACGCCTTTCCGTGATACACTGTATTTGAGAAGGTTCATCTAACGAAAACTTTCTTTCAATACGATTCTTCCTTAGTAAAGCATTTACTTCATGCAACTCGCATTTTACTGACATTTCTTGTGAATTGCTGTCTTTACTGCATGTTATATACTGGTTAGAAAATGAATTTGCCGTAAGCAAACATCCTATAGCAAAAAAGACTACAAAGAAAATTATTTTATCCATTATTGAGTTTCTCCTCGAAGCTTAATCCTATTTTTTTGTCTCACCAGTTTTTTCTGCTTTTTTAGCAGCATTCTTCTGAATTTCTTTTTCTGTCTTTTTCATATCTCCTGCGTATACTATCTTACAATACTTTGGATCGTTATTTACATCGTTCATAAATACAGGGTTTGACTCACCGGAAATTGCATATTTTTTTGCAACATCCATCGGAACTTTGCATTCAAGACGATAAGAAATACTAAACTTTTCAAAAGAACATTTATTTCCGTCTTTTCCATATACTACATAATTTGTATTATCTTCTGTCGAAACATTTACCGGTGTACAACTTGCAAGGTTTGGATAAAATTCTTTTGCAAGCTGGGTCGTATCCTCTACCATCTGAACCTTAGGACCACCTTTAAAATCAACATCTTTTTGACGTTCCATAAAACGGGCGTGCGCTGCAAGCTCTTCTTTATGAAGCTGATATTCGTATACAGCTCTGGTAATCCCTACAACTACCAATATTGCTAATAAAACATAAATAACTTTTTTCATATTTTTAAACTCCTGCCATTTGTTCTTTTAATGCTGAAACTGTTGACTCAAGAGAAGCTTTATCAAAAATATTGTAACAAAAAGCTTCCGGAGCAATCTTTTTGTTTAAACCTGCAAGAACCTTGCCCGGTCCGATTTCGATAAAAGTATCAACACCTTCTTCTGCCATTTTTTGAATAGTTTGAGTCCAGTGGACTGATGATGAAATTTGTTTTGGCATTTTTGCCCTGAAATCTTCCGAACTTGTAGTAATTTGCGCATCAACATTTGTTATAACAGGAGTTTTTGCATCATTTAATTCGAGAGTTGAAACAAATGAAGCAAATTCCTCACCGGCTTTTTCCATAAACTTAGAATGAAAAGCTCCTGAAACTGCAAGCGGAACGACTCTTCTAACACCATTTGCAAGCATATAATCGCCTGCAGCTTTTACAGCTTCTGAATCGCCTGTAATTACAACCTGAGCCGGTGAGTTATAATTTGCAACATCAACGTAGCCGACCTTTGAACCGGCTTCTAATCCTGCTTTTAATTGTTCTTCACTTGCATTTAAAATTGCAGCCATACTTCCGCCTTTTGTCTGCCCCATCAAATCCGCACGTTTCTGAATAGCTTTAAGCGTAGTATCAAGGCTCATAACTCCTGCCGTATACATTGCGCAGTATTCACCCAAACTGTGACCTGCAACAAAATCAGGTGTAATATTCAATTGTGACTTGAAAGCCTCAAGAGCTGCAATTGAAGTTGTTACAATTGCAGGCTGCGTATTAACAGTTTGCTTCAAATCCTCTTCAGGACCTTCAAAACAAATTGCTGAAATGCTTTTGCCTAAAACTCTGTCAGCAGAATCATAAACACTCTTAGCTTCCGCAAAACTCTCATACAAATCTTTTCCCATTCCGACAGACTGTGAACCCTGTCCCGGAAATAAAAACGCAATCTTTTTAACCATATTATACTCCTTATTAATTTTTTCTTCTCTTTCCCCTCGCCCCGTTTCCTGCTTGTAATCTTACCTCAGATTTTGTTGTATTTACTACGGAAGCTGGTCTAATTTATTGTCAGGCAAAGCCTGACCTACAATTCTTACCGGTGTGCTGTCATTCTGAGGGCATAAGACCAAAGAATCACCTAACAACGTAATAGAGATTCTTCACCCCAAATTAAATATTGGGTTCAGACTGACAACCACTTAGTCACTTATTTATTCCATTTTCAAAGTACATTTTTTCATTGTAGGTCGGGTTTACCAACCCGACAATAATTTCTTACTCCTTAGCAGATGCCTTCTCTAAGTCTTACAATAGCACCGCCCCAGGTCATGCCTGCACCGAAGCCGCAAAGTACGGCAGTTGTTCCGAGCTTAACTTTGCCTTTCTCTACACTTTCTGCAAGTGCAAGAGGAATTGAAGCAGCAGAAGTGTTTCCGTAGTACTTGATATTTGTTACAACCTTGTCATCAGAATATCCGAGCCTTTCCTGCACAGCCTGAATAATTCTTATGTTTGCCTGATGCGGTATAAGATAATCAATATCTTCAGCCTTCATTCCTGCATTTGCGATAAGATTTTCCACATAATGCGGAAGAATTTTTGCAACAAAAGCATAAACGCCTTTACCGTTCATTCTGATTCCCTTTGGTTTCGGCTCGTACTGCTCAACAAGCGGACAATTTTTGCCGTCGAAAGAAAGTTCGATTAGGTCACCAATGCTTCCGTCAGATTTAATATCAATTGCAATAACATCATCGACTCCGTCATCTGATGCTGTTACAACCATTGCACCTGCGGCGTCGCCAAAAAGAATTGAAGTCGCTCTGTCCTCCCAGTTTACAAGACGGGAATTATTGTCAGTAGCAACAATCAAAATCTTTTTATACATGCCTGATGCAATATATGCTCTGGCAATACTTAAACCGTAAATTAAACCGGTACAGGCAGCCGTAATATCAAAAGCAGGAATTTGAGAGGAAATCCCGAGTCTTGCCTGTATATGACAAGCTATTGCAGGATATAAATCCGGCGGCGCAGAAGAAGCTGCCAAAATTAAATCAAGCTCTTCCGGCTTAATTTTTGCCTTATCCAAAGCCTTCTTTGCTGCTTCAAATCCCAGATCAATAGCATTTTGTTCACCAGAAACCACACGTCTTTCTTTGATTCCTGTTCTTGTGTAAATCCATTCATCTGAAGTCTCATACAATTTTGTTAAATCGTCGTTAGTAATAACCGTTTCAGGCAAACTGTACCCGACACCGGCAATTTTTAAAGGAATTAAATTATTTCCCATTTATTAATTACTCCTCTTACCTTTCAGAAATAAAGTTAATCCGGCGCACAAGCATGCCGGAATTACACTTATAAAACTATACGCCGATTGATTCGGAAATCTTGCTGTTCACTCCCTTTTCAACCGCTTCTTTTGCAACTCTTACAGCCTTTTTGATAGCGTAAGCTCTGCTTCTTCCGTGAGAAATTACTGTAATACCCTTAACGCCTAAAAGTAGTGCGCCGCCATATTCTTCGTAATTGATTTTCTCATAAATTCTTTTCATAAATGGTTTTGCCAGAAGTCCGATTACCATACCAAGGAAATCTGACTTAAATTCGCTCTTAATCATTTTGAACAATAATGAAGAAGTGCCTTCGGTAACTTTCAATACAACGTTACCCACAAAACCGTCGCAAACAACAACATCACAAACATTGAGGAACAATTCTCTTCCCTCAACATTGCCCATAAAGTTAAATCTTTCTTTTTCTTCTTCAAGAATATTATACGTGCTCTGTGCGAGCTCGTTTCCTTTTCCAGCTTCCTCACCGATATTCAAAACACCTACACGGGGTTTTTCAATCCCGAGAACATTCTTAGAAAAAGTCATGCCCATAATTGCAAACTGTTTAAGCATTTGAGGCGTGCAGTTGCTGTTAGCACCAGCATCAATAATTACAATCGGCTTCTTCATCGTAGGAAGAGTAACTGCAATTGCAGGTCTGTCAATACCAGGAATTCTTCCAAGACCAAACAGACTTGATGCCATAGCCGCACCGGTAGAACCGGCTGCAACAAGAGCATCAGAGCTACCTGTTGCAACTGAATTTACCGATAAAACTATTGATGAGTTTTTCTTTTTACGAATAGCCTGACCGGGAGCCTCGCCCATTTCAATTATTTCGGAAGCGTGAGTTATTTTGATATCAAGTGATTTTACATCAACCCTGACCCTTCTTTTTCTGCCAGCTTTACCGCAGTCTGATAAAAATCCTTCCTGCTGTATCACTTCCAAACAGTGTTCAATTCGATCCTGTTTGCCGACTAACTCTAACGCTACACCGTAATCTGCCGCAGCCCATACTGCACCTGCAACAATCTCAAACGGCGCATGATCGCCCCCCATTGCATCTATAGCTATTCTTGTCATTCTCATCCCCTATATTCTTAACTTAAAAGCTGTCTTTACTAAGCTTCAGGCTTTTCTTCCGTATCTGCCTTTTCTTCAACCTTAGTTTCTTCTACAGCTTCTTCAGCTTTTTCTTCAACAACTTCTGCTTTTGCTTCTTCTGTCTTTACTTCTTCTACAGGAGCTTCTGCTTTCTTTGTTGATTTTTTAGCCTTTTTAGTTTCTTTTACTTCTTCTTTTTTTGTTTCTTCAACAAAACCTTCAGATTTTCTTGAAACAACTTTGCCCTTATACGTTCCGCAAGCGGTGCAAACTGTGTGAGTCAAAACTTTTGCTCCGCAGTTTGGACAAGTTGTTAATTCAGGCTTTGATGCCTTCCAATTTGATCTTCTTTTACCTTGAGCGCTATGCCCTGTTCTTTTCTTTGGTACTGCCATTTTTCCTATACCTTTCTATTCTTGAGTACTACTTATATATTCGGTTTTATTTGTTGTCTATATGAATTGTTTTAAAAACATCCATCCTTTCGTCATGAACTTCTATATCTTCGTCAGATACAAACAGTCCCTCATTACAATTATTTATACCACAAACTTTTTTATTTGGTAAAGCTAATATTACAGATTGATACAATAAGTCATAAATATCTATTTCCTTAGCGCCGTCCAAATCCGTAACAAATTGTCCTGACTTGAGTTCCATCTCTTGCGAATACTCTTCATAAAGTGAATGCTTTGCAAATGTTTCATCGATATCAAAATCCAAATCGTAATTAAATTTATTCAAACAACGATCACATTCCAACTCTATTGTTCCGCAAACATTACCTTTGACCTCTATAAAATCGCCCAGTGATTTTAACTCTAAATCAGCCTGTATATTGCATCCGCTTAACTCGGAAATTTCACCGTCATATTCATAATGCAGTGTTTTTCCGGGAGCTCTTTCAATATCTTCAATTTCAATTGTTTTTGTATTTTTACTATTGGACATAAGGTTCTTCCTGCAATACAAGACCTGCTATCTGGGTAGAAACAAAACAAAGTTTTTTTATCGGACCAACTGGTTCTTTTTCAACCAGTACCGGAGTCGGACTTTTCATCAACTGTTTCAATTCGGCATATACTGCCTGCGGATTGTCAAAATACATTACAATCGGTGTTGCTGAACCTTTCAAAAACAAAATAACAGCCTGCCTTGTTTTTTGAGGTGTATTAAATTGCTGAACCATTTTCGGTCTCCTTATCTTTTTGCACATACTTATTATAATATAAAAAAGGGAATAGTGAGTAGGAGTTTAGTGACTAAGAGGAAAAGCGTGAAGTGTGAAGGGTGAGGAGTGAAGAGTGAAGGGAGGATTTTAAGAGTGAGGGTGTGCATCCTTGTGCGCCTTATTTTAAAATTGTAGGTCGGTTGGACATACTTGCTCGACAATAGAAAGTAAAAACCGTTAAAGAGATTCTTCGCCCCTAGATTGTCGTCGGGCTCAGAATGACTGCAAGCTTGTAGGATACATTAAAGAATACGTAGGTCGGCTTAGTAAAGCCGACCTACTTTTATTTTTATTGTTGAACAGAGATACCCAATCAACCTACAAATCTATAACCACTCCTCACCCACTTAGTCACCCAGTCACTTAATCACTTAGCCACTAACCACTAAAAAAGATTGTAAAATTTTCCGGTATATAATAACATAAAATGTTGAAAGATATTTAAGGATTTAAATTAATTATGCTGGAAAAAATAAACGACATATTAAAAAATGACGGAGTTATAGCTTACGTAACAGATACCGTATGGGGTTTGGGCTGCCTGCCTTCAAGCGAAAAAGCCGTCAAAAAAATTTATGAAATCAAACACCGTGACGGAAACAAACCGCTTATACTTATGAGCAACGAGTTTTACAACCTTTTTGACTATCTGAAACAACCTGTAGAAAAAGAGGCACAGAAACTAATAAAAAAATTTTTTCCGGGAGCCCTGACACTTGTGCTTGAAAAATCCGCCCAAACTCCGGATTATATAACTTCCGGTCTGCCTACAGTCGGAGTACGGATTCCGGATAATAAAACCTTTGCAGAAATTTGTAAAAACATAGAAGGGCACGTGCTTGCTACCACAAGTGCAAATATGTCGGGCGAAGCTCCGGCACTTACTTATGAAGAAGCGGTAAAATACATAGGAGACAAAGTAGATCTGGTTATTCCTGACTTCGGCAGTACCGCAAAAGGAAGAGCCTCAACAGTTGCAGGTTTCAAAGACGGCAAAACAATTATTTTCCGTCAGGGAGAAATTACTGTTTAACAGGATAGCAGGTTCTGAAATACTTACTGAACTTAGGCATTACGCTCAATCTTAGGTTCTGGAAAATTGACAGTATTATTGTGATAACTGGTTAGTGCTTTTCCGACATTGCGTATAATAAGCCCTGCTTCGTTTGTAATAATGTTTTCAGGTTTTATTGCTGCCTGCGTAGAAGGACTTGATACAGCATTTTCTTCACAATATTTTATATAATCATCATAAGACATTTCATTTCCGGATCTTGCCTCCGAAACCTGCTTTTCAATAGCAGAGTTGCCCATGCTCTGAACGGTTTGTGCCTGCTCATCAGTACTTATATTATTCTCTTCACAGTACTGCTGATACTCTTCCATCGTAACAACGCCGTCACCATCATAATCCATTGCCTCATCATACTGCGGATCACCGTCTTTGGCATATACTGCCGGTTTATTTGTCTGCGCATGATTATTATTAAAACCGTTTGAAACAGCTAAATTTTGTAATAATTGTAAATCAAGTGATAAACCATCAGTCATCTTCTGTTAGACCTTTCTTGTAGTATATAAAGATTATATCATACTTTTGAATAATTTCAAGCGCTCAAAAGAATGATTTTAATTGAATTCAGCTTATTTAAATATACTCCAAATCTAAAAAAGGGTGAGAAAATTCTCACCCTGAAAAATTGATTCGATTATCTTCTTACTTGCCGAAATATCTTGCAAGTAATCCGTCAAAGCCTCGTCCGTGGCGAGCTTCGTCTTTTGCCATTTCGTGAACTGTATCGTGAACTGCATCAAGACCTAATTCTTTAGCACGTTTAGCAATTTTCATCTTGCCGTCGCATGCGCCAAATTCTGCTTCTGCACGAAGTTCAAGATTTTTCTTTGTAGAATTTGTAACAACTTCGCCAAGAAGTTCTGCAAATCTTGAAGCGTGATCAGCTTCTTCAAAAGCGTATCTCTTGAAAGCTTCTGCAATTTCCGGATAACCTTCTCTGTCAGCCTGTCTTGCCATTGCAATATACATACCGACTTCTGTGCATTCACCCATAAAGTTTGCTCTCAAACCTTCAAGGATTTCAGGATCTACATCCTTTGCTACACCAATTCTGTGTTCGTCAGCATAATTCTTTTCACCTTCTGCCATCATAGTAAAAGCTTCCTTGCCTGCACCGCAAACAGGGCACTTTTCAGGAGCTTCGCCTTCTGCTGTATAACCGCAAATTGTACATACGTATTTTGCCATAATTACTTCCTTTCCTTTTAAAATAAAAATTCTTTGCACTTTCTTCTCTTTACAAAACAGATTATAGCATTTCCTTAAACCTACTTCAATTGTAATAACAACAAAATTGCAAATATTTATTTCAATTTGTAAATTTTTGTTAAATTACACATGCAAAAAGTATATGTTTATTCTAACATATTCCCATTATATTTTTTATATCTGAAGTCAATGGTGTGTTTATATAGAAAAAGGAAAGAAGAAAAGGATATTAAAAGGAGGCTATTATGAAAATATCACCAATTAACATTAATTCAACAAAACCAAGTTTTGCAGGCAAGTACGTTTACACTGATCCAAATTCAGATCTTACCAGATTTCCGGAATGGCACAGTACTTCTTATACAGAAACTACTCTGGGTTCTTACCATGCTGATAAGAAAAACAGAGTATACTTTGCTGATCCTCTGGAGCCTATAACTGACAAAATCAAAGAAAGTGCTGACAAAATAGTTTATGAAGCAGAGCCAAGCTATCCGGATGTTAACAAAGAAGTAAGCCGCAACTACTTTGGTACAGAAAGAAAGAATTACAAAGAAGATTTTGAAAATATCAGAATGTACAATTACAGAAAAGAAATGGGCGGTTTTGCAGATGTAAATGAAGCTAAATATCAACAATGGCAGGCTGCTGAATGTGTTCGTTTGTATGATAAAGGCGGTCATTTGAGATATGTTAAAGAACGTGCAGAAGATGCCATTAAAACACAAACAGCATACAATGAAGCAAATGCAGAAGATTTAAGAGCTATCGAAGACGAATTAAAACAACAAAAAAATATTAAATCGCAATTAGAAGAACATATCGAAAATTTAAACAAGATGACTAAACCGTATGCAGCAGTTATTAAAGCTGCAAATGCCGGTACAGAAAAAGAGCTTGCTCTTGGTGATTCTGCAAAACTCGGTTTAATCGGAATTGAACATAAACATAAGAAAAATAAAGGTGAATCTGCTACCTGGAACAGCGTAGTTAATGTTTATGAAGGAATTAAGAATGCGCAGGAGAAAGATTACACTTTAAGCAGTGCAGCAGAAAAGAATAAAGAAGAACAGAATGCTCTTAAAGCTGCTACTGAAAAATATACGGCATTAAAATCTAAATGCGAAGATGCTATTGCAGTTCTTAACAAACGTGTTGAAGGTCTCAAGGCAAGAATGAATAATACGAATAAAGAAATTGAGAACAGCAAAGCTCTTATTGAAGATTGCAAAGCTAAGCTTATTCCTATATTTGATGAACTTAAAAACTTCTATGCAAAACAGGGTATTAAAGTAATTAAGAATATATAGGAGATAAGATAATGAGAATACAGGCAATAAATACAAATACCGGTTTTAAAGGGCTTTTTACTGATAAAACAGCCCAGAACGGCGGAAATTGGCGAATGGAATATCAGCCGTACAGCTGGGAAAAAGATTACGATCAGGAAATCGGAAGGATGGCAAACAAAGCTAAATTCAGTATTTATGATTCAATGCTTCCGGATAATGAGGAAATCTTTACACAATATGATGGTAATTATAAAGAACTTTCTACAGATATATACGGAACAAAGACATATTACCGGACTTACGATGACAGAATGCGCAAAACAATTACACAAATGCCTGCCATGAACAGAGAAGATTCTTTGAAAGTTGCAAACGACAAACTGGATACTTTTCTTGATGAAAAGCAAAAGCTCAGATCTCAATTGGAACAGAATTTTTACACCTTTCGCAACAATGCGGTAACTGCTTCCCAGGAATATAATACCTGGTCAAGTGAGCATGAAAAAGGGGTCTTTGAAAGAGATTACAACAAATCTCAATCAAGATACTATATGGATCAAAAGAAAGCTAAGCTTTTGGAAAATACAGAGAATTTGTTTGACAATTCCCAAAAATACATACGTCTTGTAAATTCGATTGATGCGGTAAAAGAAACAAAGGCAAGAAATAACAAAGAAATCAATCAATTGAAAGAATTGAGGGAAGCAGGTAAGTTGATTGATATTAGCAGCCGTACTGCTCCAAATAAAAATGGCGCACTGGAAGCTGCACTGCAAAACATTGGATCTGCTGCAGAAAAGTTCATTTGTTTGCCAAAGAAAATTCTCAGCATGCAAGAAATTTTCAAAATGCTTGGTCCAAATCACCTTGATGGCAAGCATAACAGTGAAATTATTCGTTATGTTGAAAACTTAATCACGGCTATGAGATAACAGGGTAATGTATTTTACAAAAAATCCTCCTAATGTAATTTAGGAGGATTTTTTTATGTTAATGCAATTATATATGGGAAAAGTTATTGTCTGCAAATTTGAAGGGGGCAGTTGCACATACTTGCCAGACAATTCGTGAAGCGTGAGGAATGAGGGGTGAAGGGTAGAATATGTAGGTCGGCTTTACTAAGCCGACAAAAACTATTTTGGGAGGGTGAGTTATCCTGTCGGTTGGGCATACCTGCCCAACAAAATAAACGATAATAACTTTTAAAATTATACAATCAAAGGAGAAAAAATGAAAAATTTACTAATTATAACTACTAATTATGCGGGCTGCGAATGCAAAGAGCCGGAATGCAATTGTATTCAAAATACCGGTGTTTATTTGGAAGAATTTGCAGTACCTTATCTTGTTTTTCAAAAATCGAATGTCAATACCGTTGTAGCCAGCCCAAAAGGAGGTTTATCACCGGTTGATGAAAATTCTATGTCCTGTTCAAATCCGGAAGAATGGGATGAGTGCATAAAAGTTTTGAGAGAGACAAAAAAACTTTCTGACATAAATCCTGATGAATTTGACGGCGTATATTTTCCGGGCGGTCACGGACCTATGTTTGACCTTGCAAAGTGTCAGGAAACAGCAAATATTGTAAGTAACTTCTTTAACAAAGGTAAACTTGTAAGTGCCGTATGCCATGGTCCTGCAGGACTTATCAACGCAAAGACTCCGGAGGGTGATTCTATTTTGAAAGGCAGGCGTGTAACTTGTTTTACAGATGAAGAAGAAGGAATCGTAAAACTAAAAGAGCTTGTGCCATTTTTGCTGGAGACAAAAATACGGGAGCTTGGCGGAAACTTTATAGCAGAAAAACCTTGGTCAGAACACGTTGAAATTGACGGGAATTTAATAACAGGACAGAACCAGAATTCCGCACTCCTTATCGCAGAAAAAATTCTGGAGTTTTTTGATAAATAAACATTTTTATTTTTGTTATTTGTTCAGCTTGCGTAAAACAAAACTTTTCCCAAAAATTACCAGTAATTTTTGGGAATTTTTGTTATACACAGAAAAAATCTTCTGCCAGAATGTAAGAGGTCTATCCGGAAGCTTTAGCATCATTCTTATCTGATCCTGCAATTTTTTATCTGACGTCAAAAAATTCAGCATGTTATTTTGAACTTTTCTTGTATCACTGAACAACACATCTCTCTTGCGTTGTGTTATATTTTGCCCTTCAACCCTGTATTTTAATAATACTTCCGGTAAATTTGCAATCTTAACATACCTGATCGCTCTTGACCATAAGTCATAATCTTGACTACATTCATATTGCGAGTCATATTTTAAATCATATTTCCTAAAATCGCTAATTCGAAGCATAGCAGCCGGATGCGTAACTCTACAACATTGTAGTAAGTCCAAATATGTTACATTTTCTGGATGTACTGCAACTTCCCTTTTGGGAAATGCCTCATACCCCGTACTCAAAACCGAGACTTCCGGATGAGAATCCATATACGCAACCTGTTTTTCTAATCTTTCAGGCAGTGAAATATCATCACTATCCATTACTGCTGCATATTCACCATTTGCCAAATCCATCAACTTGTTTCTGGAAGCAGCAATTCCCAAATTCTTTTCATTTCTGTAAAATCTTATTCTATTATCATTATAAGATTGTATGATTGGCGCAATGTCCCTATCAGAACAATCATCCAAAATAATAAACTCAAAATCCTTAAATGTTTGATTCAAAATACTCTCAACAGCTTTTCTCAAATATTCCTCTTTTACATTATAAGCAGGCATTAACACAGAAACCTTAGGCATAAAATCTATCCTTTTATTAATAGCAACATAATTACTATAAATTCTACTATAGAAATAACCAAAAATATATTAAACAATCTGCGGTATTTCTTTTTATTTTTCTGAACACTAAATACTCTGTCATAAAATTCTTCGTTATTAATATACAAATTAATGTGATTTAAAAACAGATTCTTTAGTATACTATCCAGCGAATTATCCGCATAATCAGTGCGTGTTTTGGTATTGTATTTTCTATAGAAAAACATTTCTTCTTTGAGTTTATAAACTTCAAATCCGTGTTCGACAAAAGAAAGCCATAAATCCCAATCTTCGCAGCCACCGTGCATATTTGTATTATACTTTCCGCAGGTTAAGAAATCTTTCTTCCTGAACATTGCACAATTAAAAATACAATTCTCAAATAAAATCTTATTTTTATCAAACACAGGCAGTTTCCATCTGCGCTTTTTCCGCCCGAAATATCTTGCACCACAATACACAATTCCGACTTCCGGTTTTGAGTTCAAAACTTCAACGGCTTTTCCCACATATTCCTTATCAATAATATCATCTGCATCAAGAGGTAAAATATATTCTCCCAAGCATGCGTCAATTGCACGATTCCTTGCGGCACAAACTCCACTGTTTACACTCTGGCGGATAAATTTCACATTCTCATGCCGGTCTGCATACTCCCGAATAACTTCTGCACTGTTATCTGTTGAACAATCATCAACACAAACTATTTCTATGTTTTTGTAAGTTTGTCCCAAAGCGGATTCTATCGCCTCTCCAGCGTACAAACCCTGATTGTAACAGGGAATAATTACAGAAACTAAAGGGCTACTTTTATCTTTTACATTATCTTTAGTCATTCAATACAAATCCAAAAATCATATTATTTTTACTAATTTTATTTCATATAGTTATACAATATTATAGTTATATAATATTAGTCAAGCTTTTTTAAATCAGCCCTCTGTTTAATATTTTTTCTTTCCTAAAATAATCTATTTTTCTCTTGTCATAGAAAGCAAAATTTCCTGCGGAATATAAGTATTCTTCACTCCGGAATCCGTATTAGCAAGGAAAAATTCCACCGTCTCACCGGATTGTATTCCGAGTTTTTCAAACGGAATACAAATATCTATAACATCTTCATATACTATTTTTATTCCATCGGGATTGTCCAGAGTCCACATATTAGGGTGCAAGACAGACGCAAGCCTCGGCGGATAAAGCGTATCACTTACCAGCGTAAGAGTTAGTTCATGTTCAAATTTTTCCAGCAATATAGGATAAGGATTATCAGTCTTGCTGATTAGACGTATATACGCCCTATTTTCAACGTTAGAAGCATTCCTTGTATAAATATAAAACTGGTTTATTCTGTCAACAAAACTAATCTCCCCTGAACCTTTATTAACGTGAAGTCTGAAATAAATATTATTACTGTCACACCCGAAATTAATCTTATCCACATTTTTATTTTCTCTATAAACAGGACCGTCAAGAAGTGTGAGCGAACCGGCATTTTCCCATTCATAAGAACTGTCGCTGCTGCCGTCCATACACGGAGTAATAGCGCACTTAGGAAGAGCAAAAGGAACTTCTACCGTCGTAATCAAAGTTTTATCAAGATATTCAGGATATTGTCTGCCCAAAATAACATACACATTTTTCAAGCGCTCTCTGAACATATAATCAAACACATAATCCTGCCCCGAATTATTCGGCTCACCGTACCACCAGAACCAGTCGCTGCCTTCTGCAATCAAAAGCTCCCGCCTTGCATATTTTATATTAGGATTATTGCTGTCCTGTTTTACAAATTCATCAAAATCATCTTTTGTTTTCTTTAAATACTCCCACGCTTTATTTTTCTCCGGCTCGCCTATCCAGAACTGGAATGTTTTATCAATCCAGGAGCCAGGATGAATCTTCTTTAAAAGTTTTTTATGTTTATCCTCTTTTATATAATCACTTATCAAAACGGTCTCAAGAGAATCATCTTTTTCTATAAGCGAATATATATTCTCTAAAAAATCACGTCCGTCATTTTGATAATTTTCCCAGCAGTTTTCACAATCTGACGCAATTGTAAGCAGATGTGTCTCATCCGGAGAAACGAGCAGTTTATTCTGAATCATCTTAATCTTTTCATACAAATCACCTGCCGCCATAGCGGAATTAATCCCCGCATATTCAAAGTTAATAAGATTCGGAATCGAGCGGTCTCTAAATATTATACCAATCGGCGCTTCCTTAGTCTCATACGTATAAACTTTAAGCAAATGGTACGGATCATTAAGATTACCCTTAAAATCCCTCACAAAATCAAAATTAATAGAACTGGAAAGTATTCCCTCATCGGAAATTGTCCATTCAATTCCCTCTTTCGCCATCAGATTCAAAGTTTTTGCGCCAAGACAAAGCTCCGGAGGCCACATACCTTTAGGACGGACTCCAAATATTTCTTCAATTCTATCCAGACCGCTCTTTACCTGATATTTTGCATCATCATACATTCCAAGAGATTGCGGCAAGCCTTCAGTTGTAATTACCGACTTTAATGATGCTTTCAAGTCAATTAATATAGGTAAAATTGCATGATAATAAGGGCTTGTCGTCAGCTCTATTCTGCCTGAGTGAATATATTTTTTGTAAGCAGGTATTATCTCTCTTATTATTTGTTTCTGAATATCAATAATTTCAATTCTATCCTGCATCGTGTATCCGGCTTGCTTTTCCCACAACTCCCGCAATCTCGGATATCTCTCAAAATGAACAGGGTCAATCCAAACAAGATTAAACAATGCCATTAAATCAGAAAGTTCCTGCGCAGAAAAGTCATCATATGAAAAGTTTTCATTTGCAAAACGTTTCTGAAACAAATTTTTATACGTTTCACTTCTATATATCATTGTCTCGTATTGAGAACTAAAAAAATTATTAATGATAAACGCTCTTTCTTCATCAGTTAACTTTTCCGTATCAGAAACCGTTAACTCCGAATGAATATCGTGATACCCGTTTTGGGAGTAGTCAATAATTGCATCCAGAAGCGCCGGAACTATATTGAAATTCAATTTTAACTTGGGAAACTTTTCAAGAACCAGAACCATGTCAAGATAGTCTTTAACCGCATGCAGCCTTACCCAAGGCATCAGATAAGTGCCTTCAAGTTCATAGACCGGTTGATGCATATGCCAGTAAATAGCAAGCGAAAGTTTCTTTACACGCTTATTCATACAACTAGAGTATACAGGAAAGTAAAAATGTTAGCAACATTCTTGCTAAACATCACTTTTCAAAGTATTGTTGTACAAATATATTTATAAACTTTTAAGAAGTTCTACAATCCGCTTTGTAGCATCGAATTTTGCAAGATGAGAAGAATTCTGTTTCAAATAATTCATCTTTACAGGATTTTCGACAAGGCTTACAACAGCTTCTCTTATTTTGTTTGGCTCAAGTTCTTTGTCCTCAAGATAAATGCAAGCTCCAACTTCCAGCAGGTATTTTGCATTAATTCTCTGGTGGTTTGCGGCTGCATATGGATAAGGTATAAGAATTGGCGCAGCGCCTGATGCACAAATTTCTGATATACTCAAGGATCCGGCACGTGAGATAACAATATCACTGGATTTTAAAACAGATATCATATCCATAAAATACGGTTGGATTATAAGGTTTTTATCCTGTTCAAATGTCGGATAAATCTGTCTTAAACGCTCAAGTACATTATCATAATTCTTTTTGCCTGTCTGAAATATTACCTGTAAGTTTAACTCCTGCGTAAACTCTTTTAAAAGTTCGATAGTGGAGTTGTTAATAGATTTTGCGCCTTGCGAACCACCCATTATGCATAAAGTAAGCTTCCTCGGATCAAGCCCCATATTAGAAGCTGCATGCGATCTTGTTATTAGTTCAAACTCTTCTCTTATAGGATTTCCGGTAACAACAGTGTGTTTGTTCGGAATATATTTTTTTGCTTTTTCAAAAGCCAGAGTTACATACTTTGCTCTCTTTGACAATTTTTTAGTAACCAGCCCCGGCATTGCATCGCAGTCGTGCATAATATATGGTGTTCCGGTAAGTATGCAGGCAAATATCATAGGAGCTGAAACATAACCGCCTGTTGCAAAAACAGCATTAGGTTTGTATTTTTTTATATATCTGATTGAGCGTATTATAGCTTTAACAAGTTTTACTCCCCAGACGAAAATCTTAGGATTCAAACCTCTCGGCATACCTTTGATACTTACGTGCAAAAATTTGTATCCCTTTTTTGTTGCAAGTTCAAATTCCATGTTGCGCTTGTTGCCAACATAATAAACCTTGGCGTCGCCTGCCGTTAAAGCATCGGCTATTGCAAGCGCAGGATAAATGTGTCCGCCGGTGCCTCCGCCGGTGACAAAATAAATGCTATTGTATACTTCTGACATTACCAAACCTTACCCTTTTTACATTATCTTTCGAAATATTTAAAATAATTCCAACCATCCAGAGAGATACCATAACGGAAGAACCGCCATAGCTTATGAATGGCATTGGAACACCGGTTGCAGGTACAAATGAACTTGCAACCCACATATTTAAGAAACCTTGAAAACATATAGAAAACGTTAGCCCCAGAGCCAGTAATTTTCCGTACATATCCTGACATTTGCACGCAATCAGAAAACCTCTTTGCAGAATTGTCCAGAATAAGCATATAATAAGCAAACATCCGATAAATCCGTGTTCTTCACCAATTACAGCATAGATAAAATCCGTGTGCGCCTCCGGAAGCCACGCCAATTTTTGTTTAGAACTTCCGTAACCTACCCCGTACAGCCCGCCTGACGCAAAAGCAACAAGTGATTGAATAATGTTGTATCCCGCACCGAGCGGATCGGCTTCAGGATGAAGCCAGGTCGTAATTCTTGAAGATTGATACCCCTTCAAACCTTTCCACAGCAAGAGCGGAATAAATGCGCACATTCCGTATACAATTAACATTATTGAGCCGCCCGCACATATATAAATTGCTGTTGACATAGCAAGCAAAAGCAGCACCATACTGAGGTTTGGCTGGGTAAAGATAAGTCCGACCATAATAAGTATTGGAATAAACGCTGTTACTATTTTATTTGAATCAAATAGATTTGCATCTTTATAAAATACCCCCGCAAGAAGCATTGCAACGGCGGGTTTAGCAAACTCTGACGGCTGCAGACTTAAAGGTCCGAGATTAATCCATCTTTGAGCTCCGTTGACAGTAGTACCCGCAACTTTAACCATCACAAGCATAATTATTACAAACACTGCAAACGGAAGGGTGTAGGTCATCAGTTTTTTGTAATGAAAATTCGCCAGAAATTTCATGCCGACAAGTCCGACTACTACGCCCAATATCTGTTGGATTAAGAATCTTGCAGGATTTAGCCCCATATCAATACATTTAGGGGCACTTGCAGAGAATATTGCCATCAATCCTATAACAACAAGAAAAATTACAGCAATGAAGAGCGGTCTGTCCGCCTGCATACTTTGCATAGTAATTTTATCCGGATTATTATTTGGATAAGACATAGTTCTTGAAAACTTCTCCCCTATGTTCATAACTTTTAAACATATCAAAACTTGCACATGCCGGTGAAAGAAGTACGACATCAGGCTTCAAACTTATCGCCTCATCTATAGCATCTTCCAAGGAGTGTTCTTTTATTATATTACTAAAACCATTTTTTTTCAGATTTTTTTCAAATCTTTCTGTAGCTTCACCGATTAGCAGAACTGTTGTTATGTGTTTGTTTATGGAATGGCACATTTCAGTAAGGTCTGTATTCTTGTCTCTGCCGCCGAGAATCAAAGCCACGTTTTGATTGTTGAAGGAATCTATTGCAACGATTGACGCCTCCGGATTCGTTGCTTTGGAATCATTGTAGAAAGTTATTCCATTCAGTTCTCTGACTTTTTCCAGACGGTGTTCCGGCGCATTGAAGGACATTATTCTTTCTCGGATATCGTTGTTATTCATACCGACAAGTTTAGCAATAATAATTGCGCACATAATGTTCTGGTAGTTGTGGTGACCGACAAGCGGACAGTCTTTGAGGTCGATAATTTTTTCGCTGCCGCAGTAGATTGCGTTATCTTTTATTAGTGAATAGTGAGTAGTGAGTAGTGAATCGGAAGTTTCATCCGTATCAAAAAATATCACGTTCTTGCACTTCTTCGAAAACTCAACCAACTTTTCGTCTTTTGCATTTAAAATTACATATTCAGGCTCTTGAGGCGGCAGGAATATTTTGGCTTTTGCGTTGAAATAATTCTCCAGCCCGCCGTGCCAATCAATGTGATCAGGAGTAAAATTAGTCCAGCAGGCATATTTTGCTTTGAATTTCTCCGTCATTTGCGCCTGATAAGAACTAATTTCACATACTAAAAAATCGTGTTTTTCTTCTATCAAAGAAGTTGGCGGAACTCCAATATTGCCGCAAACCGGTGCTGAAAACTTTTTGCTCAAAATATGTGACACAAGCGCTGTCGTAGTTGTTTTTCCGTTTGTTCCGGTTATTGCAACAAAAGGAATATCAGTATTCAAATATGCAAGCTCAATTTCGGAAATAATTTTGATATTCTTTTCACCCAGACGTCTGAATATCTCTGACTTAGGCGGAATGCCCGGACTCGTTACGGCAAAAGAAGCACCATCAATAAATTCGTCACTATGTCCGCCACATTCGACCCTAATTCCCAGCGCTTCAAGTTCTTTTATCTGCGGGCGATACTCTTCTCTGACTTCACCTGTACTCTTAGATTCGGTTAAATAAACGCTGTAACCTTTTCCAGCAAGAAACTTTGCTGCCGCTATTCCGCTTTTTGATAATCCCAAAATTAAAACTTTTTCTGACATACTAAACTCTCCGTCCGGTTTTAATTTTACACCAAACACGGATTTGTGATAATCAAAATCTCAGAAAATGATTGAAAAAATCAGCCCTCTATAATTTGCGGGAGTTCAACATTAGGTGCGCCGATAGTTCTGACAAGTTCTAAAACCGCAGCTTTCATCTGGCATTTGTGAGCAGTTGCGCTGAAAAAGTCACTATAAAAGCAGCCTTCACATACACATCCTCTTTTATAACACTCCAATGCCGTTGGAGTCCATCTCTTTACGGCAATAGCTCTTCCCATATCACGACTCTTAAACACTTATTCCTCCCAAAAAATTATTTTAATTTATTATTTGCCTCTATGCTATGCTAAGGAAATCCCCAAAACTCCTTAACATATTTCTATTATATTGCTTCAGATAGCTTTTACAAGCCATAATCGGGCAATTGTAACATTTTCTTAATCAAGTTGCTAATAACCGAATTTATTGATTCTTCTATGTTTTAGACATACTAAGCAGGCATGATTGCATGGTTTTGGCGATTTAAATCATGAAAAACCATGCGCCTTGCATGTTTGCATGGAATTAAAACACGATTAAGTTTTGTAACGATGTTGGCATGGTAACATTATTTTGTACGCAAACTGATGAATGATTGAAATTTTTGTTTGATTGTTTACAATATAAGTGTAAAAATAACACTAGACGAAATAATAAAGAATAGGGATTGGAAATATGACTAATAAAAATATACGTAATATAGCGATAATAGCACACGTTGACCATGGCAAGACTACTCTTGTCGATTGTATGCTTAAACAAAGCGGAGTTTTCAGAGAAAACCAGCAGGTTCAGGAGCGTGTACTTGACAGCAACGATCTCGAACGTGAACGCGGTATTACTATTCTTTCTAAAAATATTTCCATTAACTATAAAGGTACAAAAATTAATGTTGTAGATACCCCGGGGCACGCAGATTTTGGCGGCGAAGTTGAACGTGTTTTGGGTATGGTTGACGGAGCGCTCTTGATTGTTGATGCTGCAGAAGGACCTATGCCGCAGACAAGGTTTGTGCTTTCAAAAGCGCTGGAGTTGGGAATCAAAATTATTGTTGTAATCAATAAAATCGATAAACCGGCGGCAGATCCGGACGGAACTCTTGATAAAGTTTTTGACCTGTTTACAGAACTTACGGACAGAGAAGATTTGATTGATTTTCCGTATATTTACGCAAGCAGCCTTCACGGATTTGCGATTAAGCATCTTGAAGATGAAAAGAAAGACATGATACCGCTTCTTGATTGTATAGTAGAAAATATTCAACCACCGACGGGTGATGCGGATAAACCGTTCCAGTTTAGAGCAACAACTCTTGATTACAATGAATATGTCGGAAGAATTGTTATCGGACGTATTGCAAACGGAAGAATTCATTCGCAGGATCAGGTTGCGTGGGTTAAAGCTGACGGGAGCATTGAAAGAGGTAAAATTACAAAACTTTTCGGGTTCAAAGATCTTGGAAGAGTTGAAATTCAGGAGTCTGAAGCAGGCGATATCATAGGAATTGCAGGCTTTTCAGAAATTCATATCGGAGAAACTTTGTGCGACCCGAATAACATTAATCCGCTTCCTCTGATCCACGTTGACGAACCGACTCTGCAGATGAATTTTTCAGTAAACGACAGCCCGTTTGCAGGTCAGGAAGGTAAATTTGTAACTTCCCGCCAGCTTAGAAAAAGACTTTATGACGAATTAGAAAAAAATGTAAGTTTAAGAGTAGAAGATACCGATTCTACCGATTGTTTTAAAGTGAGCGGCAGAGGCGAACTGCACTTGGGAATTCTTATTGAGACAATGAGAAGAGAAGGTTACGAATTTCAGGTTTCCAAGCCGGAAGTTATTTATAAAGAAATTAACGGCGAACAATATGAGCCGTTTGAAAACCTTCTTGTCGATGTTCCTGAAGAATACGCTGGCTCTTGTATTGACAGACTTTCCGGTAGAAAAGCAACAATGCTTGAGATGCAGAATAACGGTAACAGAACTTCAATGAAATTTTCAATTCCCGCAAGAGGCTTAATCGGTTTCAGAACTGAATTTATTCGTATGACAAGAGGCGAAGGTATTATGTATCATACTTTTGACGAGTACAAACCTTATGCCGGAGATATTCCAAAACAAAGAAGCGGATCAATCCTGGCACACGAACAGGGTGAGGCTATTCCTTATGCTCTTGCACAGTTTGAGGATCGAGGCGTGTTTTTTGTAACTCCTAAGACAAAGGTTTACAGAGGAATGATAATCGGTGAAGGCAACAGACCGCAGGATATTGTTGTTAATATTTGCAAAACCAAGAAGTTAACCAATATGAGAAGCGCAACAGCAGATGTTATGGTAACTTTGCAGGCGCACAAAGAGCTTTCACTTGAGGACTGCCTTGAATATATCGGAGACGATGAGCTGGTTGAAATTACTCCGCAAAATATTAGAATGAGAAAACAGGATCTGGTTAAATTCAAAAGTATTTAGATTCATCAGCGTGGAATGATATAACCCCATATAGGCGGTTTGTCGCAGCTTTCCAGAAGGCAAATGTAAGTAACTCTGATTTTCTTACATTTAGGTCGCTTCATGTAACCGACTCCGTATACTATTGATGAGATAAAACAATCGCCGATTTTTTGTTCATACTTATCAATATGTTCTTCCTTTGAGGTAATTTTGACCTTTGTGTTGTATTCTTTTGAATACAACTCCTCAAGATAGCTGCTGCAACAGGTTGCATTTGCACTTAAAGTTGAAAATAAAATCAAGGTTAATAATAAAAGCTTTCTCATAATAATAAAATAATATCATGAAAAAAAAGTTATACATTCAACTGATCAATAAGAGCTGTAGGCAATGCTATATTAATTTTTGTAAAGCTCTAAAAACCTTTATTTTAGTAGATAAGTATAATTTTTCTACAACTAAAGTATAAAATTTAAAAAAAACATTAAAGTTTTTGAAAAATGTGCCGTTATATAAAATATACGAGCTAGTAGTTTGACAGTTGAAAAATTAGAAGTGTTAGTTTAGAGACAACTGTCTGCTGCGCAGAACATTTAGGAAGGAAAATTATGACAGATAAAGAAGAAATGGGTGCTTCACTCTTCAGCCGCTCAATAGATTTAATGGAAGATGATCCTTTAGAAGAAATTTTTGCATTAAACATTGGCGACTTTGTATCTGAATATCTAATTTCTGAAGATTTGGCTAATAAAATAGGAAGAGATGTCAAGGATAAGACAACAAGGCTTAAATCACAGCTCAAGGAATTAATATCTATATATTCTCTTGATAACACACTCTGTGTTTTAGGCTTCAGCTCTCAGGATGAGTATGTAGTATACAATTCTATTGCAAAAACATTGACCCAGATTCTTGATGTTGATGCATGCCATATTTATCTTACAGGAGAATTTACAAAAGGATTGAACTTTGAAGATAAAATCTTAGGTCTTGTCGGCTCTTCCGTTGATTTTGACGAAGACATTTACGCTAAGAGACTCGGGTATACAAAAGACGATAAATCAATTGTAGTTAAAGCTTTTAAAACTCTTGAAAAAGTTCAGATAAAAGATGTATCAAAAATTGATAATTTTATTCCTAAATACGAACTAAAAGAATATGATGTAAAATCGCTTGCAGTAGTTCCTATGCATAACAATGCGCATGTGGTTGGTGTTATTGTAATTGAAAACTATAAGGAAAAAACAATCAAGCGTGCTTATATGAATCTTCTTGAAACTATAGGCAGGTTGTTCGGAACTTCTATGCATCTTCAAAAAACTATTGAAGAGACCGAAACATTGATAAATGAAGATACAATCTTTGCGGAAGAACTTCAGCACAAAAGAGCTGAGTTAACTTCTTTAATTGGAGATCTTGGCGCAAATCAGCAGGCTTTTGTCGAAAAACTTGCTAAAGCAGTAGATGAAAAAGGACAATATAAAGTTGCCCATTCACAAAACACTGCTGATTTATCAAGAAAATTATGCAAACAGCTTGGCTTGAACGAAAAAACAACAGATCTGGTATATTATGCAGGTCTATTGCAAAATATCGGGAAAATTACTCTTCCGGAATCTTTGTTTGCAAACAAGGGCAAACTTTCTAAAGAAGAGTGGGAAAAGCTTCAAAACCACCCGAATGTCGGCGTAAATCTGCTGATGAATATAAATTTCTTATCAGAAGTAATACCTTATATTCATTACCATAGAGAACGTTGGGACGGGCATGGCGAACCTGAGGGCTTGAAAGGTAACTCAATTCCTTTTGGTTCAAGAATTATAGCTGTTGCAGACGCTTATACAGCCATGACCTCAGACAGATCATACAGAAAAGCTATGAGCAAAGAGCAAGCTCTGGAAATTATAAAAGAAGAAGCCGGAATAAAATGGGATCCGGTAGTTGTAAATGCACTATTCGAAGTAGTAAATGCAAATTAGATGAAATATCGGGCGGGTTCATTCTGAACCCGCCCGTTTAGTATCCGTTCAATTTCAGATTTACACAATTAATACACACTTAAAATCAGGGTTTTAAATGCTTTTTTCAAGTGCATTATACACTTCCTGCGAAATCAATCCTTTTTCAACATCCTCTTTAATCATATTTAGAGCTTCGTCTCTTGAGAGAGCATCTTTATAACTTCGTTTTTCTCTAAGTGCAGAATATTTGTCTGCTGCCGTTATAATCTCAGATGAAATTCCCGGTTTAAATCCATTTTTAATTTCCGGATATCCGCTGCCATCAGGAGTCTGGTGATGATACCTGACAAGATTTAATACATTTTCTTTCACACCTTGATCTTTCAAAAGTTCGTATCCGAGTTCTGAATGCAATTCCATAATCTTTCGCTCTTTGTCATTCAATTTACTGGATTTATTCAGAATTTTATCAGGAATCAGAACTTTTCCGTAATCGTGAAGCATTGCTGCCTGCTGAAGGTCACTTAGATTAATATTTGATTTAATTTCTTGCGGAAGCGCAGAATACATTTTTGCAGCTGTAACACGTGTATCCATCAAATGCCCGTGTTTAAGTTTGTCCAATTCCTGCGAATTTACATTGAGACGTATGTTATTCTCTTTCAGAATTTGCATTATTCTCTGGTTCGATTTTGCAATTCGGCTAAGCGTTTCTCTATCAACAAAATTGGCATACAAAGGATTGGAAGCAAAAGAGTCCTGTACCCGTTCACCAGGTTCTATATAACTTGCTGTTGCCTGCCGGAATTGCAAGTTTGGTATGTTGATTCTGTTAAGTATAGGGGTATTGTATATTAAATTCATACTTTTTTCACAACCACACTTCTATCTTCCCGAATGAAGAATCCTAACTAATTTAAAAGTAGTATAGTTATTTAAAGTATTTTTTTAATGAAAAATTGACTAAGTGGCTAATATTGTTTTACAAAATTTTACAAACACGGGATAACATCTTATCTATTTTGCCAAATAAACTTATTTTTTTCTTTATCAATACAAATAAATCCATTTTTTATGTAAAAATTCTTTACACTTCCTCTGGCTGAAGTAAGTGTAATGTTATTGTACATATTTTTCAACGCATCAAGCATTTTCGTGCCGATATATTTATATTTGCGCTCAATATACCGGTTTGTGCTGTTTGGTTTTACTTGAAGGTGGTTTAATACAATAGAATCGTTATCAATATTTTCAATATCGGCGAGGGCAAGCAGCTGAAATTCATCTAGAGTTTGAAAGCGGTCTTTTTGTGACGTAATAGCGTAAATTTTGTTTTTTGTGCAATCTAGAGTTTTATTAAATAATAATGTTGCATTGTATGCAATATTTGAAGCATAATCTTCCGGAAACCAATTTTTTGCAGCTTGTGAAAGAGCCCAGACATCTTCAAAATTATCAGGTTCAATTTCTATAAATGAGACCTGCTCGGGTTGGTACAATTTCTTGTTATTTAACTTTTGTATCTGAATAGATTTAATAAATTTTGCTTTAAAATCCGTGTTTGTATTTGTTTGTATTTTCATTTGATATTCATCCTTTAAACGGAAACCAGAAGTATTCAAGTTTGCCGGGTTCTAAGATAGTAAAGCCGTTTTTTTCATAAAAAGGTATAGCTTTGTAATCTGAACGAAGTGTTATGATTTTATTATATGTATTTTTCAAAAAATCCAGCATACATTTTCCTATGCCTTTAAATTTTTTATTTTTTGACAGATACATAAAATTTGGATTAACTTGCAAATAATCCAGATTTATTCTGTCATCTTTACTTGTATTAACTTCTGCAAGTGCAAGAATTTTTTTGTTATTTAACTTTCCATGATTTTTATTCTGCGTGGTAATTGCATAGATTGCATGTTCTTTTTTATCTATAAAATGTGCAAAGATAGAATGAACAATTCCGCTTATATAAGCTACATATTGGGTATCGTGCCAATTTTCTGCAACTTTTTTGACTGCCTGCAAATCCGTATAATCCGTTGGATCAAGTTCTACTATGCTGACTTTTTGGGGATGATATGACTTTCTTATCCAGTCAAGTTGTTTTATGTTACCGGTACTTACAAGTCTTGCACCGAAAGTAATTGAATTATTTATCATAGTGTTGATAAAACCGCTGAAAATAAAATTTGTCAGTTTATAACTTTTAAAACTTCATAAATATTCATTCTATGAGATTTACCCCTGATTTCCACATCAGAAATCTTCATCACATCAATGATACTTTTTGTTGCTTCATACGTCGAACTACTTATGAGCATTTTTGTCTTGTAAACTTTATTATAACTTTCCAGCCTGCTTGCAAGGTTTACGGTATCTCCAATAACAGTATATTCCATACGGTTGACCGAACCTATATTGCCGACAAATACTTCTCCGGTATTTATACCGATACCAATTTCTATTTTAGGCTTTCCTTCCCCTGCCCATTTTTTTTGAAGTTCTTTAACTTTGAGAAGCATTTCATAACCGCAGCGGACAGCATTTGAAGGATGGTTTTTGTCTTGTATCGGCTCTCCAAATATTGCCATAACCGCATCACCGATAAATTTATTAATAATACCGTTGTATTTTGAAATAATAGGCTCCATCTCCGTAAAGTATTCATTGAGAATTTCAGAAACCTGCTGGGCAGACATTGTCTCTGACATCGAAGTAAAACCTCTTATGTCTGCAAAAAGAACGGTAACAGTTGCTTTTTTCCCGCCAAGCCCGAGGTTATCTATGTTTTGTATAACTCTTTTCATAACATCTTCAGACATGTATTTCCCCATAGCGGACTTAACTTTTTCTTTGCTTCTGTTCTCAAGCACAAATTTATGAGTATACGCAACAAGCATTGTTACAATGAACATTACCGGCGGAGTGATTACATTTACTACAATACCTGAATAAAAACAAATTGATGCAGCAATAATATAGGCTGCAACTAAGCCGATTGACAATCCTATAGATTTAAACAGGTCGCATATTCTTATTATGCAGTACACAGTGAGCATTCCAAAAATAGTAATCAGAATATTCAGCCAGTGCGGAGCGACTTTTAGAAAATCATTATGAAATATATTGTCTATAGCTGTTGCCTGAATATCAACTCCGGGATGGTTAGAAATCATCGGAGTGTTTTTATTATCGTTCAGACCTGTTCCTGACGGAACGTTTGCACCGATTACTACAATTTTATTTTTAAACAACTCCGGATTAATAACCGGAGATTGTTTACGGTTAAGATTGTCATACGAATCCATTATATCAACTGCAGAGATTTTCGGATGGGAATAGCCTTCACTGTCCAGTTTGTAAAACCTGAGCGGAACAATAGATTGGTATTTGGTTGTTTTTTGCCGGATTCTGTAATTAAGCTCCGGAAAATAGATTTGAGAATTTGTAAAAACAATTTCCGGATTGTTATTTTTAACGAGAAAAGCTTTCATCGCAACAGAAGGATAAATATTTCCGTTATATTTTAGTAAATATTCGTGGTTTCGAAAAACTTCATCAATTGAATAAGAAGCAATATTTCCGTTAATAAATCCTGGAAGCATGGTAACTGAGCCGGCATATTTTACGGAATCAAAATACGGTTTTGGATATGGCATTATACTTGAATAAAAGTTAGGCATAGAAGTCGTTTTATCTTCTGCTTTTATGGCAAATTTGCGGAAAGCACTGTCATATATATTGCCAAAAGTCTTATTTTCCCAGCCCAAAACTCCAGGCATAAATCCTACAATAAGATTATCAAGTTTACTGATTGAATTGAAAAACTTTTTATCAGATTCCGGATTTTCACTGTCAAGAGTTGCCACGATTGAATCGTGTACGACTATATCTGGATGAGCGTATTTTTGAAAATAATCAAAAATTTTACAGTTAAGTTCACGCTTCCAGGGCCAGCGGTATTTATCAACAGTTTTGGCATCAATTACAACCAGAACAATGTCTTTTGAGCCATAAACCTGTTTCTTATTATCAAACGGAAGTTTTTCGGTAAGCGTATGTCTCACCATAAAGTCATATCCTTTTGGTTCGACAAAATTGTAAGTTACAAAATATACAAATATTAAACTTAGAAAAACGATAATAAAAAATAATGCCGCTTTAATTTTATTCAATTTTTTGCTCCTCTACGAAGTCTATATTATTTCTTGTTGTTCAAATTATTGTCAGACAGAGCCTGACTTGCTAAATCACTATTCACTACTCACTACTCACTATTCACCAATCCAATACATTTACCCCCCCTGCCTATTCATGATATAATAAATTATTAGAAAAGGATACATACAAATGAGTGAAAATTATATTGGAATTATAAAGGAAGATAAAGTATATCCCATAATCAGATGCAAAGAGCCGGAATTAGCAATAGAAACAGCAAAAGCACTGGTGGATGGAGGAATAAGAGTTCTGGAAATAAATGTTGAAAATCCTTCTATATACAAAGCAATAGCAGAAGTATCAAAGTTTGCATACGTATGCGCAGGAGGAATTATTACTTCAATGCAGGCGGATGCAGCGTTTGAAAGCGGCGCAAAATTAATAGCATCACCTATTTTCCAGATGAATATGGTTAAGATAGCAAAAAACAGAAGAGTACCGTTTATTGCCGGTGCATCTACTGCCAATGAAGCATACAACGCCTGGAAATCCAGGATTCCTCTTATAAAATTGTATCCGACAGATGCAATGGGCGGGGTTCAGTATATTGAGGATATTTTAAGACAGATGCCGTTCTTGAATCTTATGCCGATGGGGAATATTAAGTTAAGTGAAGTTGTTACATATATAAAATCAGGCGCAGCAGCAGTCGGAGTCGGCAGAGATTTCTATCTTGGCTTTACGCCAAAGGAAATTACGCAGCGTGCTAAAGAAATTTTAGAAGAAGTTAAGGATTTCACACAATGGATTCAAAAATAGATATAGCAATAATTGGTGAGTGTCTCATAGAGCTTTCTGCAAACGGCACTCTTGCAGAGACTTCCACCCTCAATAAATACTTTGGCGGAGATACAGTCACAACCGCAGTTGCAA
This sequence comes from Candidatus Gastranaerophilales bacterium, assembly GCA_944323255.1. Taxonomy (GTDB): domain Bacteria; phylum Cyanobacteriota; class Vampirovibrionia; order Gastranaerophilales; family Gastranaerophilaceae; genus CAG-196. The sequence goes on from CALURU010000011.1 coordinate 41,448, forward strand.
TTGCAAGATTAGGCGGCAGCGTCACTTATCTCACAAGAGTTGGAAATGACGGATTCAGCGAATTTATTATATCGAGTCTGCAAAAAGAAGGAATTGATACTTCGTTAATTAAAACCGGCGATGAACAGAACGGAATGTATATTGTATCAAGAACTCCGGAAAAACAAGAACTTCTGTACTATAAGAGAAAAACCGCCGCAGCTAAGCTTTCTATAGAAGATATCACAGAAGATTGTATCAAAAAATTAAAGGTTGTGTATTCAACAGGAGTTGTGCAGTCGCTTAGCGCTAGCTCAAGAGAACTTATCAGAGAAACGTTTAAGATTGCAAAAGAAAACGGAGTCTTAACGGCTTATGATCCGAATTACACTTCCTGCTTTATGAACTCAGCTGATACAAGAGAGTTTTTTGAAGAAATAGCGGACTATACTGATATTATCTTTTTAAGTCTGAAAAATGATGCAGGCAAACTTTATGAAATTGATTCTATGGAAAAGGTAATGAAATATTTCTGGGATAAGGGAGTTAAGATTGTTGTTATAAAATCCCATGTGGATAACGGATATTATACCGGCTATAACGGCGAGATAAGTTTTACTAATTTTTACAATACCCAGAAAGCAATAGATATAACTGCTTCCGGAGATGTTTTTAATGGAGCATTTTTATACGCAGTAACAAACGGTTACACACCTGCGGAAGCAATGAAATTTGCAGCTGTGGATGCGGGACTTCAAACTCAAAATTATGGAGCAATTCAGGCTATTCCATATAAAGATGCTGTATTGGAGAATCTTCAACAATGACAAAGTACGTAGTGTCCGGATATATCGGATTTGATAATTTCGGGGACGAAGCAATAGCAAGAGTTTTGACTGATAAACTGAAGCGGGAGGGTGCAGAAAAAATTACGCTGATTTCTTCCAATCCTGAAAGAACTTCTGAAATTCACGGTGTGGATTCTTGCGGAATGCTGGATTTTTTCAAGAGTATCAAAGAGGCTGATGTTTTAATCTCCGGCGGCGGAAGCTTGCTGCAAGATGTAACAAGTTTAAAAAGTCTTATGTATTATCTTGGAGTAATATTCACGGCACTTTTGCTTGGCAAAAAGGTTGAGATTTTTGCTCAAGGTATCGGACCTATTTACTCAAAATTCGGGCGAAATCTAACAAAATTGGCACTAAAAAGAGCAAGCAAAATTTCCGTCAGAGACAAAAAATCGCAAGAGATGCTAGCAGGCTGGGGAATTTCTTCCGATTTAGTGCCCGATCCGGTTTTGGCTCTGGAACTGCCTGTAAAAAACAAAAAAGGAGTTACAGGAATTCAATTGAGAAATTTTCCGACTCTTTCCGACAGTTTTTTGAACGCTCTTGCAGATGAGGTTATTAAAAGATTTTCCGATAAAAAAATTCAGATAATCTCGCTTCAAGACAGCGTTGATCTTGAAGTTTGTGAAAAGTTCTGCAGAATACTTGCCAAAAAGGGGCGCAGTGAAAATGTAGAAATTTTAGGCGGTCTTTCTATTAATGATGTTTTTGAAAAAATTTCCGATCTGGAATTTTTGGTCGGAATGCGATTTCACGCATTGGTTGTTGGAATAAAATCAAATGTAAAATCGCTTGCAATTGATTATGATATAAAAATAAAAAAACTTGCGGATGAATATAATCTTCCGATAATTGAGCTTAATTCTACAGATTTTGATAAAGAATTTGAAAAGCTGCTTTTTAGTATATAGGTAATAATGTAGAGTGTTTATAGAAAGCGGGGGCTATGATTACAAGGGAAGTAAGAGAATGGATGCAAAAGGTTAAGCGCAGACAGTATTCGTATGACGATGCTATGTATGAATTTATGAGGTTTTCTTCTTTTTTAACAAGAGAAGAAATGAAAATGATTAAGACTAAGCTTAGCGATTCTTATAAAATATAGAAAAACATGTTAAAATAAAAATACAGGTGAGAGCATGTTGAAAAATAACGTAAAAACAAACATGGAATCAGAAATAGTCGAACAGACCAAAATAATTCCGTATATTTTGATGAAGTACATAAACTCACAAACCGGTGAGATAAATATTGAACTTCCGGATAATATTACAAAAATTGTGCTGGTTGCAAGCGGTTCATCATATCATTGCGCAAGATTTGCTGTTGATCTACTTGAAAAGTTTTCAAAGATTGAATCCAGAGCAATATATTCAAGTGAATTTTTATTAAAGAATGTTATCCCACACGACGATAACACGCTTTATATATTCATAACCCAATCCGGTGAAACAAGTGATACTGTGAAATCCGCCGAACGGGTCAGGGAACTTAGCAATGTTTCTACACTCTGTATTACAAACAATGAAGATTCTGCCATTTGGAATATTTGCGATTACAAAGTTGCCTGCCGTGCAGGAGAGGAAAAAGGTATCGCCGCAACAAAATCTTTTACTTCTCAAATGCTTTGCCTATTGTTAATATCATTAAAACTAATCGAAAAAATTCATGGCAGCGAAGCTGCCAGAGTTTACAAAAAATCGCTTTTCCATCTGCCTGCAATAGTTGAAAAAGCTCTGGCAAAAAGGGTTGAAATCAAAAAACTTGCTAAAATTTTAACAAAAGAAGAGCTTATTGTCATAACTGCAGACGGAATTTCATATTCTCTGGCAAAAGAAGCTGCTCTAAAAATAAAAGAAACATCTTATAAAAACATTAGTGCTGCAATTCTTGGTGAATTTATGCACGGTCATGTTGCCGTATTTAACAACAAAGGAACTTTGATTTATATTGCAATAGACAATATTTCAAAACGCTCTGTTGCAAATCTTGCAAAAATAAAAGCAGATTATAACCCAAAACTTGTTATAATAGGTCCAATTGGCGAAGTGAAAGGTTTTGATTTTAATATTCATGTTAGCTGTGAAAATGAAATTCAGCAAATGTTTGCCAATGTTGTTGTCTTGCAGCAGCTTGCTCTGGAAATTGCACTCAAATTAAAACGCAATGTCGACCATCCAAAAGGTTTGCACAAGGTAGTAGTTGATAAAAATATTTAGCCTTCATTAATTTCTTTTTTCTGATATCTTGCAGATTTTGCATTGATTGCATAGCAAACATTAGAAAGTTTTTGAGAAAGCATAAACATATTTCTTTGAATTGTTGCCACGTCATTCATCGCTTCAAGCATCTTGTTCGGGTCAACCATTGATTCCATTGCATCATGGTTATCAACTTTTTCATCTGCATACTTTTTTACAAGTAGTTTGTCAATATAATCTCTTGCTCCGACTGCCATAATTATATCTCCTAATTCCTATTATAAATTTCCCTTACTTATATAAAGAAATTTTGTAGCAAAAAATTGCCTTTTTGTTACAATGTTACAATTTTTAGCAGACAGTTAAACCCTCGTCAAAAGTGAAGCAAATAAAAGAATAACAAGAACATCACGTTATTCTAAACCTGACAGCAATTCGGGACAAATAATCATTTGCTTATTTTATTCAATCGGCATAACTCTTGGCACTTTACCAATTTCTCTTGTCTGACGTTCAAACTCCGAAATATCAACATTAATCGCTTCAAAAGTATTGTAATGCATAGGTATAATTTCACTTGCTTCGAGCCATTCAGCCGCCTTAACCGCTTGTTCAATATCCATTGTGTACTTTCCACCTATAGGCAGCATTGCAATATCCGGACGATAAACCTCACCAATCATCTTCATCTCGGAGCTTAAACCCGTATCGCCTGCATGATAAACCGTTTTACCCTCTATTTCAAAAATAAATCCACAAGGTGCACCACCGTATACTCCATCCGGTGTTGAACTTGAATGAAAAGCCGGAACAGCAATTGCTCTTCCCCAACTGAATTCACACCATGCTCCTATTCCTATATCATTAACTTTTGCACCATTTTTCTTACAATAATTTGCAAGTTCATAAATTGCAGTAATAGGAGCTCCCGTTTGTTTGGAAATATCAATTGCACTTCCCAGATGATCCCCGTGTGCGTGGGTTACAAAAATATCATAAATGTTTTCTATCTTATAGTGTGGACAACATACTAAAAAAGGATCTATTAAAATCTTTTTTCCTGTTGTTTCTATTTCAAATGCGCTGTGACCCAAATATTTAATTTCCATACCATTTCTCCTTTTACATAAGTTAATTATAACTTAAATTTATAAATTATGCTATTTATTTTGTTTACATTGCGAATTAACAGGGGTTTGGATTATAATTTGATTAACAATAGTTTATAAAAAGAGGTTCTATGCAGATAAATCCTATAAATAGCAGAGTTAGTGTTAATACAAAAGGTTTACAATATACACCGGGTGTTAAGCCGGAAAACGGCGAAGAAGATAAGTCCAGAAATTTGATAAAGGAGCTTGATAAGATGAGTATGATGAATAATATAAATATCGGTAAGAAAGATTACGAAATGAATCTTTCTATGGAAGAGCTTGAAAAGAGAACTCATAAAGATTATTTAACGACAAAGAAAATGTTAGCAGCTGACGCCACGGAATATCTTGAACTTGCAGACGGTGACAAAGAAGCATTGAAACACCTTGTTAAAGCAGCGGCAGTTCTGGATAAAGTTAATATGCAGCTTGATAATCCTAACAATTTGCCTTTCAAAGAATATCTTGAATCAGAAATCACAAAAGGGAATAAAAAAGCAGAATTAACAAAAATTCTTTTTGATGCACAAAAAGGTGTCTGCTCTCTTGATAGAGAAAGCAACATGATTGAACTTGCAAAAGGTGTGTCGGAAAGACCCGGGAAGGGAGTTTACCCGCAGGATTTGGAGAAAGAAGAATTTCATCAGATTTTGATTAATATGCTTAAAAGCGGCAAAGTTGACGATGTCGCAAAAATTCTTAATCAGCGCTCTGTTGTTGAAAGAGTCGGTAACGAACTTGTTGCGACTGATTATGTTGACAAATTTAAAGACGACTTTGCTTATATGGCGTCAGAACTTGAAAAGGCAGCAGAAACTTCTACAAATGCTGATTTTAACGAGTTTTTAAAACTTCAGGCAAAAGCATTAAGAACGGCAGATCCTATGCTTGATGCTTATGCTGACAAAAAATGGGCAACGCTTCAGGATACACCTCTCGAGTTTACAATAACAAGAGAAAATTATTCCGACGAATTAACTGAAACTGTTGTTGAGAATCCGGAGCTTAAAAAACTTCTTGACGAAAACGGTATTGTACCGACTGCTAAAGATTTTCTCGGCGGCAGGGTTGGAATTGTTAACAAAAAAGGTACGGAAGCAATTTTGAATGTGAAAAAATTCCTTCCTCTTATGGCACAAAATATGCCATTTAAGGATGATTATATTCAAAATATTACCCCTGACTGCAAGGATTCCAAACAAACAATGGTTGATGCGGATCTGGTTGCAGTAACAGGAGATGTCGGAGAATTCAGAGCGGGAATTACACTTGCTGAAAATCTTCCTAACGATGACAAACTTTCCATAAAAGAGCTTGACGGCGGAAGAAGAAATGTTTATCACAGACAAATCCGCTTAATAACCTCGGAAGACGCCAGAGAAAAAATGAGAAAAAGACTTAATGCGACCCTAAATCCGGATTTGCATAAATACTATAATGATGAAGCAGACCACTGGTTCACTGTAGGACACGAAAACGGACATTCACTCGGCCCAAAATCAGGAACTGAAGGGCTTGGAAAATATAAATCAATTATTGAAGAAAACAAAGCTGACATGGTTTCTCTTGCGATGCTCGATATTCTGACAGAAGCCGGCATGTACACTCCAGAGCAGAGAAAACAAATTATTGTAACTTACGCCGCAGATAATATGATGACTTCAAAGCCTACTTTAAGTCAGGCGCACAGAGTCCGCTCCGTTATGCAGAATTACTATTTTATAAAAGAAGGTGCAATGGAAATTTCGCCCGATGGAATATTAAATGTAAATATAGACAAAATGATTCCGACTGCAAGAAAGATGCTTGAAGAAATTATTCAGGTTCAAATGAAGGGCGATTTTTCAAGAGGCGAAAAATACGTTATGGATAATTTTGTCTGGACGCCTGAAATGCAAACTATGGCAGATAACATTAAGAAAGTTTCCAAAACTCTTAACGGCAGGGTAGAATCACCGCTTGCAGATAAACTTCTTGCCGAAGGGGGGTAAATATATTATTGGTAAAGTGTGAAAGGTGAAGAGTGAAGGGAGGTTTAGCGACTAAGAAGGTGTACAACTACAACTCTGGCATCATTAAGGGGTAAATGCCTTTCTGAACTCAATATCAATTCGAAGGTGAAGAATCACTATAATTTTAATATTTTTGTAAACTTTTGTAACACAATAAAACTCCTGATGGCAATTTTACGCAGTCAGGAGTTTTACTTATAACATAAATAGTGTAGAAGAAGTGAAATTGTATTATGAATATTTCAGAAACTAAAACCTCGTATTTGAATTATCAAAAACCAACATCTTTTAAGGCAAACGGAACTGCGGGAGGACAAACCGGAGGCAGCGGAGTATTATTACCTGGAGCTATAGCTGTTGCATCTGCGGCTGTTGCAGGTGTTGCTCTTTATAAGAACCGTAAAACAGGTAAAGCTCTGGAAGAGGCTTTAACCAAGTTAAAAAATACGGAGAATGAGCTTAAACAAAACAAAGATAAGATTGAAGAAACAACAAGAAAACTTGAAGAGATGAGTTCTAAACAAACTTCTAAGGTTGATGATGAAACTGCGGAAAAAGGAACTGCCGTAAAGGAATGGCTTAAACGCCAGGGTAAAAAAGGCGGAAAATGTTTGTATAAATTTGGTCGTTTTCTAAATAAAAAATTTAATTCAATGAAAACTGCGGGAAAATCAAGCAGTAAAGTTAAAAAGAATAAAACCAGAGCACAGGATAATGTCCAAATAGGAATTAACGACAATTGGCTTCGGGAACAAATGGAGATCAGACAGAAATCTGGCGAGGAGTTAGCAAAAACTCTTGAGGATTTAAACCAGCTCAAGACTTTGTATAAACAATATCGGGAAACTGCAAAGAAGTTGGAAAAAATTAACAATCGTACACAAAAAATAAAATCCAAAAATGACATAACAAAGTCTGATGCTGAAGAAAAAATTAAGAATTTAACAAAGCGTATTGAAGAATTGACAAACGAACTTAATGCTAAATTTCAAGGAAGAAGCGGCAATTCCGGTAGCGCCGCTTAAATCAGGCAGATTTAATAATTAAGAGCTTTTAATATAAGTTAATTCATTCAGTTTTTGATAGATTACTGCATTAAAAACAAACAAAATGTCTGAATCTAAGACCGGAAAGTCCAGATTAAAACCGATATTATAAATATGTGTTCCTGCGAATATGATTTTAGAGTTTATGTATCCGATAAATCCGGCCTGCTCTTTGAGGAGCATGTTCTCAAGTTTTTTATTATATGCTCTAATAGTATCTGGCGGAATTTCTTTAAGAGGAATACTTACAAGAGTTTTGCCGTCAAAAAGTGAGGTTAGTATATAATTTTTGCCCTGTATATATTTTTCTAAAAAAACTGTTTCAATAATTTCCGGTGAATAATTATTTATTTCCTGCCGTATACTGACAAGTTCCGGAATTGAATTTGCAACCCTTGTAAATCCGTCGGTTTTTACTATGAGTGGAAAACTTTTCGGGTAAGAATATTTTTCCGGAACATTAATTTGGTATTTTTGACACATATCTCTTGCAAACTTGTTTGAAAGTACAAGATTTGTCCAGAAGGCAGTAAGTCCGATACAGTTAACGAAGTTTTTTCTCAAAACGTCGACTATTCCTTGCAGAATCATTTTTTCATCTTCTACAAAAACTATATCAATTTTCAGCACTTTGCATTTTAGCGCCAGTTCACGAAACGTGTTGAATCTTATATCGGTAGCATTTTCTGTTTCAAAATTTGCAAACAATCTTCCCAGATACTTAGATTCAATTATACTGCTCAAAGCTTTCGAGCTCTTATCGCCGATAATCAGTACATTTAATTCAGGCATGGTTTGCTCCGCAAGGTTCCGGCATGAGACCTTCGCATAGGACAAAACGTCCCAAAAGTACTACTTCGCAGTAATTTCGCAGCGAATCAACAAGACATTTATTTTCGCAAAAACCGCCGGAAAGATAAATTTTGTCAGGTTTTTTGCAAAAATTCCATGCGTTGTATGCAATTCCGTGTACAAACTTTGATATTGCAACCGCAGGTGTTATCCCTGACGAAATCGAGTCCATAATTTTTTCCATGCCAAAAATTCCGCACGTAACCGCAAACTTTTCTTTTTCAAAGCTTAATTCTTCTGCCTGTGTGTTATAGAACTTCAAAAGCATTTCAACCGTTGCACCCGTTGAACTTGCACAGGAGGTATTCCAGTCCATATCATGAAACTTACCGCCCCGAAACTTTATCCATTTTGCATCACGGCTGCCCAAATCCAGCACTGTTGCATGCTCATCTTGTAGTATATTCTCGTTTCTTCTGGCTCCCTGTGCAAGTGCTATAATCTCGTTTTCGCTTGCAAGCGCCATGTGCCCGCACGAGCGGTCAGCTGCGATGCTGCGGGCTTTTACCAGAGATGACGGCAGTATATAATAATATTTTTGACCGTGTACCCCCATCAGGTATGACTTTTCCAGAAGTTCCCCGTCAGCTATTATTTTAGAATAAGTTGTTCCGGCGTCCAAATAAATCATACTAAAAGTTTATGGTAGGAGCAACAATAAGTCAACCTTATTATCTATTCTGTAATTCCTTCGTCCGGATCGGTTCCGTCCACGAGTATTGAAAAATTACAAAATACGCTGTCGCTTAAACTGCATAATTGCTTTGTAAGAGGCAAAAGATCATTAATCTCTTCGCAATGATTGTTCTGTAAGCAATACTGGTGAAGTATCTTTGCTATTTTATAAATATCTTCTGCTTTTGTCGATAATTCCTGTTTTAATTCATTTTTAGTTGACATAATTTCTCCCTATTTTTTACTATCAAAATATAGCACATATGTACAATATAATTATAATGGAATTTGCAGATAATACATAGTAATTTTTTTTTAATAGTAAAAATAATTTAATTGTATTATTATTTATAATGATGGAACGTTTAGAAAAGTATTACAATCAAATAAAAAATTCCCCGATATTTTACGGCATGAATGACGAGGAACTAAGAGGGCTGCTGGATTGTTTCAATGCCCGTGTGCGCAAATATGAAAAAGAGGAGATGATAATACGCCAAGGTGATATGATTTCTAATATTTATCTTATTCTTGACGGCGAGGTTAATATTGAAAAAGATTCTTATTGGGGGAGAAGAATAATTATCTCAAGGCTCGGCAGAAACGATAACCTTGCGCTTTCTTTTGTCGGCTCTAAAGACGTTGAATCAAGTATTGATGCCATTGCTATTAAAGATACGCTTGTACTGATTCTCGGTTATGAAAAATGTACTTCAATGTGCCAGAATGCTTGTACTAGACACAAGGTTTTGATTAACAATTTATTCCAAATTCTTTCTAAGGAAAATATCGAATTGATACAAAAAATTGAAAATGTTTCTCAAAAGACTATCAGGGATAAACTTTTAACATATCTTTCCAACGAAGCGCAAAAAAGGCATTCCAACAGTTTTGATATTCACTTCAATCGTCAGGATCTGGCGGATTATTTAAACGTTGACAGATCGGCAATGAGTTTTGAACTCTCGAAGCTCCAGAAGGAAGGGATTATTGAGTATAATAAAAACCATTTTGAACTGTTGTCTAAATGATTGTGGAATAAAAAGTTTTTAGGAGATAAACTGATATTATGAAAAAGATTTTGCTCGGGATATTTTGTTTTTTGTGTATAAATTCGGCTTATGCGCATTTGTAAAAGAAAATCCAAGGAAGAATACTTGTATTTCTGCCCTTTCTTACAATTATGGCAAAATCGGCACATTGTCGGCAGATGGTAATATTTTACTGAATCAGGATATGACAGAAAAATTGTCTTATTTTATCCTCTTGAGTGAAGATAAGAAGTTGAAATTAATCACATCTCCATCAACTGTTGTCAAAAATACCTGACAGTCTTTGTCCTCGGCATCAATATCCGGAAGCTGTGAAAGTTCTGCTGCATAATAGTTGCTGTCATTTCTTCCGCTGTTAGAAATTCTGTTTGCCAAACTGTTCAGTGATATATTCCTCAAGAAACCGGCAAACCCCTCACCCTTATTAGACATTTTTGTGTAAATCCTAAGAGTTGCATCATTTGTCATCAAATCGTATCTTCCGACAATGAATGAGCTAAGCTGTGAAGCTCTTGATTTTATCATCATTTTCTCTATAACATTATCCTTGAGACTTAAATCGCCCTGAATAATATCGAAACTTCCGTCAGGAATGTTAACCAGATCACCAAATGTTGCTGGTGTTATCATAGCTAATGGGTTTCTAAAGAGTGAAGCGACTTTCAGAATATATTCAACATATCCGACTTTTTCAATTGTACCGTTTTTAATATCAAATTTAATAATACCGTTAAGTTTTAAAGATTCATCAGAATTAATTTCAATCAAACCTCTTGCTTTGCCGGAAATTTCTCTCGGCAAGCCCAAAACTGCTGCGGCCATAACATCAGAGTTAACATCTTTGATTCCCAATCTCAAATAGTATTGTTTTTTAATTAAATCAGCTTTAACTTTAAGTGTGGAAATACCTTCTGCAATATCAAATTTGTTGGACTGAAGCTGTAATACGCCGTCCTTATCAAGCGTTAAATTAGCATAAAGGTTTCCAAAATTAACCTCTTTATATTTGCCCTTTTGAAGATTTAAGATACATTTTTCAACAATTACAAGCCCCTTTGAAAAAGTTGGAGTTTCGTCATTTTCTGCTGTTTGATCATCCTCTGTATAAGTTTTTTCATCTGCCACAAGAACTTCTTCCGCAGTCTGTTGAGTTGATTGTGCTGAATTTGCAGAAGCTAAAAGTTTTTCTACATCAATATTATCAACATTAAGATGAACACTCTTGACTATAATTGGGAGCTTTAATTCATTTACGATATAACCGTCAAAATGATATTTTGAACGTTTAAACCTTCCGTCTGCAATTGCTCCGAGTTTGTCACCTTTTGCACCGATTTTTGCGGATTCAATATAGAGCCTTTGAGCCGGAATACGAACTTTACTAAACTCAATTACACCGTCCATTTTCGGAAATTCTCCGTGATTGTCAATGCTTAAATCACCGGAAATAGTTCCTTTTCTAAATATTTTCTGACAGGCAAGGAAGTTCAAAAATTCACTTGGAAGCGGACGAGGAATCTTTAAATTCAAATCAAGAAGCTTCATATTATCAGCCATGTCAATGTCGCCTTTGATTGCAAGAACCGGCGTCATATCCTTTTGAAGCTTGTCAGTTATATAGTAATCAATTGTGTTAATTTTTAAGATATTTTTAACAACACTTAAATCAACTTTAAAGAGTGTTTTGTATTTTTCAAGCACCATTGACTGCTCGCCAAGCTTAAACCCTTCGCCTTCGTTAAGCAGGAAGTACCATACGACATCACAAGAACCGTTTTTAGAAGTCAGTGTAAGCTGCGAACCGGCATCACCTACGAGCGAGATTGGTGCTCCGAGCAATTTTGATACATAATTTTTAAAGAAGTCATCATTAACAAAAATGTTAGAAACGATTGTCGTATCGCAGGTTTTCCAGTAATCTTTAACATCACCGGACATTGTAAAATTATTTATTTCTTTATTGTTATAATACCCTTTAAAATCTTTGAGAGTAATTGTAGTATTTCCGATATCAATAAGCCCCTGCGTAACTTTTACAGGAAGATTTTCAAGATACAAAACTTTGAAATCCGTTTCATTTACATCAACATTCCCCCTGATACTGTCCTTGGTAAGATGCAGGTTAAAATCCACACTTCCGTTAACTTCACCAATAGGCGCAAAAAGTTCTTTTCCGTTTGGAATAATTATATTGGATGTAAGGATATTAAAGATATCTCTTGCTTTAAAGTTGGTTGAAGAGATATTCATTTCCGCTCCGGTTTTTCTGGAAGCAAAAGCGTCAATTATTATTTTTGATTTATCAATAATAATCGGGAAACTATCAACGTGGAGCTCCCCATTCCCCATATAGATTCGGTTCTGGTCGTCTGCTGCGACAATAATTTTATCGCTGCCTTTTTGCATTTCAAATACAAAATCAAAATGCAGATATTTTTTAGCCTTGGTTCTGTCAAGCAGCATACGCTCTGCATCAAATTTTATACCGATATCCGGGGTATTGTAAGTTACAAGACATTTTTTTACTCCGAGAACTGCAGAAAAAATATCTAAATTAAATTCAGATGGTTTCTGCTCTTTTTTCTGTTCGGTTTTAGGAAGTAAAGCCAGCAAGTTTGCAGTATCTACATAGATATTATCCGCAAGAACTTTTTTTACTATAAGGCGTTTTTTAAAAATATCACTGAAAGAAAATTCTGTATCCAAATTCGTTAAATTCAAAAGTTCCTGACTATCTTTAACAATTGCAAATTTATCAATAGAAAAGGCAATATCAGGATTTAAGCCTGTTTTTAATTCAGGTTTATTAATAACAACTTCTGCACCAAGAATTTTCTTCGCTTCTTTGGTAATTTTATCATTAACCCATTTGCTTGAAACAGCTGCAGGCAAAAGCCATAAATAAGAGGCTGCTGCAGCACCTGCAAGGATTACTGCAGAACAAACCGCTGCGGTTAATATTTTCTTCGCTTTACTCTTCATACTCAAGATTATAGCACAAAGATTCTTTTTAAAGTTAATAGGTAGAAGTTTTTATATTGTTCTATGACAAAATCTATCATTCAGAGTCTAAAAACTTATACAGGCAGTCTTGAAGAACTCAAATTTTGTTCGGAATCTTTTAAGATTTCTTGATATAAACTAATTCCGCCACATAAAGAATAAACATTATTAAAGCCTTGTTGTAAAAGTATTCTGGATGCTACATAACTGGTATATCCTGTGTTACAAAACAAAATAACTTTTTGATCTTTCGGAAATTCATTTAATCTGTTCCTTATCTGATTAACAGGAATATTTATAGCACCTTTGATTGTATTTGTTTTATATGCTGTTTCGGGACGAACATCAATCAACAAATCATTTTCAACATCTTCCGGATATGCAGGTTTTATCAATCCTCTCAAAATATTATCCGCATTCATACCAAGAATATTGACAGCATCTTTTGCGGAAGAATACGGCGGAGCATAGCATAGCTCACAGTCTAGCAGATCTTGAACAATACCGTTACTACGCATTATAGAAGATATAACATCAATTCTCTTTTCTACACCGTCCTTTCCAGCAGCCTGTGCTCCCAGAATTTTGCCTTCCGGTGAGAAAAGCAGCTTATAATAAACAGTCTGTGCATTCGGATAATATCCTGCATGATTTTTAGAAAAAATAAAAGTTTTTCTGTATTCTATTTTGTTTGCCTTTAATTGTTTTTCATTATTTCCAACACTTGCCAGTGTATAATTAAAAACTTTTATTACAGAAGCACCTTGCGTATTTTTATAAACAGACTTTATACCGCATATATTATCAGCAATAATTCGCCCCTGCCTATTTGCCGGACCGGCTAAAGGTATTATGGTATTTTTTCCGCTAACAAAGTCTTTTATTTCAACGCTATCACCGCCTGCATATATATCAGGGTTAAAGGTCTGCAAGTTTTGATTAACAATAATCCCCATGCCCGTTTCCAGTCCTGCTTTTCGGGCAAGTTCAATTTCCGGTCTTACTCCAATTGACATTATGACAATATCGCAGTCAACTGTTCTTCCTGAATTTAAAATAATTTTGCCATTATCAAATTCTTTTACTCCGTCACTTAGAATTAAATTTACACCGCATTTTCGCATCTCATTTTGTGCAAAAGCAGTTGTTTCTGTATCAAAAGACGGCAAAATTTGAGCTTGTGCTTCTATAAGCGTAGTACTCAAGCCAAGCTTTAATAAATTCTCCGCCATTTCTATACCTATAAATCCACCGCCGATTATTACAGCTTTTTTTACATGATTTTGCAGAATATAAGATTTTATATTATCTGCATCTAAAAGAGTTCTTAAAGTAAAAATTTTAACCTTATCTATACCGTAAATATCAGGAACAATCGGTTTTGCACCGGTTGCCAGTACAAGCTTGTCATAAGAAATTTTATCGCCATTATAAAGCTCCACATATTTTTTTGAAGGATTAACGGAAATAACCTCTGAATTTAATCGAACATCTATATTAAACCAGTTTTTAAACTTTTCCGGAGACGAAACAATCATATCTTTACGATCACTTATGACATTTGAAGTGTAATAAGGAAGTCCGCAATTCGCAATAGAAATTTCGCTAGTCCTTTCCAATATAATAATTTCAGCAGCTTCATCCAGCCTTCTTAATCTAGCAGCAGCACTTGCTCCACATGCACCCCCGCCTATTATAACAACTTTCATGAATAAATATACCCGTGTTTATGTATCAATATTTGTTGCGTAAACTGCATTTGCTTCGATAAAATCTCTTCTCGGCTCAACCTTGTCGCCCATAAGAACATCAAATAACTGATCGCACATCATTGCATCTTCAATGTTAACCTTCAATAATGTTCTTGTCTCCGGATCCATCGTAGTTTCCCACAACTGCTGCGGCATCATCTCGCCTAAGCCTTTGAATCTCTGAATCGTTAAACCTTTTTGACCTCGATCATCTACCAGTTTTTGAAGCTGTTCGAATGAAGTAATCTCAACTTCGCCGTTTTCGGTTTCTAAGATTAGCATCTTTTCTTCTTCAATCAAGAAGTCACGAATCAGCGGATATGAGTTTTTAAGGCGCTTAAATTCGTTGCTCTTGATAATATTTGAAGTAATAAGTTCATGGTCATTTTCAAACAATCTAAGCTCAATTGCATACTTAGCATTCTCCGGATTGTATTTGAGAGAAACTTCGTAGTTCTTTGCTTCCGAAATGTTGTAATTTTCTGCGTGATCTTTCAGATAATGTGAAAGATATGCAACAACTTCGTTCATTTTAGCCTGATCTTCAAAATCTTCCGGCTTAACTTCAGAACGAATAAGACCTCTCAAAACAACTGAAGGAATAATATTCAAAATCGGGTTGTTGTAAGATTTGTAGAAAGTCGACATATTTGATAAAAGTGTCAATAATTCATCACCCGTTTTAACCTTTGTTTTTGTTTTGTCAGAAAGGCTTAAAGACTTGATACCGCGTTCTTTTAACATCTTATCAAGAGCGTGTTCATCATACAGGTATTCGGAAGTCTTGCCTTGAGTAACCTTAAACAAAGGCGGCTGCGCAATATAAACGTAACCATTTTCAATAAGCGGTTTTGCATATCTGAAAAAGAACGTCAAAAGAAGAGTTCTAATGTGTGCACCGTCGACATCAGCATCGGTCATGATGATAATTTTGTGGTAACGAAGTTTTTCGAGGTTAAATTCTTCTTCATTCTTGCTTATTGTAATACCAAATGCCTGAACCATTGATTGAATTTCGTTGTTAGCATAAATTTTATCCAATCTTGCTTTTTCAACGTTAAGAATTTTTCCCCTGAGAGGCAGAATTGCTTGAAACATTCTGTTTCTACCCTGTTTAGCAGAACCACCCGCAGAATCTCCCTCAACGATATAAATTTCGCATTTTTCAGGTTCTCTGTTTGAGCAGTCTGCAAGTTTACCCGGAAGTGTTGAATTTTCAAGCACTGATTTTCTCCTGGTCAATTCTCTTGCCTTACGGGCAGCCTCACGTGCTCTTTGAGCCTGAAGAGTTTTTTCTATGATAAGTCTTGCAAGTTTCGGGTTAAATTCTAACCATTCCTGTAATTTCTCTTTAACTACATCTTGAACCGCACCCATTACTTCAGAGTTGCCTAATTTTTCTTTTGTCTGACCTTCAAATTCAGGGTTTTCAATTTTAACGGAAACAATCGCCGTTAAACCTTCTCTTACGTCATCTCCTGAAAGGTTTTGTTCGGAATCCTTAAGAATCTTGTTTGTTCTTGCGTAATCGTTCAACACACGTGTAATTGCGTTACGGAAGCCTGTTAAGTGAGTACCGCCCTGGTGGGTGTTAATGTTGTTTGCAAAAGACAATATTGATTCGTTGTAAGAATCCGTATACTGCATTGCAACTTCAACCTTAATTTTATCCACCATTTTTTCCATATAAATCGGCTCGTCAAACATAACAGTTTTATTCTGGTTCAAGAATGAAACATAGCTTGCGATACCGCCTTCATAGTGGTAAGTCTCGTCTTTTCCCGTGTCTTTTTCATCATGAAGAATAATTTTTAAGCCCTTGTTTAAGAACGCCATTTCTCTGAAACGTGTTGCGATAATATCAACATCAATTTCAGTCGTTTCGGTAAAGATTTCCGGATCAAGCCAGAAAGTAGACTTTGTACCGGTTTTGGTAGTCGGCGCAATTTTTTCTACCGGAGAAGTCGGCTCGCCTCTCAAATAAGTTTGTCTCCAAACGTATCCGTCACGAGAAACTTCCACAACCATTTTTTCGGAAAGCGCATTTACAACAGACGCTCCAACGCCGTGCAGACCGCCTGAAACCTTATAACCGCCATCACCGAATTTTCCGCCTGCGTGTAGGACTGTGTGAACAATTTCCAGTGCTGATTTGCCTGTTTCAGGCTTAATATCGACAGGGATTCCGCGACCGTTATCTTCAACAGTAACGCTGTTGTCTTTGTGTACGGTAACATGGATTTCTGTACAATAGCCGGCAAGCGATTCATCGATTGAGTTATCTACAATCTCATAAATACAATGGTGCAAACCTCTTTGCGAAGTTGAACCTATGTACATGCCCGGACGCATTCTTACAGCTTCCAAACCCTCTAATACACGTATATTACTAGCGTCATACCCTTGTGCCATTTATCCCCCTCAATATAATAAAAGTCTATTCTATACAAGCATTATAGCATAAAAATAAATTTAAGTAGAAATATTTCAACTTATAATATTTATCACAGTTATTTAAAGCAACATATCAGACTAATAACTACGCTCGCATAATTTTACTTCCCTATGCAGAAATGTTCAAAAATATTGTTTAAAATATCGTCTGTAATCAATTCTCCCGTGAGTTCGTCCAACGCAAGAATTGCAGATTTCACATCAATTGAGATTAAATCTTGTAATTCATTAAGCTGCGCTGCTAAAAGCGCCTGCTCCATTGCTGCACGTGCTTTTTTTAAACACTCCTGCTGACGAGTATTTGTTACAAAATCAAGATTCTCTGGATTAATGTCGCAAACTTTTTCTTTTAAAAGTTCTTTTAACTCTTCAACTCCTTCGCCTTTGAGCGCTGAAATATAAAGGACATCCCCGTTTCGTTCCGGAATTAAATCAGCTTTGTTTGCAATAATAATATGCTTTTTGTCCTCAAGAAGCTTTAAAACTTCCCTATCATCATTATCCAAGCCTTTTGATGCATCATAAATAAACAAAACAAGATCCGCCTCATCAAGCGACTGTTTTGAATATTCAATCCCGATTTGTTCAACTCTTGAAACTTCTTCATCCTCTCTTATTCCCGCCGTATCAACAAGTGTAATAGGAATACCCAGATCCAGAGTCTCTCTTAGGACATCTCTTGTTGTTCCTGCAATATCGGTTACAATGGCTCTGTCAAGACTCAAAAGCGCATTGAATAATGAGGATTTTCCTACATTTGGTTTCCCGATTATTGCAACAGATGCGCCTTGTCTGAAAATATTTGAAGTATTTGCCCCTTTCAAAACCTTATCAATTTGAGAAATTATATTTTCAAAACACTTTCTTAAATAATCGTATTCAGGTTCTTTCACATCCTCCGGAAAATCAATTCCGGCAGTAATTTTAGACAAAACTTCAAAAATATCATTTCTGATATCATTGATTTTTTCTTTCAGAACACCTGATAAATTTTTCATGGAAACTTTTGCAAAATCTGAAGTTTTGGAGTGAATTATATCCGCAACGGACTCCGCCTGAGAAAGATCCATTCGCTTATTCAAAAATGCACGCTTGGTAAATTCACCTTTTTCAGCAAGCCTTGCTCCGTTTTTTAATACAAGGTTCAAGATATTTTTAACAACCTGCACCCCGCCGTGACACTGAATTTCTACAACATCTTCTCCTGTGTAGCTATTCGGTGCAAAAAACGGAAGTACTACAACTTCATCGATTTTAACCGGCGCATCTACAGTTTTATCCACAATCCAACCGTGTTTAAATCTTCCTTTTTCAAACTCCGGATTTGTAAAAATTCGGTTCATAATTTCAAACGCTTTTTCGCCGGAAATTCTTATTATCCCTACTCCGCCTGCTCCCATCGGAGTTGCAGGCGCTGCTATCGTATCAAATTCATCTAAAATATTCATAAGTTTATTGTAACCCAAAAACATTCGGCATATAATAATCTTATGAAAATAAGCGAATTAATAAAAGCTGCAAATGCAAAAGTTTTAAAAGAGCCGGAAGAAGATTTGGAAGTGAAAATTTCGACTGACACAAGAACGATTCAAAAAGGCGACTTCTACCTCCCTCTCAAAGGTGCAAGTTTTGACGGTGAAAAGTTTATAAAGCAGGCACTGGATAAGGGTGCAGCCGGTGCTTTCTGTACAGCCAGCCCCTTCGCCCTCAGAGAAATGGATGGAAAGAGGGCTCAAGCACTGCTACAAGTCGATGATACGCTAAAAACCTATCTTAAACTTGCAAATTACAGAAGAAACAAACAGAATTTTACAGTCGTTGCTATAACCGGAAGTTCAGGAAAGACAACAACAAAAGAACTGGTTGCAGCGGTTTTATCAGAAAAATTTAAGACTTTTAAAACCCCGCTTAATCATAACAATGAAATCGGACTTTGCCAAACTATATTTGAAGCTCCTGATGATACACAGGTTCTTGTACTTGAAATGGGAATGCGAGGACTTGGAGAAATTGAAATCTTATCTAAGTGTGCAGAACCTGATATTACAATTATTTCCAATGTCGGCACAGCTCATATCGGACGTCTCGGCTCAAGAGAAAATATTGCGAAAGCAAAATGCGAAATCGTTAAATACCAGAGGGGGAATGTTTTTATTGCGCACGATGATGAATTAATCAGAAAAACTGTAGAATTCTATGGAGAAAAGATTTTTTATTCATTAAAAGAGGTGAAGATTTTAGAAAAAAATGAACATCATTCAAAATTTGAGTACGGGAACAATGTTTATGAACTCAATGCCGGCGGAGATTACAATATTGAAAACGCACTTGCGGCGATAAATACCGGCTTAAAGCTTAATATGACGGTAAGCGAAATTCAGGCAGGTTTGAAAAAATACGCTCCAATTGAAAAACGCTGGGAAGCAGTCAAAGCTGGCGGATTTGAAATAATTAACGACAGCTATAATGCCAATCCTGAATCCATGCGGGCTTTTGTGGATACGATTTTTGAATTGTATACAAAACCTGTTCTTGTTCTAGGGGATATGGGTGAGCTTGGTGAAGATGAAATCCGTTATCATAAAGAACTTGGAGCTTATATCAACCTGCATAAAAACCTAAAACCCGAGGTTGTAGTAATTTCTATCGGGAATTTGTCAAAATATATTACAGATGAAATCAAAAACTGTAATTCCAAACACTTTGATACAATTGAAGCGGCAGTTGATTATATAAAAGAACAAATACCGCAGGATTCAAAAATATTTCTGAAGGCTTCACGAAGCATGAAATTTGAGAGAATAATTGAGGACTTAAATTAATGTCAGATAAGTTTCTCAGAGCAGATTTACATATACACTCAAATTATTCTGATGGAAGCAATACGGTTTATGAACTTGCAGAAATTATGAAAAATGCAGGAATAAGTATTTTCGCACTTACAGATCACGATACGGTTGAAGGGTGCAGGGAACTTTCAGGCAAAACTGATTTTATTTGCGGAGTCGAATTAACTTCACTTTGCAGAAATATAAAATGTCACATTCTCGGATACAATGTTGATATTTATAATCAAGAATTGAACGATTTAATTGCTAGAGGAAAGATATTAAGACGGCAGAAACTCGAGACCAGAATCAAATATTTAAAAGAGGTTCATAATATTGAACTGACCTCTGATGAACTGAACTGGCTTTATTCAAGGAAAAGTGTTGTAAAAACACATCTTGCAAATATACTTGTAAATCGAGGACTCGCTGACAATAATATAGAAGCAATGCAAAACTATCTTGATGCCTGCAAAACCGGCAACACAAGATTTGACGGCAAAGAATCCATAGAAACAATTATTAAAGCAGGCGGTATCCCTGTCTGGGCGCACCCGCTTGGCGGCGAAGGAGAAAGGCATCTTAAACAGGAAGAGTTTCTTCCAAAGCTCAACGAGATGATAAAATTCGGAATTCAGGGCTTAGAATGCTACTATTCCAGGTATAATTTTGAAGAAATAAATTTTCTCGTAAAATGTGCAGAGAAAAATAATCTTCTAATAAGCGGCGGAAGCGATTATCACGGTTCTAACAAAAACATTCCGCCAGGCAGGTTGAACGTTGAAGAAAAATTCATTGAACCGGAAAAATTAACAATTATCCAAGCATTGCAACGTTAGTTTTTCCAAACTTTGCAGACAAATCATCAATGTGGTGGATTAAATACACATAAGGCTCAAGATCTTTTTCATTCAAATCAATAATAGCCCCCCAGTCTGTTCTTCCATGGTGTGCAGCAATCATTTTTGCCACCCTTTTGAAACCTGCTGTCATGCATATAGAAAACCCGTATTGCGAATGAGAAATCCAATCTTTACGGAAATTTTCGTCATAATCAATCAAACCGGATTCTGTATCAACCGTATATTCAAAAATCTTTCCAATATCATGCAGCAGACATGCCGCATATACTTCATCTCTGTTTACACGTTGAAAAAATAACCCCATATTTGTATCTGCATACCTTAAACATTCGTGAGTGTGAACCATTAGCCCGCCGATATAGTTGTGATGCATAAGTTTTGCAGCAGGCATAATAAGAATCTTTTCTCTGTTTTCTAAATAAATATTTCTAACAAAGTTTTTTAACTTTTCGTCTTTAATTTTTTCAATATACTCAACCAGCGCCGCAAACTCTTGTTCACGTTCCTCTTTATCCAGACCGGTTTTCGCCTCTTTGATAAGCTCAAGAGCTGATACAAGACAGTTATTATACTTTTCATTAAACGAACCGGAAACTATTCTCAACAGGTTTCCGCATCTGAACAATTTTGAATCCATCCTGTTAAGCGCTTCTTCCCAGAGAATACAGTTTAAAAATTCACCATTCTCCGGATCTTTTAATTGGAGTTTTCCCATTTTGCTTCCGGACTTTGTGTCGCCTATTGAAAAAGTTACAACTTCGTATATTATATCGGTGCTGAACATTTATCTTCTCCTGATTGATATTACTTAATTATAGCACAAAAAAAGAATTGAATAATTGTTCAATTCTTCATTTAGGCTCTTTTGTCGGAAAATACCGACATTGCTAATAGATTTTTTAGCAATGCGGCAATTTTTGATGAGTATTAATTCTTCTTTTCCTCATCATCATCGTTTTTTCCGGTTGATTCAATAGCATTTCCGAGCATGCCTCCTGCAAGTCCACTAGCTGCTGCGTAAATCCCGCAAACAAGTGGAGCTGCAGCGCCGCCGCTTAGAATTGTTATTGCACCAAGACCAAGTAGAGCGCCAATACCAACACCCTTTGCTGTTTCATTTGCCTTGAAAGAAACGGTATCGGTTTGTGCTGCTGTGTCGTGTGAACGTAATACATTTGCTTTTACATTCTTTTTTTGATTCATTTTTGAGACAGCACGACCTGACTCATAATTTCGGATAGCAGTAATTCTCATTGTCTTACCCTCTTTTTAACACACCCATGCACATTACTATAAATATAAGAATTTGTCAAGTATATCGTTAGAAAATTTTACATTATACTGCAAGATCCGACAACAAGAGAATTAAAAATTTTATCTATAAATTTATTATAGAGTTGCTATGATTTATAACTACAATGACGATTATCAATATGACAGCTGCGTTTCGCAGGGCGTTTGTTCAGTGAATCCGAGAACTTCTTCGCTTCAAGAGGTTTTGATTTTATATCTAAAACTCGCCTCATACTATGCACTTAAACTCTATGAAAACGGAATTCAGGACGAGGAAATCCGGCTGCAGATTCTTAATACTATATCTATTCTGGTTTCAAATTTTGAATTTTCGGAAAGTGATTTTAAAATAATTACATCAGGGTTTACCAAAATTCTACCTGAGTTAATAAAAAAATATGAATCTGTTTGTAAAGAGAATGACATCGTACCGGATTGCTTGAAATCAATTTTAAAATTTAAGCAAAGTTCGGATATTATTAAATCGATTCAGTTTGGCGAAAAAGAATTTTTGAAAAAAACAAAATCACTTTCTGCCCAAACACGTGATTTGTACAAAATACTTTTTGTACTTGCCAAAAGTATCTGTATTAATGTTCTTGATTTAGAGAGTTTTGGAATAGAAGATACGAACGGGTATTTATCAATTCTGAAACTCTTAAATTCACTTACTATAACAGATAATGAGCAGTTAAAAAATTTAATAAAAGAATCTGCCGACATTGATAATACATTGATGAATACTTTGCAAAAAGCAAAAGAAGATAGGTACGGCAAACAACAGATATCTGAAGTTTCATATTCTACAACACCGGGTAAAGCCGTTCTTGTTGTGGGTTCTAATATAAGGGAATTGGAGGACGTACTTGAAGCATTAAAAGGCAAAGATATTGATATTTATACCCATGATGAAATGATTCTTGCGAATATTTTCCCTAAATTTGCAGAGTACAAGAATCTCAAAGGGCAATACGGACAGGGAATAGAAAACTGCCTTCTTGATTTTGCAACATTCCCCGGTCCTATTATTCTTACAAGACATTCTCTGTACAATGTGAAACACCTTTACAGAGGGCTGTTATTTACGACAGATTTTGCAACTTCTAAAGGTGTAATTCCGATAAAAAGCGGAGACTTTGCAGAAGTGATTAAGTCAGCTGAAAATGCAAAGGGCTTTAAGACGGGAAAACAATGCGAAACGGTAAGCATCGGATATGATTACTTTTCATTGATTGAAAGAGTTAAAAACTGCGCAGATAAATATTCTCAAATATTCTTAATAGGTCTCGGCGCATATACGCTTGAGCAAAAAACGTATTTTGAAAAACTGCTTGCACAAATTCCTGACAACATTCTTGTAATTTCACTTTCGTTTTGTGTTCAGAGGGAAAATGTTATCTGTTTGAATGCTTGTTTTGATACATATGCAATCACAAGAATTACAACCGGATTGAATCAGGAGCTGAATATGCCGGTTAAAATATTTTTCCCTAAATGCGACAGACATACAATATCACAAATGATTTATCTGTCTCAAAACGAAAATACCGAAATATATGTCGGCAAGTGTACACCTGTTATGCTGAATCCTAATATGATGATTACATTAAAAGACAGTTTTGGCATTAACAGCTTAACTTCTGTCAAAAAGGATTTAGAAAGTATCTTGCAGACTTAAGATAGATAATTATCGTTATAAGATAGTTCTTATCATCAAGGTCTGACTATCACAAAACAGCCAAACCGGTAAAACCAATAAAAAATGTCGATAAGCTCCCAAATAAGGAACCCTTCGATAAGGCTATTGTATCAAAAATTAGCTTATATTCAAGTCTTATCTATGTAATGAAACAGTCAACTCAAGAGTATTACAATATGAGAAGCATTTTAGGATTTAAGTGTTAAAATTTTTAATCTACTTTGAAACATAGGCAACTTTTGAAAAGAAAAATACTTTATATAAGTATAGGGAACTTAAGGGAATTTTATGGTTAATATCGTAAATATATTAAGTAAAGCAGAAAGACTTGCACGCTACCGTAGTAGTGGTGCAACAAATACCATAGATAATGCAACAAAGACTGTAGCTAGCAAAGTAGAAACTACAACATCAGAGGCAGTAAAAGCTGCACGAAAAGCTAAATACAAGCAAGATTTAAAACCATTATCAACAGATACTTTTACTTTAGAACCACTGACTAAGGCTCAGGAAGGAATACTAAATAATTTTCAGAAATACGTAGGACAGTCAGTTGACGAAATTCCTATTGAAGATTGTATAAAGCTCCAAGAACTGCTAGTAAGTACGTATCGAAATGGGTCAATAAAACCTTCTTATGCTTTAAAATCAAAGCTACCGTTCTTGTCTGACAATCCCAAAGAATATTTACAACTTATGGAAAAGTTGGACGAAAAGATTCTGAAATATGCAGGGGAATTTAAAATTAAACCATTATCAAATTTTAGGTTAAATTCTTCTCAGGTTACAGCATATAATTCACTAAACACAACAGATAAAGTAATTACTGATTTTATTTATTCTTTAGAAGGCAAGAGCCTTGATGAAGCAATGTTGTTAATCAATACTCAATCGAAAAGACTGGGATTATCTGATGATAATGCAATTAGATTGTTTAGGCTGTTTGAAGCTAGAGGGCTCATGCGACAGTCTCCAGAAAAATTAAAACATATTGCTTACAGGATTGGGTCACAAGATAATCTAAAAATTATGTCGTTACTTGAACCTAAATTTTGTAATGCTAATCAAAATAAGTTGACTACGATAATAGAACAAGTTGAGAAAAACGCATTGAACTTAAAGCAGACATCAGCTGGTGAAATACTAAATGTATCTAAAGTGGTCAACATAGGTGGACATAAAGTTTCTGTATGTAACGCTGATGACATCCCAAATTTATCGGGATATTTCCATACTCCTCAGGGTTGGGGCGATAGCTTAATCGGACATACAGAAAACGATATATACAGACGGTTTGCTAACTTTAAACACGTATTTAGTAAACCAACCAATGGAAATCCAGTCTGTTACACTTATGGCACAAATGGGAAGTATCCTATGTGGTCTCATGATAGTGGTTTCTTTGTAAATATACCTAGAGGTAATGTGCATGCAGGTAGTACAACTGGTTTAGGGTCTAGTTGTCGCGGCTTAGATGATTGTATCAATATGAATGTATCGGCTTCACCTTCATCAGTTAGTACAAAATTGTTAAGTGGACATAGTATTGACGATATTATAGATGCTTCTATTAGAATGAACAGAGCACCTGAATATTTGTGTACTAATGGAACAATACAGGCGTTTTACACAAATGATATTACAACGATGAACAAAGCGTACATTGAACTTGCTGAACGTTATAAAATACCTATTATAAATCTTAATGGAAAAGGTGTACTATTATCATAAAATCAAACCTAATACTGCTTATATACTTTGCAAAATGATTAGCACCATCCACCATTCCTAATTAATTCAAGGAAGCTGTAAATATTACTAATAAGTATCTTGTAACGTTCAGTTATAGCCTTTTAAACTCATAAACTAATCGTATATATATTGGTCCGTTAGTTTAGTGATTGTGCATACTTTTTAAATTTATAATAAAAAAGAGAGGTCAAAGCCTCTCTTTTTTATGGTGTCGAAGAAGGGACTCGAACCCTCAAGGAATTACCCACATGAACCTGAATCATGCGCGTCTACCAATTCCGCCACTTCGACATACTTATATTTTATTATAAAAATTTTAAAATGTAACTATTGTTCTCATATATTATTGTAAATTTTACGCTATAATAAAGTTATTGATAATATTAGTGTGAGGATATGTTTATGAAAATAGTATTTTTTGATGTTGAAAATTATGAAGAAGATTTTCTGAAACAAAGTAATGAGGGGAAATATACATATATTCTTGAACCTAATTCTTTGAATGACATGTCTGAAATTAAATCAGAATACAAAGATGCAGATATAATCTCTGTATTTACTTCATCAAGGGTAAACAGGAAAGTTTTGGAACAGTTTAAAAACCTTAAACTGATAGCTCTGCGTTCAGTTGGTTTTAACCATATTGATATTGATTACTGCAGAGAACATAATATTGCAGTGGTTAACTCGCCCGGATATGGAAATATTACTGTTGCAGAATTTGCACTCGCACTGTTATTGAATGTTTGCCGAAAAGTTACTGTTTCTTATGATGATTATAAAGAAGGTAAAGTTCGTCCGGAGAACCTTATGGGGACTGAATTAAGCGGGAAAACCGTCGGTATTGTAGGACTGGGAGCTATAGGTTCGGCTTTTGCCCGAATCGCTTTCGGACTTGATATGAAAATTCTTGCATTTGATAAGTTTGAAAAAGAGGAATTGAAACAGAAATATAATGTTAAATACACTGATTTTGATACATTGCTGAAAGAGTCCGATTTTATTTCAATTCACGCTCCGCTTACAAAAGATAACTATCACATGTTTGATAAAACGGCTTTTGAGAAGATGAAGAAAACAGCAATTATAGTTAATACCGGAAGGGGCGAATTAATAGACAGCCAAGCCCTATATCAGGCTCTTTTGACAAAGCAGATTGCAGGTGCGGGACTTGACGTTCTTGAAAAAGAAGAAACAATAACAGACTTTGATTATATGATAGGGCTTAACAGGCTTGATAAAAATACGCTTGAACAAACTATTATAAATTCTCAACTATTTAAGCTGGAAAATGCTATTATTACTCCACATACAGCATTTAACTCTATTGAAGCGATACATAGAATCTTAAAAATTACTATGTCGAATATTGACGAATTTGCTAACGGGAATTTGCAAAACAGCGTTATTAAATAAACGGAGTTTTTGCAAAGGGCAGCTTTCTGTTTGGTTGAAGTAATTACAAAATATAAAAGGGCTTATTAAAAATAAGCCCCAGACATGTTTTGTTTTTTGAGTTAATGGTCTAAGAGAAAGATTACATTTCAAGAAATCCTCATCGAAAGTTATTTACATTTGGAAATTAACCGGCTAATGAACTGTGGAATGTTCTTGAAATAACATCATCCTGTTGTTCTTTTGTTAGCTTAATAAAGTTTACTGCATATCCTGATACTCTTACAGTGAGTTGAGGATATTTTTCAGGGTGCTTTTGCGCATCCAATAATGTTTCTCTGTTGAATACGTTTACATTAAGGTGATGACCGCCTTTTTCTACATATCCGTCTAATAAGTTGATTAGATTTTCTTCTTGTTGTGTTGCCATTTTTTATCTCCTTATTTATTACTTTCTTCTGATTACATTTTTATTATAAACCATGTTTTACAACATTTCTGTTGTTTATACAACAAAACAAAAAATCTTCCGATCATTTCTCGGAAGATTTTTGTTGTTAAGAATTAATGCTGAAATTTAGAATCGCATAAAATTCATATTATGTTTTTCGAGATAAGTTTTCAAATCTCTCTTAATTTCAGGTGCAAGGATATAGAGTACGATAATATTTGGTACACAGAGTGCAATCATCATAGCGTCTGTAATATCAATAACTGATTTAACGTTCATAGCTGAACCAACAACAATGAATAAGCAATAAATCAGGTTAAAAGCAAGAACTCTCTTTTTGCCTTCGCCTAAAAGGAATGTCCAGGCTTTTTGTCCGTAATAAGCCCAGGAAATTAATGTAGATAAAGCAAACATAATAGCGATTGCCGAAAGAATAATCGGGAAGAAAGGAATAACGGATTGGAAAGCATTTGAAGCTAATTCAATACCGGAGATTTCCTTTGTTGCCTGAGTGCAAGCGCCTGAAAATACAATTGCAAAAGAAGTAAATAAGCATAAGACACCTGTTAAGAAGGTTTCGATTAATGCAACAAAACCTTGTGATACAGGCTCTTTTGTTTGCGCTGTTGCATAAACAATAGCTGCAGCGCCTGTTCCTGCTTCGTTACACTGAACAGAACGTCTCAAGCCAATAATTATTGTTCCGAAAATGCCGCCGGCAACTGCTGTAGGGTGGAATGCTTCTTTAAGAATTAACATTAAAGCGTGCGGAATATGTACAAAGTTTGCGCCAATAACAATAAGACCTGAAACTATGTACATAATACACATTGTTGGCGTCAAAATCGTTGTAACCTTAGCTATGCTTTTGATACCTCCAACAATAACCATACCGATAAGTATTGCAACAATTAAGCCGATTACCCAGGTATAGTTTTGCAAAAAGCTATGTTCCCCGCCGGTTATAAATACCATCTGGTGGGCGGTCTGGTTAATTTGAATCATATTTCCGCCGGTTATACCACCTCCGATACAAAGAATTGCATATATAACAGAAAGCGGCTGACCTAACCAGCGCATTTTTTTACGGGTAAGACCGTGCGCAATATAGTGCATCGGACCACCGGAGACAGATCCGTCAAGGTTAAATCTTCTGTATTTTACTGCGAGAGTTGCTTCAACAAATTTTATTGACATACCGAGCAAAGCGCCGGCAAAAATCCAGAAAGCGGCACCAGGTCCACCTATAGAAATAGAGATTGCAACACCCGCAATGCTTCCAATACCAATTGTTCCGGATAGTGCAGTTGCAAGTGCCTGAAATGATGATACTTCACCAAATCCGTGGTGATGATCTTCAGCAGGTTTTCTTACGATATCAATTGCGTGTTTGAAACCCCAGACAGAAATTCCCCTAAAATAAAATGTAAAAAAGAATCCTGCGATAAGTATCCAGAATATGATTAAAGGAACATCATATCCGCAGATTTTTATCGGGAAAAAGATTAACCTTGCTACAGCATCAGATACAGGCGCAACGTATTTGTCCATAAAGGCATTAACATTGGCTGCTTGAGCTGACTGCAAAGTCATAAGCATTGTAAAAAACATCATCATAAATCTCTTCATAGGCTTTTCCTTAAATTAAAATAAAAACTGTAACGACTAGTCATAATCTCTCGCATTTTTTTATTATACCAAAAATATGTCAAGTCATTACAAAATCTTTACATTACGAAGTAAATGTAACATTTTGTGCTAAAATTTTAAATGTTAAATTTATAAAAAGCGGGGTTGGTAATATGAATAAATGGTTGAAAATAACCGGATTTATTTTTCTTGGTATTATTGTATTAATTTATCTTGGATTTTTATTTGTTCTTCCAAATGTAATTAAAATTGAGGATTATAAATCCCAGATTCAAAAACTTGTTGAAGAGCAGACAAAGTTAAAGCTTGATTTTAATAATGCAAAAGTTGTTACCACTCCTCTTTTAGGTACAGGAATTAAGGCGGAAGATATTAGCATTAAGCTTCCTGATGATTCAACGCTTTTTTCTGCGGACAAAATTCAGGCGAGAATTGCACTCCCTAGTATTTTGCTTATGACGGTTAAGGTCTCCTGCCTTGAAGTCGAATCTCCGTTTGTTAATCTTGAAATTGTAAACGATGATAATTTCAAAATAGTAAAACTTATTGAAAATAAATTGAATGCCGGAAAAGAACAGAAGCTTGAAACACAAGGTCAGACTTCCAAACTAGATGACGGCAAGTTTAAATTTAATCCGGAGTGGATTCGTATAAAAGTTCCGAATGTAAAAATTTATAACTATAGAATTCTTGTAAACGATTTAAAATCAAAACACTTCCTGAATTTGAGAGGCGAAGAATTAACTCTCGGTTACTTTAACGGTAAAACTGCAAAGGTTAAAACTTATGCAGAATTATATAGCGATGAAAATAAAAATATTACTGCAAATATTGATATAAACACTTTTCTGCCAAAATTCGGAACAAAGCTTGACAAAGAAGATGATCCGGCAGAAAGAATTGATATTGCTTTTGTAAACCCTGTTACTATGTACAGAAATTATGATTTAAAAGCAAATCTTGATACAAAATTGAGAATCAGAAACCACAAGAACGATTTATCATCTTACGGGTACTTTAATATTGAAAATGCAACTTTAAAAGTTTCCCAGCTTACTCTTCCGGAAAGCTATTTGAGAGCAAAGACTTTCGGAACTCAAGTTACGCTGGATACAAATATTTATCCTGTTAAAGACCAGTACATTCAACTTCTTGGAAGCTTGAATTATGGCAGCCGTCCTAAGATGGATATGAGAATTAAAACAGGCACAATCAAGTTTAACGATATGGTTATACTTGCAAAAGCAGTTATGGATTCTCTCCACATAAGAAACGAACTTGCGCAAATCAAGGCAGAAGGACAGCTTGATGCGGATTGTTATATCAAAACCAATTTCAAAAAATGGAATTCTGAAGGCTCTGTTGTGATAAAAGACGGCGGTGTGAGCGTTAGAAATCTCGGAAAAGTTCTTTCAAACGGCAATATTAATATAAAACTTGACAATAATATTCTTGATATAAGAAATTCTAGTATTTTAATCAGCAATGCTCCTCTGTTTATTGATGGAAGTATTGATGAAAAATCCGTCGCAGATATTAAAATCAAAGCAGATAAGGTTCCTTTACCGTCCTTGTTTAATGCTTTTGCACCGGCAAGTTTAAGAAGCAAGTACAATTTTAAATCAGGTTTTGCAACTCTTGATTTAGGTCTAAACGGGAAACTCAAAGAAGCTGTAACCGGTTTAAGGTTTGCGCTTGCAAATCTAAATATTTCTGATGATAATTTAAATATTACAAACGAAAAATTGTCAGGAGAGTTCTTTGTTAATTCAAAAGAACAAACAGGTAAAATCGATAATGCTAATTTAAACTTGTTTATTCCAAAAAATGGCTCAAAGATTTCAGTACCGGCGTTGAATGTTGAAATTGCGGACAATAATATTAATATAAAAGAAAATTCAATTTTGTTGAATAATAAAACAAACCTTAAATACAGCGGCGGGGTAACAGATTATAACAATTTAGAATCAGTTAATTTTCTCGTACAGGGTAATGTTGATACAAATGATTTAATAAAATTAATCGGCAAAGAGTTTAAACCG
This sequence comes from Candidatus Gastranaerophilales bacterium, assembly GCA_944323255.1. Lineage (GTDB taxonomy): Bacteria > Cyanobacteriota > Vampirovibrionia > Gastranaerophilales > Gastranaerophilaceae > CAG-196. Next base: position 72,448 of record CALURU010000011.1, read on the forward strand.
TTTATTCATTCTAAGGGTTCAATTCCTATAAAATTAACGGTTGATGGGGACAGGCAAAAACAAACACTTTTTGCACAGGCATTATGTAATAAGGAAAACTTCATTACACCTGTTGATCTTGCAAATATTACAGGGCAGAATATTTCTCTGCAAAGCGTGATTGACTTTAAGCCTAACAGAATAAAAATTAAGAAAACAGGTATTTTCAAACGCATAGTAAGCGTTGATGAAAAAGGAAACGAAGTTGTAAGTTTAAGCGAGGTTCTCGGTGTTGACGGAACTCTGGAGGGAGATAGAATCAACTTAATCAAAATAACAATTCCTGAAACTTTGAAGGGAAAGATTTATGCATTCCCTCAATCTGCGTTTGAGTTTAAGGGAAGAGCCTATGTATTCGGCGAGATGGCTACGCCGAGAATGAGAGGCGGTTTCGATATTGCAAACCTTTCGATTCCGGAACTTATACTGACATTGAGAGACGCTAACCTTGATTTCAAAGGTCACAGTGCGGATTTTGTCCTGAAAGATTTAATTCTCAACGAATCAGATATTCAACTGAATTCAAAAATCAGCCTTATACCGTCAAAAGTATTAAACATTTTGAATATGAATGTTAAATCACGTTATTTCAACCTTGATAAGGTTATGAAAGTAAGCGAAAAAGCAATGGCTTATGTACCTAAGAGTACTGCTCCCGCTTCAAAATCCGCACCTGCAGATATTCCTGTCGTGATAAAAGACGGAAGTATTGATTTTGCAAGAATTATTACAGGTAAGATTGATATTAAAAATACAACGTCTAAAATTGCATTTGCTAATAATGTATTTTATATAAACAATTTAAGAACAAATATTTTTAACGGCAGAGTACGTGGTAATATTTCCGTTAACCTTCTTTCCATGCTTTTGAATATTGCGGTTCAGGGTAACGGGGTTGATGTTGAAAAGGCTCTTCTTGACGCTGCCGGCATGAAGGATACTTTATCCGGAACGGCTTCTTTTGATACAGATATTTCGCTTAGCGGAACAACTTTTGAAGAACAAATAAGAAGCCTTAAAGGTCGTGTGAACTTTACAATTAAGGATGGACAGTTCGGACCTTTCGGAAAACTGGAAAACCTTATTATTGCAGAAAACATAAGAGAGTCACAACTCTTCCAGACAGCGCTCGGTGGTATTATAAGCGGGCTTACAACAATTGATACCACTCATTTTGCAGAACTTAACGGTACATTGAATTTTAATGACGGTATCTGTAACATTAATCCGATAACTTCGCTCGGAAGTATTTTAAGCCTGCATATTGCCGGAAATTTTGATATCTTGAAAAATTATGCGGATATGAGTGTAAGAGCAAGAATGGCTTCTCTGGTTTCAAATCTTCTCGGACCAATCGGAGCTATTAACCCTGTAAATCTTATCAACAGTGCTGCAAGTCTTAATATTGTAACAGCAAAAGCTTTTTCAATCTTCTGTGTAATGGTTCCGGAAGAAGAAATCAATGCAATTCCGAGCTTCGCAAACAAATATGTAGATAATGCAGCGACAAAATTCCAGCTTGAAGTAAGAGGCGATGCGGCAAAACCACTCTCACTTGTAAAATCTTTCAAGTGGCTTGCAACCCAAAGTGAAATTGAAAGCGCTGAAGAGTATGTAAATTCAATTCCTGAACCTATAGAAGGCAGCGAGGCAACTACTATTGACGAAGTTGTTCAGGAAGTCGAAGCAGAAAAGAAAACTCTTAGATACAAGATAAAAAATCTCTTCAAAAAAGATGAAGAGGAAAGTGTGAAGAGTGAAGAATAACTGTAGGGCGGGCAAAACGTAAGTGTTAAAGAAAATTATTTCAAAAACTTCCATACACACGGTATTAATACTGGTCTCGCTTCTTTCAATATTTCCTTTCATCTGGCTGGCGTCAACTTCACTGAAAGGATTGAATGAAGATATTTTTGCTTACCCGCCTCATCTTATTCCGTCGGATTTTACCTGGTCAAATTACGTTGACGTCTGGGGCAGGGTCAATTTTATGGGATATTTTTGGAACAGTGTTATTGTGGCGGGACTCACCGTTATATTGAACCTTGTTTTATCTTCACTTGCGGCTTATCCTCTGGCAAGAATGAATTTCCGGGGTAAAAAAGTTGTATTTTTTTCAATCCTTGCAACAATTATGATACCGTTTCAGGCAATTATGCTTCCGGTTTATATTATTACACTGAAACTTCATCTTATAGACAGTGTGAATAATGTTATGGGCTATATCGGGCTTGTAATGCCGTTTGCAGTGAGTGCCTTCGGAATCTTCCTTATGCGGCAGGCGTTTCTGAAAGTTCCTAAAGAGGTTGAAGAAGCGGCAATTGTTGACGGATGTAATGTTTTTCAAATGTTTACGAAAGTTGTGCTTCCTATGGTTAAGCCGACTTTAGCAGTGCTTGCCGTGTTCACGTTTATCGGCTCCTGGGGGGAATTTCTCTGGCCGAGTATTATGCTCACAAAAGATGCAATGTACACACTTCCTGTCGGAATAAACAACTTGCAGGGAATGTTCTCTTCTAACTGGAGATTTATCGCTGCCGGCTCTATAATTTCCACAATTCCAATAATTATTTTCTTCCTTTTTATGCAGAGATATTTTATCTCAGGTGAAAATGACGGGGCAGTAAAGGGCTGATTTTTTTATTGTATGAATTTATAAATTTATAAATTTGCTAAACTGCGCCAACTCTGCTAATATAGATTTAAGGACGTGTTATATTGAAGATTTTACCGCTAGATTACACTAATAATTTTTATCAGACACCGGTTCAAAAGGGTTTGCAAAACAATTATGTTTCTTTTAACAATAAAAATATGGAGGCTTGTTTTTTTACTCAAACCGCAGATTCTGTATCTTTTGGGGCAAATACTTCGGCAGGAAACCCTCTAAAAAAACTGAAAGGAATTAAGTGCCCGTATTTTGGAGTTGAAATGCTCTCCGGAAGTGATATTGCAAGGATTGAGAAGCGCCTTGATACGTGCAAAAATGTCAAAGATGCGGTTAAAATTCTCTCCAGATACACACGCTATATGCAAGATACAGAGAAGAAAATGTATAAAAAGTTTGCCGAAGCTGCAAAAACGTACCCTTCAAAAACAATGCCTCAATGCTTAAAACTATGGTATGACGATGCGATTGTCAAACTTAAACTTGAAGAATTTAATGTTCTTGATGATGTTGATAAAATCTCTCTCAAGCTTTCGCCTCAAAATGCGCTTGCAGTTCATGCCAAAACAACACGCTGCCGTCAGGTAATACTCGAAAATAGAAAAGAGGACACATTTAAACGAAAAATTTTGTTAATGTCCCTTGATGATATCAAACCGGATTCGGCAGGAAAAGAGGCGGCAGTATGGGAAAAGTTAAAAGACCGTGCGGTATATCTTCCGACTTCCGGTACGAGCGAAAACGCTTTTATAGTTAAATATGCTGACAGAACCCAGCAGGAGGTCGCAAAGCGGATTTTGAGACCGTCTATAGCTACAATAGAACATATTCAGCCAAATTCACTTGATGGCGAAAATACCATAGGTAATTTCCTTCTTGCTTCCGCTGGCGCAAACAGCATGCGCTCAAATATGCCGCTTACAAAGTTTATAGAAATGTACCCTTCAATACCGAAAAAATGTCAGGCATATATTGAGCAAGTTGTTGATTATATACATAGAGGCTGGCTTAAAGGAAATGAAACTTATCCTTATAAAGTACAGAAAAAACTCGCAGAAGAATCCGGCGGGTTGATTAATCTTGATCTTTCTTGCTATAAATACAGTCCGGACGAGGCAAAAGCCAGAGTCGTAAAGTATTATGAGATGAGAAAGAAGCACTAAATTTTACAGTATACGTTTTTTAGAACCTTTTGGAATCCGGCTTTTTCTATACACTTTTGAATATCAAAAAGTTTTGAATCGTGATCGCCTACTGCAAACAGACTTCCTGTTTTCAATGCTGTGGAAACGGATTTTACAAATTGTTCGATTTTGTCGTTAGTAAAATAGCCGAGAATATTTCTGCACATTAAAATTGTATTAGAATTGTCTTTAAGCTCCTTAATTTTTTCAAACATGTCGCCGTACGAAAATTTAACGTTTCCGGTTAGTATATCCTTTGCCTTTAAGGTCTTTTGTCTTTGTAAAGTTATATCGTTTGGAATATCAAGCTTTTGGGAAGTTTCTTCAAAGTAATTTTCGTAATTTTCACTTTTCATCTGTAATTCCAGCCTATCTGAAAGGCAGGTGTTAATAAGCTTGCTGTTAGCGGCTTTTAGAATTTCATTGTCAATATCATACGCCATTATGGGAAAAAATTTTTCTGCCTTATTCCTGTTTTCTTCTCCAAATGTTTCGTACAAAGAAATTATTTTTGAATACGCTTCAGAACCATCGGCAGCTGCAAACATTACGATGTTAACTTTGTCCCTGTTTTTAAAGTGTTCCGCTTCATACTTTGCAAGTTTATTCCATTCCAAATCGTCACGAAAAAGCCAGCTGTTACAACCAATTTCATCGCCATTTGCCGCAACATAATTTCTGCCGGTTGATTTAAAATTCGGGGTTTGGGTAAAAAAATTTATTTTCATATAAAAATCAAAACCCCTGAAAGGATTTTTTGCTATTTTTGATAAATTATGTCTAAAATCTCTGAAATTATTTTTATTTTTTCAGAATCAATTCTATGCCCCCCAGAGCGAAAATAAACAAAGTTTTTCAAAATTCCCTGCCGTCTTGCGGTTTTAATCAGCTGTCTTGTGCCATGATATGTTGTTACCATATCATTTTTTGATTGAAGAATATAAGTCGGAACTTTGTTTTTCTTCATTTTGTTTATAGAATTGAACCTTAAATCCATCAACGTTTTTAAGAATTTAATTTTTTCCGTTAAATTTTGCACCAGATTAGGAATCCCCGGACCTATGGTCTTGCTTTTAATAAATTTTTCTCCGAGATAAGACATTTTGCAGAGCGGAGCAACTAAAATCAAGGATTTTATGTCGTGATTTTTTGAGGCAAAATCGGTTGCCAGCGCACCTCCCATGCTGTGCCCGATTACTGTAATATTCTCAGGCTTAATGCCTTTTTTATCTGTCAGATAATTGTATGCACTGACTACGTCTTTTTTAAGCTTATCCTCCGAAACATTCTCCGTCTTATTTTCTCCATAACCCCGGTATTCTACTGCAAAAACGCCTTTGTTTTTTTCTGCAATTTCAGTATAAAGATGCTGGTTGTTGCTTACATTTTGTGTCATACCGTGCAAAAAGAAAATATATTCATCTGATTCGGCAGGATTAATATCCCAGGCAGATGCATTATTATCAAGATGAATAATATTCACTTTGCCGAAAAGCTTTGGCGAAATCGGCTCAACACGGTTTGTGGTAACTTTTGCAGCCTTATTGACGTATCTATCCATATAATGCGCTATTGGATTTAACGTATTTAAAGAACTGATTCCCCCCTTGTGATTGATCCGCATTGCCGGATTAATATTATTTATCTCAGCTATTCTCATTTCTATTCCTTAATGTCCTTATATATAATCACAAAAACATTTTTTTTGCTACAAATTGTTATTTAAAATTGACTTATTCTTACTTAAACATTTATAATACTAATAAATCAATAGGAGCAAATTATGGATGATTACAAAATAATAATAACGGTATCAGGTGCTGACAAGGTCGGAATAGTTTCGGGTGTTTCGACAGTTCTTGCAAAGTATAAAGTTAATATAGAAGATATAAAACAAACTCTTATGCAGGGGCATTTTGTAATGTTCATGCTCTGTGATATTAAACAATCGGAATTAAACTTCAAAGAACTCAAAAATGTTTTGATAGAAGAGGGGAATAAACTCGAGGTCGAGATATGGGTTCAGAAGAAGGGTATTTTCGAGAAGATGCATACGGTGGGTTAGTGAATAGTGAGTAGTGAATAGAAATTTAGTGGCTAAGTGAATAAGTGACTGAGTGACTAAGAGAAAAAGCGTGAAGTGTGAGGGGTGAAGGGTGAGGAAAGTAACTAAGAAAGAAAGTAGGGTGTGCATACTTGCGCACCTTGTTTTTTTGTGATATTGAATAGGTGCACTGGTAAGCGCACCCTACTCACTCCACCAGAAAAAAGTTATTGTCGGCTTAGTAAAGCCGACCTACAATCTAAAATACACCCTTCACCCCTCACTCAAAAAAGTTAATGTCAGGTAAACCCTGACCTACAACCTCCCTTCACGCCTCACACTTCACCCTTCACCCGAAAAAAGTTTTTAACCACCATTCACTACTCACTAAAAAAAATGCCAAACGAATTACAATACCTACAAAAAATAACAGAATTTTTAAGACGTGCAAACGCCAAAGTCAAACTTGTAACTCTTATTAAAAAAGCCAAACAGGAATATGACAGGTATGATTACAAATCGGGTCTTGAAACCCTTGAAGAGGCTTATAAGATAGACCCTGAAAACCCTGCGGTTTTGCGGGGGCTCGGCTGTATGAGACAGTTTAGAAAAGAATACGATAAGGCGCTTGAATATTTTACCAAAGCGCTGGAATTTTCTGATTCAAAAGAAATTGAATATACACTTATAGGAATGGTTTATTACCTTGAGGATAAACTTGATGATGCGGTTGAAAATTTTAACCGGGCTATAGACATCAATGAGAATTACACTCAGGCATATGAAGGCAGAAATCAGGCAATGCTGGAGAACCATGTCAAAATCCTTGATTTACAGGAATCATTAAAAAAATATTTCTAAATTTAACCTCTCAATTATTACCGCTTTAAATATTTACTCCTGCAATTTAACACCGGTAAAAAATATTTTAATATTACCATGGGTAATAGGCTGACACCTCACCCTTACCCTCTTTTTAATGAGAGGGAGCGAATTTAAAGGAGGTTTTATGCAAATAAAAATATTACTTACAGAAGATCAAAAACTAATGCGTATTGGTATAAAATCTTTGTTTTCAGATTATCCGGAATTGACAATTATAGGCGAAGCTGTCAACGGGAAAGAAGCAATAGAAAAATCAAAGTTAATCAAGCCGGACATTGTACTTATGGATATAGGTTTGCCGGATATTTCCGGAATAGAAGCGGCAAGACAAATACTTGAATATAACAATCACATAAAAGTAATAATGCTGACTTCTCATATTTCAGAAAGTGAATTAACCGCATCTTTAACAGCAGGTGCGAGTGCTTATGTAATTAAAGATATAAGCACGGATTTTTTGATGAGCGTCATAAAAATGGTGAAAGAAGGTGCAATGTGGATAGATCCTCACGTTGTACCGTTTATCCGTGATAAAAACAGCGGCGTTATTCCATCCCGCCAGCTTTCACGCAGCGCTTTTAAGGAAAATCATTCAAACCTGACCCAGAGAGAGTACGAAGTACTTAAACTTGTTGTGGACGGGCAGTCAAACAGCCAGATAGCAAAGACGCTTACTATAAGCGAGCATACGGCAAAAGCCCACGTTTGTAATATTATCCAGAAACTTGTAGTTGATGACAGAACGCAGGCTGCGGTCAAGGCGCTAAAAGAAGGTCTGGTTTAAAAACCAGACCTTTTTTAATTCTCTGTGGTATAATTTTAAATGTTCTGCATATTAATAGCAAAAGACTATTTTATGCATTTTAATAAGAATAAAAAAGGAGAAATTATGCCCGGAATAATGGATATAGCAAAAGTAATCGTAGGAAATAAACCTGTTGCAGATGCACAGAAAGCGATGGCAGGTTATTCTCGTGAATTATATAGACCGCCTTTGAGCATAAAAAATCAATTGAGAACACAGCTTCAAGTCGGAGACGAAAACAATTTAGGTAAAATTACATTACTCGGCGACAGCGAAGGGTTGTTTGCCGGCTGGTGCAGAGAACTTAACCGCAAATCCCAATTTGATTACTTTGAAAAACAGCCTTTAAATGCAGTAAAAGAAAATGATGAAATGCAGGACATCCGGGAGTTACAAAATAAAATTGCGCATAAAAACTGGCTTACAGCCGTTCAAAAAAGAATGAAAAAACTGGGGTTCAAAGCGTAACAAATTATTAAAACATACCCATTCAAGCATGTTTGGTGTAAAATGTGAGAGTGGATTGTAATAGGAGAAGGACGGCTCAAAATTGAGCCGAATGTGTATATATATGACAATACAGGAATGGTTTGATAAACGAAAAGAAGCTCAAATTGAGCGCAGAGCAAGGGATATGAAGGGAATCGAAGTCGAAACTCCCGAACTCTGGACGAAATGCGTGCATTGCGGTGCTCAGATGTTGAAAAGTGATCTGGAAGAGAATATGTTTGTTTGTCCTCACTGCGATTATCATTTTAGGATAAATGCCACGACACGTATCAAGCAGCTTTTTGATAAAGGTTCTTTTAAAGAAATGTTTAAAAATATCCTTCCGACTGATCCCCTGCATTTTGTAGATACAGAGGCTTATTCTGAACGGTTAAAAAAAGCGCACGAAAAAACCGGGCTTGATGAAGCTGTTATTACCGGAATCGGAGAAATTGAAGGACATAAAATTGCTGCTGCCGTTATGGATTTTGATTATATGGGCGGCTCAATGGGCAGCGTTGTGGGCGAAAAAGTTACAAGAATTATGGAAGAAGCTTTGAGACAAAAACTCCCGATGCTTGCAGTAACCTCTTCGGGCGGAGCAAGAATGCAGGAAAGCGCTTTGAGCTTAATGCAGATGGCAAAAACTTCCTGCGCTGCCGGAAGACTTGATGAAGCTGGTATTTTGTACATAAACCTTCTTACAGAACCGACTTTCGGCGGAATTACAGCAAGTTTCGGCACTCTAGGCGATATTATTATTGCAGAGCAGGGTGCAAGAATCGGTTTTGCAGGAAGAAGAGTTATCGAACAGACTATAAGACA
>CALURU010000012.1 GCA_944323255.1 Candidatus Gastranaerophilales bacterium
CAAAATGACACCTTGTGAATACAGAGAATACCTTGCAATGTCCTAATGACCGATTACGTTTTAGTGGGGACATTTCAAGAACCCCCAACCTACTAAGATTAGTGAGTAGAATTATTACAAACAAACTTTTCAACCTTTCAACTATTCAACTTTTCAACTGATAATAAGTTATTGTCTACAATTCTTAGATTAGTGAATAGTGAGTTTGGGTAGAACCCCCAACCTACCAAGATTAGTGAGTAGAATTATTACAAACAAACTTTTCAACCTTTCAACTATTCAACTTTTCAACTGATAATAAGTTATTGTCTACAATTCTTAGATTAGTGAATAGTGAGTTTGGGTAGAACCCCCAACCTACCAAGATTAGTGAGTAGAATTATTACAAACAAACTTTTCAACCTTTCAACTATTCAACTTTTCAACCGATAATAAGTTATTTTATTATCTTTTTAACCCCTTCAAGGTATTTTACCTGAACCGGCGGAATAAAGCCCGGTTTGAACTTTTTGGAATTTAGCCTGTCTACAAGGGTTTTTAATTTTTGTTCTATTCCGAAATCAACACTGCCTGATTCTTCAACCTTTTGAACCATCTCGATTATAGCGGCTTTATCTTCCGGTTGAAACTTGTCCAAATCGGAATTTCTTACAATTGTAGAGATTGTTTTTTTGATACCTTCAATAAAATTTGTGTGCTGCTCTTCTGTTAAAATACCTTTTTTCGGCGCAAATTTTTTCATCCTGTTTGCACAAATAAGCGTCATAACGGGGTCTTTGAGTTCTTCTGTTTCCTGAAGCTGCTCTCTTAAAATTTTACTGTCTGCCTGACATTCAGGTGAAAGATTTTTTCTTAATTCTTTTGCGGTTTCTTTGTCGCCAAAAAATTCCATAATATTATGTTCGGAAGCGTTCTGAATTGCACAGGTGAATTTTGACAGAAATCCTGCCATTTTTGTACTGATAGGATCGTCAAGTTCAGGATAAGACATTCTGTTAATCAATTTTTCTTCCAAATACCGGCGGCGAAGTTCTTTGAGCCGTGCAAGCTCACGCATTTCTGCCTCCCGGTGTGCATTTGATTTAAAATTGATTGTGTTGATTCTGCTTATTATCATAATTTGCCTTTCTTTTTATTAGTGAATAGTGAATAGTGATTAGTGAATAGATTGTAGGTCGGCTTTACTAAGCCGACAAAAACTATTTTCTCTTTTTTTTCCGGTGAGCACGTTTACACTTTGCTCACCTTACCTGACCCTGCATTTTTTACCTTTATTCAATTATCAATGTTTATATATAATCATTCTTTCTCATATATTCCGGAAGATATTCTTCGATTTTCGGATATACAATGAATTTAAGAAACTGATATTTCCTTTCATCATCCGGATATCTGAATTTTAACTTTAGTTCGCTGGTCATTTGACATATTTGTGTTGCAATTTTCTGCTTATCGCAAAACGGTGAATCAAACTGCTTCATTGCTTCTTCAAGTCCTTTTTCAGATTGTATATCTATCACTTTAAAAATATCATCAAATTTTACATTAAGAGTTTTTGCCTTTCTTTTAAAACTTTCATCATAAATTTGTTCATATGCATAATCCAGCTCTTTTGAATAAGGAATTTCTATATCTTTAATAAGTTCAAATGTCTGATGGTTTTCGGAATTTAGAATTTTTTCTACAGAAGAAATTCCATAATTATCTTTTTGAATTAAATCTACATTCGGCATATTTTTAATAATATTTAGAATTTTATTATAATCATTCTGATTTTTTTCATTTGGTACTATATCCAAAAACCGCAAAAATAATGAATTTTCGTATTTATCAGCTGGATAATTAAACACTTCTCCATTATAGAAATTTTCTTTTATTTCCGGAAGCTCCAGAATGTTCAGAATCTTATCAGCATCAGAAAAATCGTTCATATTATGCTTATTAAGAACCTCAAAAAACTTTATTTTATCTTGTCTTGCTATCTCATCCGTAAGTTCTGGAATTTGCTTAAGTTCTTCTATACTACTAAATTTATATTGTTTTGATTTTATATCACCTAATTCATTCTGCGCATTATTCTTAAACTTTTTAACACCCTGAATGGTGTATTCATAGATATTTGGTTTTAATAATATATCAATTAATTCAGTTGCACCAAAAATTATAGCTCCTCCTAATCCAACAACACCACCGGCGATTGAGACAATAAGCTTTCCTAATAATGGCACATCTGTCATTGGAAGATACATATACATTCCTAAAGCCGACATGCCAAATATTGTTTTTAGTGCAGTTTTATACATTTTTTCTGGAACATTCGCTCTTCCTAATTTTTTTCCGCGATTTATTAATACATTGTATTTTTCAGCACATCTTGCTATTTTCGGATTCTGCATCAAGTTTTCTTTTGTTATAAGAAAAGCGTTATTATTTATGTCAGAAAATAGAACCTTCTTTGGCATTTTTAATGCTTTGAAACTATTGTTATTTGGCTGTATTGGAGTTATTTGCATATTTGGCCTTTCATTTTTTTATTGAGTAGTGGGTATTGTGACTAAGTGGGTATTGTGACTAAGTGATTAAGTGACTAGGTGACTAAGATTTGTAGGAGGTCGGTTGGGCATACTTGAAATGTCCTACTGACCGATTACGTTTTAGTGGGGACAATTCATACTAAGCCGACCTACAACTTTTTCTTTCTTTTTTGGGTGGGCTGTGCCATTCCCTCGCCCCTTGAGGGAGAGGGTAGAATTTCTTAGCGAGTCGTACGAGCTTAGAAATTCGGGTGTGGGGTTTAAAAGTTTTTGTCAGGTAAAACCTGACTTACAAATCTAAGTAGTTTTTGTCAGCTTGGTAAAGCCGACTACAACTTAAATGCACCCTTCACACTTCACGCCTCACACTTCACTTCATCTTATCACCGCCTTTCTGGCAAATGCCATCATTAAGCCTTCGGAATCTATATTCTTCCTCTTTTTAATTGCCTGCGTGATAGTTTTGTCAATTGTGTCCGAAATATTACCAATTGACAATCCGTCGGAGAGTTCGGCAAGTTTCTGATAATGACTTTTATTCAAGGCATCTTTCAATATCGGTAAATCTTTCAAAAGTTTTTCAAAAAGATTTACTCTCGAATTGAAATCAGGGTTTCCGCAATGAATTATTGTACCCATTCTGCGGGGGTTGCCGATAATTTCCGCATTAACGAGGTTAATGTGGTTTGTTGCTGCAACAAGTATTAAACCTGATGCGGCTGCTGTATTCATAAGTTCTTTATAAGTATTAACTTCTTCAATCTGATGCCTGTCTGCGTTTCTCGGGAAGAACTTTTCCGCTTCATCAAAGAAAAGCATTACAGGTTTTTTGATTATTTTTGATTCAAGCGCAAGTCTGTTAAAGATATCTGTCACGTTGCGTGCAACTCCGTGAATATACTCGTTTCCTTTCTGCGAATAATTCATTTTATACAAAGGAACATCCATTTGCCTTGCAAGAGTTTCCACAATGGTTGTTTTACCCGTTCCCGGAGGACCTTCGAGAATAACTCCGCCTGGAAGGCTTCTTCTATTTGCAATAAGCATCTGGCGGACTTCCGGACGCCATACATCTATTATGTTTTCTTCAAGCGCCTGCTTAACTTCATCCATTCCGCCTAATTCATCCAGTGATTTAAAATCCCAGTCGTTGTATTTGTGCTGTTCCAAACCTGCTTTATTGCAAAATTCGCCCATCAAACGTTTATTATAATCATCAAAACATTCTTTTATACATTCGCCAAAATCTTTATTGTTCAGAATTGCAGCTCTTTTTGCGTCAGTCAAAACAGAGGTTATTGTTGACATAGAGCTTCCGTCAAATTCTTTTGCGGCTGCTTCAAGAAATTCTTTATCATTTGCTAATTCTTTAGTGAACGGAGTTTTTGCAAGTTCTTTTTGAACAACATCCATAATTGCGGCTTTGTCAGGATTAGAAAAGGCAATCCAGTTTCCGAGTCTGCCTCTGCGCTTTAGTGCAGGATCGATTCCGTCAAGGTCATTGGTTGTGGCAATCAGGATAAAACCTTTTGATGACGGGTTGTTAAGCTCCTGAAGCAATGTGTCGGTGACTTCCTGCTTGTGACTTGCTGTATTATCACCTCTTGCTTCGCCGAGGGAATCAAATTCATCAAAGAACCAGACTGACATTTCTCCCGTTGCTGCGTATTTGTCGTTAAGCTGCTTTGCCATTTCTCTTATACGGCGGCTGACTTCGTGAATATAAGAACTTGCAACGTCGGAAAGTTTTGTTTCATAGAAAGGAAGCCCGAGTTCACGAGCTAGAACTTTTGCGGTTAGGGTTTTTCCGTTTCCTGCAGGTCCGTAAAAAATTGCACCGTCAGGAATTGCGCTGCTTCCGAGGTTTTCTTTCAGTTTATCAAGATTCTGGAACGGCTCAATGTAGAGTTTTTTCAACTTTTCTTTAATATCAGGCATTCCGCCTAAATCGTCAAGTTTCATAATCTCGTCTGACGTTACCGGTATACGTTTAAATTCAGGCGTATCGTACATTGTGGTTTTGTTAAACTCGTCAACCGGCTGGATTCCTGCTGCTTTAGTAAATTCTGCGAGTTCTTCTCTTACGGTTTCCGGCTCAACGCAGTATTTTTTGTTGTAGACAGATGCTCTGGCGCTTTCCGCAAGCACGTTTTCAATATCGGAATACTTGAACCCTTCTGTCTTTTCACCTATTTCATTAATCATTTCTTCCGTGTTTAAGTCTTTAAACAGGTATTTATCTTTAAAATATTGTCTCAAATACTCTTTTCTGTCCTCAATATCCGGAATTTTAAGTTCCATAACTTTGTCGAAGATTCCGGAACTTAGGAATTTTGAGTCAATATCGCATTTTTTATCTGCGGTTGCAAAAAGCAAAGCGCCTTTATCTCCGCAGTTTTCGGCTGTAAGCAGAAAATTCTTTTTGTCTAAATCGCAGTTTGGTCCTGTTGTGAAGAATTTATCAAAACCACGGATTAGAACGATTGTTCTTAAACCGTTTTTTGCGTACTCTTTTTCAATATCTTTGAGCATCGGTTTAAATTCCTGCGGATTGTACAGCTGCAAAACCGGCATTTGGGTTTCGTTAGAGAGTGCTTTAACAAAATTTACCGTATCTTCGGAAGTTTCCAGCAAAATCCCGTTAGGAATTCCGATATTGTTGGCTCTTAGTGTTGCATTTGCTGCCTGTTCGTTAAGTGGAATAATGACATTTTCTTTCAATTCTTCCTTAATCTTGTCCATACCGATAATTTCATCTATATTTTTCGGGTCGGAAGGCAGGATTTGAAGCGGTGCATAGTTTTGGAAAGAGGAAGGAAGTTTTTTTGCCTCAGGCTTATTTAATTTTTCCTCCTTTTTTCCGTTATCTACAATTTCTTCATAATCATTTTCCGGAACAGCTGCTTGTTTATCTTTTGAGGTTTGTGCAAGTTCACTGCTCTGCGGAGTTTCTTCTTCAACCTCTTCAAACGAGTCAAAAAAATCTATTTCCGGTTCTGTTTTTTTACTCTCTTCCGGTTTTGCCGGAATCGTTTCTTCGGTTTTATTTTCCTCTAAGTTTTGAGCCACAGGCTGCATTTGGGCAGGTTTAACAACAACAGGGTCTGACATGTACATTTTTGCTGCCGAAGTTTTTGCATCTTCAACATTTGGATTTTCAATCTGTAATTCAGGCTGTGGTTTGGACGAATACTCAACAGACTGCTTTGGCGGCAATATTTCGGCAGAATATTTACCCCCCCGCTGAACAAGTATATTTTTCATCTCGTCGCTTTTTGCATAATCAAGCGGAGTTTTACCATTCGGGGCAAAGTTTATAATCCCTTCTCTTGCGTTTGGTTTTGCTGTCAAATAGTTAACCAGCATTAAATAATTATTGTTTACAAATTTCTGAAAAAGAGTCTCCGAATTTTCATCCACAAGGTTCGGATCAAGTTTACCCTTTCTTGAAATATTTAAAAATTCTTTTTCTGTCGGAAACGTTTCATCTTTTCCTTTAAAAGCAGGGGTAGTATACAATTCTCTGTTATTGGGGATTGAAAACCTATACATATTTTTCCTTTCAAATATTATAGCGCTATTTATATTTATTTACCCCAAAAATTGTAAAAATATTTTTTGCTAAATCTGTAACGATACATTAAAGAATTGTAACAAATAGTGGAAATAATTTTTTTTATTGATTAGAATATCTATTGGGTATAGAAAGAGGGGAATTTTTTAAAATGAATGCTAATAAAGTACTTTTACCTAATGACGTAAGAAAACTTTTAAACGTTGATAATAAAGAGATAGTTGAATTATGTAAAAAAACTTCAGTTACCCCGAAAAAAGACCACAAGGGTCAGATATATTTTTCCGTGGATGAAGTTAAAAAACTGAGAAGTGCAAAAACCTCGGTTATGACAGGAATGAAGAATAGCGAAAAGAAAGTGACATTACCCATGATGACAAAACCAAATTCTCAAACCGTTGTTAACGGTTTATTAGAAACCCTCAACAAAATGGAAAACAATATTACCACTTCCATGACCAAACTTATTGATGAAAAATTAGAAGGCATGGATGATGTTGTTTTGGAGCTTGTAAGATGCAAGACAGAAAACGAAAATCTTAAAAATAAAGTTAATGAATTAAACAAAGAAAACTTTAAGCTGAAAAATGTTCTAAACAGCTTTAAGCCGCTTATGTGCGGATTCTATATCAAAAAAGAAGAAGAAACTAATTTTATGTTGTAGATAATGAGCAGTGAAGTTAGAAGGGTACGATAATAATATTATAAATTCCAATCACTCTTCACGCTTCACCCTTCACCGGAATGAGAAAGGTTAAAAAATGGCAGTTAAGGAAGAAACCGCAGTAAATACAGCAGATGAAAGAAGTAAGGCGCTAAAACTTGCAATAGAGAAAATTGAAAAGGATTTCGGCAAAGGCGCTATTATGAAGCTCGGTGACAAACCTTCTGTCAGTGTAGAAACTATTCCGACAGGTGCTCTGGCGCTTGATGTTGCTCTTGGCGTAGGTGGTATTCCGAGAGGACGTATTATCGAAATCTACGGACCGGAATCTTCAGGTAAAACAACTCTTGCACAGCATATTGTTGCAGAATGTCAGAAACAGGGCGGAATTGCAGCGTTTGTTGATGCAGAACACGCACTTGACCCTGAATACGCAAGAAATCTGGGCGTTAATGTAGATGAACTTTTGATTTCACAGCCTGATACAGGTGAACAGGCTCTTGATATAACGGAAGAACTCGTTCGCTCCGGTGCGGTTGACGTAATCGTTGTTGACTCTGTTGCAGCTCTTGTTCCGAAAGCCGAAATAGAAGGCTCTATGGAAGACCAGCAAATGGGTTTGCAGGCAAGATTAATGTCTAAAGCTTTAAGAAAATTGACCGGTATAATAGGTAAAACAAGAACTACAGTAATTTTTATCAACCAGCTTAGACAAAAAATCGGCGTTATGTACGGCAATCCTGAAACTACAACAGGCGGTAACGCTCTTAAATATTATGCATCAGTTCGTTTGGAAATCAAACGTGTTGAAGGTTTGAAAGGTGATGGCGAAGAAATCGGAAACCACGTAAGAGTACGTATTTTGAAAAACAAAGTTGCTCCTCCTTTCAGAACGGCAGAATTTGATATTATTTTTGGAAAAGGTATTTGCAAAATCGGCAATATCCTTGATGTAGCTGTTGATTTGGATATTGTTAAAAAAGCCGGGTCATGGTTTAGTTTTAACGATGATAAATTAGGTCAGGGCAGAGACAAGGCTAAAGAGTTTCTCGGTGCTAATCCGGAAATACTCAATCAGATTGAAACCCTTGTTCGTGAAAAGCTTGCAGCAAATTAAGAGGCGTATTGCCCCCTCTTTATTGAGATTTACTTTTTGTTGACAAAAAAGTATTATTATGATATAAAGTTAGTGGGGTAAATGTATATTTTTGAGTCTTGCACACACTGCAAGACTTTCCTTTTGCTTATTGCGTTTTAACCTGGTTTAAGCCCCAAAAAATTGCTTTTAAGCCGAAATGTGGCAAATTACAGGTCGTTCTTTTTATTTTTGCTGCTCTTTTTGTCCTTAATACGTTTAGGCATGCTCTCTTCGTGCTCGTCGCAGCCCAGAACTTCATTCAGGTGGTTAATAAGCGCTTCCGAATGATAACACATTGCATGCTCGGACTTGTGATGGATGTCAATTATATGATAGTGCATTGCCATTTCTATCTGAATCAAAGCCAGATTGTAGTTGTAAATTGTGTCTATATAATGAGTGATAGCCATTATGTAATCTTTTCTTGCATCCTGAAGCGCAACATAATTTAATTCCCCTGTTTTGTATTTGCTTTCTACAAGTTTTAAATTTTTTAATGCCTGGTCGGCTTCCAGCTCTGAGGTCGGAATCTGATTCTCCGCTTTGTCAAAATTGTTGAATGCACGTTTTACTTCGTAATACAAATCTTTTTTAAACAAAACTATTTCATTATTCGCAAGATTAACCTGCGCATCCGCTCCCTTAATAGAATGTTTAAGTTCCATCAAATTGACGTTTGAACTTAAATTCACACCGACCTGCAAGCTGTTGTTAGAAACTTCGTTTGTGTTGTTAAACCCATAGCCTACATTTCCCGAAAGTGTTGGCAGGTAAGTTTTTTTGATATATTTTAAAGACTGAATCATTGCATCTTTTGTAGAAGTCAAAACTCTTAAATCCGGACTGCTCTCATATGCAAGTTCTACTGCATCTTCACGTGAGAATGGAAAAATATATTTGGAATATGTTTTTGCCTTATGCAGAGATGAATTATACCCCCAATCGTTATCATAATTGAAGGTTTGGGTGTTTTTTATATTAAAATCCGGCTGGTTATCCAGATACATTGAATTAGTCAGGTCAACTTTTGCATTATAATAATTGTTTTGCGCCTCCAGAAATGCAACTTCCGCCTCGCTTAAATGAAGTTCTGCAGTCGTTCTGTCTGCACCTGATTTCGAGTTTTTTACAAATTCTCTGTTTATCTCTACGTTATTTTGTGCAATTTGCATCAACGCCTTAGCTCTAAGCATGTTATAATATTTGACCTTAATATCAAAAAGAGTTGCGCAGAGACTGTCCATAAATTCGTATTCGGCACCGATTTTATAAAACTCTTCCATCTTTATATAAGAAGTAGTTTTACCAAAGTCCCATATCATTTTGTTGACAGAAACTCCTACATTCGGAAGCTCTCTGTAATAATGGTTATAATATACATTATCAGAATTGTTTTCGTTATAAAATCCAACTCCTGCACTTATTATAGGAAAATACGCAGACCTTGCTATTCCGAGATTGCTTTTTGCAATGTCCAGATTATACTTCTGCCTTTTAATTTTTGGACTGTTTTTGAACGCAGACGCCACGCAATCCGTCATTGAAAGAACTGTTCCATCTTTGATTTCTCTTGCGTGAAAAAGCTCGTCATCATCGTCGTGGGCGGATGATGAGAGGGCTAAATTCCAGCAAAAAAATGCAAGAAAAAAAAGTGTGAATAATCTCTTTCTCATACATTTAATTATACCATGTTTGTCAAGCCTAACAGTGATTAAATAAAGGTTAAAAATATGTATTTATCTGCATTCAGGAGAAATTCCCCAGTGGAGTTTGTTTCTTAAAACCGAATAGAAACTTGCATCATTTAAGAATGCAAGGCGGGCTTTAAGATTGGAGGTTTTGATAGAAATTTGTTTTACGCATCTTGAAGTATCTGCTCCGTCTGCTGATACAGAAAGCAATTTGTCGCTTGTTTTGACAGTAATTGTTTCGTGAACCGGTACAACAAGCGGGCGAACATTCAGCGTGTGCGGGCAGACCGGTACAATTACAATTGCCTCCAGAGTCGGGTACAAAACCGGTCCGCCGGCTGATAGCCCGTATGCGGTTGAACCGGTCGGAGTCGAGATAATTAACCCGTCTGCAATGTAGTCGCAGACAAATTTTCCGTTGATTTCAAGATAAAACTTGGAGGTTCTGTAAGTGTTGCATCCTTTTATTACAAAATCGTTAAGAGCAAGCGAAGTGCCGGATTCTAGCATTAATCTTTCTTCTGTAGAGTATTCTCCCGCAAGAACTTTTTTTACAACATTATCAATATCATCTATTCCGGCTTGGGAAAGAAATCCGAGTCTGCCAAGATTTATGCCGAAAACAGGTGTTTGTGAGCCGGAATAAAATCTTGCAGCTTTGAGTAAAGTGCCGTCTCCTCCTATAACAAAAGAAAATTCGCCAAAATTTTCGGCATTGTTTACCTCAAAACTCTTAAACTCAACATTATGTGCTGAAAGTGATTTTTTCAAAGCTTCCAGCACACTGCCGTATCCGGCGATTTTGTTATTATACACAACGTTAATTCTCATATCTCGGATTATATCATATAATTTGGTTTTGTGATATAATAATCGAAAACACTGGTTGAGGACTGATTTTATGATAGAAATGAAGGTGATGGGTATAGCGCTTGATGTGAGAACGAATTCTCCTATAGTTGTTCTACACGATCTTGATAACAGAAAAGCTTTGCCTATATGGATAGGTTCGGCAGAAGCAAGTGCTATTATAAGATGTATTGAAGGGCTTGTGGTTGCACGTCCGATGACGCATGATTTAATTGCGAATATAATCGAAAAAACCGGTTATACGCTCGAAAAAGTAGAGATTAATGATGTCGAAAAAGAAACTTATTTCGCAACCCTGTTTCTTGTAAAAGACGGTGAAACTCTTGAAATTGACGCTCGTCCTTCTGACGCTATTGCAATTGCTATGAGAGCAGAAGCACCTATATATGTTACTGCAAATGTGCTTATGAACGGCTCTGTTTCTACTGATACGGCAAAAGATGAAGAAGAAGCGCAGGAATTTAAAGATTTTATCCAGAATATCAAACCTTCTGATTTTGAAAAAATGATGAAAGGCAAACATGAGGAAAATGATCAATAAAGTTCCTTTTCTTAAAAAAAACAACAATCCCTCTGCCCGCAGGCAGAGGGGTATGTATATTTAACCTGTGTAAATATAACTGTTTTAAATCTCAATTACAAGGTTGTTTTATATGTTTTGTGCAAAGCACTAATCCAGAAGAGCTTCAAGTATAGCCGCATTTTTTCCAGCCATTGTATTAGCTTTTACTCTGCTTTTGTACATGTAGCTTCTTAATGCTTCTCTGATAAGTTCAGAACGTGTTCTGTTTTCGCCTTCTGCGACTTTGTCGATTCTGTCTAAAAATTCTTCAGGCATTGAAATTAGTACTCTTGCCATATATTTCTCCTTTACTATGTAGTGACTATTGATATCCTATATATATAAAGTCTTGTGAAGAAAAAAAATTGCTTTTTGAGATTGAAATGTTAACTTTTGTAACGAAATATATAAGAAAAAGTGGGCAAAATCCTTTTGAGATAAGGATTCCGGTTAATGTATTTTTATTGTGCAGGGTGAGGGGTGAGGAGTGAGGAGTGAAGGGAACATTTAAGTAGGTCAGGTTTTACCTGACATTAACTTTTTTCTGGATGCATCGGTTAGGCATACCTGCGATATATCGTGAAGAGTGAAGGGTGAGGAGTGAAGATTGTAGGTCGGCTTTACTAAGCCGACAAAAACTTTCTTATTAAAATATTAATTTTTTGTTTATTTTTTTAAGTTTGTTTAAAAAGAGTGGTTTAATGATAGTACAGTGACTAAGTGATTAAGTGACTAAGTGATCAAGAAAAAGTTTTAGCCGTTTAATCATCAACTCACATAATTGAACTTAATATAAATAATGAAAGGATGATAAATATGGCAAAAACAATTGGTATTGACTTAGGTACAACAAACTCAGTCGTAGCAGTTATGGAAGGTGGTAAACCGACCGTTATTGCTAACGCAGAAGGTATGAGAACAACTCCTTCTATTGTTGGTTTTACTAAAAACGGCGAAAGATTGGTCGGTCAATTAGCAAAAAGACAGGCTATTTTGAACCCTGATAGAACAATTGCTTCTATTAAAAGACACATGGGCGAGGATTATAAGAAAAATATAGACGGAAAAGATTACACTCCGCAAGAAATTTCTGCAATGATTTTGAGAAAATTGGCAGATGATGCAAGTGCTTATCTTGGTGAAAAAGTTACTTCTGCAGTAATTACTGTTCCGGCATATTTTAACGATGCTCAGAGACAGGCAACAAAAGATGCAGGTAAAATCGCAGGTTTAGACGTTTTACGTATCGTAAACGAACCGACAGCAGCAGCTCTTGCCTATGGTTTGGAAAAAGATAAATCAGAAAAAGTTCTTGTATTCGACTTAGGCGGCGGTACTTTCGATGTATCAATTCTTGAAATCGGCGACGGTGTTCACGAAGTTCTTTCAACTTCCGGTGATACTCACTTAGGCGGCGATGACTTTGATAAAAAGATTATCGATTGGATTTGCGACGAATTCAAGAAACAGGAAGGTATTGACCTTACAGGCGATAAGCAGGCAATGCAGCGTATTAAGGAAGCTGCTGAAAAAGCTAAATGCGAATTGTCATCTGTATTTGAAACTTCTATTAACTTGCCATATATTACAGCTGACGCTAACGGTCCTAAACACTTAGAATTATCTTTAACAAGAGCTAAGTTTGAAGAATTGTCTCACGACCTGTTGGAAAGATGCAAAAAACCGGTTGAACAGGCATTATCTGATGCAGGTTTGAGCAAGAATGATATTAACGAAGTTGTGTTAGTCGGCGGTTCAACACGTATCCCTGCTGTTCAGCAGTTAGTAAAAGCTTATACAGGCAAAGACCCTAACCAGTCAGTAAACCCTGATGAAGTTGTTGCGGTTGGTGCTGCAATTCAGGCAGGTGTACTTGCAGGTGAAGTTAAAGATATTGTCCTTCTTGATGTAACACCTTTAACACTTGGTATTGAAACATTAGGCGGCGTTATGACTCCGCTTGTTCCTCGTAACACTACAATCCCTGTAAGCAAATCTCAGGTTTTCTCAACTGCTGAAAACAACCAGACAGCTGTAGATATTAACGTACTTCAGGGTGAAAGACCAATGGCAAGTGATAACAAGTCATTAGGTATGTTCAGGCTTGAAGGTATCGCACCTGCAATGAGAGGTGTTCCGCAAATCGAAGTTACATTCGATATCGATGCTAACGGTATTGTTAACGTTTCTGCTAAAGATAAAGCTACAGGCAAAGAACAAAAAATTACAATTACAAACTCTTCTAACCTTTCTGAAGCTGATATTGATAAGATGGTTAAAGAAGCAGAAGCTAATGCAACAGCCGATAAGAAGAAAAAAGAAGAAGCTGAAATTAAGAACAATGCTAACTCATTGATTGCTTCTTCCGAAAGAATAGTAAAAGACTTCGAAGGTAAAATCTCTGATGAAGATGTTAAGAAATTAACTGAACACAGAGAAGCTCTTCAAAAAGCTCTTGATGAAAACAAATCGGTTGACGAATTAAAGAAATTGTCAGAAGATTTGCAGCAAACAATGTTTGCAATTTCACAAAAAGCTTACGAAGCTGTTCAAAAAGACGGTAATGCAAACAGCGAAGCAAATTCAGCAGGCAGCGAAAACGCTTCATCAGATAAAAAAGATGATGACGTAATTGATGCGGAATTTACTAAAGAATAAATCTTGAAGTAATTAAAAATTTAATAAAATAATAAAAGCCCGGTGGGCGGATTATATCCGCCCACCGGGCTTTTATTGTTTCATCGTGTTAAAATTTAAACAAGAGATTATTTCAACAATAAAAAGTGTTTATTTGCTATTCACTGATTGACATGTGTCGGCGTTTTGTAGTAATCTAAATTTAGACATGTCTTATGGGGAAGGGATTTAATGTACATTAAGCAGCTCGAAATCGACAATTTTAAGTCGTTTGCGAACAAGGTCGAAATACCTATGCTGAAAGGTTTTACTACGATTTCAGGACCTAACGGCTCCGGAAAAAGTAATATTATCGACAGTATTCTTTTTGCACTCGGCTTGTCTACAAGCCGTACTTTGAGAGCTGAAAAACTCTTCCACCTTATATCAACCTACAACAAGAGAAATGAAGCTTACGTAAAAGTAACATTCGGCGAAACCGATGACGGAGATTTTTCAGTCGCAAGACGTATCCGAAAATCTTCGCAGGGGTTCAACAGCATTTATTACCTCGATGATAAAATCGCAACATTGAGTGATATTCACGCCAAATTAGAAAAATACAACATTACTCCTAACAGCTATAATGTAATGATGCAGGGCGATGTTATGAGTATTACAAACTGTACTCCAAACGAGCGCCGCAAAATTATTGACGAAATAGCGGGAGTTGCGGATTTTGACAGAAGAATAGAGCAGGCAACAGGTGAATTGGATACGGTAGAAAAGCGTGTTGTTAATTCCACTCTTATTCTGAATGAAGTTAATGCCCGTCTGGAACAGCTTAACGAAGAAAAAGAAGTTGCACTAAAGTATCAGAAATTAAAAGATGAAAAAACTGCGCTCGAAAGCCAGATTAATACGGTTAAATTCTTCGACCTGCGCAGAAATCTTGAAAAAGCGCACGAAAATATCTTAGAATTTACCAAAAGAAAAAAAGAAGAAGAAGTTAAATCAAAAGACCTTGAAGAGCGCTTGAGACTTATCAAAGAGAGGTATGATGAGATTTCTAAAACCATTACCGAAAAAGGTGAAGGGCATCAGCTTGAACTCAAACAGAAAGCGGAAGAAATAAAAGGTTCAATTGACAGAAAAAATTCTTCTATAGCTTACGCTGACAAACAGATTCAGGACAATTTAAAAACTATTGAAAACGCTAAAAACGGTATTGAGGTTCAGAAAGATAAAATCAAAGATGCCGAATTAAAAATTTCGCTCAAACAGGATCAAATTAAGGGAATAGAAAAAAATATTGAAGAGCAGAAAGCTATTTTGCACAAGATTCTGGAAGATATGTCCGGTCTGAACGAAACAGCCGAGAAGCATATTGAAAAAAGAAACAGTTTGAGAAAAGAGCTTGAAGAATTGCAAGATAAGGAGACAAAGCTTATCCAGAAACAGGCGCCGATGGAAGCAGATTTATCAACAAAGAAAAAAGCGCTTGAAGATGCAAAGGCAAAGCTTGCGGAATTAGAGAGTTTCAAGGCGAATTTTTCGGAGACAAGATCCTCAAAAGAACTTTTGATAGAACAATTAGGCAAAGAACTTGACGATTTCAAAATCATCCTTAAAAATACATTGTATGAGTATGATAAAACTAAAAATGAAATCACAGACCTGGACTACGACCTTCAAGCTGCACGTAAGAAAATATATCAGCTTGAGGCAGTTAAGCAAGCGAACGAAGAAGCTAACCTCGGACGTGCGGTTGATACAGTTGTAAACGCAAACATTCAGGGGGTTCACGCTCCGCTTGTAAAGCTCGGTCAGGTTGACGAAGAGTATTCAACAGCCATGGAAATTGCAGTCGGCGGCAGAATGTCGCACATAGTTGTTGACGATGAGCACGTCGCCTCAACCTGTATTGAACTTCTTAAATCCTCAAATGCAGGCAGAGCAACATTTGTCCCGCTTAACAAAATCGTAAAATGCCCAAGAAGCCTAAACCTTCCAAAAGAGAAAGGTGTAATTGATTTTGCAATTAACCTGATTGATTTTGACGATGAGTACCTTAACGCCTTCTATTACGCAGTCGGCGAAACACTTGTCGTTGAAGACCGCTCGGTCGCAAATAAATTAATCGGCAAGTACAGAATGGTTACACTCTCAGGCGACCTGTTTGAAAAATCAGGTTCAATCACCGGCGGTGCTGTCAGAAAAACAGGGCTTAAATTCTCGCAGAATTCCGACAGCGAAATTGATACATTTAAATCAAGGCTTAAAGAAATGGAATCAAAATACGCTGCACTCGTCTCCAAACGCTCAACTCTTGAGGCAAAAATGGAGGACGTAAGAAGCAAATATTCCAATTCCACAACAGAATTTAACAAAGCAAAATTAGAACTTACAAGTCTTGAAACCAATTTTGCAAACACGCAGCAAAATATAGAAGAAAGACAAAATTTCATCAAAACTACAGAACCGGAAATTTCTTCTCTCGAAAAATCTTTGGACAAAATGGAAGAAGAGCACATAACGATTTCCGAAAAAATGACCGATCTTCAAACTTCGATAGAAGAAGTTGAAAAGCTCATGAATGATGCGGACTTGAAGGATTTGAAAGAAAAAACAGCAGGAGTTGAGGCGGAAATTAAGCGTTATGAGAAAAATATGGCTGACACAAACCACGAAATAGAAGGTTTAAAGCAGACAATTGATTTTATCAAAAATACAACTCTTGAGACCATGAACGAAACAATCGACCGTTCGGAGAAAGCAAACTGCGAGCTGGAACTTGACAAGGCAAAATTTGCGGAAGAAATTAAAGGTCTAAAAGAGCAGCTTGAAGTTCTTGAGGTTCAGATAAAAGAAATTACCGAAAAATTAGGAGAACTTCTTAAACAACGAGACGAAATTAACAATGACCTCGTAAAAGTCGAAACGGACAAGAACCTGAAAGCAAACGAGATAGAAAAAATTGCAGAACAGATTGAATCCTTCAAAGCCCGCAGAAGAGAGTTAGAGCCGCAGCTCGAGGAGACTAAAAACATTCTGGAGGAAGCAGGGGTGAATATTAACGACCTCACTCCGGTTGAAATGTCAATTGAAGAAATTACTTCCCGCATCCAGCGTTTGCAAAAAAGAATGGATGACCTGGGCGCAGTTAACATGAAAGCGCTTGAAGATTTTGAAAATGTTTCTGCAAGACAACAGGAGCTTCAAGGGCAAATAGAAACACTTAGCCGTGAAAGAGAACAAATTCTTGAGAGAATGAAAGGCTACGAGGATTTGAAAAAAGAAACCTTCCTCAAAACTTACAATGTTTTAAACGAAAACTTTAAAGATATTTTCCACAAGCTTTCAGACGGTGAAGGAACACTTATTCTTGAAAACGAAGAAAAACCGTTTGAAGGCGGACTTGACATAGAAGCACAGCCGAGAGATAAGAAAAAACAGCGTCTTGCAGGTATGTCAGGCGGTGAAAAAGCACTGACGGCACTTTCTTTTGTTTTTGCAATCCAAAAGTACATGCCGGCACCTTTCTACGCTTTTGACGAAGTTGACGCAAGCCTTGACGGTATAAACGTTGAAAAGCTTGCCCATATTGTACAATCTCAGGCAGAGACGACACAATTTATCGTAGTAAGCCACAGAAAACCAATGATTGAATCTGCTAACAGGACAATCGGCGTAACCCAGAAAGAAAAAGGCATCTCCAAAGTTACCGGTGTCAAGCTCCGCGACTAGGGGGGGTAAATGTATTTGGTCGGTAGGTAAAACTACAAGTTAGGCGTTTTACAAGGGGGGTAAATGTATCGGGTTGGTGAGTAGTGAATGGTGGGTATGGTGACTAAGTGATTAAGTGACTGAGTGACTAAGATTAGTGAAGCGTGAGGTGTGAAGCGTGAAGGGAACATTAAACAAATTTGGGCGAACACCTTCCTTTACGAGGTAAAGTCGGGATGAGTGATAACAAGAATAAAAGTTCTCAAAGATAGCAAAATATGGAAAATTTAGTACAAATCCAAAATTTAATATACGAAATTAGAGGATTCAAGGTAATGCTCGACAGCGACCTCGCAAAGTTGTATGAAGTTGAAACAAGAGCTTTAAATCAGGCAGTAAAGCGTAATATTGAAAGATTTCCGGCTCATTACATGTTTCAGCTTACAAAAGAGGAATACAAAAACTTGATATCACAAAATGTGATATCAAATTGGGGCGGGGTCAGAAAAATGCCTTATGTTTTCACCGAGCAAGGTGTTGCAATGCTTTCATCGGTTTTAAAATCCAAACGTGCAATTCAAATTAATATCCAGATTATTGACACATTTGTTAAGCTAAGGCAGCTTGCAATTGAGCACAAGGATTTGGAGCAGAGAATTGCAGAATTGGAGCATTACTTCATCGAACATACAAAAGATTACAAAGAAGATATGAAGGAAATTTATCAGGCTATTGACTTATTGATGGACAGAACAAAGCCTTCAAAAGTAGGGTTTGTTAAGGAATAATTTTATGATAAAAAAGACTATAATAATAAAGAAACGCCCCTCACCCGAATTTCTAAGTTCGCAAAACGCTCACTAAGAAATTCTGCCCTCTCCCTCAAAAACTAACCTAAGATTACAAACCGGATGCAGGCAGCAGGGAGAGGGGATAAACAAAAAGTAGGGATTGTTAAGGAATAGTAACATTCATGAAAACAGAGGATAAAAAATAGTATAATATAAATTAAAATAATAATGGGAAAAAGGTATTTTTCCGCACCTTCTTTTAATAAGAAGGGGAGTAATGGAGATATGGCATTAAATAATATAGAGAATATAAGCAAAAGTACGATCGGGTTGACATCTCACCCTAATACTCTTCTCAAGGAAAAGGAAATAGAATATGTTCAGGAAGCTGAAGTTGACGGAATTGAGATTCTTGTTAATATGGCAAAACACGGCAAAATTGACCCGTGGCATGTTGATATTGTTGAAGTTACTGACAAATATTTGATGCATTTATTTCAGTCTAAGGCGCAAAACCTTAGACTTACAGGCAGAACGCTTCTATTTGCTGCAATACTTTTGAAACTTAAATCAAATATTCTAGAAGGGCTTGACGTTCTTGATTTTGAGCCACAGCATGAAGAAGATTTCAATTACGATGATGATATGCCGTTGGATTATGGGGAAGAAGAATATATTCCGACTAATAATGTAATATCTATTGACGAAGTTTTGCAGAGAAGAACAAGCGTTAGACTTAACCACAATCGTGTTGTAACTTTGAGAGACTTAATCAGGCAATTGGAATTTTATGAAATGCTTGATAAAAAGCAGTCGCTTAAAAATGCCCACGAGCGTGCTAAAAGGCGTGTTCAAAATTATGCAAGGCTGTCACCTGATGATATCATTAATCTTGCGCATGATGAATATATAGAAAACGGAGTTCAAAGGTTGAAGGCAAACCTTTCAGAGATTTTGAGCAGGCAGGATAAAATTGAATTGAATGAACTTACGCTGCTTGGAATGGACAAAATTAGTGCTTATATTTCACTTTTGTTTTTGACAGCTGAAAGCGATTATGATTTGGAGCAGGACGAGTTTTATTCAGATTTGTACGTTGTAAAAAGAAAGCCAACTCTGACTCTTCCTGAAGAAGAGGGAAAAGAACTGGACGGTTTCATTAATAATGCGCAGAGTGTCATAGCAGAAACAGCAGAAGAAGATAAGGTTGGTGCATAATGGAACAATTAAAATCCAGAATTGAAGCCGTTTTGTTTGTCACTGCCCGTGTGCTTCAAATAAAAGATATAGCAGAAATTTTAGAGGAAGAACCGGATAAGATTGAAGAAGCCTTGCTGGAATTGATTATGGATTATGCCTCACGTGATGGCGCTCTGGAGATTGACGACGAGGATGGATATATTTTGCAGGTAAAACAAGAGCATCTGGATATTGTAGAAAAGCTTTGTCCTGTAGAGCTAAAGCCGCCTGTACTCAAGACACTTACTGTTATTGCGCTGAAAGAGCCTATCAGACAGTCTCTGCTCAAGGAACTTAGGGGTTCAAACGCTTACGAACATGTGCAGGAGCTTCTGGAAAAAGGTTTAATTTCCCGTCATAAAGACAAGAACGGCAGATCTTTTAATATTAAAACAACTCCAAAGTTTGCGGAATATTTTAAGCTTAAAGGCGATGTAAGAACTCTGGTCAAGACGTTGAATATTGACAAAGGGGTAAAGGACGATCCGGAAGAAGGACGCCAGACTTCTCCGCAGGGTGAAAAAGGGGTAAAGGACGATCCGGAAGAAGGACTCCAGGCTTCTCCGCAGACTGCTCACGAAAACTAACATTTAAAAGGGATGGTAATTGTCAGGGTATAAAATTTCAAAACCTAATAAAAAACCGGCGTTGAACAGTGTAATTATTTATTCACTGCTCGGTTTTATATTGATTTTTATTTTATTATTCAGGCATTATGCTGATGATATTTATGGAGAAATCGGAAACTGGTATTACAGGCACAACCAGATTTCGGAGGCTCAAAAATTCTACGAAAAATCATTCAAACTCGGCAACAATGATTCTTTTAGACGGGGAATTTACGTAAATTCAATTATTAATTCGCCGTTATCTCTGGAGTCGCAGGAAAAACTGGTTAGTATAGCTGAAGATAAGGTTCAGGACAGTGCTTCAGTTAAAGCAAAATCTTTTTTGCAGGATTTAAAAAGAGAAATTCACAGACAGTATCCTGACAATTATATCAAACAATGTCCTTTTAATCAGAAGGTTATTCGCTGGAATCGTTTTCCGATAACGTATACATATAATAATATTCAAAATGTTCCCGGAGAATACATTAATGAGATAAACAGGGCGTTTTCGGAGTGGGAAAAAGCTGGAATTGTTTTATTTACGCAGACAGAAGGCAAGGCTGATATTGTTGTTAACTTTCGAAATAACAAGAATGAAAATATGGAGTATGGCAGAAAGTACGTAGTTGCTTATACAGTTCCTCAGGTTTCCAATACGGCATTAAATAGAATGGATATTAATTTTTATATTCAGGATCCGGAAGGGCGCAGATTTTCTGCCAACCAGATATACAACACTGCGCTGCACGAAATTTTTCACGCATTAGGGTTTATGGGGCATAGTTTTAATCCGGATAATATAATGTATCTTGCTAAAGATAACAATACCCTGATTAATGATTCACGCACAACTTTAACTAATGCAGATATTTCAACCTTAAAGCTTTTGTATAAGATAAAGCCTGATATTACAAATGAAGGCGAATTAAAGAGCGAGTATATTTCTTATCTGGTTCTGGGGGATGATGAGGAGGTAAATATTTCCAAGGCAAAAGAAGCAAAGAATTATATTTACCATGCTCCGACGCTTCCTAGCGGGTATATAGATCTTGCAGAGAGTCTCGTTGCAGAAAAACGTTATCCTGACGCTATCCGGTATCTGGAAAAGGCATTGAGTCTTTCTGATACTGACGAGATGAAATATATATCTTATTACAATCTGGCAGTGGCTTATTATTACATAAATCATCTTCCTATGGCGATGGAAAATCTTAACAGAGCAAAGGCAATAAAAGACAGTGAGGAATTGCATTTATTAAAAGCGGAAATTTTGCTGGAGGCAGACAGGAATGCCGCAGAAAGAGAGTATGAATATCTTATCCGCTCTGCTCCCGACAATCTGGATTATGTTATGAGGCTTGCAAATCTATATATAAAAGACAAAAAATATCTGCGTGTGAGGAAGTTGTTAAAAAGTTATATCAGGCGTAATCCGGAATCACGAAATGATGAGCGTTTTATTCCATATAAGATATTGCTCTTTTAGCAATTTTATGGTATCATTTCAGTGTGAAAGTTGATTCTTCAAGAGCGCAATCCATTATCACTCCAAGAACAACCGGTTATGCTGCAACTGCTTGTCTTGGGGCTGCTGTGTGGAGTGGCATAAGCAAGAATAAAACTTTTAGACACCAACACAAGCCTCTGGCATATATTACTGTTTTGCTGACAGCAGTTCATATAGGTTTAATCGAATATTATCGTCATAAATACAAAAAAATGTAACAAATTCCACTTATTCAACAGTGGGTTGTTACATTTTTTTGTTCTTTATAATACAATTAATTTAAGTAAAAAATAACCAGAGGTAAAAATGTTTAACGAGATTAAGACTCACGAGATTACGGTAGACATTGTAATTTTAACAATAAAAGACGATGCATTGCAGGTTTTGCTGGTAAAACGTAATAACGAGCCTTTCAAAGATAAATGGGCTATACCGGGCGGATATGTAAGAATGTCAGAAAATCTTGATGAAGCTGCTATGAGGGTTTTGAAAGAAAAAACAAATGTTGATAACATTTATCTTGAGCAGCTTTATACATTTGGCGATCCATTGAGACACCCTGTATCACGTGTTATTACCTGTGCATATTTTGCGCTAATCAGAGCCGAGGATTTCAATGTTGTAACAACGCCTGAAATAGCATGGCATAAAGTTTCAGACTTACCACCTCTGGCGTTTGACCACAAGGAAATTATCGAGTATTCACTAAAGCGCACACGTGAGCGTTTAGAGATGTGCCCTGTAGCTTACCAGTTATTGAATGAGAAATTTACGCTTACTGAAATGCAAAAAGCATATGAAATGATTATGGGCAAAAAGCTTGATAAGCGTAATTTCAGAAAGAAGGTTATCACAACAGACGGATTGCGTGAACTTAATGAGTTTTCAAAATCATCGTCCAAACGTCCTGCTCGTTTGTACACATTTGACAGTATAAAGTTGAATTCAAAGCGTGCCCACTTTATTAAAAAAGGCAGCGGGTAGGTAAGTTGGTGAAGCGTAAAATGTGAGGGACAGGCAGGTCGGTTGGGCATATTTGCCAGACAGGATTAAAAAAGGAGAATAAATGTTAACACTAGTTTGGACAATACAGGTTATATCAGCTCTATTATTGATAGTATTAATTTTGATGCACTCGCCAAAAGGCGACGGCATCGCAGGGATCGGCAATGCAGCACAAATGTTTTCTTCCCAGAAGAGTGCTGAAAAAGGCTTAAATAAACTAACCGGAATAATTGCTGCTGTATTTGTTTTGTGCATATTTCTTTTAGGATTTGGCATAATCAAATAGATGAATGAAATTTTTGCAAGAAATATTTTATACTGGGGCGAGGAAGCACAGTGTATATTAAATTCTGCACATGTTGCCGTATTCGGACTCGGAGGTGTGGGCGGATATTGCGCAGAAGCACTTGCCAGAAGCGGTGTGGGGAAGCTGACACTGATAGATTTTGATAAGGTCTCCAAAACCAATATAAACCGCCAGATTATTGCTTTAGAATCTACTATAGGACAAAATAAGACTGAACTTTTTAATCTAAGGTTGAAGGATATCAATCCCGGGATAAGATTGAATTTAGTAAACGATTTTTATCAGGATGAATTTGACTTTTCCGGTATAAATTATGCAGCGGATGCAATCGATACTATGCGCTCAAAAATTAATCTTTTGGTAAAATGTGTTGAGATGAAAATTCCGGTCATATCTTCAGTGGGCGCAGGCAATAGAATGAATCCGGAAAAACTGTACATTTCAGACATTTCTGAAATCCATGATAAAAAAGCTCCGTTTGTATCTAATATTTTGTACCAATTAAATAAACGCAGCATAACAAGCGGTATAACTGTTGTAGCGAGTGATGAAAAACCTTTTGTAAGAGAAAAAATATCCGAATGCGAAAATATAATGACCGCTGACGGGAGTGAAATTCAGTTTAATAAAATAATTCCATCGTCGACCCCGTTTGTTGCCTCCTGTGCGGGAATATTCATGGCTTCGAGAATTGTATCGGATTTAATCGGCAGTAAGATTTAAGAAAAAGGGCGGAGCGATTTATCGCTCCGCCCTGTCAAATTGCCTTGCTTTAAAACCTTAATTCAATCCGAGCTGGCTTCTGTAGAATCCGTTGCTTGCTATCTTTTGTTCAACGAGATTGTTGTTAGAAGATGAAGCCAGATACAAACCGCTTAATTTATCCAATCTTCTTGTAAGTTTGCTGTCAGGATAAGTTTTTGATGCGACTTTAACTCTTGTCCAGCAGGAAGCTTCTTTTTGGGTTGCAAGAGTTTCTTCTTCCAAATCAGCGCTGTAGCCTGTATGATAGCTTTCGTGAGCAATCAGGCATGCTATTTGTTCTGCCGGTGCATTTTTGTATGCAGAGTTAATCAATATAACTCTTGTACCATAATTATTGTATGTGCTTACGGCAAAAGCATTTTTACCGTTTGTTACCATTGATAAGTCATCAAACTTAATTCTCATGCCATATTTTTGAAGGTTTCTGAACACATCCTGTTCGCCGGCTTGTTCAAGAACTTTCATAGCTGCAATAATTTTTGCGTCTGATGAGAAGGTTGTAATTCTGTAAGCGAATGCTTGTTGGTTAATACTTAAAAATAAGAATGCAAAAAACACTAATACTACTTTTTTCACGACTTAAAGCTCCTAATCAACTTATTTCCTATGTGAGTGTTTACGGAACGTTTTTGTGAAATCTTTAGCTTTTTGCCCGGCGTTGTTACAAAACTTTATAAAACTCAATAAATCTTCAAGAAAAAATGGCTGAAACCCGCATTTTATCTGGGTGGTTATTTTAAGATTTAAATTTTAAGATATAATAAGAAGGTATATAGAAAGTTTGGTTAATTTTACATTTCTTAACATATGGAGGGTTATATGAATCGTATTTTCTGGAAAAGGCTTGGTATATTGCTTGTTGGGGCGGTTGTGCTTTTATATCTTGTATTTTTATCCTGCCCGCTTATACTCAATCCGATTATCGAGGGTTATATTCCCCAGATAAAGGAGATTATAAAAGAGACAACCGGCTTGGATTCTAACCTGGAAGGTGTGCGGGTTGTAACCACTCCAAAACTTACAGCAGGATTGAAGGCGGAAAAGTTTGAACTTTTGATACCTGACGGAAAGAGGGTATTATCTGCCAGCGGTTTTAGGGTAAAAATGTCTGTAATTCCGCTTTTTGCAAGAAGAATTGAAGTTGATGCCATTCAGCTTGATAGTGCAAAGGCTAATTTATTGGTCATGCAAGACGGGACTTTTGAGGTAGAAAAATATTTCCCTAAGAGTGAAGAGACCGATGAAGCGGCTGAACATGAGACTGCTGCGATAACAGGGCTTCCGCTCGGGTTTAAGTTGTCCAATCATCTGCCGGATATAGAGGTTAAGGATTATACAGTTACAATAACTGATGGTGCTGACGAATATACACTAAGCGGGTTTAATACAAAAATCAGTGATTTTATTTTAAATAAGAGCATTAAGGTAAAAGCTTCCGGAAAAGCGGTTTTAAAGGGTAGAGAGCAGTTCAGTTATAATGTTAATATTTTGAATAAAATCATGCCGGATATGGAGTTAAATGACCTTGTGTTTAATCCTGCACCAGCGGAGGAAAAAGTTCAGAAGGAAACTTTCAGGGTTAATATAATAGAGATTTTGCAGGGAATCTATGCAAATAATCTTATGGCGAAGGCTGATGCTGATTTGACAATAGCAAAAGAAGGAATCAACGGGCAGGCGGAGATTACTAATTTATCTATTATAAATCTGCCTCCCAGTTTTATAAAATTGAAGTTTAAGGAAAACAGCGTCGATATTTTATCCGATATTTATACAGCAAAGGGCGAAGTATCAAAGATTGACGGGATTTTTCAGGGCGGCAAAAAGCCGAAAATTGACTTGAATTTTAAATCAAAAGTTGAGATTGCAAATATTTTAAAGATAGTAAAAGATATTGCTGTAATTTTTGATATAAAAGATTTACAGACTTTGAGCGCAAACGGTAAAATCGATGCAAATTTTAATATCAAATCAGATTTAAAGACGGTAAAATCAAGCGGGTATTTGAATATACCTTCTGCAGACGTTTATTATGGTTTGTACAAAATCGGGGTTGACAATATCAATGCTGAAGTAAAACTTAACAATAATAATATCAATATTAATAATATAGGGTTCACTATTTTAAACCAGCCGCTTAAATTATACGGAACTATAACTTCTGATGCAGTAAGTGATTTACACCTGACAGCAGAAGATTTGAACCTTAAAGGTCTGATTGTTGCGGCAGGTCAGGCAGCTTTGATGAAAGATAATCAGGTTAACTCGGGCTTGGTCTCTATGAAGGCGGATATTACAGGCAGGCTGGATAAGATTAATCCGGCAGTTAAACTGGATTTAAAGAATATTAATATTAAAAATATTCCATCCAATACAACGCTGAAACTCCCTTCTACTACCGTAGGAATAACGACGGACGGAAAGACATTTAAGGGAACAGCAGTTGCTTTGGATATCTTGGCAGCTAATCCTTGTGCAAAAATTTCCATACCGGAAATAAAGGCTGTTATTAAGGAAAATGAAATAAGTATTTCTCAAACCCCTGTAACTGTCGAAAAAATTAAATTTAATCTTTCAGGCAAAATCAAAAATTATCTGACAGATAAAATTGACTTGGATTTTGTTACGACAGGTGATATAAAATCAACTCTTAGCGGAATTGTTAATATGGCAAAACAGAGTTTGCACCTCACTTATGCCACTACGGAAAGTTCAACAATTATCATACCTATGTTTGACAAATCCAAGATGACATTTACCGGAAATATTCATATTACAGGCAGTATGATGAATCCGGTTTTGAACGGTGCAATAAATATTCCGTCACTTGAGATTCCTGAGATTCCTGTCACAATGACCGCCACCGAAATTAAACTAAATGGTCATATTCTTAATGGCAATGCGTCTGTTTTGAAATTTGCATCAGGCGGAATTGAGGCGCAGAATCTTACCGGAGATTTTTCGCTCAAGGGTGAAAATTTTTATCTGAATAACCTTAAAGGCGATGCTTTTGACGGAAAAATTAACGGAAATATCATATATAATATTACAAACGCAAAAACATCCGTTGAAATGAGCGGTGAAAATATGAATGCAGAAAAAACCGTAAGAGGCGGAGTCGGTATCAAAAACGCAATTTCAGGAACTTTGAATTTCAATACCAAGTTATCTTTAATCGTAACGGATTACAACGAAATGATGAAATCGCTTGCGGGAAATTTGAAGTTTAACGTAAAAAATGGTGCGTTTGGTTCAATCGGAAGGTTAGACCAATTCCTGCTTGCGGGGAATATAATTTCAAATTCGCTACTAAAGACAACAACCGAAACCATTGTTAAAAATACAAGTCTATCCGATACTGCCAAGTTTGAATACATTGACGGGAATTTAAATTTTGCAGACGGCTGGGCAAAAATAGAGCCGATTAAGAGTTCCGGAAGTGTTCTGGCATACTATATTTCAGGTAAATATAACCTTATTAACGGAACTACCAACGTTAATCTGCTCGGAAGATTAGATGCCCAAATCGTCGCCAAACTTGGACCGCTGGGTCATCTTTCGGCAGACAAGCTGCTTTCTTATATTCCGAATTTTGGCTCCTCTACGGCAAAAATTGTGAACGCCCTTACCGCAGATCCTAAGAGTGAAAACACAGACGCTATTCCGGCGCTTACAAGCGGAAGCACAAACTATCAGGATTTTAAAGTCCAGTTTAACGGCGGTTTGGAAAGCACAAGCTCCGTAAAATCGTTCAAATGGCTTACAAAAGTCGATACAAGTGCAATTGAAACCAAGTCAGTATCCGAAACAGTAAAAGATATTACAACTTCTGTTAATGAGGATCTGACAAATACAGTTAATACTGTTAAAGATGCAGTTTCAGCTTCTAAAGACGAATGGAATGCCACAAAAGAACAATTGAAAAATAGTGCGGAAGAGTTGAAAAATCTGTTTAAATTCAAAACGGAATCTTCTTCCAATACTGCACAATAGAATTATCTTTCAGAAAAGGGGTACAGAGGAAAAACGCTAAGCTTTTCCGCAGGGTGAGAAGAGGCGCCGGCAAGCTTGCCGGCGCCTCTTCTCAATATTCATAAACCCTAGTGCTTTGCAGGGAAAAACTCTCTGTTCATATTGTCCGCCGCCTTTTTGAAATCCTTATCTACCTTCAGCGCTTTGGATTTTTTTATTGCTTCAAGAAAAGCCTTGTTGTCAATTTTTTGGGAAACTTCAATTCTTGCAGGTACAACCAGTCCGGTGTTTAAAAAATATTCACTGCTTTTTGCAGAGGCAAGATAATCTACAAATCTTTTAGCTTCTTCCTTATGTTTGGAATTTCCGGAAATCGCCCAGCCGGAGCTGTCAAGCGGTACGATTCCGGGAAATGTAATAACATCCCAGCTAAAATCAGCCTTCTCGCTTATTTTTGGATACATCCATCTGCCCGAAAGATAAAGTCCGATTTTACCCTCAAGAAACATTTGCGCAAGAGTCGAACTTCCAACTTCTGACGGTGAAGGTGCATATTTACCCTCCAGATTCTTATAAAACTCTACTGATTTTTCCGGATGATAAATATCTTCACCCATAGTTAAAGTATAAGGAAACATAAAATAAACATCCGGTTCAAAGCTTATACAATATTTTTTGCAATTATTAAAAATACTTTCCAAATCCTCAAATGTTGCCGGAGTGCGGTTTACTAAAGTTTTGTTCCTATAAAATACCAGATTGGAAATATCTCTCGGAATTGCGTATAGCCTGCCTTCATAGCTCAATGCTCTTAAACTTTCCGGATAGTATTCATTTTTATCTTTATAGTCCGACAAATCTTCAAGCTTTGAAGCATAAAGAGGTAAATACAAATTGTTTAAAAAAATTACATCAGGTGCTTGAGATGAAGCAAAGAGAAGGTGTAATTTCTGAAAATAATTCTGCGGAATGTGTATAAAATTAATCTTGATATCCGGATTTTCGGATTCAAAATCGGAAATAATCTTATTAAGTATTTGAACCTCAGTAACAGACCCCCACGAAGAAAATGTTATTTCTGTTTGCGCACAATTTTTATTACATCCGCATAATATCAAGGGCAGAGCAAGAAGGAGCAGCAATTTTTTTAGCATAAATCCATCACAAATTCCATATCATTTTCTTTTACGTTCAAGATAAACTTGTGAATACCGATTCTTACAATATATCTGACAGTTCCGTCCTCAAGTTTTTCGCTCACACGTGACTGCAATTTTTCTGTATCTAATTTTTCGTAGTACTTAATCTTAAATACACTGTCGCCAGCAAAGCCAATTATGCAATACCCTTTACTGTTTTTAGCAAGGTAACAGCCCATTCTGTCCGTGAAATATGAAGCGTTAACAATATTAAACCTTTCGCCTTCAAGTATGCAAAATTCCGGAGTAGGAACTCTCGGCGTTATTTTTCCGCTTTTTATGCCTTTCATTTCAGCTTGAGCTTCTTGTTTTGCAACGATTTTGGCTCTTCTATCCTGCTCAAGACGTTTAATCTTGCTCAAAAGCTTATCAGCCTCAGTCACTTCCTCCAGATCTTCCGGCTTTGAATACTCTTTCAAAGAATTATCAGAATTTTTAACAGGTTCTAAGTCAATTTCCGCATTGTTTACAGATGGCAAAAGTTCATTACTTTCGCTGCTAACCGGCTCTAAATCAGTAATAGCAGGTATCTCTGTTTCATTTCGCATAGGTTTTGTATTCTCTCCATCTGCTCTAATTGTTTGTGCCGCCTGAGCAGCTGCACTGCTGGAATTTTGCGGCTTAGAAGCTTCTTGAGAGGCAGCACTGTTTCCGTCTTGCGCTGCACCGGCATCATGTTCCTTATCCAAATCTACATATTTTCCGTCATAAAGTGTTTCAAAGTCATTTTGATCCGTTTCCTTGATTTCAACCTGAACATCATCTTCATCACTAATGATTTCAAAATTATCACCAAACTGGTTGAATTCCTCCTGCATATCAGAAACAGTAGGTGCAGGTCCAAAGTCGTTCAAAATTTCAAAGTCTCTCGTTCCGTCATCAAACGGTTTAAATGTAACATTAGAAATGTTTTTGAGAAGCGCTTCTTCGTCGACTTCCACCTCTTTTTCTTTAGGGGTTTCGTATTTTTCAGGGTGCTTAAGCATATCCTCCAGATCCGGAAGCTCATTTCCTATCGACATTTTCTGAACTTCATAACTTGTATCAACGTATTGAATATCATCAGACGGTCTTACTTTGTAAGCATCTTCATTATTGAGTTCCTTAGAAAGATCCGGCAAGTCCATATTGAGTTTTAACGTACTTACCTCGTACCCTTCACTTGCATATACAACCTGCGGTTTAACCTCAGATTCAATTCTTCTTCCGCCCTGTTTCTTGAGCGCCTCTGATAAGTCAGGAAGCATGTCTTTTACATTGAGTGTTAATAGTTCGGAAGTCTTGTGAGGTTTTGATTTCTGTCTTGCAATCTCATCCTGCATTTCCTGCATTCTGCTCGGATTGGTCCTCAAATCTGTAATGAAATCTTCGTCCAGCTCTACACTAATGAGTTTGTACAAAGCTTCAACATCTTCTTTTGTAAATGTTAAATTCTGTTGTGTTATGTATGTTGTAACAAATTTTTCCAGAAGCTCAAGTGCGGACGGCTTTCTGTTTTTCTCTGAAGACTCAAGAAATTCGGAAGCATGACGTTTTGTATCGTCACTTATTTCTGAATCTATCAGAGTTTCAATTCTATCCACATCGTCTTTTGAAAATTCAAGATTTTCATCGTTTATACATTTGTCATAAAGTTCTTCATCAATGCCCTGTTCTTCTTCAGCTTGTTCTTCCTGCCCGTCCTCATCTTCTTCATCAAAGTTGTAAGTGCTCAAAAAATCTTCTAAAGCGTTGTTTCTCGGCTCTTCAAATTTACTGTCTTCTGTGGTATCAGAAGGCGTTGATGCCTGTTTACTCTGTTCATTTAACAATTCGTCAAGATCAACAATATTTTGTGCAACTTCCTGTACTTCTTCCTCATCATTGATTTGTGAAGAATTTTCTTCTGCTGATTGGCTTGTAGGCATTGTTACAGGTCTTGAATATTTTTTATCTATATTCTTAATTGTTGTGTTAAGTTTAGATTTACTGCCGGTTTTAGCTTTTTCCTTATCTTTTTTCTTCTTATCTTCTGGCTTAGGCTCGTCACTTACGTCATAATTTGCTTGTTCTCCGGTAATTTCAACCAGTTTGTCTTTTGCTTTTAGCATAAGGAAAAATGAAGTGACAATAACAAATGCTACACCAAGTATAATATACAAAAGTTCCTGATGGCTGGAAGGCTTATCTGCTTCCTGAAGGTCATTCAAAGTAGTCATCTCTTTTGTTGGTGCTTTTTTCTTTTTGCTTGTTGTCTGGCTTTGAGACTGGAATTGTTTGAGGCTCTCATTAATATCAACAGGTGTGATTTGATCTACGCCGCTCTGTGATCTTATCGTATTACTGCTGCTATTGTTTCGACTCCGTCTGCTCCTTGAAGAAGAATTATTGTCATTATCTGAAGCAGTTGAAGTTTGGGTTGTTGTAATCATATCCGGCATGCTTCCCGGAGGAACATATACCAGAGTGTTTACATATAATGGGGCGCTTGATTTTGTCGTGATTGTTATTTTTGTATAGCCGTTGCTTTCTTTTGTATAAGGCATAGTTTGAATATCCAAACTTTCAATGCTTTCGCCGAGAGCAGTGCCTGAAGGAACTTCACTGTTTGTTTCAGGAAGCATTATTACATAAGTACTGGCACTTTTACGTATCGGGCTAATGCTATTTGTCAATTTTTCTTTTGTCTGAAGCGTAACATTTACACCCCCGCTGCGGGTGGTGCTAAAATTGAGTGCCATTAAACTATTCTTATAATTCTCTGCGCCAAAAGCTCCAACTACGGTTACTACAGAAGCCAGAACTAATGCCAAGGTTCTCTTCTTAAACTGCTTCATACCAGTATTCTATCACAATATACTTAAACAACATATACATTATTTAAACTACTTATTGACTACATATCAGTTACTATAATACGTTTGTCCGAAGTTATTTTATCAACATTCAAAATAGTATAAAGTGTTCCGTTATACATTAATTCCTGTGCAAAATACCCGTCACTGTTATCAATCGCATCTGTTTCCAAAAATTCAAACAATTCATTAATCTTGTCAATCAAAAGTGCCAGTTTTAATTCATTACACTTTACTATAATTACAGGATTTTTGTCATTTTTAGAAGACGCTTTGAGTCCTAAAAATTTCTTGAGATTTAATACTGTAATATAATCTCCTCTCAAGTTCATAATTCCTTCAATAAAATCAGGCGTTCCAGGAACAAATGTAATGGATGTATCTTTTAAAACCTCTTTTACAAAATTTAATTCTATACAATAAGAATCATCGTTGAGGTTGAAAGATATGTACTTGTTTTTTGCGTGCAATTCTCCTGAAGCAAGTTTTAAATTAGACTTGTCTGCAATAGCAAGTGTCCTCTTGCTCATAATGCTTTTGGAAACTTCGTCCTGTGGAAATAAGGACTGTATTTCAACTTCTGCCCATTGATTGTCATGCTGTTTCAGTAGATTTTCTATAGCATAAATGTTTATGATAAAGATTGTTTCATTATTATACTTGTACAGGGAATCTATAATCATCTTGTGGTCTACAAACGGAATTGCATCCACAAGTGCAGCATCAAAAGGAAGTATACCTAGAACTTTATCGGTTATTATTCCAAAAATTGTTTCATCAGTTTTAATGATTAAAAGTTCTTTGTTGATGTCATACGGTGTAACTTCCATATCCAGATAAAAACGGATATCGATAATATTAATTACAAAGTTATTGTATTTTAATAGTCCTATTATATTGTTCGGAAGTTTCTGCGGATAATCAAGTTCAGGAAGCTTCATAATTTCCAGCACATTATCGGTATTTACGGCATATTTATTACCGCCGACACTAAAGTAAAGGTGTGTATTTTTTCTTTGTTCAATATAATTATTGCTGCTGCTCATACAAAATAACTCTGTTTCTGCCGCTCTCTTTAGCTTTATATAATGCTTCGTCCGCAGATTTTAACATTTCCGCAGGTGTGTTAAATTCCGGATAATTCATTGTTAGACCTATACTTACGGTAACTTTTGACTTAACTCCGTTATATTCAAAATCATATTCTTCAACCGTTCTTCTAAGCCTTTGTACAGGAATAATTGCGCCTTCAATATTTGTTTCAGGCATAATCATAACCATTTCTTCTCCGCCGTAACGATATAAGAGGTCTGTTTTCCTAAATGCAGCCTTCATCAAATCCGCAATCGTCTTGAGTACATAATCGCCATACTGGTGACCATATGTATCATTAACTTTCTTAAAGAAGTCAATATCAAGAATAGCAAGGCTGAAATCCGAAGGATGGCGCTTTGTTCTGTTATATTCCTGCTCCAAACTTATCTCAAACTGGCGTCTGTTGTATAATCCGGTAAGTCCGTCAAGTACTGACATAAATTCTTTTTCGGTATACTGATATTTCATCTTGAAGATTGCAAGAAGTTCGCTTATCATAATATCAAAGTATCTGAAAGAAGCGTAGTCCATATCCTGACGGGTGTAGAAACAAATACCTCCGATGAGTTTTTTGTCAAATATAAGCGGAATAATGATTTTTGAAGTCAGATCCGTAAACTTGTAGTCAAGTTCTTTTCCCAGCAGAATCCTTACAACTTCAAATTTTGTATTTTTTAAAGCTCTGTATTCTTCCATTTTTCTGAAAAAATCATACTGAATATCGGATAAGAGGCTCTTACTCAAGTTTCTGCCAAGTGTATCAATGTATAAGATATTTTCAGCAAAATCATCCGGAGATGCAAAAAATATCCCTGCAACAGAATATTCTACAAACGAACTCAAAAGAGAAAACAGTTTTTCTACCAGAACTCTTTCATAGTTCATAAAATCGCTCAGGTTGCGAAACTCGTTTGCAAAAACGGATTTTAAAAGTAAATCATTAAGAATTGTATTAAGTCTTACCTGCGCAGAATCAGGAGAAGACTTTGTCATAAGTGCAGCTTTGTACTCTTCAGAAAGCGGATAGCGCCTAAGTGTTGCCTTAATCTGGCGTACAAGTTCGTTCATGTCGATAGATTTTGACAGAAACAACTGTGCTCCGGCTTTTTTGCCCCAGAAACTGTCAATTTTTTTGTCCAAAACCGTCAGCAAAATAACCGGAATTTTTTTGATTTCGTCAACATTTTTAATCATTCGGCAAAGTTGATAACCGTCTATGACCGGCATCATAATATCAGACAGAACAAGATCCGGAACGTATTCAAAAATCTTTTTGTACGCCTCGCCGCCGTTAGTTGCGGTTTCAACGTCAAAACCGTTCTCAATTAACCCTTCTTTTAAAAACTTTAACTGGGTATCACTGTCTTCTACTAATAAAACTTTTGCTGCCATGTATTCGTATATTCCAATTTTATCTATTTTAGTATAAAATAATTATATAATAAAATACTCAAAAAAACTATAGGAGAGAAGAAGTGCAAAACGAATTTCAATTTGGACTAAAACAGAAGTTTAATATCAAGTGTGCAATAGATATGAGCGTGTTCGTACTGGCATGCGTTTTGTTTTTGTTTTTTGCAAAAATGAACCATGTGGCACCTTATGATACGTTTGTATTTCTTGTAATAATTATTTTGTTGAATGTTACTGTTCATATAATATCTAAGCAGTGGATACAACGTTCTATAAGACAGGCAGTATTTTTGCAATCGAATTCTCTTGCGGAAACGACTTCGGAGTTTATGGACACTATAATGTCACAAAAACACATGTCTGAAACGCTCGCTTCTAACGCAAAGGCTCTTTCTTCTTCTATAGAAAAACTCAAAACATTGGCTTCGGAGTATTATACTACAACAAAGAATGCCGAAAAGCAGGTTACGCAGTCAATCAATTTCTCGGAAAAAGAGCATGAATCTATCTCT
Organism: Candidatus Gastranaerophilales bacterium; assembly: GCA_944323255.1. Taxonomy (GTDB): domain Bacteria; phylum Cyanobacteriota; class Vampirovibrionia; order Gastranaerophilales; family Gastranaerophilaceae; genus CAG-196. The sequence continues at coordinate 34,626 of CALURU010000012.1, forward strand.
TCTAATGCTGATAAAATGCTTATTTTGAGACAAAAGATTCAGATGATTGCTGAATTAATCCTTGAGCTTTCAGAACATTCACAGCAAATCGGAAGTACAATCAGCGTTGTAGATGATATTGCAGAGCAGACAAACATGCTTGCGCTTAATGCTGCGGTTGAAGCTGCAAGAGCAGGCGAACATGGAAAAGGTTTCGCAGTTGTTGCGGGTGAAATCAGAAAGCTTGCTGATGAATCAAAACAGGCTATTACCAAAATATCTTCTCTTACAAATAATATTCAGTGCACAACAAACTCTACGGTCATGGCAACAGAAGAGGGTTCAAAAGAGATTGAGTCTGTTGTTAAAGATATAAATGTAGTTTCTTCTAATTCTGAAACATTGTTGAATTTGATTAAGGAAATTTTAGATTCGCTTGAGATGCTCAGCCAGAACGCAAAGAAGCAGAGTGATATTATTGAACGTCTTAATTCGATTGATGAGGAAACTTCTTCAATCGCAGAAAATCTTACTCAGACAATGTTATCAAATTCAGAAAAAATTTCTAAGCTGAATGCAATGTCGCAGAATATTAAAAATTCCGCCATTGATAATTAATTGAATAAAAGAGGGCGGTACTTTGGATTTTCCGGGAAATGACAATAATAATAAAGAAATGTTTGCAATCTTCCAGGGTGAATCGGAGGAGATTATTGACCGTATTTTTGAGAGTCTGGATGCACTTGAAAAAACTCCTGCCAATAAGGATTTAATAGGATCAATTTACAGAGACCTGCACAGTATTAAAGGTGCGGTCAGAATGGTCGGATTTAATAATATTCAAAGTATTTTTCACAAGATGGAAGATATCTTTGATGCAGTAAATAATGATCGTTTTGTGCTTGACAAAGAGATGATTCTTCTTATGTCACGCACACTGGAAACTGCTTCTAAGTATGTACAAGAATCCGTTAAAAATGAGCGTGAGATTATTGGAGAAGAGTTTACTGCGACTATTTCTAATCTTGAATATATTTTAGAAATAGAAATAAATGAACAGACATTCAAACAGAATGAAGCTCTGGCATCTATTGTTGATATTGCGGAAAATCCGGCTGAATCGCAAGAACTTGCAAAGCATCAGGAGGAAATTAACCAGTCCTTTAATAATTGTTTTGAAATAATTGACGGAATTGTTCCGGAGGAAGAAAGTCAGGATATTGTTCTTTTGAGGGAAGAGGTTCAGAAGATACATAGTTTTTTCCTTGAATCCAACCTTTATGAAGTAAGAACTTCTCTGGAAAACATTCTTGCAAAGATTGATTTTGTAATGAATGCGACAAATACGCTTACAATAAGCGAGATTTTGGAACTTAGAAATGAATTAAGCTCTGCTGCGGCAAAGTTTACAACCTCCTGCATTGAAACGGAAGAGGCAGGACTTACATTCTTTGATGTTGCAGAAAAAATGTCTATGCTTCAGGGCAGCAGTATTTATGCAAAAGAAATTGAAAATGATATTTTGCAGCTAAAAGATGGCGTGTACGACCAGAACATACTAGAAATTATAAATATGATTCTGGAAATTTTGCATTTTATTACAGATAACTCTGTTCAGCTGGAAGAGCAGATGACACTCACGCTCAAGAGTGCGATGGAATATTGTGCTTCGCCGAATGAAAGCGTTGATAACGATTTAATATTACAGCAGCTTGAGATTATGAAACAGCTTCTGGATCTGAATTATAAAAAGGATACGGAAGTCAGCGAGATTAAAAATATTTCAACCCAGACTTCCTCCGGCAATAAATCTGCTTCGTCTACAGAGATTAAAACTCTGCATGTTAACGCACAAAAGCTTGATTTGCTTGTTAATCAGCTTGGTGAACTTATTATTACAAAGATTAAAACTGAAAAAAATCTTGAGAAAATTGATTCTATTAAAAATGCAAACGAAATTTGTCAGAAAGATTTACTTAAAACTTCTAATTATCTAAGATATTATAACCGCAAATATCTTCAGGCAAGTAGTACTGACCAATATACGGGGGTGTTTGTAAAGCAGGTTTTTTCACTTCTCCTTGATATTACACAAAATGTTTCAAGAACAATATACGACTTGAACTCGCTTTATCGTGCTTACAAAGAGGACGATATGAAGATGAGATTAATTATAGATGAAATGGAATCTATGGTGAAAAATATTCGTGTTCTTCCTATTTCTACAGTGTTTAATTCTTTTTCTAGAATGGTTAGAGATATTGCGAATGAAAAAGGTAAGGATATTGATTTTGAAATAGAAGGTAAAGACACCTGCGCTGATAAAAAAATTATTGAAGAAATTAAAACGCCTTTGATTCATATTTTAAGAAACGCTATCGACCATGGTATTGAGACAAAGGAAGAGAGAATTGCAAACGGAAAAAGTCCTGTTGGAAGAATTCTTCTGTCTGCAAAACAGGATGATAATAAAGTTATTATTGATGTTTTTGATGACGGGCAGGGATTTAATCTGGAAAAAATTAAGGACAGAGCAGTTGCAAGAGGCTTCCTGACGCAGGAAGATATCGACTCTATGACTGACGAAGCGATAATGAATATTATTTTCTGGCCGGGATTTACCACCGGAGATTCTATTACAAGTATTTCCGGTAGAGGGATAGGACTTGATGTCGTAAAAACAAAAATCTCACAGCTCAATGGTAAAGTTAAAGTTATATCAGAGTTCGGCCAAGGAAGCTGCGTGCACATAGAGATTCCTGTAACCCTGACAACTTTGAGAGTATTTCTTGTCCAGATTTCCGGTCAGACTTTTGCAATACCTATTCAGGTTATTACAACATTTATTCTTAAAAACCAGAATGAAATCAAAACTAATAATGGAATGCGGACAATAACTTATAATAACAGTATCATTCCTCTTTATTATCTGTCTGATATTCTTGATTTGGAGCCGATTCCAAGAGAGGATAAGGAGACAATACTTATTATTGAAGCTGATGATAAAACAATCGGGCTTGTAGTTGATAAATTGCTCGGCGATCAGGATATTTTGCAGAAAAAGTTATCACCGCCTCTTTATAAGGTTAAAAATATTTCAGGAATTACAAACCTTGCATCGGGCGAATTGTGCCTTATTCTAAATATGCAGGATATTATGCATTTTGATTTCAATAAGGCAGTTACTTCCGCAAATAATCCTAAGCTGCTTCCGTCAGATGTATTGTCTTACAAGCGAATTCTTATTGTTGACGATTCAATAACAACGAGAACTATGATTAAGAATATTTTGCTGAATATCGGCTACATTGTTGATGCGGTGCTTGATGCAGAAGAAGCAATGGTTAAGCTGAAACTTAATCATTATGATTTGATTATTACCGATCTAACTATGCCTAAGATTGACGGATACGAGTTTATCGAACGCTTAAAGAACGATGAAATGTATATGGATATTCCGATTATTGTCATGAGTTCTATGCCGGAGAAAAATGCAAGAGCTAAGCTGAATAAGGCTTATGTCGATTACTATATTTCAAAAGATAACTTTGACCAGAATGACCTTGCTAATCAGGTTAAGAAGATTTTGACCAAATACCATAATTAAATAAAAAAGTACTAGAGCCAGGTAGCGTTAAAGTCAGGGTCAGGAAATTTTTGCAAAGTGTTTTCTTAGAAAAGACGGGCGGTGATATTTGCACAAACCGTATTTATCAATTGCATCAAGGTGCTCTTTGGTTAAATATCCGGCGTTTTTTGCCCAGTTATACATTGGAAATTCTTCGTGAAGCATTGTCATGTACCTGTCACGGCTGACTTTTGCAAGAATACTTGCCGCCGCAATTGAAGCGGATTTGGAGTCACCTTTTATAATATATTGCTGTTTGGGTTTAAAATCCTTAATTAATTTGTTTCCGTCTACGAGGATTAAGGAATTTGAATCCGGATTTAAGGCAGAACAGGCAAGTTTCATTGCTTTGAGCGAAGAGTTCAGAATATTAATTTTCTCAATTTCATCGACTTCGACGCACACAATTTTATTCAAAGTGTTATTTTTTATAATGTCAAAAATTGATTCACGCTTTTTGGGAGTAAGTTTTTTGGAGTCATTAAGGATTGCAAGATCTTTTATTAAACCTTCCGTAACCTTTTCAAATTCTACTGCTGCGGCAAAGACCCCTCCGGCGGCCGGACCTCTGCCGGCTTCGTCTGTCCCGATTATCGGGCAGGAAAAAGATTTATCAAATTCAAATAACTGTTCAGAGCTCATGCTGTTATTGTAATATAAAAATTGCTGAGGTTTAATAAATTTTTGAGAATGATAAAAAGAAATCAGAAATAACATTGATAAGCATCGGAAGAATCCATATCATAATTGCAGCACCAAATACGGGTTTAAACAGGAAGCTTAATTGGAAAACGTTTACTTGCGGGGCTGTTTTTGAAATTACACCCAGAATAATATCCTGCCCGAGTGTTGCAAGAAGTACCGGAGAAGCTATTTGCAAACCCATATATAAAACATTGGATGTCATTTTGACAAGATAATCCAAGTTTACAATTTGCTCCAGCGGTATACTTACAGCATAAAGAGGAAATATCTCGAAACTCCTCACAAGCGCATTTATAAGCCAGTAAAACCCGCCGAGTTCCATAAATATTACAAGTCCCAAAAGAGTAATCACACGGCTCAAGATAGAAGTTTGGCTGTTTGTCGTCGGATCCATTACCATTGCCGACGACAGACCCATCTGGGTGTTAATCATATCACCGCCGGCTTCTATTGCAAGGATTAATAACTGGGCTATGTAACCTATTATTGCTCCAACTGCAAAGTTTAGCAGTAAAAGAAGAAGCGGCGAAATCTCTGATGGAGGAATTCCAGGCTTCAAAAGCGGAGTAAGCATTACTGTCAGAATAAATACAAATGACAACTTAACAAGACCGGCTATTTCTCTGCGGTTAAAAATCGGTGCAAATCTGATAAAACCTAAAAGTCTTGCAAAGACAATAAATCCTGCAGAAAACCAGCGGTCAAATTCCGGAAATAATATAGCAATCTGACGTATTAATTCATCCATATTACTGCTTTACCTCCGGCGGCAAATCGAGTTCAAAATTATAAACTTCACTCTCTGGCGGCTGATCTATTGCATAAATCTCAAACCCTTTAGCATCGCTTATGTTTGTTTTATCTTCCGTAACCTCTATATTAAACATTACCTTGTCTTTACCGTTTTTCAGTACGCATAATCTTGTCATGCCGGTTTTCAGAGGGTGCACAAAAAGCGTATTTTTTTCGTTCATTATTGTAAAAAGAGGGTAAACATCCACTATGTCATTTTTTTCAATACTAATATCCGAAAGTTTGCCGTCAGTAATTATTACACAATCTTCAAAAGCTTGTGCGGGAAGGATTATTATACATAACAAAAATAAGAACTTCTTCATTACCTGCCTAACATTTTATTAATCTCTACAAAGTTACCTTTTGGCATTGGTGCACGTGGAGCTGTATCATACTTAATCTTCTGGTTTTTATCTATATAAGGAACTTTGCCGGGATTTTTCATAATATCATTGAAATTATCCTGATTTTTGAATGAATCTTTCATCTCACCCTCAAACGGTGTTGTGTACTTATAATAATCAGCCGGAAGAACAAAGCTGTCATTTTTAGGAACAGTGTTAAACGCCAGCGACATTCCTTCTGTAAACAAATTAGTCAAAAGTCTTATAAACCCCATGCCGCCTATAATAATTACCAAAAAGACAGCAAAAATTTTCGGAGCAGCGGCGATTGTTTGTTCCTGAACCTGCGTTACAGCCTGAATAATACCTACGACAAGACCTATTGCTGCAGCTGTCAGTACGCAAGGCATAGAGATTGCAAGCATTGTCATAAATCCTTTTGATAAATATTCAGTTAACATTTCCATTTTTTTAACCTTTCTTATCGGGCGGCATCGATTTTTATTCTGTATTTATTTTATTCCTACCCGTTGCCCTCTGCTGTTCGTACTACCTGTCTGACGTTGCGAAATTTTTAACCTTTCTTGTCGGGCAGAACCTGACCTGCAATTTTTAGTCACTTTTGCTTACCCCTCACCCTATCCCTCTCCCAACAGGGGCGAGGGGAAAAAGGCTTCCTAACCGCATTATTCATTTGTCATTTATCTGGCAAAGCCTGACCTACAATTCTTAGTCACCCAGTCACTTATTCACTTTAACCACTATTCACTAATTATAACTTTGCACCAAGCCCTGAACAATTAACGCCCATCCATCAACTGCAATAAATATAAGCAATTTGAACGGAAGTGAGATAATTGTTGGTGATAACATAAACATACCGAGTGCAAGAAGTATGTTTGCTACAACTAAATCTAATACAATGAACGGAACAAATACTATAAAACCGATTTCAAAAGCTGTTTTGAGTTCACTCAAAATATACGCCGGAGCGACTTCCCAGAGGGTTATGTCTTCCGGACTCTTAGGAGGCGTTTTGTGTTTCAGCTCTACAAAAAACGCTAAATCGCTCTCTCTTGTTTGTTTCATCATAAATTCTTTCAGCGGTTTTGAACCTTCATTTATGGCTTCAATCAAGTTCTGGTTCTTCTGGTACGGAATCGAGCCCCTGTCATACATTTGCTGAAATACATTCCCCATTGTGTAAAAAGTTAGTATCATACATAAACCGATTGTAACAATCGCCGGCGGAACCTGTACACCCATAGCTGTTTTAAGAAGCGAAAATACTATCGTAAATCGCAAAAAACAGGTCATACAGCAAAAAACAAACGGTAATAACGAAAACAGTGTCATTACTGTCAGCATTTGCAAAACCGGATTCATATCTTGTATTACTGATTCCATTTTTTTACCTTTCGTTTTGCGTGAAGGGTGAAGAGTGAGGTGTGAAGGTTCATTATAGAAATTATTTAATTGTGACTTGTTTTACTTATTAATATTTTTAATTGCTTGCTTCACTCTTCACACCTTTCCCGTTACCTCATCTTTGAAGCCAAACTTCTTATCACTGATGTATAAGGCGTTTCTCTTCTGTTTGTTAACATGCTTGAGTTAATTCCGATATTGGATTTGTCCATATATTTTGATTTCGGAAGATTTGCCATTGTCTCCTGAAATGTCATCTTAGCTGTGTTTTCGCTTAAATCCAGATTTGACTTTGGTATGTCAGGAATAACCATCTCATCTTTTGCAGATTCCAGCTTTGAAATCAAAGCAGTTTTGCCCACGTCTCCTGCAATAAGAAATTTTTCTCTGCCGGTTGATATCACATACAATGTTTTTCTCGGAGCAATTGTGAGCGTATCCAAAACTTTTAAATGCTTTGATTTGCACCCGCCGCCAAATGATGCGCTGTTTTTGAATATCAAAAGCGCAATTGAAATTACCCCAATCATTGCAAGCGTATATACCATAAAATTTGCTAAATATCCCATAAAACTTCCTCTTTTAGTTAAGTTTTTACTGTTTTTTATTTGATTGTCAACCCTGGTTTTCGACTTCAAAATCGCTGTAGTCAAAATCTTCTGCCGGAGTTGCGTCCTGTATTGTTCCGCCTTCCGCTTCTGGAGCAGAATGCTCTTCAGCGCCCGAAGCAGGAGTTGAGGACGAATCGTTAACTTTTTCTATCCTTACACCAAACCGGTCATTAATTATCACCAGTTCGCCGGATGCCACAAGTTTTCCGCCGACTTTCAGAGAAACTTTGTTGTCATAGACTGAACATAAATCTACAATTAGTCCCTCTTCAATACTTTTGAGTTCGCCTAAAGTTACTTTTACTTTATCAAATTCTGCCGACATATCAACTTGAATACTATCCCACAAATTAGTATTTGTATTATTTTCCATACTATCTCCTCCGCCGGTATCATACGGTTCTATTATTTTAATATTAGGTTTTATCTGAAATTTTTGTATAATGTTGTTGCACACAAGCGTCATTTCGCTTGATAGGCTGTTTTCAAACACTACAATATCACCGATATCCAGTTTTTTTATATCGGCAACAGGAAACGTAGTTGTTCCGAGCAAAAGGTTAACTTCCACAAGGCTGTTAGAAAAGTCTTTGTCTTGAAACCTTGGTTCTTTTGCCTTCAAATCCTGAGGTTTAAGAATCTCTTTCGGAACTGATATGATAAATTTTGCTGCTGCATCTGATATTTCACTTTTGACAAAATAAGTAAGATGCAGGATTTCGTTGTATCTTCTGTGAGGTTCAATTGTAAAATTCGGGGAAAGGTTTTCGTACAAAAAATCGTTAAATGCGGTTATTATTCTGGCTTCCAGCTCTGTAACCTCGGTCAGGTCAAACCTTCGGTTGTTTTTGCCCAGAACTTTATCCAAAATTACATTTATTGCTTCTTGAGAAATTCTTATGTATATGTCGTTTTTAGAATTAATTTTAATTTTGGTGACGAAAAATGTTTCATTTTGTGATAGTACGTTCATGTTTGTGCTGATAGAAGCAAGCTTGTATTCAAATCCGTCATAGAAAAATTCACTGCTGCAGTTTTTAACAACAGGTGTAAACACGGAATCAAACCATGCAAATTGTCTATACAATTCATCAAAAAACACGGAATTTATCATACTTAACCATTTCCCTACGGATAAACCTGCTCCTCACAAACATTTATCCCCAAGCTTATAATACATAATTATTTATATAAACACATCAACTGTTTGTATGAATTTTAATCAGGGTAAATAAGCAAGTGATAAATGGATAGGAGGATTAATCGGAGTGCAAAAAGGGGCGGAATTTGAAAAATTCCGCCCCGACTTTATTAAAAAAAACAATTAATATCTTGCAAGATATCTGTCGATTTCCCATTGAGAAACGTAAGTTCTGAAATCATCCCACTCAATTTCTTTTGCGGTCATAAATTCATCTAAAATATGGTCTCCGAGTGCAGTTTTGGCAATCAGTGATTTATCCATAAAATAGAGTGCTTCTTTCAAACTTCCAGGAAGAGATTCAATTCTCATTTTCTTTCTTTCTTTGTCGGAAAGCTTGTAAATATTAGCTTCTACCGGTTTTGGCGGTTCAATTTTGTTTCTTACGCCGTCAAGGCAGGCTGCAAGAATTGTTGCAAAAGCAAGATAAGGGTTGCAGCTAGGATCAGGCGAGCGAAGCTCTACACGTGTTGACATTCCTCGTTTTGCAGGAACTCTTAAAAGCGCACTTCTGTTTGCAAGCGACCACGCCATATATACTGGTGCTTCGTAGCCCGGAACGAGTCTTTTGTAGCTGTTTACAGTCGGGTTAAGAATTGCGGTTATGCTTTTAATATGTTTCAAAATCCCGCCGATTGCGTATTTTGCTGTATCAGAAAGTTGATATTCAGCATTTTCATCGTAAAAAGCGTTTTTACCGTCCTTAAACAATGAGATATTGCAATGCATACCTGAACCGTTGATTCCGAAAACAGGTTTCGGCATAAATGTTGCGTGAAGCCCGTATTGAGCGGCAACTGCTTTTACCGCAACTCTAAATGTTGCAACGTTATCGGCAGTTGTCAGGATATCCGAATACTTAAAATCGACTTCGTGCTGACCATCTGCAACTTCGTGATGGGAAGCTTCTATATCAAAATCCATTTCCTGCAGAGTGCTAACAATATCTGCACGAACAGCTTCTCCTAAATCATCCGGTCCTACGTCATAATAACCGGCTCTGTCGTGGGTTTTTGTTGTAATATGTTCTTCCTCATCTTTTTCAAAGAGGAAAAATTCTGCTTCCGGCCCTACGTTCATTGAAAAGCCGAGCTTGTGGGCTTCTTCCATAAGCCTTTTGAGGTTGCATCTCGGGCAGCCTTCAAACGGAGTTCCATCTGCGTTATAAATATCGCAAATTAATCTTGCTGAATTTTTGCCGTCCCTTTCCTGCCAAGGTAAAATTTGGAAAGTATTTTTGTCAGGATAGAAAAACATATCAGAAGTTTCAATGTTTCTGAACCCTTTAATTGATGAGCCGTCAAGCATAATTTCATTATTAAGAATTCTGTCAATATGTTCCGAAGGTACTGCCATATTTTTAACCTGTCCGTTTATGTCAACGAATTGTAACTTGATAAACTGGACATTGTACTCTGTAATAAGTCTTTTGATGTCGGCATCAGTGTAATTTGCGCCGTTTAGCGGCTGATGATGAAATTCCATACATTCCCTCCGATCTTTCTTAATAATAATTGTACTAACTACACTAAAGCTTTATCGTATATTATTTTTTTAAATCGGTCAATAGATTTGATATTAAGAATTTGTAAAGCAAAAAATATTTTTATGATTTTTATAATCTGTATGAATTCATATTTAAACCATATACCTGCACAGATTAAAAATTCCGCATTCCCTCTGACGAGGCTGAAATCGGAAAAGCTTGAAGGAATACAGAAAAATATTCCGTTGTTTGAGGGTGTAAATATGAGGGATATTGCGTTTTTGACCAAGCGGTTTGAGACTTTGAATTTATATAGAGGGTGCAGGGTTAATTGTTCTCACTGTCTGAAGGATGCCAAACCGCCTCAAAAAGGGCGTGAGACAATTTTGTTTGAAGATTTAATGAGGTTTCTGGACGGATTCAGGGAACTCGGGGAAAGGTTAGGATTCAATGTTTTTCAGGGAAATAAGTATGTTAATATCATTGATGATGCTAACCCTTCCGACATTCCGATAAGGGGCAAAGAGCGGACGCATAGCGTTGTTGAGGCTATTGAAAAAATTTATGACAAAATAAATCTTCCGGTAATTTTTGTAACTTCAGGCTGGAATCGGGCTTCCAAATACGCACAAAGTGCTGCGGAAGAGCTGGTTAAACTTGCTCAAAAAAAGCCTGATTCAATTGAGTCGGTAGAAGTTTCCATAAATCCTTTTGCGGGAGTAATGGAAAAATCACGAGAAGCGTTAAAAGACGGAAATTCTGATAAAGCGAAGTTTTTCAGAAATATTTATACGGATAGAATATCAAATACTCTGGCTGTTTTTCTTAAACTTTTTGAGAGTGGAAAAGCCCGCATAATATACCGCCACGCACCTGATTATGAGGGAAATGAACTTGTAGGCGCTCAGGAAACCCGCAGACTTTACGAAGAAATTTATGCAAAGCTCGGAGAAAAAACAGGCTCTGCGCTTGATTTTATACCTGAATTGAAGCCCAAAAACCTTACAAAATTTGATAAATCTCACCTGATTGAGCCTAGCGGAAGAGGAAGACGGTATTTTCCTGCGGATAAAAACTTAAAAGAGCAGTCCGAACTTATTGATGAAGCCATGGATTGGGAGATGATGAGTCCTGATGAGAGGCGAAAAATGCTTCTTGATTGTGCTCTCAAGTGCGTTGATATTGACGGAAGTGTTTACGCAACAATGCCTGCAAATAAAGTAGAGCACATTTTTGCGCCTGTAGAGTTAACAATTCCTGCAAATATAAAACTGAATTACGAAAACAAAACTCCCGCAGGAAATATATTCAGTGACATTGAGTTTATAGGCGGCTGAGAGGAAAAGCAATAATCTGACAATATGGCTCATCTATGGTATAATAAAACCCATTGAAGGAGAAATATATGAACAAATTAAAAATCGGAATTATCGGACTCGGAACTGTAGGCTGCGGTGTTTATAAAACATTACAGAATGTAGATAATGTTGAAATTGTACAGATTGCGGTTAAAAATATAAATAAGCAGAGAGGCGTAGACGTACCGTCCGGCATGCTTACCGATAATCCCTATGAAATTGTTAATAATCCTTTAATAGACGTGGTTGTAGAACTAATTGGCGGTGTAGAACCTGCATATGATTATATTGCAGCTGCTATTAAAAACGGGAAACATATTGTTACTGCAAATAAAGAACTTCTTGCAAAAAGAGGGGAAGAATTATTTAATCTCGCAGAAGAGAATAACAGAGTAGTGCTGTATGAAGCGGCAATAGCAGGCGGTATTCCAATAATAATGCCTATTAAAACAATCCTTGCAGGAAATAAAATAAATAAAATCCATGCAATTCTCAACGGAACAACAAATTATATTCTGACCAAAATGGATGTTGACGGTGCTTCATACGAGGACGTTTTGAAAGAAGCACAGCTGCTCGGATATGCAGAAACTGATCCGACAGGCGATGTTGAAGGTTTTGATGCCGCATACAAGATTACAACGCTCGCAACTATTGCTTTTAAAAAACGGGTTAAAATTGAAAATGTTTACAGAGAAGGTATAACTAAAATCAGAAAAGAAGATATGGCAAAGGCTAACGAATTCGGGTTCAAAATCAAGCTTATTGCAAGTGCTACAATTGATGAGAATGATAATGCAGATGTAAGAGTTCATCCGATGCTTGTGCCAAAAGACAATTTGCTTGCACATACGGACTATGTAACAAATGCAGTTCTTATAAGCGGTCATCCGATAGGAAGCATAGTTCTTTCCGGTCCTGGAGCGGGCGAGTTTCCGACTGCAAGCTCTGTTGTCGGAGATATTCTTGCAATAGCTGCAGAATTTGGGAAAACGGATTATCTTCTGCCGATGATGAGATGCAATCATACTTCTAAGGCAAATCCAGTAAACATTGATAATACTTATAATAAATATTACATATCAATTACTGCTCCAAACGCAATCGGTGTAATCGCAAAAATCGGAACGATATGTGCCAGCAAGAACATAAGCCTTTCAAGCATTCTTCAAAAAGGTGTTTCTGAGGATAATACAGCGGATATTACAGTTATTACCGAAAGCTGTCAGGAAAAACTTATTAAAGAAGTCGTAAACGAACTAAGCGATTGCACGGTAAACAGCTTGATACGTGTTGCGGGTTAATTAAGAGCAGGCATGCGGAAAATAATTTTTATATAGAAAAAAGCAGGCAATCAGGAGCCTGCTTTTTCTTGTTTTAGCGAACGACTTACTTACTATTCGCCGCTGCAACCAAATGCAATGGTTACACGTTCTTTTGGATTGATGGCAGAAATTTTGTATCCCTTAGCGTCAACTAAGTATCCGACTTCGTCGCCGGTTGCCTGTACTAAGCCGACAGTACCGGAAATTGCAGTTCTTGTAAGGTCGATAGGAGCTTTGATTGTGTCCTTAACAACATCGCCGACACTTCTTGCAGATGCCATAAACTGACCCTGGAAGGCTTCACCTAAGGCAATACCTGTACCGGAAGCTACGTCTTCAAGTGCGTTACCAAGGTTAGATAACATACCGCCTGTTGTACGACCTACAATACCTAACATCTGACCGCCCCATGTAAGAGGTGCCGTAACGATTCTTGATACAATGTTCGGTGTATTAGACTTGTTGATTTCAGCGTTAAGGATTTGTCTAGGAAGTGTTGCTTTGCAGCCGCAGTTTTCAATTTCAGTGAATGCAAGTTTCAATGCACCCTTTTGGCATCCTGAAGGTCTTACAACTTCTACAACTTTACCGTAAACTTTTGATCCGCAAGGGAATAATTTACCGTTGATTGTAACATCTTCTAATGTCTTAGCTGCAAATCTTTGTCCTACGTGAGAAGATTTTGCACTGACTTGATCTTTGAATTCCAACTGAAGTGTAGGAATTTGAACAAGTTCTTCGTTTTCAATAAATGCTTTCTTGTCAACAGGACACATAGGGCAATCGTTGTTTGCTGTTACAGGGTTTTTGTCAATGCCTGCTGCTACACGAATGTTTTGTAACATAGCTGCGATATCAGCACGGGAAGCATCCTTAAACGGTGCAATAGTATTAGGGTTAGGTGAGTTATTCAAAGCACCTTTATCTAATGCAATTGCGATAGGAATTTGAGCCCATTCAGGAACTGTGTTTCCGTCGCAGTATTTAGACAAGATTTCTTGAGCTTTGCATTTGTCCATAGTTGGACATTGAATACCCTTAGATAATGCACAGAGTGCTTCTGCTCTTGTTACATTGTGGTTTGGAAGGAATTTGCCGTCAGGATATCCCTTGAGCAAGTCCTGATGAACCGCAACTGTAATAGCTGAATTTGCCCAGTGGTTTGTAGGAACGTCTGAGAATAGTTTTTCAGGTGCGCAAGAGTACATGTCTTTGTTAAAACCTTTAACTAACATAGTTGCAAATTCTGCACGTGAAATATTCTTAGACGGTTTGAATAATCTGTCCGGATAACCTACAACAACATCATTTGTTGCAAGTTTATCGATTTCGCAAGAAGCCCAGTATCCGTCAGGAACGTCAGGGAACATTTGCAAGCCTGCTGCTGCACCTGTCATGTTGCTGAAAGGTGAAAGGTCAAACGGTACTAATGTCTTTTTAACGGCTTGAATTGAGTTTGCCGTACCCATCTGAATAGGGCAGCCGTTACCGTCTATTTTTGCTTCATCTCTTACAATCGGCGCACCAGTGTGTCTCGGCATATCGTTTAGACAAGGAATGTCTGTTGCCGCACCCGTAATTGAGCCGTCAGAAGCTACAGTTGTACCCATTGTTCCTGCTGTAAGTTTGTTAATTTCTCTGTTTACCGAAAAACCTTCTGCTGTGTAGATAGAATCTTTTTCTGTACCTACAAAATTGTTGTAACCGTAAACAGCGTTAGGATAAGAGTAAACCTGTTTCATATCTGCACGTGACAGATCTTTTGTTCCCGGGCAAAGTGCACATGAAGGAACCGGATCAGGTTCGCACTCCGGAGCGGCATTACATCCGCAATCCGGTGCCGGAGTAGGATCACAAGGACAGGCAGCACCTGTAATTTCAGGAATGTCATCGCAAGGACACGCACCCTGTGTTACTACAGGTTTTTGGTCGCACGGGCAGGCTGCCATTACCGTATTGAACGAACACGTTGCTATCCCAACGGCAATTGCAGCTGCCACAGTAAGTTTTCTAATCGTCATTTTAACCTCCTTTGGTATTAGGTGTGGAGTAGATTTACGTTCATTCTGCAAACTTCATTTACCCCTTTTATATGGAGCAGTGGTTTTAGCTCCTTTGAAACTTCTTATCGGTTGAATAGTTGAAAAGTTGAAAGGTTGAATAGTTTGTTTTAAACTGATCTTCGTGCAGATTAGTAAACATTGCAGATTTTTTTAACTTTTCAACTGTTCAACTTATCCACTTTTCAACTGTATTTCATTGACACCTAAATTATGGAGTTTTTCGCAAATTAAATCATTACCAAAAAAGAGAGTCCAGTCGGGTTATTAGAAGTTTTATTAACTTTTGTACCGCTGAACTCTCTCTGGTTTCTTATCCTGTAATTATACTAATTCAGGCTTGTAGTAAAATCTTCTGCCGAAAATTCTTTGCCTGTCAATTGTTTGATTAAATCGTATTCTTCCACGGAAGCACCAAATTTGAAGATATTTTCATCCATATATTTTGAGCTCTCCGGATTTTCGGTGATATTTCCAAGCTTTGATTTCAGAAAATTATAAATCTGAACCTTCATAAGATTTGCTCTAAAATAATTCTGATAGTATGCCGGATGAGAAAGATAATGCGGAATTGTCGCCCACTCGTTATCCGCTTTAGTTTTTCTGTTTAAATATTTATAAGTCAAATTATTCCAGAGCTCTTTCGGATTCTGCTCCGGATTTGCGTAAAATTGACGTTCAAAATCGATTATAAGAAGACTTTTTGCTACAAAACCCGCTTCATCTTCTATGTGTGTTGCCTTAAATTTCTCCAAAAGCTCGGCAGGAATAATTCCGGCTAAAACATTTTCAGTCTTGATAATATCACCCATCATCATTGCAATCGCTTCCGTAACGGCAGGAGAAGAAGCACGTTTATCAAGGTATGTGAGCGAAAGCGAAATCCCTAAATCATAAACGCAGTGTCCGAGTTCATGATTCAGCGTATCAAGGCTTGTAACATTGTTTGTAAGGTTCGCCAATATCCTTGAATCCTTTCCGGTTTCTACGCCAAAACAGAAGCCGTGGGTGTTTTTACCTTTTCTTGGAAATAAATCCAGAGTAATTTTTCCCTCTTTCTCAAACTCATCTATATCATAACCCATATTTTTATACATGCTTTTTGAAATCGAAACAATGTCTTGAGCCTCCAAAATTTTATTCACCCCTTTTTCAACCCTTTTTACAAGTTGAGCTTGAGCCTCTAAAATTTCATTTACCCCTTTTTCTGGATTTGTGTCCAGTAGCAAACCATAATGGTAATTTTCTAAGGAGTTTATTCCAAAAAATTCTTTTAATTCATTTTGCTTCCTAGATAAAATCTCGTTAATTTTATTATTTGATTCTGAATAAGTTTCATCTATTAATTTGTCCAGAAAGTCGAAATCTACATCATAATCCTCTTTAAGCTTGTATTCAAAATAATTTTTGTACCCTTTGTTTTGTGCAAAACTGTTTCTCATCCTGACAAATTCGACCATGTCATCTGCAATTAAATCTCCGCCCTTGATTTTGGCATCATAAGCTTTTTGGCGCTTCTCCGGATTGGTTTCCGTTTGCAGAATCTTAAAAATCTCTGTTTTTGTAACCTCTTTTCCGTCAATTTGGGGAATATAAGAATTAAACTTTTTGGCTATTTCATTTTCTTTTTGCCTTAAAGCTTTCAGCTCTTCACCTGTGTTTAATTCTTCATCAAACTCTTTTAATAAATCTTTAAGCTGCTTTTGTTCGTGTTTTGAAAGGGGATTTTTATCAACTGTTTTAAATTTTTCATAAAATTCTTCATTTCTGAAAAGCTTTGAGTATTCTTCCTGAACTTCTTCGTATTTTTTCAAGTTTTCAGGGGTCGAGTTTGTATAAAAATCCCAGCAGGATTTTTCCAGTGCGATAGAAACCCGTTCTAAATCTTTGCAAAACTCATCTCGTAATTCATTAAACATAATTATCTCCTATTTTATATAATTATAATTCCAAATAATTTATATAGGAAAAAGTTTAATATGTCTGTAGGATTACCGGCATAGCCGGTATCAATTTAGAGGTAAAGACTCTTCAAAACTTTTTACATTTCTTCATCGATATATGTCTTAAATTTCTCCACACGCTCAACTTTCCTCAACTTCTGCAAAGCGATATTTTCAAGCTGCCGGATTCGTTCTTTCGAAAAGCCCATGTCATTTCCAATCTGTTCAAGCGTCTTAGGCTCTTCGTTTCCGATTCCGAATCTTCTTATTAATATCTCACGTTCACGATTATCGAGTTTGTTTAATAGAC
Organism: Candidatus Gastranaerophilales bacterium; assembly: GCA_944323255.1. Taxonomy (GTDB): domain Bacteria; phylum Cyanobacteriota; class Vampirovibrionia; order Gastranaerophilales; family Gastranaerophilaceae; genus CAG-196. The sequence goes on from CALURU010000012.1 coordinate 51,799, forward strand.
GTTTTATGTCTTTTTTGCGGAGATTGATTTGCGCATTACTCTCCGGCGAGGTATACGAAGTGTCTTCTACATAATCCTGTATACATAAATCATCTGTTACAAAAGTATCAAGACTTATCGGTTCTTTTTTAAGTGCATTTTTGACTTCGTCAATCTTTTTGCTGTCTAAACCTGACAATTTTGAAATTGTCTCTTCGTCCACTTCCATATTCTCATCATAAGCCGCTATACTGCAAGCTTTTTTATACTTTCTTATTTTTTCAAGCATATGAACAGGAATCCGAATTGTTCTTGAATGGTTGGAAATTGCTCTTATAATTGTCTGCTTAATCCACCAGGTTGCATAAGTTGAAAACTTAAAATTCTTTTTGTAATCAAATTTTTCGGCGGCTTTAATTAAGCCCAGAGAACCCTCCTGTACCAAATCCATAAACAGAATTCCCTGCCCGATATACTTTTTGGCAATACTTACAACCAATCTTAAATTAGCCTGTATAAGTTCTCTTTTTGCCTGTTCCCTCTCACGAATGTTTCCTTCCTGAATCCTCCGTCCAAGCTCAACTTCCTCACTTTTTGTAAGCATTTTTTTTCTGCCGATTTCTTTCAGATACATTTGCAGAATATCATCATTGTTAACAATTGTACTGAATGTTCTCGGCAAATTAGATTCCATTTCGGTGCTGTCTATATATTCAGCATTATTAAACGCTCTGCTCATCTTATTTTCTCCTCTCAAGCTATTCTAAACTGTAAGACGAAAAAAAATAAAAAAAGTTCCATTATTTAAACATGCAAAATATCTTTTCTTGTCACAATACCGAGAATCTTCTTTTCTCTATCAATAACTATAGCCCATTCGGTTGAATTTTCGTGCAGTCTGTAATAAGCGGTATAAAGATTTTCATCAGGATACACGGTAACAGGACTTGTCTCCAGAATCCTGCTTACGTTTGCATCCCGCATCTTTGAATCAATCAAAACATCTTCAATATCCGATCGGGTAACAATTCCTGCTAAACGACCTTTTTTATCCGCTACAGGATAAGCGTGATGCCCTTCTTTGTCCATATAACCAAGTATCTCAAGGATTTTTGTATCATCGCTGAAACTTTTAACCTGCCTGCTCATAACATCTTTAACCTGCAAAGCGGCAGAAATTTCTGTTCCTGTTTTCTTATACTGATTCACTACGAGCTTTGCATAAATAGGTTTATGGTTAAATTTTGCAGCAGTCATATCTGCAACGGCTGCCGTAAGCATTAAAGGTAAAATACATTCATACCCGCCAGTCATCTCAAAAACCATTACAACGGCAGTAAGCGGAGTTCGGGCGACAGATGACAGAAAACCTGCCATTCCGAGTGATGCCGCAGCCGTAAGATTTATTTCCGGCAGGATTAAATTTGTACAATATCCTGTAATATATCCCAGAAAAGATCCCAGCATAAGCATAGGAAGAAAAATTCCGCCCGCAGCTCCGGAGCCGAAACAAAGCGGTGTTATAATAAATTTGGCAAGAAAAATAACAATTACAAGTCCAATCGGAAATCCGCCTTGCATAAGAATATCTACGCTTCCGTTGCCTGATGATAAAATATAAGGAAGAAAAAGCCCTGCAATTCCGGTTATAAGTCCTGCAAGAGCAGGTTTTGTATAATCGGGAAGCTTTATTTTTGCATAAAGGCTGTTAAAGAAAAATATTGTTTTAGAAAACAACACTCCCAAAACACCTGACAGAAGCCCGAGTATTATACAAACCAAAATTGTAGTCCCCTCAACGGTTATCGGCTGGAGTGTAATATTAAAAGAAGGATTACTGCCCAGAAAATGTCTTGCAACAGTGGCGGAAATAACTGTTGCAACAAGGGTTGGGAAAAGCATTGACGGGGTGAATTTGTGAATAAGTTCTTCCAGAACGAAAAGCGTTCCGGCAACAGGAGCGTTAAAAGTTGCGCCGATTGCAGCTCCTGCCCCTGATGCGATAAGTTTGTCTCTGTTATTTCCGTTTAATTTAGAGAGTTTACCGACAAGAGAACCTACGCCTGCCCCGAGTTGGACGCTCGGACCTTCACGCCCGAGAGAAAGTCCCGTACCAATGCCCAGAACTCCGGCTATGAATTTCACAAAAATAGTTCTTATTCGAATCAACCGCCCGCTTCTTAATAATGACATTTTTACATACGGAATTCCGCTTCCCGAAGTTTCAGGAGCAAGCTTAAACACCATTAAGCCCGCAAGAAGCCCGCCAAGAGTTGTTATGCACAAGAATATCAGAGGATGAGAGTAAAAATTTGTCATTATAAAATGAAACAGATTTTCTATTCCCAGTCTGAAGAGAACAACCGTGATTCCCGTAAGCAGTCCGACAATTATAGACTGCCAAAATATTTTTGTAAAACCTTTTTCCATAGTATTACTCTATCTATATTTGAAGCCACTTGCGTCGAAGCCTTAACATAACATTTTTATTCTGCATATCTTTTATCGCAAAATTAATGTTTTCTCTCAATTTCTTAGTCGTTTTTCCTTTTCTGAAGGCAATTCCATACGGTTCTCTTGTGTATCTTTTCGGCAAAAGTTTAACGGATTTGTCCTCAAAAACAAATCGGCTGAGAATTGTATCATCCGAGGTTAAAGCATCAATCTTTCCTGCTTTTAGCGCCTGATATGCAGTACGGTAGTTTCTGAAACCTATAATATTAGCAGTTGGAGCAAGGTTCAGCATATTTTTTTCGGCGGTTGTACCAAATACTACACCAATATTTTGTCCTGCAAGATCCGCAATAGAAGTTATTCTGCTGTTTGAACGTACAAGCATCGCAAGCCCCGCAGCATCATAAGGAATTGAAAAATCAATAATCTCAAGCCTTTGCGGAGTTATCGTCATCGTAGCGATTACTATATCAACCTCGCCTGTCGAAACTTTCATCATTCTGTTAGCCGGAGTTACCGGATGAAATTCAACAGCATTTGGCGATTTTAGAATGTATTGGGCAATGTATCTTGCAAGATCCGCATCATATCCTTGTACATTCCAGTGTTCATCAAAAAAGCCGAATGGTTTGGCATCGGTATTTATTCCAACCTTAATTACCCCACGCTCTAAAATTGAGTCGTACAAATCTTTTTCCTGATATTTTTCAGGTTTGAAAACAAGAAAATATATTACAACCAGCATTAAAAATATGGCTGTAAGTATTATTGCAAGTCTTCTCATAAGCTAAGTTTAGGTTTCCTTCCGCAAGATTTATCTTCATCACAATAGCCAAGACGCTCGCATTTTGGTACAAGATAAGGTTTAAGCCAAGGTTCTGATTTAACAAGTTCATCGCACATCATTTTTACCATTGTACGGATTTCATACTGCGCTCTTGTACAAAGCCTGAGGTTAGCAAGATGAATCATTTCCCGCAAATTTAAACTTGCAACAATCGAACTTGCAGCAGCGTTAGGCAATACTGCTCTTGCATCTTCCGCAGGAATTCCGGCTTCCGTAAATTCTGTATAAATCTTTGAAACTTCTGCCATAAAATTCTCAAATTTGGATTTGAGTTCTTCATTCTTTTCAATAGTCGGAGGAATTATGTAATCAAACTGCCCCTTTTCTTTTACATACCTTTGTGATTTTTGTGAAAAAGACATGTGGCGGTGTCTTACAAGCTGGTGTGTACAAGCTCTTGATACGTTAGAAATTGCAAAAGTTACCTGAATGTGTTCTATTACTGAATAGTGACCGGATGAGACAACTCTTTCAATAAGTTTAAGCATTTTTTCTTCATCGTCGGTACTGTTATAAATATTATATGGAGAATCCGCACTGTAACATGTTCTGGCTGCGGTATAAATTGTCTTTAGCATATTTTCCGGTTTTGATATTAGATGAACAACCGGTTTGTTGTCTCTTTCCATACTCCCTCCCTAATTCTCTTTAATATGATATCATAATATCTTTTTTCTGTGAAATTGAGTTACTAATCTTAAAATTCACACGTAAGTCTCAAGTTATGCGGCTTTCTTTCTTGCGCTTCTTAATTTTATTTGGGTTTTCATGATAAATTGCTTAATTGTAGAATAATATCCCGTTGCCAGCACAAGCGAAGCTGCGACCCAGGCTATTGGACCTGCGAAAAACACTCCGTAATATCCGATTTTTGCAGCAAGATAAATTGCAGCAAAAGCTCTCATTAAAAGTTCGCCGAATGAGGCAAGCATAGGAATAACAGCTCTTCCAAGCCCTTGAAGAGCGTTTCTGTATATAAAAATCTGCGCTAAAAAGAAATAAAATATTGAACTTATAAACAAATAGTTGTGTGCAATATCTACAATATGTTCATTCTGATGCCCGACAAAGATTCTGACAAAATTTCCGCCCCAGAAGTGCATAATAAATGCCATTACAATACTTAACCCGACGTTTATAAGCGAAGCTTTTTTTACACCGAATCTTATCCTCGAAAAATTTCCTGCTCCAAAGTTTTGCGCAACATAAGCTGCAAGAGCAACTCCAAATGAAATCATCGGCAGTGTTGCAATCTGCTCTATTCTTAAAGCTGCCGTGAATGCAGCAATAATATCCGGTCCGAAAGAATTGCATACACTCTGGATAATCAATATACTTGTCCCGAGAATTGCAAACTGTGCTGCCATCGGGAGTCCGACTTTCAAGTGTTCGAGTGCAAATTTATAATCCTCTTTCCAATCAAAAATCCAATCCTGTTTTTTAAAATGCAAAATCGGAAAATGTTTTTTTACATACCAAATACAAAGCAATGCCGAAAAAGCCTGCGAAAGCACCAGCGCATAAGCAGAGCCCGGTACGCCGAGATGGAATTCCAGTATAAACAAAAGTGCAAGGAAAATATTCAAAACCGAAGCTATAATTAAGCAGTAAAGAGGTGTCATGCTATCTCCGAGCGCTCTTATTACACTTGCAAGAAGGTTGTACAAATTTGCAATAATTAGCCCGCCAATGACTATTTGAATATAATAATGTGCATCTTTGTATATCTCTTGCGGAACATTCATCATATGCAGAATTAGAGGCATAGTGAAAGCACATACGATTGTAAATGCCAAAGTTAAACCACAGCTTAGAATGGTTGACATTGTAACCGAGCGTCTCACGCCTTCATAATCTTTTGCTCCGAATCTTTGCCCAGTGATTACTGAAAAACCGTTAGTCATACCGACGATTATAAACATAATAAGGAAAAACAAAGGTGAAACTGCACCAACTGCTGCAAGTGCATTCATCCCGAGAGTTCTTCCGACAATAATTATGTCTGCTATATTGTAAAACTGCTGGAAAATGTTTCCGATAAGCAGAGGAATCGAAAACAACAGCATTATTTTTAATGGTGCTCCCTTAGTCAAATCGTTTATCATTTCGCCTAGCCTCTTTATACATTATAGATGAAAAAAATAAGTTAACAATCAGGCAAATCTTAAAGTCTTACGGTTCTGAAAATAGTGGAATATTTATGTGAGCCGTAATAAATAACGATTGAGACAAAATAATTCTCAAGATCGTTTACTTCAAGATAAGTCTGGACAGGTTCTTTCCGCTTTGTGCTTTTGATATGTCCTATCATATCCAGAAAACCTGTATGAACTTTTTGTGCAAATGTGAGTTTTGGCTTAGGTATATGTTCGTCGTAAAACATTTCCGGCGTGTAGTCTCTTTCATAAACCGGTATAATATATTTTACTAATCCGTTTTGTTTGAAGAGCATGTACCATTCTCCTTCGTGTTCTCTAGGAGTCAGTAAATAATACCCCGGTTCAACCGTTATACTTTTGAAATAAATAGGTGACATTAATCTCAAAAGAGGGTAAACAGACCAGCTTGTGTCCTTCATGTCATAATACTGGTCAGGATCTATATCGTGAAGATATGAAAACGTCGGAACTTCAAGCGAATTGTAAATTTCTGCATAATTTTTTGTAGGCTTTGTTTTTTCTGCCGGAGGAATAATGATTTCCTCTCCTGTTCCCGAATCTTCATCACTGAATGTTTGATAAGCTTCTCCAGCAGGTTCTGCTTCTTCTCTTTCGACATCTTCCGGTTTTATCTCATCATAAAACCCAGGAGGAGGTCCGGCATGCCCGCCGTTATCAATTTCTTCCGCACAGACGGGAAGCAAAAACGAACTAAAGATTAAAACCAGCAAACTCTTCTTTAACATACAATTATTTTAATGTATCTCAACAAAAAATCAAGTGACAATAACCCTGCCCACGACTTTTCCGCTAAGTGTTTTAATTTTATCATCAAACTCTATATTTCCCCAGCCAAGGCGGTTAATTGTATCAAGAACCGCAAACCTTCGGGCTTCCATCGAGCAGTCATTTATTTTGACAACAAAAGCATCCTGTTTTTTTGTATTCAAAACAATACATAGTCCGCCTGCACCTACTTTTGCAACAATATTTTCTGTTTTTTCGATAATTTCTGTATCAAGTCGGTTTTCTCCGCCAAAAATATATGGATTATTCACAATCGCATTGATAATTTTGTCATATTTTAATAAATTAATATAACCGACAAGCATGTTATAAAGCGGCATGCTTACAATCGGAACTCCGCAGCCGTCAGTGGTTACAGGGTAAGGGTAAGAAGATAAGCAAGCAGCAGATGCGGGCGTGTTTTCACCTGTTTCAATTCCGCACATTTCGTAGATTTTTTTGATAACAGCCTGCTGAAGCGGATGCTCAAGTTCATAATAATTTTCTGTATCCCAGCCGTTTATTCTGCACAAAACCAGAAAACCTATATGCTTTCCGGAACAGTTGTTTTGAATCTGTGAAGCTTTTTCTCCTCTAAGCAGCATCTTATCCTGCATAGTTCTCGATAGCGGAGCGTGAACCCCGCATTTGAGCATGCTCTCTGTTATGCCGTATCTTTTCATTATTCTTAGGGCGACTTCAATATGAGATTCTTCGCCGGCATGTGATCCGCAGCACAAAGCAAGTTCGTCCTCTCTCAAATCTGCATTATAATCAACCAGAAGAGCCGCCTGCAAAGGCTTTGCGCAGGAACGTAAATAATAGGGATAAATATTATCCTCCGGCTTTGCGTCTGCATAATCCAGAAATATTCCCTCGTGAAACTCTTCAACCAGCCCGTCACGTACATATTCTATACGCATGACTTAAAACTCTTGAGGCTCTGGCTGTTCTTCAGGAAGCTTATGTTCTTTTATATAAGTAAGAATTGCATCAATTTTCTGACGCAGAATTTCGTTTTCTTCTTTTAATCTGGTATTCTCAACCCTGATATCATATTTTTCTTTTTCCATTGCAATAGATGGAACGTCGTTCGGATTAAGCGAGAAACGTTTTCCGGCTTCTTCCTTCATGAAAATAATACTCTTAACATCTTTATCTTTTACAAAGCCCATCTGAACCATTAATTCTGCAATAAAGACGTGTTTGCCGCTCTCATTCATTTCCTGCTGCTTATTCAATACTTCATCCAATTGTTCAATCGTCATTTTACCGGCTCTGATAAAATATTCGCCTGTTCTGTATTTTCCGGCAATAAATCCCGCCGTTGCACTTATAAGGTTTGGTATTTCTTTAGAAAAGAAACCGGAAGTCTTGCAAAACATAAATGCTTTGGCAACTTCTTCCATTGTATAATTACTTTCAATCGCAATTTCTACAAGTGACATACCCTTAGAGCAGCTTTCCATAAACGAGTAAATGATTTCATCATATTTGGATTCCTTGGTTTGAAGTTCGTTTTGACCTAATTCTGAAAGAGCCGGTCTATATATATGGAACAATTCACCTTCCTGAACATCCAAAAATTCGTTACTCAGGTAATTAATCAAATCATTTGATAAATTCAGAAAAATTGTCTGCTTAATCCAGAGAGGAAATCCAAGCATTTTTTCCATAAAACCTATAAATAAACTCTTACTCATGAAATATACCCTTCTTTTATATGATGAACATACGAGCATTATATCATAATATGTAATAAGATAGAATATGTAAAGGAAGCTTCACATATGGGCATGGACGGTTTATCAATCGCAAATACAGGCGCAGTTAAAGAATCGACTTCTGCCGAGTATGCAAGTAAAACCGAGCAGGCAATACAATCTGATGCAATAAATGATTCACGTCAGGTGCAGAGTTTGGGCATTAACCAACGTGTCCGCTCTAAAGAAGATGAGGAAGAAAATTCCTCTAAGCAACAGCAGAAAGAAAAACAGGAGGAAACGTTTCAAGACGGATTAGTGGTAAATCCTCCGGAAGAGTCCCAAGAAGAGGACGATTCTTATGACGAAGATGACATTGAAAATCCTAACAAAGATTTTTATGTTAAATTAAATGTAAAAGATGATATAATAGAATTATACGACAGTGCAACAAATAAACTAATAGAAACAATATCCGGAAATGAACTTGGGGAACTGGTACAGAAGCTAAATATGGCGTCCGGAATATTTGTGAACAAGAAGGTATAGATGCCGCCGGGAAATCCATACAGCAAATATATTAAACAATATCAGACGAGTAATATTACCACAGCGACACCTGAAAAGTTAATGATATTACTATTTGATGGTGCTTTACAATTTTTGCAGAAAGCGAAAACTGCGATAGCAGAAAATAATTTGAAAGAGCGTTCTGAAAACATTGAGAATGCTAGAAAAATTATCCGAGAATTTATGCGGACAATTGATCTGAAAAATGGTAATGACGTTTCTAAAATGCTTTTTAAACTTTATAATAAAATGGCTGCGAATCTTATAAAGGCTAATGTTCAGCGAAATTCTGCATTGATAGATGAAGTTATTGAAGATATGACTAATATAAGATGGGGATTTCAGAAAGCTATTGAGATTAAGAATGGAATAACTACATTAGAAGAAGTAATGAAAGAAAGAACGCCGCAGGAGAATGTTCAGCATCCGGCGTTGCGAGAGGATGACGAGAATGCAGGATGAACAACAATTTGAACAATTAATGCTTCAGTATAATCAGCTTAAAAACGGTTCGGAAGAAATCTCGAGATTGATTGATAAAGAAGATTTTGATAATGCTATTACGATGATAAAAAATCGTGAACCTATGTTTTTGAACTGCAAATGCATGCGCAAATATCTTGAGCTTACGCCGGTGCAGCAAAAAGAGCTTGACAATCTGCTGGAGGAGATTCGGGATCTGGAGATGGCGAATATAAAAAAGCTTGAAGCTGGGAAAGAGAATGTTCTTGCAGAGCTTAAAAAGAGCCAGAAAACCCAGAAAATCCAGAGAGCGTACGATTTTGATGCGGATTATAGCGGAAGCATTCTAAATATTAAAGAATAATGAAATAGTGGCAAAAAATATTTTTATGTAATTTATACATGGTATGAAGGTATCAAATTATAATTCGCCAAACTTTTATGCCAACTTGAATTCAAAAAAATTGAGATTTAAGCAGGATGATTTTTTTGTCAAAATTCGGGGTTACGGGCAAAACAGGCAGTGGGCTAATGAGATAATAAAAGTTGCAGATACTGCGGTAAATTTGATAAGAAAGGATACCTCGGCTGAAAATGTTCTAAAAATTATTGCAGTCGGAATTAAAAATGCTAATAAATTAACTCTTGATATAGTAAAAAAACTTTATAGCGGAGTATTGCGTGTGGAGCGTGACGGATGGGCTTCTCATCGCATTTGTGATTTGACAACTCCGTATTCGAATAACAAATATAAATCTTACGAAAAGCGGCTGGATTATATAGCGGAGCATCCTCTTAAAAACAGCAGCCAGATGGATTTTTCAAGACCGCATATATATGATAAAAACAGCAAAGTAATATTGCATGCTTCATCACTTTACGTAAACAAGATTCTGAATAGAGTTTTCGAGTTGGCAAAAGAGGTTTTTCCAAAGTATGTTCATGAGGATGTTAAACCTAAAAATATGGACAAAATCAATTCCACAGTTGCGGAAATCCGTTGGCTTTTGGCACATTCGACACCGTGGCTTAGAGGATCTGATGCTATATCAAATGTGTTTATAAGAGCAATATATAAGTCTGTCGGAATAAAATCATATCCGCTAAAAAAAGGAGTGTCGCTAGATATGGAAGCGTATTGTACCGAGCTTAAAGAGTATAAGAAAAATTTTACAGGGTATTTTGTTAAACCGCCTGAAATTATTGAATAATAGTCTCTTAAGTGAGTATTATATCAGGCTAAACTGCAACTGTTTGTTATGGTTAATAGCTAGCAGCTAAATATAAAAAAACACCCTGCCGGTTAGCAGAGCGTCTTTATTTTTCTGTTTTGATTTGTGATGAGCTTAATTATTCTATGATAGCATCATCGGTGGCCTGAAGCTGTTTTGACTTGTAATTGTGGATGACTGCGTCAACCAGTAAGTCGTAAGAAGAACTCTTTTCTATATTCGGAAATTCTTCTTTTAATTGTTGTCTGACCATTGCTTCCAGCCTTTGTTCGTCAGCCTTTATTTTTAGTTCATTGCTTGACAATGACTCTATATAATTTTCATTCATCTGTCTTTGTGATTCAGAGAATGTCAGTAAGTTCTTTTTTGTATCTAATGCTTGTTTCAGTGACTTTAAAAATTTCAGGTTGAACATAACGACCTCTTTTATTAGTTTTTACTACCTTCACTTGTACTTTTATAAAGTCTCCTCAAGGTAAAAATTGACCATTTTTCAAGAACTTGTTACAAATTTTTACATTTTTGAGAAATCTGTTAGTATTATATACTTATTTTTCAAACTCTTCAATAGTGCAAGCCTGTTATTTTTAATTTTTTCGTCTTTATCCATGACAAGAACATCGTCAAAGAACTTTGTTACAACAGGATTAATCTCTGTTAATTCTTTGAGGTAGTTTTTGTAATTACCATCAAATTTTACGTTTTCAACAGCTTTGTACAATTCTTTTTCAGCCTCAAGTACAAAGAGTTCCGGCTTAATTTCTCCGGCTTCTTCTTTCAGAATTCTTAGAACTCTGTTAGCGTTTTCAACAAGTTTTTCGTCAACTCCTGCTGAAATTGCTTCAACTCTTTTTACATAATCGCAAAAATCTTTGCAAGGATTGTTTGTTGAGCATGCCTCGAGAATGTTTTTAGAGTAATCATTATTCAGGAAAATAATTAATCTCTGAACAAAGAATTCTTCCACATCTTTTTTAACTTCTGCCTTCATCGGAAGAAGCTCCAGAGTTTCATCAATAAGTTTTGAAACATCAAGTTTTAGATTATGTTCAAGTATTGTTTTAATTATACCTAATGCTGCACGTCTTACGCCGAGCGGGTCGGAAGAGCCGGTTGGTTTTTTGCCGGATACAAATACCGCACAGATTGTGTCGATTTTATCTGCAATACCAACAATCTGACCTTCGATTGATTTTGCGGTTTCACTGTCAGCATTGAGCGGGAAGTAATGCTCTTTAATACCTTCCGCAACTTCTGCTGATTCACCGGAAACTCTTGCATAATCCGCACCGATAAATCCTTGAAGCTCCGTAAATTCAAATACAAGATTTGTTGCTAAATCAGCTTTGCAAAGCTCTGCCGTTCTCTTGATTGAAGGCTTGTTTACACCGAGTTCTGTTGATATTTTTTCAGAAAGTTTGATAATTCTCTGAGTCTTGTCATAAACAGAGCCCATACCTTTTTGGAAAGTCATGCCCTTCAGGTTCTCTACATAAGCTTCGAGAGGCTTTTTGGTATCTTCGTTAAAGAAGAATACAGCATCATCCAATCTTGCTTTGATAACTCTCAAATTACCGGCTTTAATATTTTCAAATTCGTTCCCCGTGTAGTTTGTAATTGTTACGAATTTGTTTGTTAACTTACCTTCTTTAGTATAGAGCGCAAAATATCTCTGGTGGGTTTCCATAACCGTAACTGCGACTTCCTGCGGAATTGTGAGGAATGCTTCATCAAAGCTGCAAACTACGGCAACAGGCCATTCGCAGAGGAAAGTTACTTCTTCCAATAAATCGTCGGAAATCTTTGTAACCGCATTCAATTTGTCGGCTTCTTTTTTTGTCAACTCTAAAATTTTCTCTTTTCTTTCCTCCTGATCCACAATTACGCAGGCATCTCTGAGCTTATCTGTGTACTCGTCAGGGTTATTGATTACAATATTTTGTTTTGAAAATCTATGTCCGTTAGTGATATTGGAAGAGTCTTTATCAATGATTCGGATTTTAACTTCTTTATTATCCAAAATTGACAATACCCATCTTATTGGTCTTGAAAATTTCACATCATTATTACCCCATCTCATAAAGTGAGGTCCTTGAAGTTTTGAAAATATCAGAGGAACATTTTCTTTGAGCAAATCTTTTGTGCTTTTTCCTTTGATAAATATTTTTGCATAGACGTAATTATCTTCTACATAAAGTTCATCCTTACTAACTCCGTTCTTGTTAGCAAAACCTTCACCGGCTTTTGTAAGTTTGTTATTTTCATCAAACGCAACTTTTGCAATAGGACCTTTCACAACTTTTTCGACATCAGGCTGTGCCTCAGCGAGCCCGTCTACAATAACTGCAAGACGTCTCGGTGTTGCCATAACTTTAATTTTATCAAATGTTACTTTATTATCCTCTAAAAAAGTTTTAAATCCTCTTTCCAATTGTTCAATTGCCATTGGTATAAATTTATAAGGTAATTCTTCTACGCCTACTTCCAATAAATATTTACTCATTTATATTTCTCCGTTTCTCTTATAAATTATACATGGTAAAGCGAAAATATAAAATTTTATAGCAATTTTTTAGTATAAGAATACTTTAATAATATATGAAGCTTTCGATAATACTGGGGAAAATAGGAACAAGCGAAGAATTTATTCAGCAGGCGTATAAGAAGTTTTCTGCCAGAGTTCTTGATACTCACAAAACCGACATTATTGCGGCAAAGCAGGATTTCCGTGAAATCGGCGATATGTTTGTGCGCACGGACAGGCTCGATAATTTTTGCAATGAAACTTTCAAACTTTCAGAACAGCTTAAAACAAGAGGACAGACAAAAATAAGTGATTTGCTTATAAACGAACTGGGAAAAATTTGCGTAAGTTTTAATAAGCCCGAAAAAGCGGAAATGTTTTTGAATCTTGCAATAGAAAACTGCCGCAGAAAAAACGATGGTTTGCATGAGCTTGCAAGACTTATAGATCTTGAAAAAGTTTATAAATCTCTAAATAATAAAAAAATGTTAATAAATGTTTTGGGAAGAAAGAAGGATTGCTGCAAAAGGATTATCAAAAACTATGATGAAAATGCTGCCAACTTTGACAGTATAAATAAAGCTCCGACTCCAAAAGAAGAAGTTCAGGTGCAGCTGGCATTCGCATACTCGGATCTGGCATCAATTCTTGCAGGGAAAAAACCTTATGATGCAATAAAAATGTACGAAAAATCCAGAGAAATTTATACAGGTCTAAACCGTCCGAATGAAGTAGCATATCTGGAAAAAAGAATAAACAGAATGCAGGAAAAGTACAAATCATTATCGGCTAATTTTTCTGAATCTCCTAAATCCAAATCCAAATTAAATTAAGTGAAACTTTATTCCACATCCTGCGGGCTGGTTAAAAAACCCTGTTTAAACGGAACTTCTTTGTTTACAAAACCTGTACGGACAATGTTGCGCCCGAATTTTTTCTCCAAAATATCAAGGCTTTTACCCAATTTTTCGTTTTGTTCTTTTTTCTCATTATTGTTAAACAAAAGTAACTGCTCTTCTGTGTTTTCCTTAAAATCTTCAAGTACAATTCCAACGCTTCTGTATAATTCATTATTTTGGAACATTTCTTCAAGAACAGGAAATGCACTGCGTGAAATTTCAAACTCAAAATTCGTCGGAGTTTTTAACTGGACTTTGGAATAAAGAGTTCTAAAATCTTTTGTTTTAAGAAGAACACCTATGGTTGAACATTTGCAGTCAATTTTCCTTAGCCTTGTGCAGCAGGAATGTATGTGGATTGAAAGTTCGTTTTTCAGAAATTGCAGGTCGGATGAAAATTCTAAAAACGATTTAGTGTCGCTTATTGATTTTGGAAGTTCAACAATGTTACTTACGGGCGAAACCATTATTCCGCCAAGTTCTGTCTGTACTCCAAGCCCGTTTTTACCAAATTTTTGCTTGATCCATTTTTCATCACGATTCACATAATCAAGCGCTGTTCTAATTCCCAACCCTCTAAGTTTCACGCCGAGCTTGCGTCCGATTCCCCAGACTTCCTGAATTTCAGTATATTCTAACAGGTGATTGATGCCGCATTTCCCGACAAGCGCAACACGTGTTGACGTATTTTTTGCTTTGTCGGATGCTAATTTGGCAAGTGTTTTGGTTCGGCTGATTCCGATTGTTACAGGAATGTCAACTTCATCAGCTATTCTTTGCTGCAAATCTTTTGCAAGTTGAAAATAGTTTTTCTTATAAAGCCTTGTGAGTCCGGTAAAATCAACAAATGCCTCATCAATGGAATAAACTTCAACATTTGGGCTGACTTCTTTTAAGATTGCCATTACCTGTTTTGAAATTTTTGTATAATTGTAATGGTTTGCGCTTATATAAATACATTCTGGATATTTTTCTACAGCCTGAAACAATGGAATTCCCATAGGGACACCGAGCATTTTCGCCTCTCTGGAGCGGGAAATTATACACCCCCTCTCTCCCGAAACAACGGAAACAGGCAGTCCTTTTAGTTCGGGATTGAGTTTTCTCTCACACGATACGAAAAAACTGTCGCAATCTATTAATGCTATGTATTTTTGGTTATTCATTTTTTTTAGTGATTAGTGAGGAGTGAATAGTGAATAGAGTTATTCAGGTCAGGCACATTTTTAAGATTTTTTCATTTATCTTAATGCTGTCAAAAAGTATAACTCACCTTCTTCTCTTTCCAGTCATAGACTTTTTTCTCCGGCAGAATTTCCATCAAAAGCCCCTGTCTGTAACGTGCAACATACCATTTGTGAAATCTCAAAGCCCGCTTGATATCCGGAGTCTTGAATTTCTCCGTCCTTTTTCCGCCCCTGATTTCCACAAGTTTATATAACGCCTTAACTTCTTCCCCTGTATTTATGTCCAGCATAATTATAGTTTAGCATATTTTTATTAAACAATACAATTAAGCTTGTCTTTACCAAGCCGACATCAATTCAATGAATCATAAAATGGCATTAATACCTAATAAAAACTCCTGTTATAAACAGGAGTCTGGTGTCTTTTGGGAGAAAGAAATTTAACAAATTAAAATCTTATAGGAATTCCGACATTAACATATACTCCGCCTCTGTTGCACGGTGTCGGATACCAGTCGTAAAGTCCTACTCTATAATCGCAGTAAGGATAGCCCCAACAGCTGCGCCTGGCTAACACTCCGCCGATTATGGCGGAGCCTCTGTAATATCTTGGAGGAGGAGGTGGTGCTATTCTGCCTGATGGCGGTCGATGACCTCTATGAATTCCCGGTCCGGCATGCAGAACCCCGCCCGGCGGAGGTCCCCCGGGACCTCCGCCGGGGGCTGCATATACCGGAGATATTATGCTGAAAACTGCTATCAAACTTAGTAGAGATAAAACCTTTTTCATACGTCACCTCCGTTTCTTATTTATATAACGATATGTTTTTTTATATGTTCATTTTTGTAAAAATTTTACATATCGTGTGTTAAGTTTTATAATAAAACTATACAAAGGAGTGAGAAATGAAAAAAGAATTGATTTTTTTAGGTCCGCCGGCATGCGGAAAAGGAACTCAGACTAACAAACTGGCTGAATACCTTGGTTTTCCGCACGTAGATACCGGCTCACTTTTGAGAGCGGAAATCGCTAAAGAAACGGAAGAAGGCAACATTGCAAAATCCTTTATTGATAAAGGGCAGCTTGTACCTGCCGAACTTGTAGGGAAAATCATCCTGAAAAGACTTGCTGAAGATGATTGCAAAAACGGATATGTTCTTGATGGTTATCCTAGAAGTCTTGAACAGGCGGAAATGCTTGAAAAAATCAATGCTGAAATTAACAAAGAAAATGCGGCATCTTTTAGAGCAATATATTTTGATATTGATACACAAATTTTAATCGACAGAATAGTTGCACGTCAATCTTGTCCAAAATGTGGCGAGATTTATAACAAAAAATTCAAACCGTCAAAGGTGGAAAATATTTGTGACAGGTGCGGTGCTGAATTGAAAACCAGAGCAGATGATAATGAAGAGACGGCAAAAGCCCGTTTTGACACTTATTTTAGAGAAACAGAACCTTTAATAAAATTCTACGAAGATAAAGGTGTTTTGTATAAGATAGATGCTAATGGTTCAATTGACGAAGTTTGGGAAAGACTTTTAAAAGTTATAGAATAATTACTTAATACATAGTGCTTTTAAAAGTACGTCCTCACCAAGTTTTCTAATCTCATAAAATCTGAGCGGCTTGGCTTGTGATATTTCATCAGTTTTATCATTACTAAAACAGCTCAAGCCGCTGTTATCATTAAGGATTTTTGGGGCGATAAATTGATAAACTTCATCAATCAGTCCTTGTTTAAGCAGCGCACCTGCAAGCGTTCCGCCGCACTCTACGAATACAGAATAAATCTCAAGTTTATAAAGTTCCCGTAAAACAGATTCCAAATCTAACTTACCATTTTTTAGCGGAGTATTTTCTTTTGAGGCAATGTATATTTTGCCCTGCGAATAAATTCTGAAAGTTTTATCTGTCCTTAAATCTTTATCCAGAATACATTTCCACTGGTTGCTTGTTGTTTCCATTGCAGGATTGTCAGCAAGCACTGTATTTGAACTTGTGAGAATACAATCGAATTCTTTTCTCATCTTGTAAACTAATTTCCTTGCCTCTTCCCTTGTAATCCACTTTGACGAACCTGTATGCGAAGCTATTTTGCCATCCATTGTGGTAGCGGTTTTTAGAACAACGTATGGAAGTTTTCGGGTCATGGTTTTAATAAACCTGCGGTTTAAAAATTCAGCTTCTTTTTCAAGAATAAAATCAACTTTTATTCCGGCTTTTTTGAGTTTGGAAATTCCATCTACAGCAGGATTTACATCTTTCATTCCGATTACAACACGTGCAATTTTGCGCTCAATAATTAAATCAACACAAGGAGGAGTCTTTCCGTAATGTGAACAGGGTTCTAAATTCACATAGAGCGTTCCGCCTTCTGCCTCATTATTTTTAAGCTTTAATAAAGCATCACGTTCTGCATGGTTTTGTCCGTATTTTTTATGATATCCCTTTGCTGCAATGTTTCCTTTTTTATCCAGAACAACACATCCGACAAGCGGGTTTGGCGCAACTTTTCCTGCGCCTTTTTTTGCGAGTGCAAAACACATTTTCATGTATTTTTCATCATTTTCTGCCATAATTTTACAAGCTCATATAATAATCTTTAAGTAGCTTTGCATCATCTTCAATATTCGGGCTTTCGCATACAATAGCACCTTTGACATTGAATTTCTTAAACGCTTTTAATAAATCTTTGTAGTTAAAATCAGATTCTTCGAGGTTTAAATGTTTTTTCTCACCCTTCGCTCCATATTCAATACCTGCAATGTGCGCATGAAAATTATCTAATGCAATTTGTCCCAATTCATTGCCAATTTTTTCAAAGATTGCACAAAATTCATCATAAGTATTTGAAATACCATTATATCTGGCATGAAGATGCGAAAAATCGACACATGGGAGAACTGTTTCAAACTCCTTTGAAAGCCTTACAATCTCCTCCAAATCGCCCCACTGGGTTGCTTTACCTGTTGTTTCCGGTCTTATCCATATTTTATTTCCGGTTTTTTCAAGGGTATCTGTTATGACTTTTATTTTCGATTTTATGTTATTGTAAACAAGTTCTGCATCCTGCCCGAGGTAATATCCGGCATGGAATGTAATACTGAATCCGCCAAGAGAATTTGCAGTTTCTGCGGTTTCAATAATTCGCTGTACGCTTGCCTCAAGCTTATCATCTTCTCTAGCATTAAGATTTACGTAAAACGGCGCATGTGCAGTGATAACTTTATTATTTGCTGCGCAGACTGCCTCACGGCTTTTGTCGCTGATTCTTACTCCTCTTACAAATTCAAGTTCAAGCCCGTCGAGTCCCATTTCATCAAGGATTTTAAATCCTGCATCATATCCTTTATTTCCGGCTTTTAACGGGACGCCGGCTGTTAAAAAATTTAATTTATCCATTTTTACTCCTGATTGTTTTTATATCAAATATTAACATAAATGATCAGGTATTAGTAGAGAGGAAAATAGTTTTTAGAATTTTTGTCAGGTAGAGCCCAGTATTGTCTATGATAATTTTTAGGAGTAAAAAATATTAGTTCAATATTTAACCCCTCCCCGAAATCAAAGATTTCGACCCTCCCACAAGTGGCGGGTAGGTTCCGCACTGGGTGTGGCTATTCCCTCACAATGACGCTAAGTTGGTAGCTTTATATTTAACCTGCTTAGTCACTTAATCTCCCGGTCACTTAGTCACTCCCCGTAGTTTGTCTTTAGAGAAACCTATAATTATTAATCCGACTTGTAGTTTTGACTTTTGTTTCCCGTCCAAATGGTTCTTTTCTTTTTGTTAACTTTTTCTTTTTAGCTTTAAGTTAATTAGTTTCATCTTGAGGATGGCTGAGAGGCGTGGTACAAACTCGTAATTTCGCTATTGCCATCCGACTAGTTAGCTTAATGCAACTTCCAGCTTGTAGATTTATTTTAAGGGAAACGGGGAGGGTAAAATTACACTTGTAGGTTGTTTTTGTTTCCCGTCCAAATGGTTCTTTTCTTTTTGTTAACTTTTTCTTTTTAGCTTTAAGTTAATTAGTTCCACTTTGAGGATGGCTGAGAGGTGTGGTACAAACTCGTAATT
Source organism: Candidatus Gastranaerophilales bacterium (assembly GCA_944323255.1). Lineage (GTDB taxonomy): Bacteria > Cyanobacteriota > Vampirovibrionia > Gastranaerophilales > Gastranaerophilaceae > CAG-196. The sequence continues at coordinate 70,686 of CALURU010000012.1, forward strand.
TCGCTATTGCCATCCGACTAGTTAGCTTAATGCAACTTCCAGCTTGTAGATTTATTTT
>CALURU010000013.1 GCA_944323255.1 Candidatus Gastranaerophilales bacterium
CAAACAAAATATTGCGCAGACGGGTATATACAGGCAGTTGAAGTATAGATGGGTACCAGGTAATAAATCCAGCGAATCAGGATATAGACCAATTCCATCACAGAACTTCAATTTAGGAATTTGAAAACTAAATATGCCGATGTGATGGAATTGGTAGACGTGCCAGACTCAAAATCTGGTGTAGGCAACTACGTGCCGGTTCGACCCCGGCCATCGGCAATTTTAAAAAATACCTGATATGTCAGGTATTTTTTATTGTAAATACAATTAACGCTAATATTAAATGTCGAAGCAAAAAATATAAATATGCGAATACAAAATATACAAAATACTCAGAGGCTGCATTTTTGTGCGGCAAATTCAAAATCTGCAATGCAGAAACAGGCTGTTAATCCTATGAAGGACGGATTAACTACGGCAGGTGCTTGGTTCGGTTTCGGTGTTGCATTGGATCTTGTATCCAGAAAAATGCAATTTTTTAAATCGCCAATGAAAAATTCACTTGCAGTTAACGGGATTATAGGCGGAAGCGCCGGCATTGTAACCGGTATTATGGGTTTACGTAAAAAAAATGACGGGGATTAATCTTTAAATTTTTAATTTTAACCCTGTCATTTTTATTTCTTATAATTTTTTTTGATTTATATTGCAGTTTACATTATAAAAGCTAAAATTTGTGTAAAGTTGTATATAAGTCCCATTTTCTTATATTTTTTATCTTCCGCAGCAATTTTTGAATTTCTTGCCGCTGCCGCAAGGACAAGGATCATTCCTGCCGACTTTTTCTGTTATTACAGGTTTTTGCGGCTGTGGAAGCGAAATGTAATCAAAGATTTCAGAAAATGCTTTGGAACAAAATAATATTGTAGCAGATGAATAAATCCTGTTATTCAAATAATCTGATTTATATTTTTTGATTAGTTCTTCATAAGTATAATTTGTTTCCATAATCTCGTTTAAAGTTGCCATAAAATTCGGGTACATGCTGGAAACTTTATCCAGTATTATGTTTGGAATTGAATCATTTGTAAGGAAGTACTCTATACAATTTTTTGCATTTTCAACTTTCGATTTGTCCTCAAAAATTGTACAAAAAGTTTTATAAAAAGGTATTGCATACAATCCGTTTTTCTCATCAAAGATTACAGCAACGTCATAAACCTCATTGTGGGAAGAAAATCCGCCCATAGAATTTTCCAGAAAGTTTGAATAGTTGTTATCAAGCTCTTTTACGTGGAAAAATTTAAATTCGGTTATGTCGCAGCCTTTGTCTGATAAATCGATTTCCTCACCCTCATTAAAAGCTCCGATTATATCATCAGCATGCTTATTAGTTGTAAGAATAATGTCTTTATCAAAAGTTTTAATAAATTTTTGATACATTTCTGCAATAGTCTTTTTGATTTCTTTTTCTTTGTCAGGATTGTCAAAATATAGCATTCTCGGAGTGTGAACAAGTTTCATTACTGCATATCTGTATGCTTCTTCTTTTTGTGAATGTGAAAGTACGCTTGAAATTTCTATAACATAATGTTCGCCATCCAGCTCAAAGATTCTTGCAACAATATACTGACCTGCATAAATCCCGCGGAAATTTGTCATTTTAGTTAGTGAAAGAACAGTGTATGTTTTTTCATTTACGAGGTTATATAGTTCAAACCCGGTTTTGAGAATCTTTTTAATTTCAAAAATAGAAGCCTGTGCATTAATAAAACTGTCAATAATAGGCTGTGCACCTTTTTCTTCCCTGAACATTTCCAGAACAGATTTATTATCGATTTTGCGTTCAAAAATATAAGGAAGGAAGATTTTCTCCATCTGGTTTAGTGAAATATTTCTGGCTCCTATTGTTGCCAGATATTCATCAAAATCGGCTTTGATTTTTTCATTAGCCTGTGTAAAGTCAAAAATTTCTTTAACAACGTCATTAATACTATTAATCTTATCTATTACAGTCATTGCTTTCTCCTCAAAAACTTGTATATATAGAATAGCGTAAGCATGGTTATTTATCAATAACACTGGTTGGGGGTAAGTATATCTATCTGAGGAAAAACATAGGCGGCTACTAAAAAGCTAAAAAACTGATTCCAAATTCTGAAAAGCAGTTTTTTGCCGGTAATATATTTATTTTTTGCATTAGAGATTTTGTATCATACTAAAGTTATAGGTATTATGTAGAAAATAATCATCTATTCTAATGATTTATTTTATTTCTAATATTGTTAAGCTATAAATGTAAAAGAGTCTGAGAATAAAGAAAGGAATAGTATGGCAAAAATTAACAATGTAGGTTTGAACCTCGGTCAGAAAATTGCTAATCCATTCAAGACATCTCGCAATTCAACAACAAATCCGTTCAAATACTCAAATTTTGAAGGAAACACTTTGCAATTTGCTGATGTTTTTGAGGGATTTGAACCAAAGAAAACAAGCAAATTGAAGATGATAACATCTTCTGTTGCCGGCAGTATGACAAAACTTCGCTCAAGTATTACTGAGCCTATCGTAAACTTTGTAAAAAGAATTGGAGAAGGACTTTCTAACGCATGGACTTATGCCAAGAACAAAAATGTTTCTGACATTTCCGTAGTAAAGTCTTTCAATGAAGCTATGAGCACGGATATTGTTGATTTTGGCAAAAGTCTCTCAAACTCTATATCCGATGTCGGCAAGGGTATTTCAGATAAATTAAATACTGATATAGTAGATATAGGCAAAGGAATTTCTAAAAAAATGGCATTCCTCAATACCGATGTAACAGATATCGGAAAAAGTCTTGGTCTTGCCGAAAAATGGAACTCTTTAATCAGCAAAGTAAATATTAATAGCCATAAAATTAACAAAGATACACCTGTAGCAGAATTAAAGTCAATGTGGGAAAATGAAATCAAGCTTGCTGAAGAAAGTGAGGCTGCATAATGAATAAAAATGTAGCAGAAATTATTGACGCTCTTGCAGCTCATCAAGATAATGCTTCTATTGAAGTATTGGAAGAGCTAGGCACAAATTCTCCTGATAACGAAGTCAGAGAATATACTTCACGTGCTCTTGTAAGAAAAAATGTCCATGATTCTTTGAAAATTGTTATTGTAAATCAAGGGAAAGGAATAAATGACCTTTCTCCGGCAGTAGCAATGAGCACTATAAATGAAATACTTGCTCTTAAAGACAAGTCAGAAGTATTGAAGATTTTGGATGATACAATCAATATGCATTCTGATGAAGCGGTAAAAGAGAATGCCCGCTCAGTAAAATCTTTATTAGCTTTAAGTTAATCTAATATAAATTCAAAATAAAAAGAGAAGTGTAACATAAAGACACTTCTCTTTTTATTTTGTTAATCAATTGATGATATTGGATAAACAGATTTCCAATGTTTAACTACATTTAAATCTAATTGGGCATACAATGTGCAGGGTTTATTATCAGCTTTTGCAATAATTTCTCCGGTAGGGGCTACAATTACAGATGAGCCGATTGCAGCAATTCTATCATTTATTTTTCCTATTTGATTGCATGAAACCGTATACACCAAATTATCAAATGCTCTTACTTTATTTAACGCCAGCCACATTTCCTGTTCTATTTTTAGCGATTTCTTAAATTTTTCGAGTGGAATTACCCAGGCGGTTGGAAGGACAATAATTTCGGCACCTTGCTGTACAAGTTTCTTATAATGTAAAGGGTATCTGATATCATAACAAATACCTAAGCCGACTTTTCCAAAATCGAAATTACAAATTACTAGTTTATCGCCGGCGGTAATTCTTTCCCCTTCTGTGCCGCCCATGTAATTAAATAAGTGAATTTTGCGATATTTTGCTAGTATTTTCCCTTCACGGTTTAAAGCAAAAGTTGTATTATATAATTTGTCCCGATCCTTTTCAATTACTGTTCCTGCTATAATATTGGTTTGGTATTTCATTGCTATTTCTTGAATTTTTGCAATAGTACTGCCACCAATTGTATCCTCAGGTTCATTTAAAAATATTGCATGATTAATTCCGGTTGAAAAAAATTCAGGCAGCACAACCAAGTCTAATTCTTTTTTTATGTTTTCATTTATAAATTCTTCAATGATTTTGATATTTAAATCTTTATTACCAATTACAGGTTGTGACTGAATACATAAAATGCCTGCCATTAGTTACCTCCTCTTTTTATTCTGTAAAATTCTTTCGATATTATATTCTGTAAAAAAGATGACGCAAGAATGCTGCAGGGTTGTGTTAATTTCAAAACTCAAAGAATGTTTTATACAAAGTCAAAAAAAGTATATGCTAAATGTATTTTAGCTATAAGAAAATAGGGAGATGTATAAATTTAATTTGAGATGAATGGCGGGGGTAAGAAGAAATTTATAAGCTTGTTTAGCGGATGCGGGGGTGGGCTGGATTTAGGCTTTGAAATGGCAGGATTCGAAATTCCAATAGCAAATGAATTTGATAAAACAATTTATGAAACTTTTAAAACAAACCATCCCAAAATAAAACTTATAAAAGGATATATAAGGCAAATAGACAGTTCTGTTTTTGCAAAATTTGGCGAAATCGGCGGAATACTTGGGGGCTTCTTGTTAGTCTTGGAGTGTGACAGGTTCTTTGTGCGGTATTAATAATGAGAGGGGCAAATTGTTTTTTGAATATATAAGAATTCTAAAAGCAGTAAAACACAAGTTTTTCTTGCCGAAAATGTTTCGGAAATGCTGTCCCTATAGACCTTGCATACGAGATAGCCTTAGCAATAAGGAAACAATTATAAGGTAATATTCATGACTAATAGGTCAAATGATAATGGCAGAGCTTTTGAAAATGCTTCTATAAAAGAATTAGATAAGAGCATATCTGCTTATAGATCTGTTATAGTGAATGAAAAATTAATTCTTCCCAAATGATTATCCTTTGTTTAGAAGTAGAAAATTATCTTAATGAGGTTGAAAATTATAATGCAATAATTTACAATAAAAACACAGGGTGATAGTTTCTCAAGCTACCAATAAGCCTTGTAGAGGTCTAACGGTTCTTATCTATTAAGATGAGAGCCGTTTTTTAATACGCATACAATCAAAAAGATTAAAAATAAACTTAAATTGAAATCCCTCATATAGTAGAGTGCGCTCATCAGCGCACCCTACACATTTCAATAAAGACAACAAAAAAAGACGTTTTAAAAACGTCTTTTGTAAATGGGGCGGATAATGGTACTATTTCCGAACCCGAAATAAATATATTGCAAATACTTGAGACAGAAGAAACAATACAATTAACAGAAAAAATTGTAAAAATTATAACGTTATAATTTACCACTTGACTCGCTGTATCTTTTTCGATACAATATAAATATGAAAGAAATAATTTATTACAAAACAATCAATGGGAAGTGTCCTTATCTTGAGTGGTATAATTCCTTAGATAAAAGTGTTAGGTTGATTATTGATAGAAGGCTTGACCGTATAAAACTTGGAAATTTAGGTAAATATCGTAAATTTGATAATTTAACAGAGATAAAATTCACAGAAGGTGCAGGTTATAGAATATATGCTTATGAATTTGATGATGTAATAATAGTTTTATTATCTGCAGGTGATAAATCAAAGCAATCGAAAGATATCAATCTGGCAAAGACATATTTACAAGAATTTAAAGAAAGGTATAAATAAAATGGATATTGATAAAATAAAATCTGAAAATATTACACATGAAGAACATCTGAATAATGTTCTTATGGATGAAGAGTATCAAAAAATGTATTTAAATGCTGCAATACAAGAATTTATTACAGATGGTGATTATGATTTGTTCTTTCAATCTTTGGAACAAGTAATAAAAGCACGTATGAGCATAAGTGAATTTTCACAAAAAACAGGTATAACAAGAGCGGCATTATACGAAATGTTTAAAGGTGAACGTGTGCCAAGATTAGATACAATCGGAAAGTTATTAAAAGAACTTGGTTATACATTACAGGTTGCATAATTAATTCAAATAGATAGGCTAAAACCCTCTCATAGAGAGGGTTTTAGATTTAATGGGGCGGATAGTGGGATTCGAACCCACGTATATCGGAACCACAATCCGAGGTCTTAACCACTTGACGATATCCGCCATAATGTTGACATTCTTAGTATAGCAAATAAAGATTTTTACGCAAGTAGAAATAAGAAAGGCGCCGCAATTTCATTGCGGCGCCTTTTATAAACTTATATAATTAATTTATCCTCTGGAACATATATCCGATTCCTCTGGCTGTAAGAATTAATTCAGGATTTGTCGGATCAGTTTCAAGTTTAGAACGTAATCTTGAAATATGAACGTCTACAACTCTTGTATCTATTCTATGGTCAGCCGGATAAGACCAAACGTGTTGAAGAATTTCGTTTCTTGAGTATGCTTGACCAGAGTTGTTGACAAGAAGTTCAAGCAAGCTGAATTCCATTCCTGTTAAACGGATACGTTCACCTTTTCTATAAACTTGGCGTCTAGCTGTATCAATTTTTATTGCACCTGTAGTAATTATATTTTTGCTGTTTTTGCCGCTTGTAGTAGTGCCGGCAGCAGAAGATGATGCAGGTATTATAACGTCCTTATTAATTGTTCTTCTCAATACTGCTTTTACACGTGCTTCTAATTCCTTAGGACTGAACGGTTTAATTACATAATCATCTGCACCCAGCTCCAGGCCGGTAATTCTTTCAGAAACATCTCCTAATGCTGTAAGTATAATTATCGGAACATCTGAGGTTCTTCGAATTTCTCTTGTTACGCCGTATCCATCCATCTTCGGCATCATAACGTCCAGTACTACTAAGTCCGGATTTGTCTTATTAAAGACTTCGACTGCTTCTTCTCCATCTTCAGCAGTAACAACATCATAACCAACCATTTTAAGACGTGTCTCAAGAATCCTTCTGATACTAGCTTCATCATCTGCTACTAAAATCTTTTGACGAGTCTCTTCTTCCGTTCCTGCTTCATTCAATTCTTCATTTTCTGCCATTAGTTCACCTTTTACCTTGTATTTACAAAAATTTGAAATTCTTAATATTAATACATATATCTTAATAGAATTTCATCAATTTTGCAAGGGGGAAAATAGGGGTAAATGTATTTTGTTGACAAAAGGAACTACAGGCTTGAGCCTATATGTAAATTTACCGGTTTGCCGTCATTCTTTGGGCGTGAGTCCGGAGAATCTTAATAAAGTTAAAGCGATTCTTGCCCCCTCAAATTGATATCGGGTTCAGAATGACAGGAGGGCTTGGCGTGACATCTACCAGAGTGCAGTCATTCTGAGGGTGTAAGCCCGAAGAATCTCTAATAAAATTATATGCAGAATATGAGTTTGCACGCTTAGTTAAAATTATCCCGAATATTTACCAGGTTGGAGAATTTTTTGTATTTTCTCTCTTAATTAATATAATCCGTGGAGGATTCAATTATGTATCGTTTTTTTATTGCATTTCTCATGTTTGCTTTTATTTTTCCATTTGTATTGCAAGCAGAAGCTGCTACTATTGTAACGAGGCGTCCTGTATATAATAGTGGTTTTAACAGAGGTTTCAATCACAATAGAAGGCTGCACAACTATAACAACAGAAATATTCGCAGACCATACAGGAGAGCCCCACGCCGGATTATAAACAGATACAATAATCCATATATTTATAACAGGTTTAATAATTTTAACAACAGACGCTATTATACACCAGGGTTTACAACTTCTTTTTCTGATATAGGTGCATTGGAAAACTATACGTTGAATAGAAATTATAAAAACGAAAGTGATTTAGAACGTTTAGAAAGACTGGAGATGCAGGCGTTTGGTGCAATACAGAGCGGGGATATAAATCAAAGATATGATAATGTAAGAAGTGCAATACTTTCCCGCCCCCAGCCGGATAGGACAAGGAATTCTTTATTTAGGACAATCGGGAACTTCTTTGGAGGACAATTAACCGGTGCAACTCCGTCATTTGACAATGATCCGTTTTTTGCAGATTCATTTTTTAACCAAAACCCTTACCCGTCAACATTTGGGAATCAAACGGCAGAAACTTTTTCAAGACCCTTTGGCGGTGGATCAAGGATACAAAATTATGGTACCGGCTCAAATTGCGGAGTTCAGCTTCTGGACTAATTACAAACCCTGCTCTGGATGAGCGGAATTAGATAATTTAATCTCGTAATACTCATTTTTGTCAACATTAACTCCCATCTTGTTAATATCAATAACAAACTTCTTTTTTTTCTTTTTCTTTTTCTTTTTGGGAGTTAAATTATTATTGCCTGACAATTGTGTTATCTTCTCCAACCTGAACAATAGTAGGCTTATGCGTCCTAATTTCTTCCGGTGTAAGATCAGCGTAAGTTACAATAATAATCTTGTCTCCAGGCTGTGCTTTTCTTGCAGCAGCACCGTTCAGACAAAAACATTTTGAGCCTCTTTCGCCTTTTATTGCATAAGTTTGGAATCTTTCCCCGTTATTTATATTTAATATTTCGACTTTTTCCCACTCTAAGATATCGGCTGCATCAAGAAAATCTTCATCTATAGTAATTGAACCTACATAGTTTAGATTTGCATCCGTAACAGTGGCTCTATGTATTTTTGAACGTAAAAATTGTCTTAACATATTTACCTCGCCTACTAATATTATCACACGGAAAAATAGAAATCCATGTTAATGTAAATACTCAGGCGATGAAATTTACACAGGAATTAATAAAATTTTAGTAAAAGGAGGTAATATGTTAGATTTGTTTATTTTAGAAACTTGTCCTTATTGTAAAAAAGTTATGTCATTTATGGATGATCGAGATATCAAGTATCATAAAGTTGATATAACGGATAAAGCTTCGGAAGATGCATTAATCCAAATGGGCGGAAAGCGTCAGGTTCCGTTTCTTGTAGATACAGACAGAAACATTCAAATGTATGAGTCGAATGATATCATTGAATATCTAAAAACCATAATATAATCTTCAAAAGGCAAACCCTCAAAGCGCAAGACTTTGAGGGTCATTGAAAGGACCTTTATTATCTCTGTTATTATTTTTTTGTTTTTACGACGTTATTAGATTAAGTTCAAAGCGATTGACGGCATCTGGTTAGCAGTTGCTAACAGAGTTGCTGTTGACTGCTGCAGAATCTGGTATTTTATGTAGTTAGAAGATTCTGTTGCAACGTCTGCGTCTTTGATTGTAGAATTAGCTTCTGTTAAGTTTTCTCTCTGAACATCTGTTGATTCAATTGCAGAATCCAATCTATTCATATAAGCACCGATTTTTGTTGATCTTAAAGAGACGTTATCAATTGCTTTATCTATAAAATCAATAAATTCACGAGCAGAACTGTCATTTCTGTAGATAGCTGCACACATTGCAGTTATTGTAAATTGACCGTTTACTGTTGCATCACCGTCTGCGGCTGTAATAACTCCGTTTTCTGCAAGAGCTGCCGCAAGGGCTGATTCATAAGAACCTGTCTGGTATTGTATGTTACCTGCAGCATCTGTAACAGGAGTTCCGTCTGCTTTCATTTGTCTTGCTCTGTATTCATAAGTATCATCTGCCGTGCTTGAAGTCAGGTTAATATATCCGCCATTTGTTGTAGAATTAAATCCCATAAGTGAAGTACTTTCCGCACTTGCAAATAAGAATGCATCCAGTTTAATAACGCATCTTTTGTCTGAATACAGACCTACCTGCAAATTAATAGGTTCCGTTCTTGAACCGTCAAGTAGGTAAGTATCATTAAAATCTGTAATCTGACATAAACGGTTAATTTCATCCATTCTTTGAACAACTTCTGTTGCGATAGCATCTAAAGAAGCAGAACCGTAAGTTCCGTTTGCTGCCTGCATGGTTAAGTCTCTGATTCTCTGGAGGTAATCATTGATAATGTCTAAGATACCTTCCTGGGTTGTTAACATGTCTAAACCCATTTGAGCGTTAGTTTCAATGATATCATAACCGTTAATTTTGGCTTCCATGCCTGCGGATACAGCGTATCCTGCTGCGTCATCAGCTGCGGAGTTGATACGGAAGCCGGTAGATAATCTCTCCATTGCTGTGTTCATACCTTTGGTTGCATCTCTAAGGTAAGTTTGACAGGTTAATGACGCCAAGTTCGTGTTAATTGTGATTGTTGATGTCGCACCCATAATAAATTCCTTTCAATAAATTTACTTTTGCCTTTCTTCATGGTTTACGGCATGAAAAATAAGAACTTTACAACTTTAGTTGGATAATCATACAAATGGTGGAGATGAATCTTAAAGACTCAATATTAGCGGGCTTACACAGACATTAAATATAAAAAACTTCTCTAACTAAAGTTATAGAATTACCCGCCTGTCATACCATATCAGCTAATATTCAGAGCGCAAACTATATAGTATTTATTAAATAGACAGGGAGGAGTATTTATGAATTTAGATAAATCAAGAACATTGCAGAATTTAGTAAATGCATTTGCGGGCGAATCGCAGGCGAGAAACAGGTATACATTTTTTGCAAAGGTTGCAAAACAGGAAGGGTATGAGCAGATAAGTGCTGTTTTTCTAGAGACGGCAGGCAATGAAGAGGAACATGCCAAATTATTTTATAAACACATACCAAATGCCAAGCATCTTGGAGTAACAGGTTCTTATCCGTTCTTTTTCGGCAGCACATTTGATAACCTGCTTTCTGCAGCAGAAGGCGAAAGAGAAGAGTGGGAATCTTTGTATAAAGAATCCGCTTTAATTGCAAAGGATGAAGGTTTTGACGAGATTTCTTTATTGTTTTCCAATATTGTGGAGATAGAAAAAAGACATGCACATAGATTTGAGTCACTAGCGGGAATACTTAAGGACGATGCTCTGTTTAAGAAGCCTGAAGTTACGCAGTGGGTTTGCAGAAAATGCGGTCATACCCAGATAGGAAAAGAAGCTCCATGTGTTTGTCCTGTCTGTAAGCACCCGCAGGGGTATTTTGAGCTATTTATTGAGAAATTTTAATTATTATATTATTAATATCTTGACACATAATAACTGATGGGAGTACACTTAACAATATATTATATGATTGGGTACTCCCTTCTTTGAAGGGATGAATTAAGGGAAAAGGAATTTATGGAAAAGAAGAAGCTTATTACTGCACTAATGGTCGGTTGTATGGTGTTTTTGCCTGCCGGTGCGGCAGAGAGAACAATATCAGGAGTAATAGAGAATCAGATTGGTACGGGCACTACTCCGGGTGTAGCTACTGTCAATGCCGGTGATACACTTATTATAGATAATGCAACTATACAGAATAACTCCGGATACGGCGGAGCTTTTGTAAACCATGGCACTATTCACATTAATGACGGAAAAGAAGGTTCACATACGACTTTTTCAGGAAACAGCAATAACAATCCTACGATGGGCGGCGGAGCGATTTACAGTTACGCTTCCGGTACGAACATTTATATCGGAGATTACACTTCCTTTATAGATAATAATAAAGGTGTAAATGTACCGGCTGCCGGTGCGGTATATGTGGGGAATGCAACTCAATTAGCAATAGGAGAACACGTAAACTTTTCCGGTAATTCTGCAGGCCAGGGAAATTCACCGGGAATTGGCGGCGCTATGTATATTGAAAACAGCGCTACCACAATTGGTCAGGCTATTAATGTAGAAAGCAACACAGCAGCTTCAGGCGGCGGATTGTTTATATCAAATCCAAACGGCTCTACAGCTACAATCGGAGCCGGAGCTGTATTTACGAAAAATGAGGCATTAACCGGCGACGGTGGTGCTTTAGTAAGTGATATGACAAACCTTACAATAGGTTCAGGGGCTAGATTTGAAGATAATATTGCAGCAGGAAACGGCGGAGCAATTTCTACGGCTCAAACATTTACTTATGAGCAGGCAGGTAAGGTTACAATAGGAAGCGGTGCTCGATTTACAGACAATGAAGCAGCAGGTAATGGCGGAGCAATCTATAATATTACAGAAGTTGAAATTCAGGGTGCAACTTTTGAAGGAAATTCTGCAGTTACTGGCGGGGCGATTTACAATACAGCGACTGTTAATGTAAACGGTGCAACTTTTACAGGCAACAAAGCTAATAAAGGCGGAGCTTTATATAATGCCCAAAATGCAACTGCAACATTGCAGGATGTAACTTTCTCCGCAAAAAGCGGCGACGCCTCAAACAGTATTTATAACGCAGGTTCTGTCGTGACTTCATCAAGTGCCGGTAAAACAAATACCTTTAACAGTGATATTTACGGAGACGGAACAATTACAAATACGGGCTCTTCTTCTTTTGGCGGTGATAATTCCAAATTTGTGGGAACATTTACCCAGCAAGTTGCAGGTGCAGAGACAACAGTTACGGGAACTTTCTTCGGCGGAACTTCTAAGGTATCAAACGGTACGCTTAACTGGGAAACTCAAACAGGTATTCCGTCGGGCGGAAGCCTAAATATTACCGGCGGGAATTTGAATATCGGAAGTGCCGACGGTCAAACAACAGGTAAATTTACTGTCGGAGCGAACTCTGTTATCGGAAATGCTGTAAATGTACAAGTTAATAAAAATTCTGTACTTGCGAATGATAATACTCTGACTATCGGTCAGGGGCAGGAATTTACTAACGCCGGTAAGGTTGAAGGTTCCGGCAATTTAACGGTTTCAGACGGCAGTAACTCCGGAACTATAGAACAGGGTTCTGTAACTATAGCATCAGGTGGAAGTAACGCATTTGAAAATTCAGGATCTATAGAAACAGGTACATTAAAGAATCAGGGTTCTTTGACGACTACAACTACCGGTTCAGTTATTGCAGATACAATAACAAATGAAAAAGATGCAACATTTACAAACAATTCTAATAATGTTCAGGCAGGACAGTTTGATAATGCAGGAAAAGTCAAAGGTGCAGGTTCTTTAAATCTCAGAAGCGGAACTAATACAGGCTCTATAACACAAGAGGCTATTACAATTGCTTCCGGCGGAACTTACAACAACGGTTCAGAAACTTCAACAGGAGCAGAAATTAATGTTGATAGCCTTATAATTGACGGAACATTGAACAATTATGGCTCTATCGGAAACGATAAGGCTGTTACAAGTATTACAAACAACGGTACTTTTGAAAATAAAGGTTCAGGCTCAATTGTTGCAGATACAATAACAAATAATGAAGGAGCAAGCTTTAAAACAGAAAATGAAAATGTTGTTGCTGATACATTTAATAACTATGGTAATTATGAAGGTTCAGGCACTACAACAGTAGATATAGATGGTGAAAACAGCAGTTCAATTACTGACAAGGTTGTAAATATATCCGGAACCTATGATAACAGAGGTTCAATAACAGCGACAGAAAAATTTAATAATACCGGAACTATTACTGATTCAAATACTGCTTCTTCAAATAACAGCAGCATTACAACTGTTGGCGGTTCAAACAGCGGAAGTATTACACAGGATTCCGTAACTATTAAGGTTAAGGGTACTTTTGAAAATACGGGCTCAATAACGACCGGTAATAATTTTAGCAATAGCGGAACAATTACCGGTAATGGCGGGAGTATTACTATTAATAATTCCGGAACTAATACCGGTTCGATTACCCAGGATGCAATTACAATTGCTTCAGACGGAAGCTTTACTTCCGGTGACGGGGGAACAAATCAAGCTTCTGTAACCGTCAATAATTTAACAAATAACGGTATTGTAACACTTAATAAGTCTATATTAAGCGTTATAACAGGTCCTGTAACTACAGGTACAATAAATGCAATTAATTCCGGTAACCAGCTTAGTGCAAATCTAACGGGCGGAACTTTAAACATAGGTAATGGAAGTACTGCAGGTTCTCTCCAGCAAACAGGCGGAAGTGTTGCTGCGAATGCAATTGTAGATGTTACTGACGGAAGTATTTATGATATTCATGCAGGAAGTGTCACTATAGACAATGGTGACAATTGGGAAGGTAAAATTACTTTAACCGGCGGTTCTCTGACTACAGATGGATTTACGGAAAAGCATGGCGTTCTGGATGCTGATACTGGTTCATTAAGTATAACAAATGGCAGTGATATTACTGTTGGAAAAGACAGTTCAATAGCTGGAGATGTCACTACAACAATTGACAAAACTTCTACATTAAATATCAATAACGGCGGCAGTGTTGTCTTAAATAGCGGAGATGGCTGGTCAGGTACAATTGTTCTCGGAACTCACGATTCAGCTGAAACAAACTCAAAACTTGATATAAGCGGTCTTTCCAAAAACGGAACCTTGCAGGCTAACCGCGGAACATTAAATGTCGGTACCGGAGATTTGAATATCGGAACGGGAAGCTATATCAAGAATGCAGTTAAAATTGAAACAAAAGGTGATATAAATATTTCCGGTGAAGGTGTTGTCGGAGTCGATGACAATGATACCCTTGATGCTAATTCTGTAATAACATTAAAGGATCAAGGTACATTAAACTACGGAAATACAACTGATCCAAACTTTAAGATTGAAGCTGATTCAGGTAACTTAAATCTTCTTGGCGGCTCTAAGCTTACTATTGACGGGAGCAGCTCTATATCAGATGCTGTAGCTCTTGATATTCAGCAAAATTCGCAGCTTACCCTTGATGCTGCTACATTAAATCTTGATAATGCAGATAAATGGGATGGTAAGATTATAAATGAGCAGGGTACAATCAATGCTAACGGATTGATTAATGATTCTCAAACAGCTTCTTTGGAACAAACCGGCGGTGTGTTGAATGTTTATAATGATGCTCAGGTAACACTCGGTGAAAATAGTTTTATTCAGGCTGGTGTAATAAATATTTATACCGGTGATGATGGTAAAAACGGTTCAACATTTACACTTACAAACGGTTCTGTCACCGGCGGAGATATGACCATTGATGAAAATTCAGCATTCATCGTTAAAAACGGTACATTCTCATTAAACAGTATCAATGGTAAAGGTGTTGTTGATCAGGACGGAATAATGCACGCATCACTGGTTGATGTTGCAAACGGTCAGAGAGTTCAGCACAATATTAAAGAACTTGCAATAAACGGTCAAACTAATTTCAACATGGATATTCACGCACGCGGAAATCATTACACAAGCAACGATCAGTTTGTTGTCAAAAACCTGACCGGTAATGGTACCGCAAGAATTGATAACTGGAGCTTAAACGGAGATATCTTCGGTTGGGATGCTCCGATTGACAGACATATTGTTTTAGATCATATATTCGTTGACGAAAACGGAAATCCGCTTCAAGGTAATATTGAAATTACCAGAAAAACCGAATTCACTCCAATCGGTTATTATCAGCTTAATCAGAAAGGAAGCGGAACCGGCTTACACTACACTCTTGACCTTGTAGACTTTAACCCGCAAGTATTCAGAGGTCAGGTTGCAACTGTTGCACAATGGATGAACCAGTTAGCAATTGATGATATGTTATTCACTCATTCAATGGTTCTTCCAAGCTTCAAAGATGAGGACGGCGGAATTGCATATTCAGGAATGATGGCAAACAGATACGCATCATCAAATCCGCTCTTTGCACCGTATCAATATTCCCGTAAAGACGGCGGTCTCTGGTACAAAATGTACGGAACATTTGAAAATCTGAATATGAACGTAAGCGGCCTCGGAAGAGTAGGAAACAATGCTTACGGCGCATTAATCGGTGCTGACTTCGGATTAAAAGAACTGAAAAATGGCTGGAAATTCATGCCGACAGCTTACGTAGGTTATAATGGTGCTCACCAGGCTTACCCGGGAATTGGTGCATACCAGAACGGCGGTCAGGCAGGTTTCTTAGGAACTTGGTATAAAAATAACTTTATCTTAGGCGGTTTGGTATACGGCGGTGTCTATGAAAACAGCATGGACGTTGGCGGACATACTGATAATGCATTCAACTACTTTGCTGGTGCTGCAACAAAATTCGCTTACAACTGGAGATTCCACAGAGACTGGGTATTACAGCCTAACTTAATGGCTGCATACAACTTCTTTGGTCAGCAAAACTGGCATTCAGACTATGGTCAGATGGGCATGATGGCAGGAATGCTGAACGGTGTTAACCTTGCTCCTGGTGTAAACTTAATCTGGGAAAAAGAAACTTTCAGCATCTACGGTACATTACAGTATATGTATAACTTAAATGGTGCTGTAGGCGGTCGTGCAGGAAACGTCGGTCTTCCACAGGTTGAAATGGAAAGAGGCTACATTCAGTACGGTCTTGGTTTCACGAAGAAATGGGGCGACAGATTCTCCGGATATCTACAAGCTGTTCTTAGAAATGCAGGCAGAACCGGTGTAGGCTTCCAGCTCGGATTTAATTTCCTTCTCGGAAAATAGAATTTATTTAATAAAGGGCGGCGATTGAAAATCGCCGCCCTTTATTTCTAAATTAAAATATCTTGTTTTAACTGTTTCTTTGCATCCTTGATGCTTATTTTTTGTGGTTTTTTATTCATAAATTTTGTTGGATTTGTTCTTATTTCCCAAAAGCACGGATTTTTTTGAGAAATATCTATCAGTTTATCAAAATCTTTTCCGCTGAAAATGTATAAATAAGATTTATGTCTGTTTTTGCGGGTAATAATAGAGATAAAATCATCAGACGGGTATTCTTTGAGTTCTTGCTTAAATTCTTTGATTTTGTGACGATGACCTTTGACTCTGATAAATTTACCAAAATTCGGGGTATTTGTTTGAAGATTTACTTGCATTTTTATTCCTTTATTTTATTTAGCCGCTAATTAAGGATAGGCAATTTGAGTCATTGAATGCCTGTAATGACGGATTTATTTGTATAGCGGTAGAGTAATCTTTTCTGAAGCCTTCAGTGTCGCCCAGTTCTTTTCTTATTGCAGCACGATAGAAATAAGCATCAGCATACTTGGAATTATTTTCTATAGCTTTATTCAAATCTGAAATTGCCCCCTGCAAATCTCTAAGCACACATTTTTGAAGCCCTCTTATGTAATAGCTTTCCGCAAGTTTGATATTTGTTGTCGGGTTCTTTTTAATTGCCGTTGTTGTGATTACCGGAGCATTAGGAGCTTGTACAGTCGCAACGCCAGCGCTTATAGTATTTGCAGCAAGTTTCGGCTCTTCAGTCTGCTTAGGTGTAACGATTGTTGTTACTTTTGCCTGTTGTTGAACCGGCTGTTTTGCAATTACTGGTTCTTTCTTTGGAGCAGGATTGTATGCTATCTGCGGTTTGATTTCCTGTTGTTTTGCAACCGGTTTTATTTCTTCCCTTAATTCCGGTTTTTTTTCTACCTGCTGCGTAACTTGTTTTACAGGATTTTTAATCTCTGCACTTGCGACCTGAACTGTTTCTGATTTTGCAGCCGGCGCAGTCTGGGTAAATTCAGGAACAACCCCTCTAACGGTAGGAATTGCTGCTATGTAGCTTTCATTAGACAATAGCGGTTTTACATTCTTGATAAATGTTTGTGTTTCTGCAAGCGCAATTGCCTGATCCAAATCTATTGCTGCACCTTCGTTATCAAAATAAAGTTTTTTCAAACGACCTCTGTTTGCATATGCAATACTGTCTTTCGGGTTTAGTGCAATTGCCTGTGTATAATCGCTCAGCGCACCTACGTTAAAATTCATTCTCTTTTTAACAACACCTCTGTTGTTAAAAGCTTCGGCGTCTTTAGGATTTAGCTCAATTGCGATATTGTAATCTTCCAGTGCACCTTTGTTATCATCAAGCATATATTTTAAATTCGCACGGTTGTAATAAACGTCAGAATAATTTTTGTTAATAGAAATTGCCTTGGCATAATCTTCCATAGCACCTTCTATATCATTGAGTGCAACTTTTAAAACGCCTCTGTTATTATATGCGTATGCAAAGTTTTTATTAATTGCAATCGCCTTGTTATAGTCTGCCATTGCGCCATTAAGATCATTGACGAGCTGTTTTATATATCCTCTGTTTAAGTACAGTTCCGGATTATTAGGACTAAGTTCAATTGCCTTATCAAAATCCTGAATAGCCCCCTGTATATCCTGCTTCAAAAACTTCATAGAAGCCCTGTTAGAGTATGCCAGAGATGCATTCGGGTTCTCCTGAATTTGTCTTGAGTAGCTTTCTATAGATTTATCGATAGGAGTTTCAGCAAAAGCAGAACTGTTAATGCTTAACAGTACTATTGCTGCAAGTATCAAACCAATTTTTTTCACGATACGTACTCCTTCATCAAGTTGGGTTCAGATAAATTTTAACACATAATAAATCTATATCAACAGAATGTAAATAAATATATACACACGGTTATATCTGAAAGAATTAAGTTTATTTTTGATAATTTTGTGCTATATTAAAAAAGGATTCAAGCCGATGTGGCTCAGGTGGTAGAGCAATTGATTCGTAATCAATAGGTCGGGAGTTCGAGTCTCCCCATCGGCAGTTACTTTTTCTTTACTAAAAAGAAAAAGTAACCAAAAAGAAAAGAATCACTTTTTCATTAGTATTAAAACTACAAGTTTACTGTAAACAGTTTTAAAAAATGTCGGTCGGGTTTTCCAACCCGACAATAACTTAAATCGGGAGGGTGTATGAAGGTTTTATTAGTTAACGGAAGTTCTCACAAAAATGGCTGCACATTTACTGCTTTGAGTGAAGCTGCTAAAACATTAAATGAAGAAGGAATTGAAACAGAAATTTTTCAGTTAGGCAACTGCGAAATCCGTGATTGCTGCGGCTGCGGTGCATGCAGAAACGGACTCGGAAAATGTGTTTTTGAAGACGGATTGGTTAACGAGTTTATTGAAAAGGCTAAATCTTCAGACGGATTTATTTTCGGGACACCTGTTTATTTTGCGCATCCGTCCGGAAGAATTCTTTCATTCCTTGACAGGGCTTTTTATGCCGGCGGTTATGCATTCGCTTATAAACCAGGTGCTGCCGTAGCTTCTGCAAGACGCTCCGGTACAACTGCAAGCTTTGATGTTTTAAATAAGTATTTTACAATCTGCAACATGCCGGTAGTTTCTTCATTTTATTGGAATAACATTCACGGGAAAGCTGCCGAAGAGGCAAAACAGGATTTGGAAGGTTTGCAGACAATGAGAACTTTAGGCAGAAATATGGCGTGGATGCTTAAATGTATTGAATCCGGTAAGAATAATGGAATAAATAAGCCGGAGCAGACGGAAGATCGAATTTATACAAATTTTATCAGATGAGGTGAAGCGTGAGAGAAGAATTATTATCAATTTTAGAAAAGAATAGCCGCATTGATTTGAAAGAACTTGCAGTTCTTCTGGGTGCGGAAGAAATTGATGTTGCAAATGAGATTAAAAAACTTGAAGAAGAAGGAATAATTTGCGGGTATCACACGCTTATAAACTGGGATAAAACTTCAATTGATAAAGTCTCAGCTCTTATTGAAGTTAAAGTTACGCCGCAAAGGGGACAGGGGTTTGACAAGATTGCAGAGCGAATTTACAATTACCCTGAAGTAAGAGCGGTTTATCTGATTTCAGGCGGGTATGACCTGCTTGTTACACTTGAAGAAAAAACATTGAGAGAGATTGCGAATTTTGTGTCAGATAAACTTTCCACACTGGATAGTGTTTTGAGTACTGCAACTCATTTTGTTCTCAAAAAATACAAAGACCACGGTACTGTATTTGATAAAAAGCATGAAGATGAAAGGGAGATTATTACACCATGACAAAACCTCTTTCAGATGCGGTTCAAAGTTTAAAACCCTCAGGAATCCGTAAGTTTTTTGATATTGTAAGCGAGATGAAAGATGCGATTTCTCTTGGGGTAGGAGAGCCTGATTTCGATACACCTTGGCATATAAGAGATGAAGGTATTTTTGCGCTTGAAAAAGGCAAAACTTTTTATACTTCTAACTCCGGATTAAAAGAATTAAGGGAAGAAATATGTAATTACTTAAAGCGCAAGCAGAATATTAAGTATGATCCGCAAAGTGAAGTGATTGTTACAGTGGGCGGCTCGGAAGCTATTGATATCGGGCTTAGAGCACTGATTAATCCCGGCGATGAAGTGATTATTCCGCAACCTTCTTATGTATCGTATGAGCCTTGCGCAATTTTAGCCGGCGCAAAACCGGTAATAATTAATCTTAAAGCAGAAAACGAGTTCAGACTTACTGCGGAAGAGCTCAAAAATGCAATTACTGATAAAACAAAAGTTTTGATTCTTCCATATCCGAACAATCCGACGGGCGCTATTATGGAGCAAAAAGATCTGGAAGAAATCGCAAAAATTATTATTGAAAAAGATATTTATGTAATGTCTGATGAAATTTATGCGGAATTAACGTACAAGGGTGAGCATGTTTCAATTGCATCACTAGACGGAATGAAAGAGCGTACAATTCTTATTAACGGTTTTTCAAAGGCATATGCAATGACAGGCTGGAGACTGGGGTATGCTTGTGCACCGAAAGAAATTATAAAACAGATGACAAAGATTCATCAGTTTGCAATAATGTGTGCGCCTACAACTAGCCAATATGCAGCGGTTGAGGCATTAAAACACGGAGACGAAGATATAAAGATGATGCGTCAGGCATATAATCAGCGCAGAAGATTCCTTCTGAACGCTTTTAAGGAAATGAACTTAGAATGCTTTGAACCGTATGGAGCTTTTTACGTTTTTCCTTGCATAAAAGAATTTGGTATGACAAGCGAAGAATTTGCAACAAGATTTCTTGAGGAAGAGAAAGTTGCTGCCGTTCCGGGGAATGCTTTCGGAGATAGCGGCGAAGGGTATTTAAGAATTTCTTATGCTTATTCTCTCGACAATCTTAAAATTGCAATGGAGAGATTAAAACGGTTTGTACAAAATCTTCGAAAATAGTTTTTATTTTTTGTTTAAGTTTGTGTAAAACTATTTTACAAGAACTGCTAATCTGTCAATTACAGCCTGCGTAAATTCGCTGCAAGAGGCATTACCGTTTAAATCAGCCGTTTTGATTCCTGCATTTAAGGTCTCAAAGAGTGCAAGCTTTATTCTGCTTGCGGCTTCGGTTTCGCCTATGTAATTTAACATTTCTATTGCAGACATAAGCATTGCTGTAGGGTTTGCCTTATCCTGACCGGTGATATCTGGAGCAGAGCCGTGAACAGGTTCAAACACCGCATAATTTTTTCCGATATTTGCGCCTTGGGCAATTCCAAGTCCTCCGACAAGTCCGGCACAAAGGTCAGAGACAATATCACCGTACAAATTCGGAAGCAGAAGAACATCAAATTGATTAGGATTTTGAACAAGCTGCATGCAGCAGTTATCAACAAGGATTTCCCTGAATTTTATATCAGGATATTTTGCGGCAATTTTTCTTGCACATTCCAAGAACAGTCCGTCAGACAGCTTGCAAATATTAGCTTTTGTTACAACACAAACTTCTTTTCTGTTGTTTTTTACAGCATAGTCAAAAGCAAATTCCGCAATACGTTCAGAAGCGTTTCTTGTAATAATTTTTATGCTTTCTGCCGTATCTTCGTCAACCTGACGCTCAATTCCGGCGTATAAATCTTCCGTATTTTCTCTTACAACGACAATATCAACCTTGTCATACCTTGTTTTTATGTTTGGTAAATTGTAGCACGGTCTCAGGTTTGCATATAAATCAAGTTCTTTTCTTAATTGAACATTAACAGATCTGAACCCTTTTCCTATTGGTGTTGTAACCGGTGATTTCAGGGCAATTTTATTCTTTTTAACAGAGTCAATAACCCTCTTTGGAAGCGGAGTCCCTTCTTCTTCAATTACGCCAGCACCTGCAGTTTGTATATCCCAGTCTATTGCAACACCGGCTGCATTGATTATTTTTATTACAGCATCCGTAATTTCCGGTCCTATTCCGTCTCCTTTTATTAATGTTATTGATTTCATTTTCGCCCCTTTTTATTATTAAATCAATTCTACATATTAAAGTTAATGTCGGATTGGTAAATCCGACCTACTTTTTATATTGTATGGATTTGTTAATATAACGTCAATCTATAATTTTATTTAATTAACAAATTTTGTTTTCTCAATGTAGGTTGGGTTTACTAACCCAACATTAACATTTCCTGCCAAACTAGCTGACAGTTGCTGCTTGTTTTGCTTCAATATATGCTTGAATTCCCTGTGTAAGCTGATCCGGACAGCTTGTCGGTCTGCTTCCGCAAGGAAGTCCGCTAAGTTTCGGAATAATATCATGAATATTCATACCACGGATTAAAATTCCGATTCCTTTAAGGTTTCCATTGCAGCCGCCTACAAATTCAACATCTTCTATAATATCGTCTTTAATTCTCATCTGCATAAGTTTGCAGCAGACGCCTTTTGGCTGAAATCGAACAAAATCGACTCCGTTAACTTCTTTTATTTCTATATTCTCACTCATTTTCATATCCTCCGCTACATTGGTCTTGTAGTCGGGCTTTAGCCCTATATCATTTACCCCTATTATATCATTTTGTTTTATCATAATCAAATTTTCTCCTGTTTATTGTAATATAAGATTATGGCAAGTATAACAAAAATTGGGTTCTGGGGCTATCCCGACCCTGACATAGTAAGAAAAGTTAAGGAAGATTATCCTTTCGCAGAATGGATTGATCTGGATATAGATTTTTATTACCCAAAGACAAATATTCTTCCTGAATCTTATTGTAAAATTATAAGAAATATTATTGATAATACACTTTATCTCAAGCCGGATTTAATAGTAGCACCTATCGGGAAAGACAAATGCGACAGCGGCTGGTTTGCCTCAAAAATCCTTGCTGATATGGGTTATAATGTAATTCAGACAATTTACGAAAAACTTGAACCTAAAAGAGAGTTGCAAATAAGTACGAGTAATCTGCCTTTATATGACAAAATAACAATGATTACGGCTGATATTATAACGCCCCGCAAGCATTCTTTAACCCAAATCCCTGCGGAATTTGGGTTCTGGGGTGTTCCGCCGAATGATTTGGAAATATTGAGATTGTTTCCTGATACAACACATGTTTATGGCTGGACAAGGTGTGTAGAAGCCGGAACTCCTGCCGATTTAGAGCTGGAAATGTATGTAGACGAAAATGTTCCTACTGTTTTTTATGCGCAGGCATTCTGTGCAAAAGCGCAGCTTGCAAAATATTTAGCCGATAAATACAACGGGCTTTATATTGATATTGATGATTATGCCTCAAATTCAATTAAGGCAAAGGTTGAAGCGTTTTTAAGATTAAGTTAACCTATAATGACAAAAAATATTTTTACGGTTTTTAATACGGATATGAATATTAACTCGCAAAACAATGTTTTAAGTTTTAGAGCAAGATTCTTTAATAGCGAATCATTGAGAAGTGTTGCAAACTACGCCGCAGAACACGGAAAATTTGAAAAGCTCAACAACTCCCGCAAAAATATTGAAAAGTATTACTTTAACCGTCGTCTATTGGTTGATATCGGTGAAAAAGAGGGTAAACCTTATATTACTTTTACAAGGTTTGTACAAAAGCCGGAGGTTATTGTGCCAAAAACAATGCTGGATTTTAAGCAGGATAAAGTTGTCACTATTCAAAGCGAAAAGCGTATGAATCCTCTAAAATTTGCATTTGAAAAACTCGTTAAATTAGGAAATGAAGCCCCTAAGAATAATATGTTTAAGAACATTGTTATAAACAAGTAATGTTTATAGCTCTTTTTTCTGTTTTATAACTGCATCTATCAAGCCCTTAAACAGCGGGTGCGGTCTTTCCGGACGTGACTTAAATTCCGGATGGAACTGGCAAGCAACAAACCAGTCAAGTTCCGGAAGCTCCACTATTTCAGATAGCATTCCGTCCGGCGACATTCCCGAGAATACCAGCCCTGCTTTTTTTAATGGCTCAATATAGTCTGTGTTAACTTCATATCTGTGTCTGTGGCGTTCTGAAATCTTATTTACACCATAAACGTCATGTGCCTTTGTGCCTTTTTTTAGATGGCACTCATAAGCTCCGAGTCTCATTGTACCGCCGTAACCTTTGACGTTCTTTTGCTCTACCATTAAATCAATAACCGGAACTGCAGCATTCTCGTCAAATTCCGTTGAATTTGCACCTTTTAAACCTGCAACATTTCTTGCGTATTCAATTACAGCACATTGCATACCAAGACAAATTCCTAAAAACGGAATGTTGTTTTCTCTTGCATACTTAATTACGTTGAGTTTCCCTTCAATTCCCCTGATTCCGAAACCGCCCGGAACAATTACCCCGTCGACGCCGTCCATTAGCTCTTTACATTTACCGGTGTCTATGCATTCTTCCGAATTTATCCATTTGATTTCGGTTTTAACATTATCCGCATAGCCGGCATGTTTGATAGATTCTACAACAGAAATGTAAGCGTCTGAAAGTTTTGTGTATTTTCCTGCAATTGCAATCTTGATTGTGCCCGTAGGATGGTTAATTCGCTCGACAAGTTCTCTCCATTTTGTTAAATCTGCTTTTCTGTCCTGAACCTGCAAAAGTTTTAGTACAACATCCGCAAATTTTTGATCTTCAAGAGCAAGCGGAACTTCGTAAATACTCTTCATATCCCTGCATTCAATTACGGCTTCTTTAGAAACAGAGCAGAACAGAGCCAGTTTGTCTTTTTCAGTTTTAGGAATCGGTTTAGAAGTCCTGCAAACAAGAATTTCCGGCTGCAGACCGTAGCTTCTTAAAACTTGAACGCTGTGCTGCGACGGTTTTGTCTTTAATTCGCCCGAAGTTGGTAAATAAGGTAAAAGTGTGCAGTGAATGTTAATCGCATTTCCAATTCCTGCTTCTGTTTTGAACTGTCTTATTGATTCAATAAACGGCAAACTCTCAATATCACCAATCGTACCGCCGATTTCAATAATTTGAAAATCCGGTTTAAAGAATTTTTGAGCCTTTATAATTCTTGATTTAATCTCGTTTGTAATATGCGGAATAACTTGCACTGTTGCCCCGAGATAATCTCCCCTGCGCTCTTTTTTTATAACAGTCTGGTAAACGCTTCCTGACGTTACATTGCTTATTTGAGAGAAATTTGTGTCAATAAATCTTTCATAATGCCCCAAATCCAAATCGGTTTCAGCACCATCGTCGGTTACGAAAACTTCTCCGTGCTGAAAAGGACTCATTGTTCCCGGATCAACATTAATGTATGGGTCGAATTTTTGTATAGCAACGGAAAATCCTCTGGCTCTCAACAACTTACCCAGAGAGGCGCCGATGATTCCTTTCCCCAAAGAACTTACAACACCGCCTGTTATAAAAATATATTTTGTCATTTATACTCCTTGATAATGCTTTTATTACTCAATAGAAAATCTAACTTGTTAAACTTTTATATTATGAATTGCTTTAGGCTATTTTGATTATTCCCTCGCAATGACGAAAATTTTCTAATAATTCAATTCACTACTCACTATTCACTATTCACTATTCACTAAAAAAGAGGGCAGTTAACCCTCTTTTCTTAGTTAATTTTCGGAACTCTGAAAAATCCGTTTTCTTCATCCGGAGCATTCTTCATTAGTTCCTCTTTTGTTTGTTCGTAATAGACTTCATCGTCTCTCATAACGTTTACAAAATCAATTGCGTGCGCCATTGGTTCTACATTTGAAGTATCAACTTCGTTCATGGCATCAACGTGTTTGAGTACGTCACCCAGTTGTTTTGTAAACTTCTCTTTTTCTTCTTCCGTTAATTCCAAACGAGCCAGTTTTGCTACGTGTTCTACGTCTTTGATTGTAATCATAGTTTTTCTTACTCCAATATATTTATGTTAGCATAAACTATTTTTAGGGTAAATAATATTTTTTTCTGATAATGTAACAAATTTTAGAGTATTAAATTCGCCCTCATCAAGCCTGACATTTATATAATTTCTGCTGACACCTTTGTATTTGCCGGTTTTGTCAGGTCGTTTTTCTATCAAAACTTCTTGCTCGCATCCGATATTTGATTTTAAAAATGCATCATATTTTTCTCTGGAAATCTGTTTAATAATACCGGCTCTTTCTTCTTTTACCTTCTCCGGCAAATGTCCGTCAAGTTTTTCTGCAATCGTACCTTTTCTTATGGAATACGGAAAAGTGTGAATCTGACTGAGTTTTGATTTCTTTAAATTCTCAACAGTAATCTCAAAATCTTCCTCTGTTTCTCCGGCAAAGCCTGCAATAATATCACTTCCCAGAAACGGTCTATTGAAGCGTGAATCAATATCTTCAATCTGGTCAAGATAATATTCAACCATATAATGCCTGTTCATGCGCTTTAACGTCTTATTACAAGCAGACTGTAAGGAAAGATGAAAATGCGGGCAGAACTTTTCGCTTCTCTGAAGGAAATTAAGCATCTGAGGTGTAATTTCAAGCGGGTTTAATGAGCCGAGACGATATCTTGGAATTGTCGTTTTCTCTTCTATTTCAACAAGCAAATCCAATAATTCTTTTCCAAAATCTCTGCCCCACAAGCCGATATGGATGCCCGTGAGGATGACTTCTTTGTAGCCGGATTCTGCGTATTTGTTAATTTCTCTTATAATAAAATCAGAATCCGCACTTCTAGATTTTCCTCTTCCATAGGGAATTATGCAGTAAGAACATCTGTTATCGCAGCCGTCTTGTATTTTAAGACTTATTCTGGTCTTTGTTGTATCCTCAAGCGTTACTTTGCAAAACTCATTTTCTGACATCAGGTCTTTTATCGCAAAATGTTCGTCTTTTGCAAGAAGTTCCGGAAGATTAAATTTGTCCTCATTTCCGAATACATAATCAATAAAAGGCTCGGATAGCAGTTTTTCCTTTTTAATCTGTGCAATACAGCCGGTTAAGATTGTTGTTAGTCCGAGATTGTGAGCATGTCTTAGAAGATACATTCCCTCATTGTCACTGGTTTGAGTGACAGAACAAGAATTTAGAATATAAATTTCTGAATCTTCCGGCTTTTTAACTTGTATATATCCGGCTTCAAGAAGTTTTTGAGCGACAATCTGACCCTCAAACTGGTTTGATTTACAGCCCATTGATTTGAGATAAAACTTTTTCATAGTTTTAAATATATACTAAAAATTATTGTTGTAAAAGTTATTGTCGGCTTTATTCTTTTTCGTTTTTTTCGTTATCCTTGTCCATAGCGTAGCCGACTCCTGTACATGTTGCAGCAAATCCAAGTGCCGGAAGAATAACAGCTGCTGCGCCGCCGGTTCCTATAATCGCAACTGCTGCCGTTAATACACCAAGCCCCCCGCAAATTTTAGTAAGCGGTCCTTTAAATGACGGAGCTGTTGCTTTTGGTGCAGAAACTTCTGAAGTATTTTTTACAGCTTTACTTCTTGTTTGATAGTTAGAATAATGAATATTACAAATCGGATTAATTCTCATATGTTAGAACTCCTATTAATAAACACGTTTAAAATTTAGCAGAAATATTATAAGAAATCAAGTTAAAATATCGTCTCAACGAACTCTCAGCTTATACTCTTCCATACATATCTTCGTATCTGATGATATCTTCTTCAATCAACGGATCGCCCTTTTGAACCTCTACCACCTTGACGCTTTCTTTATAAGGATTTTGAAGCGAGTGAATTGCTTTCAGAGGGATATCAATACTATGTCCCGGGCTTAATATCAATTCTTTGCCTTCAAGTATAACTTTTGCTGTCCCCTCCAGAACAACCCAGTGTTCGCTGCGGAAATTATGTGACTGAACGGATAATTTTTGCCCGGGATTTACGTGTATCATTTTTGTTAAAAATCCGTGTCCTTCTGCTAAAACCGTATAATACCCCCAAGGTCTGTACACGGTTTTGTGGATAAGATGAGTGTTGTCATTTTGTTTCTTTAAGGTTTCAAAAATCTTTTTTACATCCTGGGTTCTATCGGCTCTGCAGGCAAGAATTGCATCTTCTGTTTCGACTACAACCATATTTTCAAGCCCTATTGTAGCAACAAGCTTTGAAGAAGAATACATCAGAGAATTTTTAGAGCCTTCATCAAGAACGTGACCTATTTTAACATTGCCGTCTTTGTCTTTTTCGCTCACGTCATAAATAGATTTCCAGCTTCCTAAATCATTCCATCCGCTTTCCAGTTTAAGAAGTGCAATTTTATCTGACTTTTCCATAACTGCGTAGTCAATAGAAATAGATGGCATTTTATCATAAGCCGTAAACGGAATTTCGTCGGAGTCGGAAAAATCAAATTCATCTAATACTTTGGAAATTTCAGACGAGTATTTTTCGACTTCGTCTAAAAGAGTTGAAGCTTTAAACATAAATATACCGCTGTTCCAGTAATAATTACCATCTGCAATATATTTTTCCGCAAGTTTTTCGTCAGGTTTTTCTACAAACCTGTTAACCTTGACTCCATTTAGAATCGGAATAGAGGTAACATTAATATACCCATACCCTGTTTCGGGATAAGTCGGTTTTATACCAAATGTAACAATGTACCCTTTTTCTGCTATTTTTTCACCTTCTTTTACAGTGGAAGCAAAAACTTCCGTATCTGTAATTAAATGGTCGGAAGGAACAACTAAGATTACCGGATCAACTTTAAACTTATCAAGAATGTATTTGGAGGCTAAAGCAATTGCAGGTGCCGTATTTTTAGAAATAGGTTCGGATAAAACTATTGCATTTTTATTCAAAGAAGAAAGCTGATATTTTACATTAGAAAAATGCTTAACTCCGGTCATACTGATAATATTTTCTTCCGGCATGCATTTTGCGATCCGTTCAAAAGTTGATTGAAGCAAACTGTCTTTTGTCTGGAGATTAATAAGCTGCTTAGGGTATAATTCTCTTGATAATGGCCATAACCTGCTCCCTGAACCGCCTGCTAAAATTAATCCGTACATTCTTATTCCCTCTTAAATATATAACTCCCTTGCTAAATTTTAACATGAATAAAAAATATTTGTAAAATAAATTAAATGTGTGGTAAAATACAACACAGGACAAATTTGTTTTATGAGAGTTTACTACAAAGCGACATATACGTATAAAATATACAGAATGTTTATTCAGGAACTTGAGAGTTTTGTTACAACTCTCGGTAATATTGCGCTTTTGGGACTCGAGTTTTTAAGGGGAGTAAGACATTTCCCTACTACATTTAAGTCAGTTATGTATCAGGCGTCAAGATTTGGCGTTTCATCACTTCCGATTACACTCTCAATTGTCGGCATGACATCCGTAATCATAGCCATGCAGGTTGCAGGAGAGATGGTCAAGCAAGGGGCTGGAAATTATGTAGGTATGCTGGTTGCAATACTTATGGTAAGAGAAGAAGGCGTTATTATGGCAGGATTTGCCATAATTTCAATGATAGGATCTTCTCTGGCTTCAGAAATTGCTACTATGAAAGTAACGGAACAAATTGATGCAATAAGAGTATTGAAAGTCAATCCTGTGCATTATCTGTTTACTCCGAGAATTATAGCCGGAACTCTTATGATGCCGCTTGTTGTAATTGTTGCTTCGGTTTTCGGAATATTAGGCGGAGCAGTTGCTTCTAATCTCGTTTCAGGTCTGACTTACAAAGCTTATTTTGACTCTGTATGGTTTGGTTTATATATGAAAGACTTAAATGTCTGCCTTCTAAAGTCTTTGACTTTCGGGTTTGTGATTTCGCTTATAAGCTGTTCCTGTGGAATGGAAGCAAAAGACGGTGCAAAAGGGGTTGGT
The DNA here is from genome assembly GCA_944323255.1 of Candidatus Gastranaerophilales bacterium. Lineage (GTDB taxonomy): Bacteria > Cyanobacteriota > Vampirovibrionia > Gastranaerophilales > Gastranaerophilaceae > CAG-196. Next base: position 29,715 of record CALURU010000013.1, read on the forward strand.
GTTGCAACCACCAAAGCAGTAGTCTGGTCTTTTGTTTCGATAGTTGTATTAGACCTGCTGTTTGCAGCAATGTTTTTTTATTAGTGAATAGTGAGGAGTGAGTAGTGAATAGAGGTTTAAAACAACGTTACTTACTATTCACGATTCACAAGTCACTATTCACTAACCAAAAAAGGAAACAATATGGGAATTGAAGTTAAAAATCTGGTAAAATCATTTGATAAAAAAGTTATATTAGAGGATCTGTCGTTTAAAGTAGACGACGGAAAAATCCTTTCGATAATAGGTTTTAGCGGCTCCGGTAAAAGTACCGTACTGAAACTTATCAGCGGACTTATTGAAAAAGATTCCGGCGAGATTATAACCTCCGGCGGTGATATTGCGATGGTTTTCCAGTATTCGGCGCTTTTTGATTCTCTTAATGTCTTTGATAATATTTCTTTTGCTCTTCAGGAGAGAAAAGATTTAAGAGGCAAGTATACAAGAAAAGAATTGGAAAAAATTGTTGCGGAAAAATTGGATCTTGTTGGTTTATCGGGAATAGAGGATAAATATCCTTCCGAGCTTTCAGGTGGTATGCAGAAGCGTGTAAGCTTTGCGCGCGCTATTGTAACCGAGCCTAAAATTATTTTGTATGATGAGCCGACGGCAGGGTTAGATCCGATATCATCTACGCTTATCGAAGATTATATAGTAAGATTAAAAAATGAAACAAATGCCGCTTCTATTGTTGTAACCCACCAGATGTCAACCATTAGAAGGACTGCTGATTCGGTATTAATGTTATATAATGGACATGCGGTATTTGAAGGAACTCCTGAGGAACTTATGGAACAGAAAACTCCTTATACAAAACAGTTTGTAACAGCTTCAATAGAAGGTCCGATGAATATGAAGGGATGAAAAGAGTTTATGAGCGGATAAGTTTAGAAGTTTAGGAGAGAAATACAGAGGAAATATAGAAATATGAAAATGTCACCATCGTTTAAAGTAGGAATATTAACACTTGTAGCACTTGTAATACTTTTATTTACGGTTTTGTGGATAAAGGGGCGTTCTTTTTCTTCGGCAGAAAGAATAGAAGTACATTTTAAAGACGTAAATGGTATGAGACCAGGCTCCGGTGTGCAGATGATGGGGCTTAGAGTCGGGCAGGTAGAAGAAATTTCTCCTGTAGTAGATGGTGAATCAAGCTATGTAAAAATGAAATTTGTTATAACAGAGCCCGGAATAACTATCCCTAAGGCTTCGATGCTTTCTATACAGCAGTCGGGCTTAATTGGCGAACAATTCTTAGAAATTACTCCGCCGAGAGTTCGTGCGGTTTATATTCCTGCAGTAAGCAAAGACTTGTTGTCTAATAATGCGCCGGTTGAAATTAAGCTGGATGACAAGTACTATGACGTCGGCGTTGTTAAAAAATCTCAAATTATGACTTCAAAACTTGTACCGGATGAATTAAAAGATTTTGTTAATACAAACTATGCGTACAAAGTTGACTATGTTGTAAACCTTCCGGGCTTAATTTTGCCGCACTTTATGACCGGTAAAATTGTTACGGAAAATGGGGTTAAGAAATTAAGAATTGCGCCTCTTGACAATACTGCACTTCCTTATCCTAACCAGACATCGCCTTATACAATAGTAGAACCGATGAGAATTGCAGATTTTATGGACTTGCAGTACAAGGCTGCAGAATCTCTTACAGAGACAAACAGAATTGTAAATGAGCTTTTAAATGACAGTATGATTGCGGAATTAAGACAATCAGTTACAAACTTTAAAGAACTTACTGCTCAAGCTACTTCAACTCTGGCTAAGACGGAAAAACTGGTTGAAACTTCAAGAAACGATATAGATGCAATGCTATGGATGCTTAGTGACGTTTCTAATAACTTTAATAAACTTGCAACGAATATTAACGGTATAATCGGTGATGAGAAATTCAAGCCTATGATGTATGATACTGCTGACGCAATTACTAATCTGTCAAAACAACTAACTCCTATTGTAGGCGCAATTGATGCGGAAGAGTTTGGCGAAGATTTGAATGCAGTTATGAAGAATTTGAACGAAATTTCAACCTCTGTCAATGATATGACAAAAGATGAAAACCTTAAAACAAAAATTGAAACTTCAATTGATAATTTGAACGTTACAATGTGCGAAGTTTCAAATGCCTTAGAAACAATTAACGGTGAAGACGGTGATAAAGAAGGCTTGAAACAGATAGTTGAGGATACTTCCGCAACGGTCGCAAACCTTAAGAAATTCTCTGAAAAGTTGAACAAGAGATTCCTGTTGTTCAGGCTTATGTTTTAAGGAAAGGCGCTTTTAGGCAGACAAAAATAAAAAGTTTTGTAAAAATCCCTGTACAATTTCTGTACAGGGGTTTTGTTTATTGTAAAATACTTTTTGGGAGATTTTAGTGTTATGGTTAATAGTGCAGTAGAGTTTATTAAAGGAAAGATTGGCAATTTTAAGCCGGAAATCGGAATTATTCTCGGCTCGGGTCTTGGAGAACTTGCGGATGAATATTGCAAGATTGCAATTCCTTATTCTGAAATTCCGGGGTTTGAAGCTTCTACGATATCAGGACATAAAAGCCGTTTGGTTTTTGCGGAAATTAACGGCAAAAATGTTGTAATGATGCAGGGAAGATTCCATTTTTACGAAGGGCATCCGATACAAAAGGTAGTTTTTCCGGTAAAAGTTATGAAAAAACTCGGAGTAGAAACTCTTATCGTTACTAATGCCGCAGGCGGTGTAAATCCTGATTTTAAGCCGGCAGATTTGATGATAATAACTGATCATATAAATCACATGGGGGTAAATCCTCTTATCGGTGCAAATGATGATGAAATGGGCGTTCGTTTCCCTGATATGAGCAATATTTACACAAAAGAGTATGTCGAACTTATTGAAAAAATCGGCAAAAATATTGACCTTGAATTGCGAAAAGGTGTATATATAGCTTTTACCGGACCTTCTTATGAAACTCCTGCAGAGGTTAAGATGGCAAGAATTCTCGGCGCTGATGCTGTCGGTATGTCAACTGTACCGGAGGCTATTACTGCTTGCTGGGCGGGAATGAAGGTTATAGGGCTGAGCTGCATTTGTAACTCTGCAGCCGGTGTTTCTCCGGTCGGGCTTTCGCACGCTGATGTTATAAAAGCGGCAGGTGAAGCTAAGGATAAATTTAAAAAGCTTGTGAAAGAAATTGTTAAAAGTATATAGTGGAGTACATTTGATATATTTGTTTCGAAACGATAGCGGGAGACGGAGTTGGGAGCGTGTTTGAGAAATAAATATATCAAATGTATCGGAAAGCAAATTATGCGTTTGGATAAATTTTTAAAAGTATCAAGATTAATAAAGCGAAGAACTGTGGCAAATACGGTTTCAGAGATGGGGCGGATTCTTGTTAACGGAAATGCTGCAAAGCCGGCAAAACAGTTAAAAGTTGGAGATATTATAGAGATAGAGTATTCAAACAGGGTTGAAAAAGTTGAAGTCTTAATAATTCCGACAGGAAACGTCAGCGTACAGGAAGCCGGAAGTTTGTATAAGGTAATTTCTTAAATAGAGTCCTAAGTAAATTTCTTTATGCTTTGTTAAAGTTAATGTCAGGCAAAGCCTGACCTACAAATTTTTAACAAGTCCTGCGCCGCGAGCGTGTTATGCGTGAGCATAACAATAGCGAGCGAAAGAGTGCAGGCTCTGCCTGCAACAGCCATTCAATCCCACGCTCGTAAGAGCGTAGAAAACAATTGTGTTGTTTCTCTTTCTTTTGGTATCTTTTCTTTCTCTTTATTTTTGCAACAAAAGAGAAAGAAAAGTACAACTAAATTATCTCTTCATTTTTTCTTCTTTAAAAACAAAAGAAGAAAAAACGAAGCAAAAAAGAAGAAACTTTGTTGCTTACAATGCTCTTACTAGCATAAAATCAAATGGTTGTAGCGGGTGAACCCGTGCTCTAACCCTCGCTAAAAGACGCTCGTGAGGGCTCCGCCACTGTGAGAACTAACAAATCCTTGCGTTGCGAGCGTGTTATGCGTGAGCACAACAATAGCGAGCGAAAGAGTGCAGGCTCTGCCTGCAACAGCCATTCAATCCCACGCTTGCAAGAGCGTTGAAAACAATTGCGTTGTTTCTCTTTCTTTTGGTACCTTTTCTTTCTCTTTATTTTCGCAATAAAAGAGAAAGAAAAGTACAACTAAATTATCTCTTCATTTTTTCTTCTTTAAAAACAAAAGAAGAAAAAACGAAGCAAAAAAGAAGAAACCTTGTTGTTTACAATGCTCTTACGAGCATAAAATCAAATGGATGTTGCGGGTGAACCCGCACTCTGACCCTCGCTAAAAGACGCTCGTGAGGGCTCCGCCACTGTGAGAACTAACAAATACTTGCGCCGCAAGCGTGTTATGCGTGAGCATAACAATAGCGAGCGGAAGAGTGCAGGCTTCGCCTGCAACAGCCATTCAATTCTACGCTTGCAAGAGCGTTGAAAACAATTGCGTTATTTCTCTTTCTTTTGGTACCTTTTCTTTCTCTTTATTTTCGCAATAAAAGAGAAAGAAAAGTACAACTAAATTATCTCTTCATTTTTTCTTCTTTAAAAACAAAAGAAGAAAAAATGAAGCAAAAAAGAAGAAATTTTGATTGTTTACGATGCTCTTACGAGCATAAAATCAAATGGCTGTTTGCGGGTAAATCCGCACTCTGCCCCTCGCTAAGAAACGCTCGGGAAGGCTTTTCCGCTGTCACTTTAGAAAAATGTATGTTTTATAAAAAAGAATTGTAGGGTGCGCTCACCAGCGCACCTATTCCATTGCGCCCCAAAAAGGTACGAAAATATGCACACCCTAATCTCTGCCGTTATTAGAAAAACAGAGTTTTTCTCTGGCTAAGCCTGACCTAAATGATATATTAAAAGTTTAGTTTTGTAAAAATCTCTGTTTATATGATGAACAGGGATTTTGTTTATTGTAAAATGCTTTTTAAGAAAATAAGAGTTTTTGGTTAGCGAGGAGTGAAAAATGCCTGTAATTAATGAACATTTTACAATAAATACGAGGGGTAATAATGATATCATTAACATTACAAAACATGTGCAAAATTGTGTGTATCAGCACGAATTAAAAGACGGGCTTGTATGTGTGTCTATTCAGGGAAGTACATCTGCTGTTACGACGATAGAATACGAAGAGGGGCTGGTTAAGGATTTAAAAGAGGCTCTGGAGAGGATTGCGCCTACTGAAGGAGAGTATCATCACGATGAAATCTGGCACGATGGTAATGGTTATGCGCATGTAAGAGCTGCAATTATCGGAAGCTCCGTAAATATTGCACTCAAAGACGGGCTTTTGAACCTCGGAACTTGGCAGCAGGTTGTCTTATTGGATTTTGATAACAAACAGCGTTCAAGAAATATTACTGTACAGATTGTGTACTAATGTGTTAATATGATTTTATGTTAAATTTATACGTCACATCATCAAACCGCAGAGAAGGAAAAACTTTTCTTGCAGCAGGATTAGCTGCTACAATGCAAAGTTTAGGATATTCTACGAGTGTTTATAAACCTATTCAAACAAACGGGATTGAACATAACGGTTTTATGCAGTCTCCGGATTTAACTTATGTTAAGACGATTGACCCTTATATAAATACACATTTTTCATATTTATATAAATCCGATATGGAACCTTTGATTGCTTCCGAGCTTGAAAATGAGCCTATTGATATAGAACTTATTGCACGAGAGTATCAGAGGATAGCGGCAACATCTGACTGTACTATAATTGATGGTGATTGCGGACTTTTGAGTCCAATCGCTCCTGCTGTTCAAACGGTTGATCTGGTAAAGAAATTACAGCTTCCAAGTGTTTTTGTAGTGACTCCGAGAGAAGATTCGATTAATGATACACTGCTTTCAATTTATACCGCACAGGAAAAGGGGCTTGAAATAAGAGGAGTAGTTATAAATAATATTAAGGAAGATTGTCCGAAGCATTTGTTAAATGCAATACCAAGAGTTATAGAAGAATACACTAATATAAAAATACTGGGTTTGATTTCACACCTTGATGGCAAATTCTCACCGGAAGATTTAATTACAAATGTTTTAAACGGGGTTGATATTGAAAGTATTTTTAATGTAAAGATAGAAAAACTGGAATTATGATAATAACGGCAGGAAAATATAAAGGACGCAAGCTTGCCGTACCGGATGAAAGTATTACAAGACCAACGCTTTCCAAGGTAAGGATGGGGGTTTTTAATACGCTCTATTCTATGATTGGTGATTTTGAGGGAAAAACTTTTCTTGATGTATTCGGCGGTTCGGGGGTGATGGGGCTGGAAGCTTTGTCAAGAGGCTTTTTTAGTGTAAAGGTGTTTGAGAAAAATCCTAAAGCTGTAGAGGTCATTAAAAAAAACTATAATCAACTAGGCTTGAAGCCGGATTTGCAGGTCGGAGACAGTGAGAGACTTGCAAAAAAACTGGATGAGTGTTTTGATGTCGTATATATTGACCCCCCTTATATGAGTGATTTATATGAGAAAATTTTGGAGTCAGTAAATGGCAGAATTATTGTTGTAGAAGGAATAAAAGATATCGATTTTAGAGGATATGAATTAATAAAGACAAAAAATTACGGTGGCAAGATGGTTAGTTTTTTGAGATAAAAATTTTAGGGATTTATAACGCAGTTTACACTTAAAAAGCTGAAATCGTCACCCTGAACTTGTTTCAGGGTCTTACCACCGGCAAGATTCCGAAACAAGTTCGGAATGACATTATGGCTATATTTCAAGCATATTTTGTGTAAAGTTGTATATAAGTCCCAAATTTTATGTATTGCTTTGAAATTTTGTTCTCATTATAATCAACTTAGAATGAGTATTGTCCAAAAATCACAAAAAGCACTAGAATACGATAAAATATTAGCCGAATTAGCAAAGTTTGCAAAGACAGAACAGTCTAAAAAACTCTGTTTGGAGCTAACACCTTATGTTACGCCGGAGGATATTCAAGCGCAGGTTATTTTGACCCGTGAGGCAAAAGATGTTCTTGATTTAGCAAGGGATATTCCGGTAGAAAAGGTTCCTGATTTTCTAAAATTGAGAGAAAAAAGTGAGTATTTTGTAGAGGAAGAACTTGTAGATATTGCTAAGGCTATGAGAACTTCAAGAATTGTGAGAAATTTCTTGAAAGAAAATCTTCCATTTGATGCTTCAATGCAGAATCTGGCTGATAAGTTATTTTCTGATAAGCAGTTTGAAGAGAAGATTCTTAATACTTTTGATGAAAATTGTACTGTAAAACAGAATGCGAATCCTGAACTAAAGGGGTTGTATTCATCCCTAAAAGATACGGAATCAAATTTGAAACAGAAGGTTCAAGAGCTTATGAACTCTCCTGAATTTCAGAAACATTTGCAGGAAAATATTTACACAATGCGTGATGACAGAATTGTTTTTCAGGTAAAAGCATCATCCAAAAGTAAGGTTGGCGGTATTGTGCACGATGTTTCCGCTACAAATAAAACTTTTTATATTGAGCCGGCACAAATAGTTCCGATAAATAATAAAATTCGTGAGTTAAAATCGAAAATTTATGCAGAAATTATTCGTATATTAACAGCATTAAGTTTTGAAGTCCGAAAAGAGATGGATAATTTAATAAGGATGGAAAAAATTCTGGCAGAGATAGATTTCCATTTCGCTAAAGCAAGATATGCGGTAAAAATTCAGGCAGTTGAGCCTGTAGTTAGCAGAGAAAAAAGTATCAAGATTGATTTAATGCGTCATCCTCTTTTAATCGGTCGGGTAGAAAATATTGTAGAAAATGATTTTGAAATAGGCAGAGGTTATAAATCTGTTATAATTACAGGTTCAAATACGGGCGGTAAAACTGTTGCATTAAAGACAGTAGGCTTATTCATACTGATGATGAAGTCCGGAATGTTTCTACCTTGTGCAGAAGCGCATATTTACCCTTTTGAAAAAGTGCTTGCTGATATTGGTGACGAACAGAGTATTTTGCAGAATTTATCAACATTTTCATCGCATATGACAAATGTTATAGACATTATGGAACAGGCTGATAGTGAAACTTTTGTATTAATAGATGAGTTGTGTGCCGGAACTGATCCGCAAGAAGGTGCTGTTCTTGCAGAAGTTATTTTGAAAGATCTTGCATCCAAACAGGCTCAATCTATTATAACTACGCATTATGGTGAATTAAAAACCTTAGAGTATACTGATCCATATTTTAAGAATGCAAGTGTAGAATTTGATGTTGAATCTCTTTCTCCTACCTATAAGTTAATAATAGGCATTCCAGGGTTAAGCAACGCAATAGCAATTGCGTCAAACCTCGGTATGGCAGAAGATTTGGTCTGGAAGGCAAAAGAATTACTGATTACACAAAGAGATACATCAAGTCTTGTTGTGGAAAGACTTCAGGATACGCAGCAGAGATTGGATGTAAATTTAAAAGAGGCTGAGGTCAGAAATGCTGAGGCAGATGAGCTGAAAAAACATTATGAGAAAGAATTAAGCGAACATAAAAAAGAAAAGAAAAAGGCTTTAAAAGTTATAAAGGATAGATTTGAAGATCAGCTTGAAGGGGCTAAAACTGAAATAAAAGAAATTTTGAGCGAATTAAGGCAGGAAAAGTCAGAGAAGATAGCAAGAAGATCTTACGCAAGATTAGCCCAGCTGGAGCAAAATTTCCGTGCAGATATGCATTCTCTGGAGGAAAAAGAGCAGTATGCCGAACTAGATTGGGATCAGGTTCAAATTAATGACAAGGTTATGATTAAAGATTTGAACCAGCAGGTTACGGTACTCTCATTACCGGATAAGAATGACACGCTCTATATTCAGATGGGAATGATAAAGACCAAGGTAAAGAAGGATAAATTGGCTGTATATAATCCGCAGCTTGCAAAAAAAGTTAATTTACCGCTCGGAGCTGTAAAAAAGGAATCCTCTTTTACATTAAAGAAGTATGATATTTCTAATACCCTTGACTTGAGAGGCGAGAGAGTGGAAGAGGCTCTGGATAATTTGGAGGCTTATCTGGATAAGGCAAGTCTTGCAAACCTTTCACCTGTTTATATAATACACGGTCACGGAACAGGGGCACTTAAATCTGCAGTAAGGGATTTTATTGCGACCTCACCTTATGTGGCAAAATATCGTGTAGGAGAAGAAGCAGAGGGTGGCGACGGTGTCAGTGTTATAGACATAAAGTAGTTTGACATAAACATTTATTGGCGATAAGTTAGTGAATAATTTTGCAAAAAATTAAAAATGGATATTAAGGGCAATTAAAAAATAATGAATAATAAATGGGTAAGATTTACACTGATATTTATTGGCGCAATGTTTTATTTCTTTGCGAATTTCCAAAGGATTGCAATCCCGGGAGCCGTATTTGATGTTCTTCAGCACGAACTCAGAGTTAGCGCTCCTTATATTACCGCATTTGGCGCAATTTTTATGTACATTTATGCTTTCAGCCAGCTAGTGAATGGTGTTTTGGTTGACAGATACGGCGGCTTGAGGGTAATGATGGCGGGGGGTGTTGTTCTTGCGCTCGGCTGTCTTTTGTTCCCTGCGACATCTAACCTTGCTTTAATGTATTTTTCACGTGCGCTTGTGGGGCTTGGCGGAAGTATGTTTTATCTGAGTTTGATAAGAGAATTGAGAGAATGTTTTTCAGATAAAAATTTTGGTATTGCAATTTCAGTAATGCTTTGTATCGGCTATTCCGGAGGAATTGTTGCAAATGCTCCTTTTGTTTTTGCTATGAAATATCTCGCTTGGCGTGAAATCTTGTTTATTTTAGCAGGAGTTGTTGTTGCAGCTCTTTTGATTTTTATTCTTTTGTCTGCAAAAATTAAGTTTCCTGAAATTAATAAAAACGTTAAGTTAAGAATACTGCCATTTAGGCTTGTATTACACAAAAGACATAATAGAAATTTGTTTAGTTTTGCTTGCTGTAATTTTGGAATTTCATATGCAATACAGGCAATTCTGGGCAAAAAGTTTCTTGAAGATTTCTGTTTAATGTCATCTTCAAAAGCTGCTATGGTGCTTTCCGGCATGGCGGTTATTGCGGCTGTTTTTAATATAGTAAATGCCGCCTTCTGCAGAATGTGCCATAATCATAGAGTTATTTTTCTAAAAAATGCTTCAGTCATAACTTTCGTTTCGCTTTTATTAATTTGTATATTTTTGATATTTAATATTAGAACAGATGCAATTGCAATAATCTTTTGTATTCTTGCAGCCAATGCAAGCTTAACTTCACTTCTTGTTCCGGTTCTTCATCTTACTAACAGAAAAATGATATCGGGTACAGCAGTGAGCATAATGAATTTCTGTTTCTTTATGATGGTTGGTATTCTAGGTACTGCTGCAGGATTTTTGCTTAATGTTTTTGCTCCGCAAAAGATTGGAAATGTCCTTGTTTATTCAAATAAGTCTTACCTGCTTGTTTTCGGACTGTTCTTTATAATTAGTGTTTTTGAAATGTACAAAGCAATGAAGCTTTCTAATAAATATTAATATGTTATTGTCGGCTTGGTAAAGCCGACCTACATTATTTTTTGTCAAATATACAAATAGATATTGCATCATATATTTTTAAATTAACAAAGCATACATTAATAAATGTGTAGGTCGGCTTTACCAAGCCGACAATAACTAAAATTAAGAGTTAATTATGCCGGAAATATTATTGAGGACTAAATCCGTTTGTGTTTTTAAATCAGTGAGAGTTAAGTTATTGTATATCACAAAGTCGGATTTCTGTATTTTTTCTTCCTCTGCTCCCTGTGATTGAATCCTTCTTAGGGCTTCTTCTTTTGTAAAATTATTCCTTTTCATAAGGCGTTCAAGCCGGATATTTGAGTCAGCCGAAACAAAAATAATCCTGTCGAAAAGTTTGTCAAACCCTGTTTCAAACAGAAGCGGTACTGATATAAAGACAATGGGCTGATTTTGTTCAAAAATCTTTAAAATTTCTTGTTTAACCTGAGGGTGAATGATTTTTTCCAGCTTCTTTTTTAAATCAGGATTTAAAAAAACTAATTCTCCAAGCTTTTTCCTGTCGATTTTTCCGTCTGTAAAAACATCATATCCGTAGAAATCCTTTAGGTTTTCAAGAATTTTATGAGCAATTTTGTCGGTATCATACACGGGATATTTTTCGGAAATTATTTTTTCCACCTGAGATTTGCCGGAAGCTATATTACCCGTTATTGCTACTTTGAGCATATTCCCTCTTTATTTTTGCAATGTAGTTTTTGAGTTCCTTAACCTGTTTGGGTTTGAGCGCTTTGACCTGACCTCTTTTCATACCCTCAAGTGTAATTGTTGCGTGCTGTATACGCTTGAGGCTTTCAACTTCAAACCCCAGTTTTGCAAACATTTTTCTAATCTGACGGTTTATTCCCTGATAAAGCGTTACCTGAATTGCAGAAGAATTTGTGCCAATCTCGACCGGTAAAGTCTCTGCGTAAGCTGTTTTCTTTTCACCGGTGTCAGTTTCAATTTCTATACCCTCAAACATTTTTTTTGCATCATCTGGTGTAAATTTCCCGTTAATATGCACCAAATATACTTTTGGGACTTTTATGGACGGGTGCGTCATATCGTTTATAAGCTCGCCGTCATTTGTAAGTATAATAAGCCCTGTAGAGTCTTTATCAAGGCGTCCTACCGGTTTGAGGTGTTTTAATTCAGCAGGAATTATGTCATAAATAGTTTTTCTGTTTTTCTCATCGTCAGAAGTTGTAATATATCCTGCTGGTTTGAAGAATTTGTAATACTCAAGGTTTTGCGGTCTTACAAGTTTATTATCCACATAAACCTTGTCTTTTTCTCTTACGTGAAATCCGAGTTCTTCAACAACTCTATCGTTAACACGCACTCTGCCCGCCAGAATAAGTTCATCGGCTTTCCTTCTGGAACAAATTCCGGTTGATGCTATGTATTTGTTTAAACGGGGCATGATAAAACCTTTTCAAATGCATTTTTCAAAACTTCAGGCATTCTTCTATGCAGCCTGCCGTCGTTATGAACCGCCACAACTTCAAATTCTGCCTGTAAAAATAATTTGTTGCTTTCTTTGTTTCTGATTGTCTGTTCAAAAACAATTGTAACAGGAGTTATTTTTTTAACTTCAGTCTCAACTATAACAATATCATTAAGTTTTCCCGATGCTTTGTATCTGATGTTCATATTTGTAACCGGAAGAACAATGTCCTGTTTTTCCAGATCAAGCATATTTAATCCTGCGGATTCGCAAAGGTCAACTCTTCCCATCTCAAGCCATCTTAAATATGAACCGTGCCAGACTATTCCGAAAGAATCGGTATCAGAATAATAAACTTTTTGTTCAAATGTATGTTTCATAAGATTATTCTACCATGATATAATCAAGAATGTAAGGAGGGCAATATGAAATTTTTACATACGATGATTAGAGTTAAAAACATTGATGAGTCTTTAAAATTTTATACAGAAGTTTTAAACATGAAGCTAGATCACAAAAAGAGATTGGATGATTGCTGGTTGTACTTTTTAACTGACGAATCCGGCTGCACACAAATAGAATTAACTTATAACGACGAAACTCCCGAGGATGGTTATGATATCGGAAGCGGCTTTGGTCACTTTGCTTTTTGCGTAGAGTCTCTGGATGATTTTACCGCAAAAATAAATAAGCTAGGCTATTCCTATCTTTATCCCCCGTTTGATTTAACCGGCAAAGGTTCAAAAATTGCGTTCATAAAAGATCCCGACGGATATGAAATAGAATTAATTGAACAGGTAAAATGGTAGGGGTAGGGGTAAATGTATTGGGTTATTAAGTGAAACTACAGGTTTTGCGTCATCGTAGGGGTAAATGTATTGGGTTGTTAAGTGAAACTACAGGTCTACCGTTAAAATACGCTGCAATTTCTAAAAACTTAAAAAAGGCTGTGCGCAACCGTTACAGTCTTTTTTTTTGTTTTGTAATATTTCTTAACAGAAAGGCAATTCTTAAAGAAAAATTGACTTTATATATATGTATGGTTGAGAAATAAGGTAAGTAGATAGGAGGTTATCATGAATATTGCATTGAGAAAATTAGCCATGATTGAAAAAGATATGATTCAGAGGGAAGAATCTGCAAGATTGGATGGATTTACCTGTCCAATTGATCACGCTTTAAAAGATAGAATTACAAAATTAATGGACAAAGTAAGAGCTCTATAATAAAGGCTCATAAAATACGAAATATAATAGTGCTGAGATACAAAAAATATCTTAGCTTTTTTTTTGTAATATATATGTTACATAACAAAATAATTAATCAGGTTTTATGCTAAAATTATTTTATGCAGAAAGGACAAATTTTTAAAATACATTCGGATTTTTATTATGTGCATTCTGACAGACAGGATTATGAGTGCAAAGTCCGTGAGGTTTTGAAAAAACAAAAACAAAAAATCTATGTGGGTGATTATGTGGAATTTGAAAGCGGAGCTATAGAGAAAATTCTTCCGAGAAAAAACTTTATAACCCGCCCTACTGTTGCAAATGTGGATCAGGTCATAATAATATCAGCAGTCAAAGAACCTGATTTAAATTTTGTTCAGCTTAATCGATATGTCTCTTTTGCAAAATATCATAATCTTCCTGCTGTACTATGTTTTAATAAAAATGACTTGTCGGAAGATGACAGAACCATCGAGAAAGTATTTTCTATATATCAGCCCCTAGGATATGATATTTTATTTACGTCTGCTCTGGAAGGCTACGGGGTAGAAGATTTTAGGGAAATTTTAAACGGTAAAACTTCTGTTCTCTGCGGTGCTTCCGGAGTCGGGAAGTCAAGCTTGATCAATGCAGCCGCTCCAGGAAAGAATTTGAGAACTAAAAATGTTAGTGATAAAACAGGTAGAGGTGTGCATACAACCAGACATTGCGAAATTATTTCTCTGGATGAAGATTCCAGAATTGTTGATACACCGGGATTTAGCCATTTGAAATTTGATTTTTTAATGCCGGCGGAGGTAGGGAATTTGTTTCCGGAGATTGCTAAGTATAAACCGTTTTGCAAATTTCAGGACTGTTTGCACCTTACAGAAACAGGTTGTGCTGTAAAAGAACATATCAATGAGATTGATGAGACAAGGTATAAAAGTTATGCCGAATTTGTTGAAGAAGCAAAAGAGTATAAAGAAAAAATAAAATATCAAGGCGTTAAGACTGAAGCTTTACACAAACAGCATTATAATAAGACAGCTGTAAAAATAAGTTCCAGAAAAAGAGAAGGCGCAAGAAATACAAAAAAACAAAATATTTATAAGGATGTCGAAAATGAAAGAATTGATTGATTTAGTTGATAAATCTCTGGACAAATATATGCCGGTATGCTATCCGGAAGATATTTTTAAAGCTATGAAATATACCCTTATGCTTCCGGGAAAACGCTTGCGTCCGGTTATGTGTTTGGAAACGGCAAGAATATTGGGAGCTGATATAAATAACGTTCTTCCTTCGGCGTGTGCTATTGAAATGCTTCACGTACAGAGTTTAATTCATGATGATCTTCCGTGTATGGATAATGATGATTTTAGGCGTGGTAAACCCTCTAATCACAAAGTTTTTGGTGAAGCAAATGCAGTTCTTGCAGGCGATGCTCTTTTGACATTTGCTCCTCAGTTAATAATTGAAAAATCAACAGGGCTTTCTGTAGAACAAGTTGTAAGGATTTTGCATGAATATACAAAATTTGCAGGAGCGTACGGACTTATAGCCGGTCAGGTTGTGGATATAGAATCAGAAGGGGGAAAGTTTGTAAAATCGCCGGAAGAAACACTGGATTTTATTCATTTGAATAAAACCGCAGTTTTGTTCCGTCTTGCTGTCAGAATTGGTGCAATTGCAGCAAATGCAGATGAAGAAACAATAGAAGAGTTTGATAACTTTGCAAAAAAATTCGGACTGGCATTCCAAATTTATGACGATATTATGGATGAAATATCTTCTTTTGAAGAGCTCGGAAAAACTGTAGGCAAAGATAAAAATAGCGGAAAGTTGACTTATGTTTCGCTTTACGGCTTAGGCGAAGCTGAAAAAAGGTTCGAGAATTTGATAAAAGAATGTTATGGTATAATAGAAAAGTACCATTCAAGAGTATTAGAAGAGATACTAGAAAAGTTGGACAACAGAATTAGGAGTGATAAATGAACCTGGGAGAAATATACGGAACCGGATATGAAGTTATATTTATAGCTTTTTCGGGAATTGTAGTAGCTCAAATAGTAAAATGTTTTTTACATCTTATCGTAAAAAGAAGTTTAGATTTGAGGCTGTTTACGACAACCGGTGGTATGCCGAGTTCTCATTCTGCCGGTGTTATGGGGCTTTCAACTGCTGTAGGTTTAATTCGAGGGTTTGATTCAATAGAATTTGCGATAGCCCTCGGGTATGCATTTATTGTAATGTATGATGCTGCAGGTGTGAGGCGTGCAGCAGGTAAACAGGCCGCTTGCTTAAATAAAATCATAATGGATTTATACAAACAGGATCTGGCAGAAGCCGGAGGAAAATTAAAAGAACTTTTGGGGCATACGCCTATGCAGGTTTTCGTAGGTGCAATTTTCGGTGTTTTGTACGCTTTCTTTATTCACTACAAGGTTTTGTGTTAATCTCGCAGGTTTTAGTCAATGTCGGCTTGGTAAAGCCGACCTACTACTATTTATTATTTTATAAATTGTTTATGTTTATATAAAAACAATTAATAAACAAATGTTATATTAAACAATATAGGTCGGCTTTAGTAAGCCGACATTAACTAAAAACTATTTTATCTCTTTACAAAAATTTACACAACTTATCCGGTCATGCTTGCAATTAAAACAAATTTGTATTAATATTTTTATGTCAGAAAGTAACCCACAATTAAATATTCTGTAAATGCCTGAAAAGGTGTTTTTAAGTGTTAGATATTTAATTGTTTAAATAAAAAAAGTAGAACTAGTTATATGTAAACAAAGAAAGGTTTAACATGTCAGAAGAAAAATTAGAGACACAAGTCGAAGAAACAGTAGAAACTGCTGCAGAAGAAGTTGTTGCAGAAACAGAGGCGGCAGCTGAAGAAGTTGTAACAGAAGTTCCTGCAAAAAAACAACGCAGCAGAAAGAAAAAAGTAGAAACACAGGAAGCAAAACCTGAATCAGAATGGAAAGAACAGGTTGTTCAAATCCGTCGTGTAACAAAAGTTGTAAAGGGCGGTAAGAAATTAAGCTTTAGAGCAATTGTTATTGTAGGAAACCAAAAAGGACAGGTTGGTGTAGGCTGTGCTAAAGCTTCAGAAGTTATTATTGCTATACAAAAAGCAATTGCAGATGGGAGAAAGAATCTTATTACAGTACCTATTTTCAAAACAACAATTCCTCACCCGATTACGGGACGTTCAGGTGCAGGTGCTGTAATGTTAAGACCGGCATCTCAAGGTACGGGTATTATTGCAGGTGGTGCTGTTCGTTCAGTTCTTGAACTTGCAGGTATTGAAAACATACTTTCAAAATCTTTAGGTTCAAAATCACCTCTTAACGCTGCAAATGCTACATTAGAAGCTCTTAAATCTTTAAGACCTTTCAATGAAGTTGCTAAAAAACGCGGCTTAACAATGGCTGAATTATTAAACTAGTAGGCTATTCAAGTTATTAGCTTAAAATGAAATAATAAAATAATAAATTATAAAAAGGATAAAAAAATGGCAGAAACAAAACAAATAAAAATAAAACTTGTAAGAAGTTTAATCGGCTGTTCAGAAGCACAGCGTAAAGTTGCCCAGGCATTGGGTTTAAAGAAAACTGATCAGATTGTAGAACACCACAATACTCCTACAATTATGGGTATGGTAAACAAGATTTCTCATCTTGTAAAAGTAGTTGATTAGAAGTGACTGAGTGACTAAGTGACAAAGTGACTGAGTTAATTACTTAATCACTTATTCACCTAATCACTTAGTCACCTTCGGAATGAAAGGAATAATAAAAATGACAAATATAACATTAGAAGATTTGAGACCTGCAGAAGGTGCAACCGGCAAGTCAAAAAGAGTAGGCAGAGGCCGTTCATCAGGACATGGAAAAACATCTTGTCGTGGTCATAACGGTGAAGGACAACGTTCAGGCAGAACTTCAAAGAGAGGTTTTGAAGGCGGTCAGATGCCAGCATACAGAAGATTACCTAAATTAAAAGGTTTTCAGGTTATTAATAAGAGAAATTATGCTCAATTTAATGTTGGCAGATTAGCTGATTTGAAAGTTGATGTAATTTCTCTTGAATCATTAAAGGAAATCAAGAAGGTTCATCCTTCCTGCGATGGCTTGAGAATATTGGGCGGTGGAGAAATCAAAAAAGCAGTTACAGTAAAAGCTTGCTATGTAACTCCATCAGCAAAAGAAAAAATCGAAGCAGCAGGCGGAAAGGTTGAATTAGTATAATGACAGGCGGAATGAGAATGCCAACAACGGCAGATTTAATGTCTATGTGGAATGCATCAGGTTTAAAAGAAAAGATGATTTTTACTTTTCTAATGCTTGTTCTATTCCGTCTGGGCATTCATTTGCCGGTATATGGAATAAATAATGAAATCTTCTCAAATATAGCATCCGGAAATAATATTTTAGGATTCTTAGATTTATTTGCCGGTGGCGCATTAAGAAAGGTTTCAATTTTTGCACTGGGTATCGGACCATATATTACTTCCTCAATTATTATGCAGTTGATGGCGGTAATAATACCGGCACTGGAGAAATTGCAGAAAGAAGATGGTGAAGCTGGACGCCGTAAACTTTCACAGTATACGAGAATATTTACTGTAGTTTTGGCAGCTTTTCAGGGTATTATCTTTATGACATACCTTGCGCATCTTCCGGGTTCAATAGCTCCCGGGCTTAGTCACACAATGTTTTATGTTTCATCTGTAATAACATTAACAGCAGGTTCAGTGCTTGTAATGTGGATGTCAGAGCTGATAACGGAAAAAGGTATTGGAAACGGAGGTTCTTTAATAATTTTTGTAGGTATATTATCAGGGATTCCTCTTTATTCTGCAAATACCTGGCAGATGGTGGCGCATGATACGATGCTTATGTGGGGACTTGTACTTTTGCTTACAATTTTCTTTGTTACAATGATATTTATTGTAATTATGCAGGAAGCTGTAAGAAAAGTTATTATAGTTAACCCTAAAAGACAGGTAGGCAATAAGGTCTATGGCGGGGTAAATACATTTATTCCGTTTAAGCTGAACCCGGGTGGTGTAATGCCTATTATCTTTGCGGTTGCAATTCTTTTATTCCCATCCACTATATTGAGTCTAGTCGGTCAGGCAAATCTACCGGCAGGCTGGGTACAGGATATGGTTCTGGTTTTGAATAAAATTTTCAATCCGAGCGGTTTGACGTATTATGCTATATATTTTGTGATGATTGTTGGTTTAACATTCTTCTATGCATCAATTATGCCTAATATGCAGCCACGGGAAATTGCAGATAACTTAAAGAAGTATGGCTCATCAATTCCGGGTATTAAACCAGGTAAACCGACTGCCGATGCTCTCGATAATATTTTGACTAAAACAACCTTTATCGGAGCTTTGGGACTTGGTATAATTGCACTGGTTCCGGCTTTTGCAAGTTATATAACAAGAATTACCACTCTGCAAGGTATTGGAGCAACTTCTCTTATAATCATGGTTGGTGTTGCGCTTGATTTAATTAATCAGGTCAGAACGCACTTGCTTGCAAGAAACTACGAAACATTCCTAAAAGAGTAATGATATTATGTTTAATAAAATAAAAACCCTTTAGAAATAATCTAAAGGGTTTTTATTTTTATCCAGTCATAGAGATTTCTTATTTCTCCGTAGTCAAAATCTTTCAGTACATTAGGAGTATCAAGATTTTCAAGAACCGGATTAATTGTAATTTCACCATTATTATAGCAATCCGAGTAGTTTTTATTAAAATTTACACAATAAGGTACTTTAACTTTATTGTCATTACACAGATATGCAAGTCCGTGAACTCTGCAAACAATAGGACGATAAGGATAAATAGAACATTGATTTTGTATAAGAAACGGGCATTTTTCGCCTCTGGTAAATGATTTTATATTATTTTGAACCATTTTTTTAATATCATTATCCAGCTTTATGTACCCTTGCATCACGTATTCAAGTTCAATCTGGGAAAGCGGATAATCTCCCTTTTCGCAGCAAGATGAACAGCCAATAATGCAGTGGATATGTTTTTTATGAGAATTAAAGTAATTTTCTAATTTTAAATCAAAGTTTTTCAGGAAATCTTTATAATTTTGATTCATAATAAAATTAACGTTTGCTTCTAAATCTTGCCCAGAAGCTTTTAGAAGCATGACTTTCAAGTTGTTCAATTCTTTGAGAAAGTTCTTTGTTATGTTCTAAAAGTTCTTTTACCTGTTTTGCAAGAATTTCATTATCTCTCTTGTAGCCTCCAGCTTCAATTAGTCTGGTTGCCATATCCGAGTTTGTAATATCATCACTGATTTTTTTAGCAACGGCTTCTGCTAGCATTTGCAATGTTTGGCTTGAAACATCCAGAGTAAAGCTTTTGCCTTGAGGAATAATTTCAGGGGAAGCTTCTTCTTTAAGAGTTATCTCTGTTGAGTTGTGATTTTCATTTGTAGTGTCATTTAGAATAACCGGCTGTATAGGTTTAACAGGTTCTTCGTTTTTTTCAACCTTTGCTTCCATTCTGGAGAGTTTGGCAATAATTTGGTCGTCACTATATCCTTGTGCTTTTAGTGAGATTCCTTTTTTAATTTTTTCAAGAGCGAGGTCATCATAGAATTCAAGTCCGTCCTCATCTTCGTAGATTGATTCAATCTTCCAATCTTCAAGAAACAAATCAAGCGAATGATTATCTATATAATAATTTTCAGCATTTAAATTTTTTAAAATTGATTCTCTGTTAAACATCCGCCATTCCTCTTTCTATAATAAATACACCATAACATTTTATCTTTTCATCAATCGGGCAATATCTCTGTCTTGCGTTTTCTTGGTAATAGTTTCTCTTTTGTCATAAAGTTTTTTACCTTTAGCCAACCCCAGCTCTATTTTAGCAAAACCATGCGTCAAAAACAATTCTAAAGGAACAATTGTTACACCGTCTTTTTTTACTTTGTCTTGAATTTTAAGTATTTCTCTTTTTTGCAGAAGGAGTTTTCTCACCCTGTCCGGCTTGTGGTTAAAGCGGTTTCCCTGTTCATATGGTGAGATATGCATTCCGTATAAAAAGACTTCATTATCTTCAACTTTCGCAAAAGAGTCTTTAAGGTTAATAGTACCTTTACGTATGGATTTAATTTCAGTTCCGGTTAAAACTATCCCTGCGATAAATTTGTCGAAGATTAAGAAATCGTGAAAAGCTTTTCTGTTTGTAGAGATTACTTTTTTGTCCATAAGTGTATTATAGTTGAAAATTTGGCTCTTGTATAGTCTATGAACGAGAATTAGTTGTACATAAGTGTGAAGTTTTGTAAATTTTTTTTAGAAAAAGGTGTTACTGGAATAGCTGCATGTGGAATATATACTATATAATAGTACAAGGATATGTTATCAGAATGGAATTAATGGTAGACTTGGCGGAAAATAAAAGTGCTTCAATGCATTCCCCGCAAGGTTTTCAGCTATTAGGGGGGGGGGTAAATGTCTTGGTTTGGTTGGTCGCCATCCCTCACCCCTTGAGGGAGAGGGAGCAGTCGTGCTCGAGCCGTGCGGCGAAAGCTACGAATGCGGGTGTGGGGGTAACTCAAGAACACCTTCAATCCGCTCCACTTTGCTCAGGCAAGCTTTTCTCAGACACGCTCCCGCTATCGCTTCGAAAATCTTCCCCCCGCTCCGCTTCGCTTAAACCTGACAAGCGTTACTTCCCCTCGCCCATTGAGTATACAATTGCGCAAAGACCATTCACGCCCAATGTGCTACGTCATTCTGAGTCCGATATCCATACAGGGGCGAAGAATCCCTAAAACTTTACAAAAAGGTGATTCTTCGGACTCATGCCCTCAAATAACGGTACGTTGGGAAGTCTTGCTACCCATCTCCCACAAAGAGCGAGGGGAAGAATTAACCAATCCAAAATATTTACCCCCCTTAAAGAATTTTTCTCAAATTTTCGACCATTTTATCCGCTGTCGGGAGGCGTTTTTCGATATCGCCTACGGCGAGAGTTTTTACATCCTGCTCAAAATCTGACGGTAAAATTTTACAATTTTTGAGAGCGAATGGTATAAGTTTCTTTTCTCCAGGATTCAAAACTCTGTTTTTTGCAAAAATTGCATCAAAATAACTTGCAAGAAATGCTGCGCATCTGTGATTAATGCTTACAAAATCGAGGCGTTCTACAGCAGATGCTATCTGATCTCGATACGAAAACATAGCATCTTTAAGATACGCAAAATTCTTTTTGATGATATTTTCTGCCAATTTCTCCGGATAAGGAGTGTTAACTCTTTCTTTCACATCCTTTAACCAGCCGTTTTTGTCATAGAGAATTTCTGTTTTTTTAATATTATCCACAAAGCAGGTTGTGTAGCCTAAAGAAGCATTGTGTCCTTCCCAAACCCATTTTATATTTCCCTCTATAAACTCCGGATTGCGGTACATAATATCAATTGGTTTACCGGTTTCCCTTAGCCTGAAAGTGTCGCCGGTTTCAAAGTAGTGGTTATCAATCTCCGGTTTATCCGCATATTTTTCGGCAATTTTGCGTCTTTCTTCTACCGGAGGTTCAGATTTTCCATAAATGTAAATGTCGTAGTCGGATTTATTATCTGCCGTTTGTGCGGTGGATGAACCGCCTAAGCCTATTGATTCGACCTCTTTAAACTTTTTATAATGTTCTACCATTTCCATTAGGATTTCATGATTACGGTTGATTTGCATATATACTCCTTTTTATTATTTTAACACAATCATGGTATAATACTGTTTAACAGATGGGAGTATTATATGTCAAAAACTTTGATTTTAATAGATGGTCACGCTTTAGCATACAGACAGTTTTTTGCACTGGAACGAACGGCTATGAAGAATGCTGATAACCAGCCAACCTGGGCAGTTTATGGTTTCTTTAAAGCTGTGTTTGATCTTTTATCAAAAATTCATCCGGATTTTATTGCGGTAGCTTTTGATGTAGGAAGAAGAACTTTTAGAACTGAAAAGTTTGAAGAATACAAAGCAAATAGAGAGGCAATGCCGGACACGTTAAGAAGCCAGATTGGAGTAATCTGTGACGGATTAAAAGCGTTTGATATACCTATTATTACTAAAGAAGGTTTTGAGGCTGACGATATTATTGGAACAATTTCTAAAATCGCTTCTGAAAAGGGACATAAGACTCTTATTCTAACAGGTGATCAGGATAGTTTCCAACTTATTGATACAGATGGTATGGTAAAAGTTCTAATCCCTTCTAAGGGTGAACTTGTTGAATACGACTGGAGTAAGGTTTATGAAAAACTGGGTGTTTATCCGAATCAGGTAACGGATTATAAAGGTCTAAGAGGGGATAGTTCTGATAATATTCCTGGTATAAAGGGGATTGGAGAAAAGACTGCGCAAAAGCTTCTGAACAGATATCCACACCTGGAGGAGGTTTTGGCAGATTGTGAAAATATTCCGGAAAAGGCTGTGAGACAAAAAATTTGTGACGGAAAAGAAATTGCGATTCTTTCAAAAGATCTTGCAACAATTATCAGAGACGTTGATATCGATTTTGATATCGACAAAGCTTCTGTTACCCTTCCTAAAATAGAAAATGTTTCGGTTTTTTTGAGGAATATGCAGTTCTATACCTTTATAAAAAATATAGATAAAATTCTCTCATCATTTAATGTAAATGTAAGTGTTGATGAAGTGCAGAATTTAAGTTTATTTTCTCAAAATGAGAATAAGGAAAAAGAACCTGTTCAGCAAAACCTGTTTTCAAAGGCAATAAAAAAGACCGTTGATAAAAAAGCTCTGGAATTTGAAGTAGTTGATGCCTCTAATATTGATAGAATTATTAAAGATGTAGAAAATTCCGAACGAATCGGGATGAAGTGGTATGCTGATGAAGATGGTTCGTTTGCGGGATGCTCTGTTTCTAACGGAAATAACTACTATTTCCCTAAAGAATTTGTGTTGAGATTGAAGGAGATAGTGGAAAATCCTGAGATTAAAAAGGTTGGTTATGATGCAAAATCTGACTATCGTTTATTATTAGATAACGGAATAGTTTCTGCGGGTTGGGAATATGACGTTTTGCTAGCCAGCTATGTAAAAGATCCAAATCGAAAACATATAATAGAAGCTCTGGCTCTGGATTTTTTAAACCACATGATGGCAGATGATGATGAAGGTCCTAAGCGCTATTGTGATGAGGCTTATACAATCTTTCACATGTATGATTACTGGACGATACATTTGAAAGATAAAGAACAAAAACTGGTAAATGATATTGAAATGCCGCTAACAATCGTTCTTGCAAAAATGGAGCATACAGGAGTTGCAATTGATGTTGAGTATCTGAAGGAACTTTCTGCGTATATGACTGAAAGACTTGCAGAACTTGAGGATTTAATTTATCAGCTCGCAGGCGAACCATTTAATATAAATTCTCCAAAACAGGTTGCGGAAGTTCTTTTTGATAAATTAGGGGTCAAACAGAAAAAGAAAAAATCACGTTCTACAAGTGCAGAAGTTTTGGAGGAATTGGCGCAGGAATATGAAATCTGTGATTATATTCTCCAGCATAGAAAGTTCTCAAAATTAAAATCAACATATACAGATGTTTTGCCGACCTTGATAAGTAAGCGGGATGGAAGAATCCATACTACTTACAATCAGGCGCTTACGGTAACAGGACGTCTCTCTTCTTCAAATCCGAATTTACAGAATATTCCGATTAGGACCGAGGAGGGGAATAAAATTCGTGCAGCTTTTTGTGCTATGGATAAAGAAAAATCTTTGATATTATCAGCAGATTATTCGCAGATAGAATTGAGACTACTGGCGCATATTTCAGATGATGAGCACCTAATTCATGCATTTACCTCCGGTGAGGATGTTCATACTATGACAGCTTCTAAAATATTTGGTGTAAAAATTGATAACGTTACTAAAGAAATGCGAAGGAGAGCAAAAGCGGTTAACTTTGGAATTGTTTACGGGCAGACAAAGTATGGGCTTGCAAAGGTATTGGGAATAAAGAATAATGAGGCGCAGGATTTTATTGATAAATATTTCCAAACTTATCCGAATGTAAAAAATTATATGAATAAAGAAATTGATTTTGTAAATAAATACGGGTATGTGGAGACATTATTCGGGCGCAGAAGGTATTTGTCATCAGAACTTAAAAGCTCAAATTATTTAATAAGAGAATATGCGCTTCGTGCTGCTATCAATCAGCCATTGCAGGGTACGGCAGCGGATTTAATAAAGATGGCAATGATAGAGGTTGAAAAAGAATTGGAAGAAAGGAATTTAAAAACAAAAATGATTATGCAGGTGCACGATGAACTTGTTTTTGAAGTTCCAAAAGAAGAGTTGGAAGAAATCAAAGAGCTTGCGGTAAGATGCATGACGCTTAATCAGCCGTTTAAAGTTCCTCTTGTTGTTGACATAAATTATGGTACAAGCTGGAGGGAAGGATAGTTTAGCAATAAAAAGCCGGTTATAAAAACCGGCTTTTTATTGCTAAAAAGTATTTAGTTTTAACTATTCCTGTATACAGTATTTTTTCTCATAAATATGACCGGCAACAGCTGCAACAACCGCACTGATACCTATAAGGCTATATACGATACGTGCTAACAGTGTCATATCTCCGAACATAAATTCAACAAGGTTAAAGTCGAATAAACCAACAAGTCCCCAGTTTAGCGCACCTACAAGAACCAGGATGTAAGAAGTGATTTTCAAAAACTTATGCATTTTATGCCCTCCTTTCGGGTACATTTTTATTATTAAACTTTTTTCAAAAATTAAATTACCCGTATGGGCAGGTACTTTTGTCCAATTTAATAATAAAATAACCCTTTACCCCTCTTCTTTTAATAACAGGATTGTTGTAGTGAGCTCTTCAACAAGATATTCCAGCTGCTGCGCTATATTTTCGGGATTATAGATAGAACCGCTGGTTGAGTATGCAAGATATCTTTGATATGTAACGGCTTCCCGTCTAAGTGTTGCAATGGATTTTATGTAATTATTCACTTCCTGCAATTTCTTGAACGAGGTGTAATAGCTCTCGGGTTTGCCATCGTATTTTTCTGCAAGGTTATCAATATTTAGAGTTAAGAGGTTTGCTTTTGTTATAAAAAGCTGCAGACTTTCATTATCTTCAATGCAATCAACGAGTTTTTCCAGCATTGGAATAATTTCTCCCGCATCATTTGCATAATTTGAAGTTTCATCTTTTTTTTGAATAATATTGATAAAGGCGGGATTGTCTTTTGGTACCGGTTTTAGATCGGAAGGATCATTGAAACCTTCCTGAGATTCAAATATCGGGGTTGTAACTTTTGTTTTAGATTTTTCTATTTTTTCTCCAAGACTCGGAAGTGTGCCGGCATAACCCTTGCCTTGCAGCTCTTTTTCCAAAGCTTTATCTTTTCTGTTCCAGAAAAAAGCTTGGGAAGGCAGTGCAATATTTAATAAAATAAAACATATTAAAAACTTTTTCATAATAATATTATATTAATTTAATCTTAAAAGGCAAAGATAAATTATAAAAAGCATTAATCTAGGCGGGCGGCATTTGCCGCCCGCCTAGATATCTAAACAACTTATTCATTTTTTGATTTTTCTGTATTAACCCAGGTTGTATAATCTGTTTGGAAGGTTGTTACAAGGGTCTGGGTAAGTAATGGTGTTTTAAGGTTTGCAATTGTGCTAAAGCCCAGCTCAATTGTACTTATACTTGCAGCTTTGGCGGTAGCGCTTGCGTTATTAAAGATTGTTGTAAATGCTGTCATGTCAAATTCTATGCCGTTTGCTTCGCACATAGCCTTTGCTTTTCTGAGTAATTGAGATTGCATTCTCTGACACGCTTTATCAGCCTGTTCTTCCATTTGTTCTTTGGCAAGATCACCATTTTTTTTGAATAGTCAATCAAGGCACTGTTAATTTGATATTCGGAACCGCTAATTTTTGAAAAAGCTTTGTCGGCAGCTTCATCCGCTTTTTCCTCTTCTTCTGCAATTATGGTTGCTTTTAATGCTGTTGTATTAAGTCCTGCGATGATTTCGTCTATTGCGGCTTTTAGTTCATCACCGTCAGTGAATTTTTTCAGTGCTGTTGTAATAGCAGCTTCTGTTTTAATCGTTGTTCCTCCGAGTTTTACAGTAACTCCGGCATCCAGTGCTGCCAGTAAAAATTCTTTGGCGTATTCTTTCAAATTTGTTAAATCAGCACCGTTATCAATCATTGCTCCGAGTGAGTCAACTCTTTTGTTAAATATATATGAAGCGTCCTGTAACTTTTCCGCATCAGATTCATTCATAAAATCTTCTAAGTGAGTTTTTAAATCTTCAGCCAGATTATTGCCTGTATATCCTTTAATAAATTTATCGGCTTCTGCTTCAAGTTCTTTAGCTATTCTTTTTGCTGTTGCTTTTGGTAAAGCTTCGCCCTCAATTACTTCTCCGTTGGTACCAGTTGTTTTCTGGGGTGTAATCATGTCACTATATATAATATCAAGCACGTCGGATTTTATTGTGTCGGGATCTTCTGCTAAGATATTATTTTTAATCTCTGCATATTTTTCAGGTAGCTGTGCTTCGAAATCTTTAGCCATATTTTCAATTTCGCATGTGTAACTTGCTGCAAAATCGTTTATTAAGTCTTTAAGAGCGGAATTAAGCTGTGTAAGATATTCACTTTTTCCTGAAAAATCTAAACTTATAGTTTTTGACATATTATTGATGTCATCTTGCATTTGTGATTTTTGATCGTAAATTGCAAGTTCATCTTCTGATATGACATTATCTTGATTTTTATCAACAGTAGAAAACTCAACAGAATCTAATTCAACTTTTTTAAGCAGCTCATTGTATTCTTTTTGTGTAACATCTCCGTTTTTGTCTATGTCAAAATCTTCAAATTTAAGTTTCTGACCATTAACCGTTA
Source organism: Candidatus Gastranaerophilales bacterium (assembly GCA_944323255.1). GTDB lineage: Bacteria > Cyanobacteriota > Vampirovibrionia > Gastranaerophilales > Gastranaerophilaceae > CAG-196. The sequence continues at coordinate 56,962 of CALURU010000013.1, forward strand.
AACTCCCAAATTGATTAATCCCATTAAATCCGCTCATTTTAACTCCTTTCTCTCCGTATAATATTTTATGTAAAATGTTATGCCATATAATAATATCCCTCTGGAATTTTGAATTGTAGTATTACGTCATATTTTTAAAAAACTTTAGGTTTTTATTAGGAATTGTTACATAACTTTACAAAGCTAACCTCTAAAGAAGGCTACAAGTAAGTCTTAGTATGGGTAAAGCGTAGCGTGCAAATTCTCTAAGTTTTATGGATTTATTCGAAATTATTACAAAAATACTAATAGCTTATTGCCTTATTGTTGAATAGTTTTTTTAATTTCTTTTAAATATTCTTTTGGTAAAAGGGAGGTTTTTAAATATGTGCGAGATTGAAGATATTAAAGCCAGACAGATTCTGGACTCTAGAGGTAATCCTACTGTTGAAGTTGATGTGAAGCTTCTTGACGGCTCTGTAGGAAGAGCGTCTGTGCCTTCCGGTGCTTCAACCGGGATTTATGAAGCAAAAGAATTGCGGGATAATGTACGCAGCGAATATTTGGGTAAAGGAGTCTCTAAGGCTGTTGATAATATTAATTCGGTAATAACGCCGAATCTCTTGGGAGAAGATGCTTCTAACCAGCAGCTTATTGATAGTTTAATGATGGAGATGGATGGCAGTTTTAATAAATCAATCCTTGGTGCAAATGCGATTCTTGCGGTATCACTGGCTTGTGCCAGAGCGGCTGCAAACTCTTTAAATATTCCGTTGTACAGATATTTGGGAGGAATAAATGGCAGAGTACTACCGACACCAATGATGAATATTTTGAATGGCGGTGCTCATGCAAATAATAATTTGGATTTTCAGGAATTTATGATATCTCCAGTCGGTATGACCTCTTTTAGTGATGCTTTAAGGGCAGGCTCAGAAATATTCAATACCCTGAAAATAATTCTTAATGAAAAAGGACTTGCTACAACTGTAGGTGATGAAGGCGGTTTTGCTCCAAATTTAAATAGTACACGTGATGCTATAGAAGTAATTATTTCTGCAATAGAAAAAGCGGGGTACAGCACAAATAATGTAAAAATCTGCCTTGATGTTGCTGCTTCAGAATTATTTGAAGAGGGTGAATGCTCCGGCGGGGTTTGTTCTTTAAGTCAATATATTTTAAAAGGTGAAGATAAAAAATTAACTTCTGAACAAATGATTGAATATTTAGAGAATCTTGTAAGGGATTATCCTGTTATATCGATAGAGGACGGACTTGCGCAGGATGACTGGCTTGGCTGGCAGAACCTGACGGAAGCGCTTGGAGATAAATGTCAGCTTGTTGGGGATGATTTATTTGTGACTAATACTAAACGGCTAAGAGAAGGTATTGATAAAAAAGTTGCCAATTCAATTCTTATAAAACCGAATCAAATAGGAACTTTGACAGAAACTCTTGATGCGATTTTAATGGCACAGGAAAATAATTATACAGCAGTAGTTTCGCATCGCTCCGGTGAAACAGAGGATAGTTTTATTGCAGATCTTGCTGTTGCAACAAATTGCGGCTTAATAAAAACCGGATCTCTATCAAGAACTGACCGTATGGCAAAGTACAACCAGCTTTTGAGAATAGAAGAAGAACTCGGAGCCGGGGGTAAATACTTAGGCTTGCAGGCATATAATATAAATAATTTATAATTTATCCTCTCCTTGAATTACGGCAGGGTGACAGTCAATCACAATAAATAATTGCACCAGCCTCCCAAGATGGGCAGGTTGCTGTTGTGCGAGCATCAGCGAACTGCAAATGCGTGTGGGATACAAGCCGAGGAAAATCTCCATCCTAACTTTCCCCAACCGGGGAAGGAATGCACAAGGTCGTTCAGTTACCGCAAATCCCCTCGCCCCTTGTGGGAGAGGGAGCAGATGTGCTTGAGCCGTCAGGCGAAAGCTACAGATGCGGGTGAGGGGTTAAATGTAGTAATGTGGAGCAAGCTACACGCTGCTTAGCTATTTGCGGATAAAATATGCTCTTAAAAGATCTGCACTAGGAAAAGAATCTTTTTTCTCTGCCAATTTAGCAATTCCAAAGTAATAATCCCTTAAAGAATCTGCTTTACGGCAGATAGAATTGTTACCGTCTTTAAGAATATGACTCTTTAAAACTCCTTCCGTAGCTTTTGCAGGCGGATTCTTTGCAAAAGCATTCCCAACCGTTAATCTCACAACATTGTTTCCTAAATTTGGCATAAAGCACTCCTTCCTTCACACTTCCATATATTATAAAAGTATAAATTAAATAGCAAATTGATTACATTTTGTAATAATGTTACAAAATGTAATAATTACAACTCTCTTCTGCCTTCTATAGCTCTTGCAAGGGTAACTTCATCTGCATATTCCAGATCTGCACCGACAGGAAGCCCGAATGCGATTCTTGAAATTTTTATACCAAAAGGTTTTATTAGCTTTGTTAAGTACAGGCTTGTAGCTTCGCCTTCAACTGAAGGTGAGAGTGCCAGAATTACTTCTTGGACTTCTTCGTTTGTAAGCCTGGTTAGAAGTTCTTTAATTCTGATATCTTCAGCACCAATTCCGTCCATGGGGGAAATTAGACCTTGTAAAACGTGATACAAACCTCTGTATTCGTTGGTTTTTTCTATTGCGATAAGATCTTTTGTTTCAGCAACGACACAGATTACAGAACGGTTACGGCTTCTGGATTCGCAAATTTCGCAAGGGCTCTGGGTGGAGATGTTGAAACAAATTTCGCAGGTCTTGGCGCTTCTTTTTGCTTCAATAATAGCATTTGCGAATTTTTCTACTTCGTTCACAGGCATTTTAAGTATCTGAAATGCCATCCGTTGAGCCGATTTCGGTCCAACGGACGGAAATTTTTGAAATTGTTCTATTAATGCTGCTATACTTTTTGGATAAATCATATTAATGCCGCCTGACCCGATGTTTAGGTGCGTCTCTTTGTAATCTTATAACCTGTAGTTTTATCATTGAGGACGGCTTGTAGTTTTAATACAATCCGGTTGTTAAGAGGATGCCGTCCAACCAATGGCCTACGTGCGTAGTTTTGGACTCTTATAATCCTGTAGTTTTATCATTGAGGATGGTTTGTAGTTTCAATACAATCCGGTTGTTAAGAGGATGCCGTCCAACCAATGGTCTACGTGCGTAGTTTTGGACTCTTATAATCCTGTAGTTTTATCATTGAGGACGGCTTGTAGTTTTAATACAATCCGGTTGTTAAGAGGATGCCGTCCGACCAATGGTCTATGTGCGTAGTTTTGGACTCTTATAATCCTGTAGTTTTATCATTGAGGACGGCTTGTAGTTTTAATACAATCCGGTTGTTAAGAGGATGCCGTCCGACCAATGGTCTACGTGCGTAGCACTAAAACAAGCCTGGGATGGATATTCCGCCGGTTACGGCCTTCATTTTTTCTTCCATAACTTTAATAGCTTTATTTGAGGTCTGATTAATAGCTGCAGTAATCAAGTCCTCCAGCATTTCAATTGAATCTTGAGATACTGAAGAAGGATTATCCGGATTGATAGCTTCAGGAGAAAGCTTAATTGATTTGAATAACCCTTTGCCGTCGCAGATAACTTTTACAGCTCCGTTCGCAGCTTCGCCTGATATATCCATTTTATTAAGTTCGTCTTGAGTTTCTTTTAATTTTTTCTGAATATTTTGAGCTTGTTTCATCATATTCATCATGTTCATCATAAGTTGTTTCCTCCTGTTATTAGCATTTATTAATTGATTTTTTTATATTTGATTTTCGATTTTAGCCATTAAATCGTCATCGATATCGAAGTTTGCATAAACATTTTGAACATCGTCGTGTTCTTCAAGCCTGCCGAGCAGCCTCATAATATTTATGGCAGTTTTTTCGTCTGTAACTTCGATTGTGTTTTGCGGAACTCGTGTAAATTCAGCGGTTACTGATTTAAACCCTTCTTTTTCCAAGCCTTCCGCTACTGGCTGAAGGTTTGGAACGGAAGTGTAGACTTTGTATTCGTCCTCTTCTTCAACAATATCATCTGCATCGAGATTGATGGCGGCTTCGAATAATTTTTCATAATCAATATCATCTTTGTTAAAGGTAATACAGCCTTTTTTGTCAAACATCCAGCCTACACAGCCTGTTTCACCCAAGTTTCCGTTGAATTTTGTAAAATAGCTTCTGATATCGCCAGCGGTACGGTTTTTGTTATCAGTCATTGCCTCTATAACAACGGCAACGCCGCCTGCTGCGTATCCTTCATATGTCATTTCATCATAGTTTTCGCTGTTACCGGAGCCGGAGCCTTTTTCAATAGCTCTTTTAATATTGTCATTCGGAAGTCCAGCTGCTTTTGCTTTTTCGATTGCTGTTCTAAGACGGAAATTGCCTGCAGGATCAGGTCCTCCGAGTTTTGATGCTACAATAATTTCTCTTGAAAATTTCTGAAATTCTGCAGCTCTAAGTGAATCTGTTTTAGCCTTTTTATGTTTAATGGTTGACCATTTTGAGTGTCCGCTCATTATATATCCCCTTTTTTAATTACCTCATAGTCTGTAACCATTATGATACCCGAAACGAACTTCTATAGCAAGTATTTATTCACTGCTGCTTGCAGTTTTATATTTATTCAAAATAATATTGTTTAATATTTTGATTTTTTCAGAAATTTATATTATTATAAGACAATGCTAATAATTAATGTATTAACAATAGCTGTACTTTTATTTTTTAACGGTTTTTTTGTGGCGGCGGAGTTTGCGCTTGTTGGTGTAAGAAAAACCCGCATTCAGCAATTGGCTAATGAAGGGAATTTTAACGCAAAACTTGCGCTAGATGCTGTAAAAAATATTGACAGATATATTGCAGCTGTTCAGCTGGGAATTACGATTGCGAGCTTAGGTATCGGCTGGGTTGGGGAATCTACTCTTGCAACGCTTATTCATCCGATATTTTCATTTCTTCCGGGAAACTGGGATTCTATTGCAACTCACACAGTTTCTGTTTCAATTGCTTTTGCGCTTATAACTGTATTGCACGTTGTAATAGGAGAATTGATGCCAAAATCTATAGCGCTTCAGTTTCCTGAAAAAACAACGCTATGGGTAGCGAAACCTATGTTTGTAATAACAAAACTTTTTGCGCCGATGATTTTTCTCTTGAACGGACTCGGAAATTTTTTGCTTCGTCTTTGCAGAATAGAACCTGCAACAACGCATCATATGGTGCACACTTCAGAAGAACTTAATATGCTTATTGATGCAAGTTTTAAGGGCGGTGCCCTGAACGAAAAAGAGGCGGAAATCCTGCAAAATGTGTTTAAGTTCTCTGATCTTACTGCTGCGCAGGTTATGATTCCGCGTCCGGATATGGTTTGTCTGCCGCTTGAAATTTCAGTGGACGAATTAAATAATGTAATGATTGAAAACCAGTATACACGTTATCCTGTCTACGACAACGATCTGGATCATATTGTCGGATTTATTCATATAAAAGATGTTTATCCACTGATTGTAAAGAATGAAGATTTTAAATTAAAGTCACTTTTAAGAGACATAATATTTGTTCCTGAAACAATAACAATTGATAAATTGGCGCTTGAGTTTAAAAAGCATAAATCCCAAATTGCAGTTGTCATTGATGAATTTGGCGGAACGAGTGGACTGATTACCCATGAAGATGTTATGGAAGAAATTTTAGGCGAAGTACAGGACGAATTTGACGAAGAGGAAGAGTCTGTTGTAAAAAAACTAAGCGACGGAAGCTTTGAAGTCTGCGGGAAAATGAGGGTTGATGAATTTTGTGACTTCTTTAACGTTGCAATTAGTGATGAAGATGTAACAACTCTTGGCGGATATTTCTTGAAAAAGTTCGGGAAAATTGCAGAAAAAAATGATACAGTTTCTGATGAGTATTTTTCATACTGCGTAACCGAAACAGACTCAACAAGAATTGTAAAATTAAGAATTAAAAGGGCGGATTAAGAATTTTATTGCATTCCCTGCTATATGCTGCTGCATAGCGTATTCGACCTTATCAAGCGGTAATTCATCAGTTATAAGTTTTTCAACTTCAATATCACCTGTCGAGATTAAATCAAGCGCCTGTCTGAAATATTTTGGAGTGTGATGAAAAACGCTCATTAGCCTCATGTCTCCATAATGCATTTTCGTCGTATCAAAACAGACTTTTGAGCCTGATTTGCATCCGCCAAAGAAATGCACCGTGCCGCCCGGACGTACAGTTGAGAATACCAGTTCCCAGATTTCAGGCATTCCAACGCATTCTATTGCAACATCCAGACCTTTTTTCTCAGTAGAAAAATCCTTGAAAATTCTTTCCGGATTTGAATATTTTTTCAAATCAACAATTTCGTCAACGTGAGCAAATTCGTCTGCTAATTTTAATTTTATCGGATTTCTTCCGGCTACAATAACTCTTGCACCTTTTAGTTTACACAATCTTGCAAACATAAGCCCGATAGGACCTATTCCGATAATTCCGACACTGTCCCCCGGATTAATTCCTGTTCTTTCTACCCCGTGAACAACATTTGCAAGAGGTTCCGAGAATGCTGCCTTTTCAAACGGAAGACTCGGCGGTAAAAGCAGGGTATTTTTTCTTACAATTCTTTCCGGAACAACAATATACTCTGCATAAGCACCGTTCAATAAGTCAAGATTCTCGCAGAGATTGTACTCTCCTTTTCTGCAATAAAAACACTCGCCACAAGGTGCAGAATTAGCACAAACTACTCTGTCACCAACTTTAACGTTTTTAACATCATCTGCAACTTTTTCTACAATACCGGAAAATTCATGCCCGAAACCGGATGGAATGTTTTTAATCAGTACAGGATGCCCGCGTCTGAAAGTTTTAACATCAGTTCCGCAGGTTAGTGCTGCTTGAATTTTAACCAGAATCTCCCCCTTGGCTAAAGGTTTGATCCTGGTTTCTTCATATCTTATATCCTGAGGTCCGTAAAATAATACTGCTTTCATTTTACTTACTTAATAGATTTCAATACCGTAGCTGTAATGTCATCTCCGCCCCAAACAACGGCTGATTTAGGAAGTACCATTGTATATCCGAGCTCGGTTGCTTTTGCACCGATTTGTTTTGTAATATCAGCATCAGCAGCTTTTAATTTTGTTGTATATTCTTTCAGGTTAGCTTCTCTTTTTTGTTTAAGCTGCTTTTCGTAGGATTCTGCAAGAGATTGTTTTTTCTTTGCATCTGTCTGTTTGTTTACATCTTCCTGCGCTTTTTTTATAAAAGTTGCAATTTCTTTGTTCTTAGCTTCCTGAGAAGATTTAAGAGCCTTTACCTGTGAAGATGCCGCAACAACTTTTTGGATATCTACAACAGCAATTTTTTGCTCTTTTGGAGTCGTTGCTGTTTCTGCTGCGAATACTGCAGAAGTCATCATTAATGCTGATAATGCTAAAACTGTTAAAACTTTTTTCATGCTAACCTCTCTTGTAATTTATAATTAAAAGTACAACTGATATGATAATTATACCTATAGATACGAATATTGCAACAGGCATCCCGAAAACGTACTTAACACTGTCAAGGCGCACCATTTCTACAAGAATACGCACAATTGAATACATTATTAAATATATTAATGCTAAATTCCCGTCTTTTTTTATTTTTCCGTTTTTAGCCAGAATAAGAATTATAATAAAAATTAATATATCTAAAATGCTTTCGTACAAAAAAGCAGGGTGGAAAAATTTGCAATCTTGATACGGTATTGGTCTGTATTGTGGTGCAATATATAGTTTCCATGGTAAATCCGTAGGTCTTCCGAAAGCTTCGGAATTGAAAAAATTTCCCCACCTTCCAATCGCCTGAGCAAGCGGAAGCCCGATTGCCGAAACGTCGCAGAGCTTAATCGGGTTAATTTTATGCCTTTTTGCAAAAATCAAAAGTCCTGCAAAGCCGCCTAAAATAGCACCGTGAATAGAAATTCCGCCGTGTCTGATTGCGATAATTTCTGTCGGAAATCTTAAATAAAAATCATAATTCAGGGCACAATAATATAACCTTGCGCCAATAATTCCAAAGATTATTAAATAGGGTGCTAAATCGATTATTGTTTCTTTTTTAAGCCCGAAAAACTTTGTTCCTGCCCAATCAGAAACAAGCACACCAACCGCAATGGCAAGCGCCATTATTACTCCGTAATAATATATGTTAAGCCCGAAAATCGTACATAAAATTTGTGAAGGTGATGTAAACATTTATTCTTCTTTTCCCGTTGGAATAGCATTATCTCCGGTGATAAAAGTATTGCATTCTTCTATTAATGCTTCAATAGTTTCTTTGTCTACAGCATCCGGTTTCATTTCCAGATACTTAGTTAAATTTTCAACAGCTGCTTTTTTGTGAACTACAGCTTCTTTTCTGGCTTCGGTAGCTTCAGTTCTTTTTTCGGCTTCCATTAGAACATTTCTTTCGTTAACATTTTCTGCAGTTGCAGCATCTTCGTTCAATTTCTCTTCTGCATTATCTACAATTTGATTTGCTTTTTCAGACTGTGCAATGCCTAAAGAATAATAAAAATCTGCAAAATCCGGTTTGATTTTTATACCGCCTTCCAGAGCTTCAATAGCTTTATCAAACTTTTGCGCATTAATTGCCGCAACTCCAAGGTTATAATATGTTTCATACATTGTAGAATCTAAATCAAGGCTTGCTTGCAGCCTGTCCATTGCAGATTCATAATCGCCCTTCTGCATAAATTCTGCCGCTTTATTATTAAGCTCCTGCACTGCCATATTATTTATACAAGCTGTTGAAATAACAGCCACCAGCAGTACAGATACAATCATTAAAGCTTTCTTCATAAAAAATATACCCTCAACTTTACTTTATAAGGTATAATAATACACTTGATAATTTTAATCAAGTTACATAGATTCTGTAATAAAACTTTAGATTTCCTAACCACTTTTCAAAAAGAGCATAACATTTTGTATAAAATGTTATGTTGAAAATGCAGAATATTTTGCTGTTGTTTTACTGAAATTACTGGATTTGCAGCTTTTTACGTCTTTTTTATTTTTTATAAAACTGCTTTTTGTAAATTTTTGTAACAAAAAGCTGAAATTTACTAAAGTTTTGATTTTTTTTGCCGATATATTCAAAAAGCGCATAACATTTCATACAAAATGTTATGCGCCAGCTTCACAAGGCGGATTCAGGACTTCAAATGTTATTTGGAGGTTCTACCGAGAAGCCGTCCCAAATAACAGAATAAAAGCAAATATCGAAAGGAGTTTTTATGACATTTAGATTAAACAATTTTGTCGCAAGAGAATTTATAAAACTGGCGGAAGTCGGCGGAGGCGGAAGAGTAGGTGGTTCAGGTTCTGTGCAGCCGCAGGTGGATATAGAAGCAATAAATGATCGTATTCAAGCCGGTGATAAAGAGGCATTAAAAGAGCTGGATGAACTTGGTATCAGTTATACTTTGACCCAGGATTCCTCAGGTGGCTATACTGTAGAATATAAATACGGCGATAAAAATTATACAGTAAGATATTATGCTCCGCCGAGCAGCACTCCTTCTATTGCGCAAAAAGAGGAATATTCCTCTCAAGATTCTTTAATAAGCAAATATTTACAAAGGTATGATACTTTATACGATTCTACCAATGCGGCATTTAAAGGAGAAAATCCGGTAAATGAAACAGAGGAGCCTGAAGCCGCTGACACTTCTACGCCTGTACCGGATGAAGCAGAAGATGTTTCGCAAACATCACCTGATACAACAGAAGAGCCTGAAGCCGCTGACACTTCTACGCCTGTACCGGATGAAGCAGAAGATGTTTCGCAAACATCACCTGATACAACAGAAGAGACTACACCAACTGAAGAAAAGGACTATGAGTTTGATTATTCAACTGCCGGGGTCGATGAAACCGTTGCGGCAGAAGAACTATATAACGAAGATAATGTCGAGAAAAGTGATATAACACTTGCAATGGAAGGTTTAGGTGTTGCTTCTCCGGTTAATACGGATGTAGATTCCGGTGCTTGGGATGATCTTTTTGCAGAATTAGAAAAAATGAAGCCGCAGTTAAAAGAATACTTAAAGCAGCAATTGGAAGCAAACGGATACATCTATGATGAAGAAACGGCTGACAAACTTCTGAATAAATTTATTACTGAAGGCGTAGATGCATTAATTACAGATATAAGAATGGAATACGCTGAAGAAAATGGAAGAGGCTTTACTGCACTGTTTGGAGCTCGTGAGCCGGAAAACAGGCTAAAAACTGTTGAAGATATTGTAAATTACATAAAAGATCAGATTGACTTATCACCGGAAACTCCTGAAGATAATACATTTGCTTCACACATAAACGCAATTAAAAAAACATATGCAGATAGCTGGTACACTTCTTTATTTGAAAGATCTCCCGAGGCAGAATCTGAAGATCCGATTTTTGCAATGGAAAAACTCACAGATGATGATTATAACTCATATATAGATGGTGATCATTATCTTTTAGAAACGGCTGACTATTTCTTATCTGATGAAGAAAAAGAAATGAAAGAAGTTCTTGAAATTGTTAATGGAACAGCTTCTTCATATCCGGCTGTTTATAGTAAGGAAGAAGCTATCGGATACATTGATACATATTCAGAACATTTAAATAAAGAACTGGGGCATCGGTATCGCTTAATGCCGGAGTCTGAATTTGATATTACAATGGACTTTTTAATAACTTCTTTTAAGGTAAAATCGATTCCGGAACCTGATGAAAATTTAGGAATAATTTTTATACAAGAGGTACTTCAGGCTTTTGATAAATACGTAAGAGAAGAGATGGAAAAAGCTTATACAAATTATCTTGAAAATTCAAATTAATAATTAAGGTGAGTGCGATTTATAAAATAAATCGCACTCTTTAAAATTAGAAACCGTTAATATAATAGTTTTGGAAATTATGCGATATTTACTTTATCCCTTTTTTTGTTATGCTTGAGATAGGCAAAGGGGAAATCTATGAAAGATATGTTAGATAAAATCGTTCAGATAGAAAAAAAATACGTTGAGCTGGGTGAAACTCTGTCTGATCCGAATGTTATAGCAGATTATAATAAATTCAGAGACTTATCAAAACAAAGAAAATCAATGGAAGAAACCGTTGAATTGTATTATGCGTGG
>CALURU010000014.1 GCA_944323255.1 Candidatus Gastranaerophilales bacterium
ACTTTGCGAAGAAAAGCTTTTCTCAGACACGCTCCCGCTCTGCTCCCGCTATCGCTTCGAAAACCTTTCCTTCGCTCCGCTTCGCTTAAAGGTGACAAGTGTTGTTTTCCCTCCCCCCTTGAGGGAGAGGGCAGAATTTCAAGTTGAGTAATAGCGAAACTTAGAAATTCGGGTGTGGGGTCAACTCAAGAACTTCCTCAATTCGCTTCACTTTGCGAAGAAAAGCTTTTCTCAGACACGCTCCCGCTCTGCTCCCGCTATCGCTTCGAAAACCTTTCCTTCGCTCTGTTCCGCTTAAAGTTGGCAAGTGTCGTATTCCCACGTTACCCGATACCCGAGTGTGTCATGCTGAACTTGTTTCAGCATCTTACCGGTTTGGCGTGTGACCTACCATCTTGTAAGATCCTGAACAGCTTGAAAATCGAATGGGAAACAAACACACACAACAATATAATAAAAACCGATTTTCTACGCTTTCAGGATGACAATGCGTACACCTCCCCTCGCCCCTTGAGGGAGAGGGAGCAGTCGTGCTCGAGCCGTCAGGTGAAAGCTACGAATGCGGGTGAGGGGTTAAAAACAATAATTCACGAATTCCCCCCTGCCCCCAAAAAAATATTTTCCCAAAGATTAAAACCCCGCTCCTCAAGCCTGCTTTATCCCGCAATTGTAAATTTTTGTAACGATTTCATCTAATAAGCGTTACCAACCCATAAAAATGTGGAATTAAACATAAGTAAGGACAATGTATGAGGATATTGGTATGAACCATCCAAAACTCAATTGTGATAGTAATTTTGCCCATGCGTGCACTAGGGGGGGGGTAAATGATTAGAGTCGGAAATGAAACTTTCAGGATTTAAGCTGTCAATGGGGGTAAAAGAATAGAGCTTGAAGTCTGATCAGGTTCTGATGAACTTGGTTTTATTTTTTCATAAATGTCGGAAGAGTGAATAAAATTTAGATTGCTTCCAGATAATTGATAATTTCTTCTTCTGTATTCATTTCAGTTGTGCAAACTAGAATGTGTTGTTCGTCAAGCCTGATTCCGCCTAAGATTCCGTATTGTTTTAGTTGTGCAAGAAATTCATCTGAATTATTAACCTCGATTACAAACTCATTAAAGAAGTTTTTATTTAGGGTCTTAATTCCTTTGCCATTTAGCATTTTAGATAAAGCATGTGCCATATTAGCTGAGAGGATGCTCATTTGTCTAAAACCTTCTTCGCCCAGTAAACTCAAATATAGAGTCGCAGAAAGAGCAATTAAGGATTGGTTCGAGCAAATGTTACTTGTTGCCTTTTCTCTTTTAATATGTTGTTCTCGTGTCTGAATGGTCAATGTAAATGCTTGATTCCCTTCATTATCGACGGTTCTTCCGACCAGCCTGCCCGGCAACTGTCGCATATAAGCTTCTTTACAAGCCATAAATCCGGCGTGTGGTCCTCCAAAGTTCATTCCGATACCAAGAGGCTGTATATCACCGACTACAATATCAGCTTCCACAGGCGGTTTTATAACTGCTAAAGCAGATAAATTAGCACAAACAATTAATGTTGTATCAGGTTTGGTAATTTCTGGAATTTCACCGAAATAGTCAGGATATTGAATAAGAACTGCACAATAATCAGTTACATTTTCCGGCAATTCTTCAAACCATTCTATTTCAATTCCTTGCGCCCAGCAATAAGTTTTGATAACTTCGCTATATTCAGGATTAAGTTTGTTTGATATAAGAACTTTGTTTTTCTTTCCTCTGGCGATTCTATGCGCCATAAGAACCGCTTCTGCGCAGGCAGATCCTCCGTCATACATTGAAGCATTCGCTATATCCATGCCTGTAATTCTGGCAATCATTGTCTGATATTCATAAATTATCTGCAATGTACCTTGCGAAATTTCCGGTTGGTACGGAGTATATGCTGTTAGAAATTCAAACCTTTGTGCTACATAATTTACACAAGCGGGTATAAATTTGTTATAAACTCCACCCCCCATAAAACAAGAGTATTCAGTCTTATTTTTTCTTGCCAGTTCTTTTATTTTACGCTGTACCTCCAATTCGCTTAATGGATTGCCAACAGTAAAATTATTATACTTTACGGGGATTTGTTTAAATAAATCCTCTAATGTTGCCAGAGAAATCTCTCTAAGCATTTCGTTTCTTATATCGGTATTGTGTGCTAACAATTTATTCATTATTCTATTTCTTCTTTATAATCTGAGTAATCTAAAAGGTCTGCAAATTCTATTTGATCAGCTTTCGATTCAATTTTTACAAACCATTTATCTTCATAAGTTTCATCATTTAATAATTCAGGGCTGTTTACAATTTGTTCATTAATTTCAACAACCTTGCCGGAAATAGGCATATAGATTTCAGAAGCTGCCTTTACAGATTCTATAGTTGCAAAAGCTTCATTCTTTGAAAATTCTGTACCGACTTCCGGCAATTCAACAAAAACAATGTCACCGAGCTGTTCAATTGCGTAGTCTGTAATACCTACTTCATACTTTCCGTCTTGTTCAAGAAGATATTCGTGTGTTTTGGTGCATAACATACTTTCGTTCATTCAAATTGTCTCCTTTATAGCTATTTAAATTATCCTTTATTATTTTTTTTCACAAAAGGTCTTTTTACTATTTCTGCATTGTGTAATTTTTCTCTTATCATTACTTGAATTGTAGAGCCTACAGCCAAATTGTCAAGATTTTTTATATAAGCCATTGCTATATTATCTCCCCTGACTGGTGAAATACCTCCGCTTGTAATGATTCCAATTTTTTCTCCGTTATAATACACGTCATATCCATGGCGAGCAATATTTTTATCAAGCATTTTTATACCGATTAGTTTTTTTTGAGTGCCATGTTCTATCTGTTTCATAATTTCTTTTTTGCCATTATAATCCTCGTTTTTATTTTTAGGTACTGACCAGGCAAGTCCGGCTTCTACCGGTGTTGTATTTTCGTCTAAATCATTGCCGTATAGGTGCAAGGCTGCTTCAAGCCTTAGAGTGTCTCTTGCACCCAACCCGATTGGCTTTATTCCGAATGACTTCCCTGATTCCAGCAATTTATCCCAGAGATATTCTGAAAATTCGTTTTTAACAAGGATTTCAACGCCATCTTCACCCGTGTATCCTGTTCTTGATATCCATAAATTTATATTAAAAAGGGTCGCTCTTTTGATAGTAAAAAATGTTGGTAAATCTTCGACTCCAAGACTTTTTATAAGCTCGCATGCTTTTGGTCCTTGTACGGCAAGTAGTGAATAGTTGTGCGATTCATTAATGATTTCAACATTAAAGCCGGTTTTATTTCTAACCATCCAGTTTAAATCTTCATCAATTCGTGAGGCATTAGCAATAATTAAATATTTGCTTTCTTCAAGCTTGTAAATGATCAAATCATCAATAATACCGCCGTTCTTATTTGTAAGTTGACAGTAGATGGCTTTCAAATCAACGAGTTTCTTTATATCCTGCGGTACAAGCTTGTTAAGAAAAGGAAGTGCGTCTTCACCGACAACAATCATTTCTCCCATATGTGAAACATCAAAAAGCCCAACGTTTTCTCTAACAGTTTTGTGTTCTTCAATTATAGAAGAATACTGTACAGGCATATCCCAGCCTGCAAAATCAACCATTTTTGCGCCCAGAGTAATATGCTTATCATGTAAAAATGTTTGCTTTGTCATAAACTGCTAATCTCCTCATTTTCCTTTAATATTTATTGTCTTAATAAATGTAGTTTATGTCAAGAAATACTATTCGAATTATTTGGATATAACAAAATGGGGCAGTTTTAAGGAGCAAATATTATTAGTTTTCTTATGCAAAACAAATATTTTATCTGTTAAAATTTTTTTTGTAAATTTTTGTAACAATTTTTCAAAAATATTAAAGTTTTTATCGTTTTTTGCCGTAATACATAGTAACAAGGGAAAATTTATAAAGGAAAGCGGTACAAAAAATGGGAATGGCAGCATCACAAGTTAGTTTATTGCAGCTGACAAGCCGAAAAAATGCAATCGGCAATCAGCTACAAGATCTGTCCATGCAGAAAATGTCACTTTCCAGGGATATGCAAAGAGTTACGAGAAATTATCAAAATGCGCTGAACAGCAAAACTTTGAAGTGGTCTAATAATGGTGGCGCTTCTTATGTAGATCTGAGTTATGCTAATTTGATGCAGCCAAGCAGTACAAATCAAAATGTACCATATCTTATAACTGACTGCAATGACAAAATAGTTCTTGACAGTAAGTACCAGGATTATGCAGAAATGATATCGCCGAATGGAAAAGCTGGAGGTGATTGGGCATCTGTTCGAACAGAAGTTCTGTCAAGCTTGACAGGTATTTCTGCTGATAAAATAGATGGTGCAGTTGCCGCAGAAGATGCAGTTTCAACAGGTGCTGATGAGGTCAACAGCTTGATGGAAGAAGTTGATCAATTACAAGCTGCAGCCGTAATTACAGGTACTGAAACAGAATTTCTGGGATGTTTTGGAAGCAGCTGGCAAAGTGTATCTAAAGCTACTACATTGTATAATGCTTCAACTGTACAAAATGATTATAAAGCTGCCAATGGTGAGCGATGCTGGGTTTTGGGAACAGATTTAAGCAGTTCAAAATCACAGCTGGCTTCTATGATTGATCAGATGTATTCAAGTGCAAGTGCATATCTTTCTGATGAAGATGCTGCGGCTTTCAAAGAAGCTTGTGAAACGACAAAAAGTAATTATAATACTTATCTTGAAACTTCAGGAGAACAATGCGGTGATACCTGTCAGACATCTAAAGATACGAGCGGTGCCGCTTCAGGACATTATGTTGTAAATATTAATCTGTTAATTACTGAATTATTGAGAAATTACAGAGATGCCGGCGGAACAACAGATACTAACTCCTTAGGTAATACTGTTTATTGCTGGTATGATAAAGGCTCTGCTGAATATCAAGCTTATACTGAAAAATCAGCTGAATTAGAAGCTGCAAAAGAAGAATACAGTACTTCTGTAGATACAAATAATCAGGTACTGACTGCGGAAGAAGAATCTGCTATAAACTTTTATGATCAATTATTCTCTGCAATTGCGGAGAAAGGATGGGTTGCAAACGACCAGGTAAGCGATAATGAGTATTTAAATAACATGTTACAAAACAACCAGTATTTTATAACGACTTTAACCGAATCAACTAATGAAGATGGTGAAGAATATTTAGAATACAGTACAGATTTAGCTTCAAACTGCGAAAATATCTTTTCGGTAAATGATACTGATGCTCAAAATGAAGCTCAAGTTCAGTGGGAATACGAAAAGAGTGTAATTAGTGAAAAAGAAGCCAGAATAGATACCCGAATGGAAAATTTACAAACAGAACAATCTGCAATCAATGAAATGATTAAAGGTCGAGAAACTGTAAGAGATGATAACACTGAAAGATACTTAGGTATATTCGCATAGTTATATTTTTATGTTATGATTCCCATATACTATTTCGTATAAAGGGATTCATAAATGTTTGATTCGTTATCAGATAAATTACAGGATATTATCGCTAAAACTGCGGGGCAAAAAGAGCTTACTCAGGATAATATGCAAGAGGCTTTGAGAGAAATCCGGCGTGCACTTTTAGAAGCGGATGTTAATCTTAGAGTAGTTAAGGGTTTTATATCCAATATAAAAGACAAAGCAGAAGGAGAAAATGTTCTGCAAGGCATTAATCCGTCGCAGCAGCTTGTAAAAATCGTCCATGACGAGCTTATCGAGCTTCTGGGGAAAGAAGTTTCTCCGCTTGATTTTTCAGGGCATCCAAATTTGATAATGATGCTTGGGCTTCAAGGAAGTGGTAAGACAACTTCTTCTGCAAAGCTTGCAGTAAAATTAAAAAAAGAGGGCAGAAATCCATTGATGGTTGCCTGCGATGTTTACAGACCCGCAGCAATTACACAGTTGAAAACTCTCGGGGAACAAATAGGTGTAGAAGTTTATTCTGAGGATTCAAAAGACGTTCAGGCTATTATACAAAACGCAATAAATTATTCAAAAGAAA
Organism: Candidatus Gastranaerophilales bacterium; assembly: GCA_944323255.1. Taxonomy (GTDB): domain Bacteria; phylum Cyanobacteriota; class Vampirovibrionia; order Gastranaerophilales; family Gastranaerophilaceae; genus CAG-196. The sequence continues at coordinate 6,062 of CALURU010000014.1, forward strand.
AAGGGTTTAATACTCTTATTCTGGATACTGCAGGACGTTTACAGATAGATACTGATATGATGGCTGAACTTCTGCTTATAGACAGAGTTTTTCATCCGGCAGAAAAACTCCTTGTAATAGATTCTATGACAGGTCAAGAGGCTGTTAATGTTGCGGAAAACTTCGACGCACAGCTTGGTGTGACAGGGCTTGTGCTTACAAAGCTTGATGGTGATTCCAGAGGTGGTGCTGCATTAAGTGTTGTTTACTGTACTCATAAACCTATTAAATTAACCGGTACAGGAGAAAAACTTAATGCTCTCGAGGATTTTTATCCTGAAAGAATGGCAACAAGAATACTTGGTATGGGAGATATTGTTTCTCTTGTTGAGCGTGCGCAGGAAGTATTTGATGAAAAGACTGCAAAAGAGATGGAAAAGAAAATGGCAAAGGCTGAATTCTCTTTTAATGATTTCTTAAAGATGCAGTCTCAGATGAAAATGTTCGGTTCTATGGACCAACTTCTCGGAATGATTCCGGGACTTAAAATGTCAAAAGATGACAGGCAGAAGATTTCCCACGAGGGCGAAAAACAAATTAAAAGGATTGAAGTAATGATTCAGAGTATGACGCCGGAAGAGCGTGAACATCCGGAATTGATGAATTCTTCAAGGAAAAAACGCATTGCGCAGGGTGCCGGTGTTCCTATTAACGAGTTAAATGTGTTTATAAACCAGTTTGAACAAATGCGCAAGATGATGAAAGGTTTTTCTGACGTTAAGAAAAATATGGGTTCTATGATGGGCAAAATGGGACAGGCAGGTGCGAAGCTTACTGCTCATCAAATTATGAAAAATATGCGGAGATTTCGTTAATAGTTCCCTTTCCTAGCAGGAGAGAGTTAGGGTGAGGTGAAAATTCGGAAATATCAGGAGAATTATGAAACTAATTGCAGGTTTAGGAAACGTAGGTGACAGATATATTTTTACTCGTCATAATGCAGGATTTATGCTAATAGATAGTATTGCTTTAAATTCTAACCTTAATTTCCGTGAAAATTCAAGGTTGAAAAGTATTATGACAAATTTGCGTACAGGAGTTGAGGATTATCTTTTGATAAAACCAACCACTTTTATGAATCTGTCAGGTGAGGCGGTAAGAGCTGTAATGGATTATTATAAAATATCTGTTGAGGATGTTCTTATTGTTTATGATGATATTTCTCTGGATCTGGGGCGCATACGCTTTCGTCCAAACGGGTCTGATGGCGGACATAACGGTATAAAATCAGTAATTCAGCATCTAGGTACAAGTAATATTGCACGTTTAAAAATAGGTATTGGACCGCAGCCTAACATGCCTTCAGAAGTTTTTGTACTGCAAAATTTTTCAAAAGAAGAACTTGAAACGTTAAAGAATGCTTTAGGGAAAGCAAAGGACGGAATTGCCTGTTATTTTAAAGAAGGTATGGCAGCAGCACAAAACAAATATAATTAAAACTCTATTAACTATTCACCATTCACCAAAGAAAGGATTTATAAATGAATATAGCAGAACAACTTGAGCAAAATGAAAAATATGATGAAGCTTATGCAGAGTATAAAAAACAATTGGCGCAAAAGTCATCAGATGTAGAATTATTATCCAAATTGGCACATTTGGCATTGATTCTTGAAAAAAAAGAAGATGCAAAAGTTTATTATGCAAAAATACTTGAAGTAGATCCTGCAAATATTATGGCTCATGAACAATTGATTGATATTTTTGCAAATGAGGACAGGTTTAAATATTACTTAATCAGAGGTAATATGCACGCACTGCAGCAACAGATGAGTCATGCAAGAAATGATTATAAAAAAGCAATAGAAAACGCTAAAGACCCACAGGAATCTTTGCCGGCAAGGTATTTGTATGCCGGCTTGTGCGAAGGGCAGGGCAAATTAAATGAAGCTATAGATGAATATTTAAAAATTTCTGATTATGATGAAAAAAATCCGGTTGTATTTCTGAAACTCGCAGAGTTGTATGATAAAACCGAAGGTCTGGCTGCAGCTATACAGACACTGGAGCGAGGGCGTAAAGAAAGAGGATTTAAGAATTTTGAAGAGATTCTTGCCGGATATTATATTAGAAATTCCCAGCCGGAAAAAGCTTACGAACTTGCAAAAAGTGATTTAACCAAGGCAAGAGCGTTATTTGATATGGGGAAAAACGAGGCAGGGTATGAAATTCTTATGAAAGTCAAGGATAAGTATTCCAAAGAAAAGATTTTTCACTCGCTTTTAGCCCAGTATTATTTCCAGAAAGATATGTTTGAAGAAGCTTTTAAAGAGATTGATGAATTTGCCAAAATAGATCCGAATTCTCCGCTCATTTACCAGATGAGGGCTTTAATATATGAAAAGCAAGGTGATTCTTTTAAAGAGCATATAAACTGGGGTAAGTATAATATTATTCGAGGTGAAAAGGATGTTGCTCTAAATGAGTATTTGACTGCGTACAGAATAGATGATAAAAATATTGATTTGATAGAAACAATTGCAGCATTACTTGAATCTGATGGTGATAAAACTAAGGCGGCAGAGTTCTATGAAAGACTAGCGGATGTTGATTCGAAAAACAAACTTGCATTAGAAAAACTTGCAATATTTAGAGAATCTATCGGGGATTATTATGGCTCTATAGAATATATGGATAGATTAAAAGCCATTGATCCGAGAAACCAGTTTGTAAAAGATAATTATGAAAAAATAAAAGATCAGGCAGAAAATGGCGGCTTTGTAGCCTTTTTGAAAAAAATCTTCGGTCGTAAAATGGGTGTTTGATTTTTATGAATTATACTGAACTTTTATCACCCGCTAAAGATAAAGAGACTGCAATTGCTGCGATAGACTGCGGAGCGGATGCTGTTTATATGGGTGCTTCCGCATTCGGCGCAAGACAGAATGCTTGTAATTCGCTAGAGGACATAAATGAGGTTGTAAATTACGCTCACAAGTTTCGGGTAAAAGTTTTTGTGACTGTAAATACTGTTTTAACTGATGAAGAGCTGGAACAGGCTGTAAAACTGGTAAAACAGCTTGATGAAATGCTCGTTGATGCTGTAATTATCCAGGATATGGGCTTGTTAAAAAGATTAATGGAAGAAAACGTTAAAATCCCGATTCATATAAGTACGCAGTGTGATAACAGAGATGTCGAAAAAGTTGCATTCTTTAATAAGCTTGGTGTTTCAAGAGTTGTACTTGCAAGAGAGCTATCATTAAAACAGATAAAAGAAATCCATCAGCAGAATTCTGAGTTGGAGCTTGAGGCATTTGTGCATGGTGCTCTTTGCGTTTCATACAGCGGACAGTGCTATTTGAGTCAATATATAGGGGGGCGCTCCGCAAACAGAGGAGAGTGCGCTCAGCCTTGCCGAAAAAAATATTCTGTTGAAACTACAGATGGAAAGTTGATTGCAAAGGACATATATGCATTGTGCCTCAAGGATTTTAATGCTTCTAATCACCTAAAAGAAATGATAGATGCAGGAATTTATTCTTTTAAAATTGAAGGCAGGCTTAAAGATTCTAACTATGTAAAAAATGTGACGGCATATTACCGGCATGAATTGGATAAATTCTCAAATAAATCCTCTTCCGGTAAAAGCATATACTCATTTGAGCCAAATCCTGAGAAAAGTTTTAATAGAGGATTTACAGATTATTTTTTATGCGGCAGAAAAGACTGTTTTAATCCGGTTTCTCCCAAGTCTCGTGGCGAATTTCTTGGTGAAATTTCAGAAATCAAAAAAGGATGTTTTAAGATAAATACAAATAAGATAATTCATGCGCAGGATGGACTGACAGACGGTCAGAACGGTTTTCTGGTAAATAAAGTGGATAATGGTTATATTTACCCGAATAAATTGATAAAACTTACGACAGGTGAGCAAATATACAGAAATGTTGATTCAGAATTTGAAAAACTCCTATCTTTGCCTGTAAAACGTCAGATAGAAGCAAGGGCTTTGATAAGGGGAGATGAACTTATATTGACTGACGAAGATAACATTTCAATTTGTCTAAATTTGCCTCTAGGTGAAGCTGCAAAAAATCCCGATAAAATGAAAGAAACTTTTATAAAACAATTTTCTAAAACCGGTGAAAGCGATTTCTATTTTTCGGAAATCGAGATATCTTCGCAATTACCCTTCCTTCCTGTTTCGACAATAAATGACCTCCGGCGCAAAGCTCTGGAAGCCCTTATGCAAAAACGCATGACCGAATATAAGCGGGACGAACAAAGACCGATACATTTTACTAATTATTATAAAAAAGAGGTTGATTACAGAGCTAATATACATAATAAACAGGCTAAAGAATTTTATGAAAAATGTGGGGTTGTTGTTTCAGAGATGTCATTTGAAAAAGAACGTCCGGCTCATAGAGTGGAGCTTATGCGCACAAAACATTGTATAAAGTACGCTCTAGACATGTGCAAATCTCCTGAAAATTTGGTTTTGAAAGACGAGTATGGCAAAATTTACCCGTTAAGGTTTGATTGCACTAATTGCGAAATGGTTGTACTGGATAGTTAAAAGCTTGGTTTTTAATTTTTCTCTGCGGCTTTATCTGCACCATTTTGAGCAGCTGCAGCCGATTTTAACTGTTCCCATTTTTCTACCGTATCGATTTTTTTGATTTCTCCAAGAGCATTTTCTAAGTCAGTCTTTTGTTTTTCAAGTTGTGCCAGATATTCTTCTGCCTGTTCTTTCGTAAGTTCTGTAAGTGAGCCGAACAAAGGAACAGAGTATTCCTTATCCCACTGTGAAGCTGCCAGAATGGTTACACCTCCAGGCGAGGTTATTGCACCTCCTACAGAGTTTTTGAATGCCCCAAGCCCGCTGTTGTTTCCGCCAATATATCTAGAATAATCATTTTTAAACCAGGTAGAAGTTTTGAATAAAGAACTGAATTTGATTGAATTACAAACGGCAAGCTCATTTTCTACCTGTAGTTTCTGGTTTGTAAGACTCTGAAGAGCCCTTTTTAGAGAAGCAATCTTTTTAGTGCTTGTTGCTCTTTCCAATTTTGCTTCAATATCTGCAATTTTTGTAGTTAAATCACTAAGCTTGTTATTCAAGTTCTCTAATCCGGTTTTAAGTTTGTCTTTCGTATTATATTTTGTTCTTATTGCAGTATCAGTATAATCATCAAGTTCTCTTGCATGCGCATCCGGCTTTCTGGCGAATTGGCGCATTTGACTTTCCTTGAGCTGATTTAATTTTTTCAAATCTTTTACATAAGTTTTCTGCATTGCATTTACTTCTTTTTTAAATGCATTAAATCTTTGCTCTGAAATTGATTGACCATTAATCTCATAACCGCCTCTTGAATTTTGTGTATAAGAAGAAAGCTGTTCCTGATTTTTTATGCCGGAATTTTGGGTATTTAATTTATCAAATTCTGTTTTTGATTTGAAGTCTGAAATTGAATGTAATTCATTCAGATTATTTTCAAGCATTCTTTTTTGCTCTTGCAATAATGCTCGTTTAGAAGCATTAGTTTCTGCAGCAATTTTATTATTTAATTCTGTAATTTTACTATTTAAAGAGGTTTCCATCTCATTAAATTTATCCTGATATTTTTTACCCCAATTGTTAGTATTGTTAAGAGCAGTTTTAACTTTAGTATTATAAGCTTTTCCAAACCCTTTAATACCTCCGCCGCTTGCAGCAATTAACGCTTTATCAGCTTTCATTGCATTTGTAGTAGCTTTAAACGCATTTACGGTTATATCTCTTGCAGCCTGTGATATTACCTGAATTGGCTTTGCAATACCCGTTCTTGTTTTTGCAACTGCCGAAATTCCCATTGTAGCAGTATTTGTACCTGAAGCTTCTGCTGCGGCACTTACACTTTTGCCTAGACCTCTTAATCCTAATGCTGATGATATACCTACAAAAGCTCCTGCGCATATATCCTGACGGGCTTGCTCTTTTGCTTCTTCTGTAGTTGCATCGTTAAGTTTAGAAATACCCTTTACTACTCCAACACCGCCGCTTATAGCTCCTGCTGTAAGCAAACCATATCCTATAGCCGGTCCTACAACAGGTATAAATGAAGCTCCTACAGCTGCAGCTGTAATAGCAGCATTTTTAAGACATTTTTTCCAGCTCCATTTACCGTTTTCATCAAAACCAATCAGGCTTTTCCCTATGTTAGTAAGTGCTGCACCCGCAGAACTTAGCCATTCTCCGGTTTTAGCTAAAAAGCCTTTTTTCTTAGGTTTAGCAGCTTCTTTATCAATAGTTCCATCTTCTTTTAGTTTTGGTCCTTCCAGTTTTGCTGTTTCTATAATATAGGTATTATTTGCTTTTTCCCCCTTTTTTATATCATCTATTAATTTTTCTTGAGCTTCAATTAATTCTTCTGTCTTTGCAATTTCATTTGAGCGTTCTTTTAAGAATTCTGATTTTTTTCTGTTTTCTTCCCGTTTTTTAGCGCTTTCTTTTTTCCATGACTCATAAGTATCTGTATTGGAATTTTCAGTACCGGAAGAATTACTACCAAACCAAGGTGTTTGGAAACCTCCGAAACCGACATTTCCACTATACATTGGCGAAAAATTCGTAAATGTAAAATTGCTCGGATCCCATAAAGGTTTGTTAATATTATAATTAAAGTCCATGACTTCTCCCGAATTAATATCCCTGTATATATTTAAAGTGCTTTATTGTAGTATAAATTGCTTATTCTTAACAAAAATTTACAAAAAAAACTTTTTTAACATATGGTATATACTGTATGTTTAGTATAGAATCATTTTATGAAGTGTGGTTTTGTAACAATATTAGGGCGTCCTAATGTTGGCAAATCTACTCTTTTGAATCAGATGCTGGGACAGAAGATAGTTATTGCAACAAGTAAGGCGCAAACTACGAGGAAAAGAATAAAAGGGATTCTAACTGAAGAGAACGGACAAATTATATTTGTGGACACACCAGGTGTTCATCGTCCTCTAGACAAGCTGGGAGAGTTTTTATTAGACGAGACAAAAGTTGCGGTACCGGATGCAGATCTTGTATTATTTTTGGTGGACGGATCTGAACCCGCCGGTAAGGGTGACAGGTGGATAGTGGAAAATCTCCTGAAAGATATTAAAATACCTGTGATACTCGTTATGAATAAAGTAGATAAAGTAAAACAAACACAGAAAATTGAAGAAAATTTGATGTCATATAAAACTCTTTTCAAGGAGAATATTCCTGTTGTAAAAATATCTGCAAAAACAGGACGAAATAAAGATACTCTTTTAGACAATATCTATAAAAGACTGCCTGAAGGTGTAAAGCTTTATCCAGACGATATTGTGACAGAAGAGAGTATGCGAAGTGTGGCAGAAGAAATTATTCGTGAGAAGATTTTACTCCATACAGAGGATGAAATTCCACACTCTGTTGCTATTAAAATAGATAAGTATGAAGAGTGTGTAGATATAGATAAAATTTACGCAATTATTTATTGCGAACAGAAGAGCCAAAAAGGTATTTTGATAGGAAAAAATGGAGCTTTGTTGAAACAAATAGGAACAGAGGCTCGTTTGGAATTAGAAAATATTGTAGAGAAAAAGGTTTATTTGAGTCTTGAAGTAAAAGTCGAAAAAGATTGGCGAAAAAAAGAAAAGTTATTAAAAGAATTCGGGTTTAAATCCAATGATTAATAGCAAAAATAATATTTATATGTTTTATTATATATGGAAGTGTGTAAAAGATGTGTAAATTTAAAGTAAATAAAAAATATATTAGTAATAGTGTGTGTTAGGAGATTTTGGAATGAAAGTTGAAAACATTGGTGTTACTACCTTAGGAACAAACAATCGAACAATTAGAAAAACAAAAGATCAAAATTACAGTTACCCTGCATTTAAGCGGAACTGGGCAGAACATGCAAGCTGGGGCGCTAATTATTTACAAAAAACCGGAAAAACTAATTTTAAGTTATTTTCTTTTCCGGATACAAAGGCTGTTTTTGTAGAAGTTGCTGATAAGGCAGTTGCAGGAATAGCAAACATAAAGGATAGGCTGCTTAAAGTAGTTGGAGTTACAGTTGCCGGTGCAGGTGCTGTTGCGGCTGTTGATACAAAAGATGCTAATCAGCCAAATGTAAAAGCCATTGACGATGCTTCAAAAATATATCCTATGGAAAGTAAGGGGAACGGCGTTTTTGAAGTAAATGATACGGTTGCAAAACCTGGTGATAAATATAGGTACATAATTGTTGATAAGAACAATGAGATAAATATAGTAAAAGATCCTTATGCAAAGAAACAGGACAGTATACACGGCTGGAGTTCTGTTTATAATGCAGACAATTACGAGTGGAAAAATACTGATTGGTTAGAAGGTAAGGATCCGAGAAGAATTGTAAGAAAACCAAATGAACCTTTGAGAGGTCTGGAGAAACTTATAATTGATGAAGTTAATATTCCTACATTGAATAGTGAAGGCACATTTGAAAGTGCAAAGTCTCGGATTGATACAATTGCACAAAGAGGTGTTGCAACAGCAATTGAAATTATGCCTGTGGAGAATACATATTCAAAACAATGGGGGTATGATGGCGTTGACAAATTCGCAGTTAATACAAATTTAGGTACGCCGGAACAATTGAAAGAACTTATAGATTATGCTCACGGAAAAGGCTTAAATGTAATTATGGATATGGTACCTAACCATATGGGACCTGACGGCAACTATTTAGGACAAACCGGTCCGTATATAAAAAGTTCTGGCAAATTTGGAGATTTATTTAACTATCAGGGTGATAACAACAGATATGTAAGGGACTGGATGACTAACGCTGCACTGTGGTGGGCAAATGAATTTAAGGTTGATGGCATAAGACTTGACCTTACCAAAGACATGGACTCTGACTTTACTTTAAGACAAATTGCATTAGAGTTGAATGAACATAATCCTGGAGTGTTTGTTATAGCAGAAGATCACAGAAACAAAGATCATGCTCTAACAAGCTATTACACTCCTGAAAATGTTACTCATGAAGATCAAATAATTGATATTGATAATCGCATCGAAAATATAAGAAAAGGTTGGAATGATGCTCCTTGGAGTATAGGTGTAGATAGCGAATGGGATTCTAACTATAGGGGATCATTAGTGCATAACGTAATGGATCCAAATGGTGCTAATCTTAATGAATTGGACAAATATCTGGCAACATCTCATTATAGAGTTAAGTATGGTTTTAGTCATGATGAAATTGGAAATGAAGATGGAACAAGACTTATTCCTAAATATCTGGTAAGACATTTCGACCTTTCAGGAAAAGTAGATGGTCATGATGATGCTTCAAGAGGACAGAAGGCGGCGCAAGCGGCTCAACGTTTATCTGAACTAATTGTGTCTGAAGGTTTTGAGAAGCTTCCTAATTCCAAGCTGGCTATTGCTGAGAATGAAATAGGGTTAAATGCATTTATATCAAAGGATGAGCTGGTTAATGCATTTAAAGCGGCTGTTGCAAAGCATAAGACTATATTAGGAACAGTAATGACAACTCCTGGTCCAAAACTGTTCTTCCAGGGAGATGATGAAGCTGATTTATCTCACTTCAAATTTTTCAGAGAATTATCTGATGATAGAGCAAAGAGAGAAGCTGATCCTGGTGAAATTATTAAGATATTTGCAGAAAAAGGGTATGATACATTAGAAGAGTCTGCAAGACCTGATTCAACTTTAGGTAGAGTCAAGATTGGTGGTATGTTTAAAGATTTGCCGGCAGAAATGATTAAATATTCTCAAGGGTTGAGAGAATTACTTGATAAATACCCATCTATAGCAAAGGGTGATATATTCGGTACTTACAACGATTATACAAATAATATTCATATTCATAAATTAAAATACGAAAATGAAGAAACTATGGTTATTAAAAACTACGGTACCGGATTCCATCATAATTCTTATAGTTTTGGTGGATTCCCTGATAATTCAGTATGGGAAGAAGTGTTTAACAGTGATGCTAAAGAATACGGTGGCGGCGGATATTCTAATGCTGACAGAAAAGATATAACATCTCAAAATCAAAATCTATCTGTAGCACCAAATAGCATTGTTGTTTTACGCAGAATAAAATAAACAAAAAGAAGTTTAATAATTAAAACTAATAATGTAAAGCGGTAAGATTTATATAAATCTTACCGCTTTACAAATTAGTGCTTTATGATAGTATAAAGAAAAAGGAAAGAAAATGACATTAATAGCAAGAAGACATCATCATACTCATACAAACCCGAAAGGGCTTGGAGTTTTGGTGCTTCTCTTCTAATGCTCCTTTATTTTACCCCTCGGCTCTTTCGGGATATGCAAGAGAAAATGTAAAGAGTACGAATAAAAAGGAGAAATTTTAAGAAATGTCTTTAGTAAACTTAATATCAGCAATAGGTAATAATGCAAGCATTTACCCATTGATTGTACGTGATTGCGGAATTGAGAATCCTGTTAAAATTGGGATGACTTATAATCAAAATTTGAAAGTTTCTAAACAGATGGCAAATAATGCTTTTAGAGAACGTACGATAGATGAATATGGTTCATCTATTGTATGGTTAGGCGGCATACCTCTTATGAACAGTATTTGTGATTGGGGAATGCGAAAATTAGGATTTGATCCAAAGGTTAATATTAATCTATTAAAAGAAGAGGGAGAGCAAGGTTTAAAATATAATATTGATAAGTTTAAGAAATATGCTCCCGAAGAAGTAAAAAGTCTTGAAAAAGTTTTGCAGAATAAGTCAAAATATCAGAAGCTCTTAGCCGGCAAATTTGTTTTGTCTACTACGATACCTATAATGTTAATGGGATACATTTTGCCAAAATCTAATTTTGCACTTACAGCTAAACTAAAGAAAAGACAGGAAGCTGTAAAACCATTGGTAGAAGATACAATGAGGGCAGAGCGCAAATATCAATTACCATCAAAAGATAAAATTTCTCCATCATTTAAAGGTATAGCATCTTCATTAGCCAACATGTCTACAGTTAATAAAATGGCAGTTACAGATGGTGGTCTGACAATCGGGCGTGTTGCAACAGCCAGAAATAAGTACGAAAAAATGGAAAATGGTTTTAAGATGACAATGATGATGTTTTTGAACTTTGTTGCACCTATTTGGATTGCAAAAGGTTTGGATGGTTTGTCAGGAAAATTATTTAATACAAATGTAAATCTTGATCCAATGTTAATGAATGACAAAAACTTTGTAAAGTCTATTAAAGAAGGAACTTTAGAAATCCCGAGAGGAAATTATATTGATTATCTTGATAAAAATCCAAATTCACAAATATCAAAATTGTGTGAGAAATATTGTGGTGTCAAATATTTAAAAAACAGGGTAAGAGATCCAAGAGTATATATTGATGAAAAACGTATAGAGAAATTTTTGGCTGAAGTAGAGAGGTTCGCTAAAGAGGCAAAAGTTTCTGGTAATATAGATAATTATGCCAATAAAGCTCTAAGGGTAAAATCTGCAAACATTCTTGCAAATGTTGGAATAAGCAGTATATTGCTTGCGGTAGCTCTTCCTAAGCTTACTTTTGTATTGAGAAAGAAAGTAACAGGTTCTGATGCTGAGCCGGGGCTTAAATAAAGATTAGGCGTGTTTTGTTAAGGTTGAAATAAGATTATTCGGAAAGCTTTTCTCAGACACGCTTCCGTACGGCTTCTGCTATCGCTTAGAAAATCTTTTCCGCTTTAAAGAATCAAGAATTGTCTCTATCCCTTTGGGATAAATGGAGTAAAGGTTTAATTCCTTACTTGTGTTTCAAAAGATTAATCCCGGCCATAAAATAATTTTTAAATTCGGCAAAGCTTCTTAGCGATAAAAGAGTTTTTAAAATAAATTTAGGTCTTAAATAAAATCTTTTTACAGCTTGTTTATGAAGTTCAAAAATTCTCTCTTTTGAAAGCTCATGAGATTTTACAACAGGAGCATAATATGCACTTTTAAAATCCATGTTCCCGTCAACCAGCTTATTTACCATTGCATAAGCAAAAAACTTAGTACCCGGAAGCGGGGTTGCAGTATAGAAGCTTATGAAATTACTGTCCAACTCTATTGCAAACTTAATAGTTTCTTCAACTGTTTCTTCTGTTTCCCAAGGGAGACCGATTACGAAATAATTATAAATCTTTATTTTATTCTTCTTGAGTGTTTTTACGGTTCTTCTAATATCTTCAAGCGAATCTTTTTTCCCGATACAATCCAGCATTTTTTGTGAGCCGCTTTCAACACCGATACTTACAAGCCTGCAACCGGCTTTGTACATCATCTGCGCCATCTCGTCATCCATTGTATCTGCTCTTGTATTTGATGACCAGGTTATTTTAAGCCCGCTATCAATTATTTTTTGACATAAATCAATTGTCCATTCTCTATTCAGGTTAAAAATATCAGACCAGAAAAGGAAATTTCTGATATTGTATTTTTCAACACATTCTTTAATTTCCGCAATAATGTTTTCCGCGGAACGAACTCTTACTTTAGCGCCTGAAACAGGGGTTGCAAGACAGAAGAAGCAATGGAAAGGGCAGCCTCTTGAGACTTTTATAACCGCCTGAACCTTGCCGTTATCAGGACGTCTGTATATGTTATTATCTACAAGGTGTCTTGCAGGAAACGGCAATAAATCCAGATTTTCTATAAAAGGACGTTTTTCATTTTTCTCTGCCTGAAAATTTTTGCGGTAACAGATTCCTAAAATTTCTTCATCCGGAATTCCGTTTAAAATATCTCTTAGAGTAAACTCCGCTTCCCCCATAATTACATAATCAAGAAACGGGTTTTCGTAAATTGCGTTTGTATTATAAGTTAAAAATGGTGCTCCCTTTACAATTGATTTAAGAGCCGGCAGAGCTTCTTTTGCCTGTCTTATCCAGCCCATATCGGATAAAAAGGTTGGAGTTGCTATATTTACAACAAGATAATGCGGATTGAATTCTTTTAAGTCCTTTAAAAAATCTCCGCCCTGACTGTAGTCTTTAATTTTAGCCTCGAATCCGCACTCTTCTGCGATAGCCGCCAGATACATTAAATCTGTAGGCGGAAGAGGTGGAATTACTAATAAATCCTCTGTTGGCTGCTGACACCGATCTTCTCTGTTTAAAACCGGAGACGGAGGGTAAATTAAAAAAACTTTCCCCTTATTCTTTTCATTATTCATTAAATTATCCTTCTACAGTTTTTTCTTTAACTTGTGATGCTATGATACAAGCAGTTACAAAGCAAATTGCACCGATTATAAATGTATATTCCCAGTGGTAGTTAACTCCGCCGATCACATTGAAGCTGCATTTGTTAATAAGCCAGGAAACCAGTGTGCAGACAAATACTTGAGGACCTGCAATAAAGATATTAAAAATACCCATTACTGAACCTTCAGTTCCGGGTTTTATGAACTGTGAAAGCATTGCAAACGGAAGAGCACAAATACTAGCCCAGCCGATACCTGCAATAGCCATAAATAATGCAATTAACTTTACGTTAATAAAAAATGCCATTCCTAAATAAGCTAAAGCCATAGATAGCATTGATATAATGTGTACTTTTTTGTTTCCGTATTTAACTGATAATATTCCGATTGGAATTGCGACTGCAAAACAAACCAGATTGTATAGAGCAAAGCATACGGATGAAAAATTTGTACCAGCAAGTACTGCAGGGTCGTAGCTTGCTTTAACAACTTCGGATACGTCTGATAAGTCCGGTACTCCAAAAACTGTATGTACACAATACTGAGTAAAATAAATCATCATGCACATTGTGCCAATCCAGGTGAAAAACTGCATCCAGCATATTTTTCCAACTTCCGGAGATAGCGCAAAAAACTCTTTTAAAGCTTTTACTATATTAAATTTCTCTTTCGTTTCATCAGTCTTAGGAATATATCTGCGCTCTTTAATACACAAACAAGTCCAAATCATGCCGAGCGAGAAAGCCAAAGCTGCCATAATAAACTGCGCATTTATTGACATTTGATAATTGAAAGCCCATTTTAAGAAAGGTGCTGTTCCGGCTGCAACAACAGAGCCGAGACCAATTGCAAGGCTTATGTAAGAATTTGCAATTGAATGCTGTTCCGGAGGAACTACATCAGGAATTAATGCTCTGTAAGGTCCTTGAGCTATGTTTACGCAAGCGTCCAGAATCCAGATCATAACTGCTGCAAAGAACAAAGCTGCAAGTTCAGGGAATTTTATGTGCAGAGTTGAAGAAATAAAGTTTGTAATAAGTTCAGAATTCGGAAGCGCCCAAAGAGCAACAGCCGAGAGTAAAGCACCACCTAAAAGATAAGGTCTTCTCCTGCCAAAAGGTGATGAAGTTTTATCACTCAATGCTCCTATAACCGGCTGGACTACCATTCCTGTAAAAGGACCTGCAAGCCAGATTAATCCAAACAGAAGAGGAGATGCTCCTAAATCTTCAGTTACAGGACCTGATAAGATAATTCTCATCTGCCAGGCAAATTGCAGCCCGAAAAAACCGAGTGCAAAACTTAAAAATTTTGCAGTACTAAACTTTTTTAAAGTGTTTTCTTCCATTTTGTCTCTCCACACATCTATTTACAAGTTTACAAGCAACAAAAAGCGCCGTCAATATATTGCCTGATAAAGGGTTAATACATTTTGATAATAGTATTTATTCCGTTTCTTGCAATATTAAAAATTTCAATCATTTTGTCAAACTCATAAGGTTCGCCTTCAGAAGTTGTTTGAAAATCTACAATTTTACCGCTTTTTGTTAAAACCACATTAGAATCTACCTGTGCATGGGAATCTTCCGCATAATTTAAGTCAAGTTTTATTTCCCCATCTACAATTCCAATAGAAATCGCTCCAATTGGTTCGATTATAGGATTTTCTTTAAGTTCTCCTGATTCCAGTAATTTTTCTATCGCATCTTTTAGTGCAAGAAAACCCCCGCAAATACTTGCAGTTCTTGTTCCACCGTCAGCTTGAATAACATCAGCGTCAATGGTTATTGTAATACCTGACATTTTTTCTAAATCCACACACGCTCTAAGGCTTCTGCCAATTAATCTTTGAATCTCCTGAGTTCTTCCTGAAATCTTATCTCTTTCTCTTTTGCAGCGGGTGTTTGTAGATGCAGGGAGTAATGAATATTCTGCTGTCACCCAGCCTCTATTGTCGTCTTCCTCCATCCACTTGGGTTTTTTAGTTTCGACGGATGCTGTTACTAGAACCTTTGTATCGCCAAATTCTGTAAGAATTGAGCCTGGAGCATGTTTTGTATAATTATGTGTAAACTTTATTTTCCTTAACTGGTTATTTTCTCTTCCGTCTATTCTCATAAGTTATCTCCCCTGGTTTCCACTGTAATTTAATTATATAACAAATACAGTCCAAGAATGGGGAAAGGTTTAGAATTAAAAAGAGCACCTTTTCGATGCTCTTTTTTTTATTAACTTATTGTTTTTCTTCTTTGTCTTTTTCGTTTGGATTAACTCCGCCTGTTGTACCAGTTTGTCCGGCTGTTCCGGTTCCCCCTGTATTTCTTGTTCCGCCTGTTGCAGTTCCAAAACCGCCAGCTGTTTGTGCTCCTGTTGCAGTTTCGTTATTTTGATTATTTGTCGATATACCTGCTGCAAGTCCGCTTCCAGTAGTGCTTCTGCTATTTTGATTATTTGTCGGAATTCCGGCTCCAAGTCCTGTACCCATTCCAGTACCGCCATCTTCTTCACCTTTAACAGTAATTTTTGTAATGGCTTCGCCGGACTCTTCAGATAACTGCTGTAATGTTTCTTCCGGATTTTCCATGTCCTTCGGCATTGCAAGTTCAAATTCTTCGACTCCGACCATAGCACCTTCATATCCTTCAATAGATTCGTCATATATGTCAGAAGTTTCAGAGTTTATATCTTGAGTCATTTCTCTCATATCAATTTCAGTGCCGACTTCACCTGCCCATTTAAATTGTTGTGCAGCACCGATTCCGCTCATGGCTGCGCCAGCTGCGCCCATTGCTGCAAAACCCCAGGCCCAGGCAGTAAACATACCTCCTGATGCGGCAAAACTTCCTGCCTGATATGCGGCTTTAGTTCCAGAGGCGGCATTTAATGTCTGTGAACCAGCTTCGACGTAGCACATTGTTCTTGTTGACTCGTCAAAACTTTCTGCATAATCTGTAACACCTTCGACTTCGCCTACGGTTTCGGCTGCCAGATCATAATTCTCTTGATATGTGCCCATTTCATCGTAAATATCTGCTGCAACTTCTGTTGTTTCTTCCTGTGTTGTTTGTATATTGAGGCCAAGTTCCTGCATTATAGGTACAAGTTCTTGAAAAAGTTCTTTTTCACTATCTGTTAAAGTTTCGCCTGCATCTATTTTTGCTTTTATTGCATCATAAGAAGCTTTATATGAATCATATTCTGTTTTATTTTCTTCTATTGTTTCATTAGCATCTTCATTATATGTTTGTGCTTCATCAGAAAGTGCAGTAATTTCATCTCCGGCAGTGCTCATTTCGTCCTGTGCTGAATAAAGAGCATTCTGGGAATTTGTCATTTCATCCTGAAGCTCATCACAAGCCTCTTTTTGTTCTTTATTTGGTTTTTTTGCTGTATATGCAGTTCCTGTTGCAAGTGATAGAGGTGCTGCAACAATCCAACCAACATTACCTGCTTTGCTGGCTGTTTTGGCTCCAGCTTCTGCACCTTTTTCTGCGCCTACTCTTGCAGCACTTGAAGTAACTGCATTTTTGGCGACACTTGCAACAGCATTTCCAGCAATTTTTACTCCTACTACATTAGCTGCAGTGCCTGCAACACTTAAACCTGCATCAACAACTGTTCTGGTTACTTGTCCGCCTTGTTTACCGTCATAACCGGTTGCATCTTTCGCCTGATTTTCACCATTTTGCTTTGCAGTAGAGAAATCATCATCTTCGATTTCATAGGCATTTTCATCATCCATTGCTGTTGCATGCCAGTTGTTGAGCTCACTATTCCATGCTTGAGTAATTTCGCCCATATCCTGTGCAGAAATTCCCATTGTATTATTGCCATAATTGTAGTTGTACCAGCATTTGTACGCATATGCTTGTGAATCTAGTGCGTTGCTTAAATTAAATGAACTTTGAATAGCCATAATCCCTCCAAAATTTTCTTGTTTTAATATTAATTACGGCTTTTTTTTGAAAAACTTTAGGGTTTTTAGGAAAATTGTTACAAAAATTAATATTAATTGTAGTTTTCTTTGTTGTTCTCTTTTACACTAAAACTTCTTTTTCATTTTTATAGGTAACATATCCTAAAGGGGTAGCGGGAGGTTTGCGCAGGTTTTTTGCCCTTGTGTATATAACTCCGACCTTAGACGGCTGAGAGGCTGAAGAATATTCTCTTGCAAGTTTACAGCATTCAAATAAAATTTCTTCCTCCGGCTCATTATTCTGTACTTTTAACAGTACGTGCGAGCCTGCGCATAGCCTTGTATGAAACCAGTAGTCATTATCTTTGGCAAGTTTTGAAACTATGTAATCATTCTGTTTGTTATTTTTCCCTATATAAACATCAAAACCATTGATATTTAATTTTAGAATAGGATACTCCTGTTGTTTTTTTGGCTTTGTTTTTTTAGGTTCGATTTCCGATTCAATATCTTCAAATTCGCTTATGTTTTGTGCTTGTTCAATGCTATATAGGATATTTTCAAAATATTCTTTTTCTATTTTGAGATCATTTAATAATTCTTCCGATTTTTCTTTGGTGGATTTTGATTTTGAATACAGTTTAAAATATCTTTGAGCATTTTCGTTAAGTGTTTTAGTATTGTCAAGTTCAATTGTAATATTTCGGTTATTAATGTAATCAAAAACTTCAATCTGAGATTGATAGTCACATTTTTGATAGAGATTTGCGGTTAAAAGTTCTCCGTATAATTTATATTTTTCCGTATTATCTCTTTTTTTTAGTAGCGACTCTATTTTTCCTATAGAGTTTTTAACCTTTTTTAATTTGGGCTGAATAATCGAAGTAAGTTTGGCACGTTCATTTTTTATATTGTTTTCTTCCTGAATGGCGGAAAAGTAATTATCAACAAGTTCATTTACTGATTCAGAATTATTTCTTTTTGAAATCAAAGGTTTAGTGGGCATATTTGGTGTTGTTGGAGGGTAAATATATTTCAATCCGCCCTGAAGTTCTCTGTATCTGCTTTTTTCTGCTCCGACATTATGTGCACAGCCTATTATTATAGAAGTTTTTCTGTCATATAAAATCATATTGGAGTGCTTGCCCATAAGTTCTACACACAGGCAAAGCGAGCGCTCCTCGGAAAACTCATCCATAGTTTCAAAATGAAATTCTATAATTCTTTCGTTTTCAATAACTATGGCGTCAGAGATTTTGCAGCCTTCAAGATATTTTCTCAGAAGCATACAAAACATTGGCGGATGTTTGGGAATTTTCAATCCCCTTCTCTCTTCATTTACCCCTGATATAAAACAAATATGATAAGTTTGCGGGAAAATGTCAATATAAAGCTTGCGGCTTTCTCCGTTATTGCGCAGAGAAAAAATAAAATCACGCCTTGTCGGTTGTTGAATTTTTTGCAATCTTGCGCCGATTATAAAATCGATATTTTCTTCAAAAAAAGCTTTTAGTGTAATACAGTCAAAATTTATCACCACTGGCTCCTGTAGTAATTACTGCTGCTTGAGTTTTGTGAATAATTATATTGTGTATTCCTGTAATTATTATACATTTTGTTTCTGGTAGTATAATTTGACTGTGCCTGCCAGTATGGAATTTGTTTTGCTCTTTGTTGTTGATAGCGGCTTCTCTGGTATTGCTGCATTTGCATTTGTCTGTATGCAACAGGATTAATTGATGCTGCATAAGCAGATGCTGTAAATAATATTAAAAGAGTTGTTACTATAAATTTTTTCATTGATTTGAAGTTTATATGCCGAGTGCAACTAAATCCGGATGGTCAAGAACTGAGCGGACATAGTTATAATACTCATTTTTGTATCCGTATTTTTCAATCTTGGCAAGCAGATCTTCTTTTGAGATGAAGCCCTGATTAAATGCAATTTCTTCCAGGCAGGATATTTTAACTCCCTTATTTAATTCCATTGTTTGTACAAATAAGCTTGCCTGAAGCATAGAATCATGTGTTCCGGTATCCAGCCAGGCAAAGCCGCGCCCGAGAATCTCAACATTTAATTGTCCGAGTTCAAGATAAATCTTATTTAAATCCGTAATCTCCAGCTCTCCTCTTTTAGAAGGTTTGAGAAGTTTTGCAAATTCGCATACCCTGTTATCGTAAAAATACAAGCCGGTTACGGCGTAGTTTGATTTAGGGTTGGCAGGCTTTTCCTCAAGTGAAATTGCTCTGTTATTACTGTCAAATTCAACAACGCCGAATCTTTCCGGATCTTTTACCGTGTAGCCGAAAACTGTTGCACCGACGTTTTTTCTGATAGCATCTTTCATTATTGTGGAAAATCCCTGACCGTGGAAAATGTTATCACCAAGAATAAGTGCAACATCATCATTGCCGATAAAATCTTCTGCAATTATAAATGCATCAGCAATTCCTCTTTGAACATATTGGATTCTGTATTGCAGATTAAGCCCATATTGTGACCCATCGCCAAGAAGCTTAATAAAATTGTCGTAATCAGATTCATTAGTAATGATAAGAATATCTTTAATTCCCGCCAACATTAAAGTTGATAGCGGATAGTATATCATTGGCTTATCATAAATTGGAAGTAAAATTTTGGATATAGGTTGTGAAGCCGGATATAATCTTGTGCCGGCGCCTCCTGCTAATACGATACCTTTCATCAAACCGCCTTTAAACTTATAAACTCCTAAAGTTTTTCATACTCTTTTCTACACAACCTTTATCAATTAAGCAATCAGGTGTAATTTGTGCAGCAATTTTCTTTTGTGAATTAATCATTATTACATACGGAACAAAGCCGGCATGAAATTCATACATTAATTCCTTTCCGTAAGCAGTTGTAGAGTCGGTTTTTATAAATACAAACTCTCCATCATGCGATTTTTCCAGCTGCTTGTATGTAGGTGTGAACATTGTACAATACTTGCAGCGTGGAGAATAAAGATACAAAAATATATTGTGTCCCTTGCTCATCGCATTTTCAAACTCTCCGGAAAATGCCGGTAATGTAATAAACATTGTTAACAAAAATAGAAGTGATTTTTTAACCATACTAATGATGATATCATTTTAATAAACCTTTTTCAATAGGTAAAAACATTTACCCAAAAATATGTTGACAATTATTTTCCAATCATTAAATTTATGATATGACTAAAGATTATTATAAAATTTTAGACATACCGGAGTTTAGTACAACAGAAGATATCAAAAATGCTTACAGAAAGCTTGCCCGCAAATGGCATCCGGATGTAGCAGGAAATTCTGATGAGGTAATTGCTCGTTTTAAAGATATCAACGAGGCTTATGAAATTCTCTCTGACAAAGTAAAAAAAGCAAACTATGATAAAGCCAGAAAGTTTTACAATTATAGCGCCTCAGACAGAAGCACACAGACAAAAACATATAATACTAATACAACCAATCCTAACCATAATAACTATAAAGAAACTTACCATACAAAAGAAAACGACAAAAAAACGTCTTTTTGGGAAGATATTTTTAAGAGCCATAAGCACGACGAAATTAAATCTCCAAAAAGAGGCGAGGATATATATTCTGATGTAGAAATTTCCGTATTTGAAGCTGTAAACGGTACAGAAAAAGTCATAAATATGCTTCAAACTCAAATTTGTCCTAATTGTGGCGGCAGAAAATTTGTCAATGGAAATAAATGTTCACACTGTAAAGGTAAAGGTGAAATCTCTGCTTATAAAAGATTCAAAGTAAAAATTCCTGCAGGAATTAAACATTTGTCAAAAATCAGGCTGGCAGAAGAAGGCGAAAAGGGACAAAATGGCGGCAGAAACGGGGACTTGTATCTTACAATACATATAAGAGAACCTAAAAATTACAAGACTGACGGATTAAATATTTTAAAAACTATTCAAATACAGCCAACAGATGCCGTTCTGGGCGGGGAAGTTACAGTAGCTACTTTAATAGGAAATGTATCACTAAAGATTTCTCCTAATACTAAAAACGGGCAGAAAATTCGTCTTTCAGGCTGTGGAATTAAGCAAAATAATAAAGTTGGTGATATGATAGTTACTGTAGAGATTCAAATCCCTCAAGATTTGTCTGAAGAAGAGATTTCTTTGTATAGAAAGCTTAGACAACTAAGAGAAAGAGGGGTTTCAAACTAACAGGAAATAAGGTAATGGAAGCAAATATAAAAGAAGTTTTTGCGTCAATTCAGGGCGAAGGTCCATATATAGGTTTTAAGCAATTATTTATAAGATTTTGTGAGTGTAATTTACGCTGCCAATATTGCGATACGGATTATGATACTGCGCATGCTGCAAAGTATTCAGTAAAAGGCTTATTGAAACTTGTAAATTTAAATAAAGATAGTCATTCTGTTTCCCTGACCGGGGGCGAGCCGCTTATAAGCATAGAATTTTTAAAGGAATTTTTGCCGGAATGCCCTTTGCCGGTATATTTGGAAACAAATGGTACGCTGTATAAGAATCTTGCAAAAATAATAGATTACGTTACTTATGTTGCTGCAGACATTAAACTTCCTTCCTGTACAGGGTTGAAACCTTTATGGGATTTACATGATAACTTTTTTAAAATAGCTGCTCAAAAAGAATTATTTGCAAAAGCTGTATTTAATAATTTAATAACTGAAGAAGAAATTGTAAAAGCCTGCAATTTGTGTAAAAAATATGAAATTGAACTTGTATTGCAGCCGGAAATGAAAGAAGATAAGTCCTCTGTTAATTCAGAATTTATAGAAGAGGTTTTAAATAAAGCCCTTGATAATTATCATAATGTAAGACTGATTCCTCAGGTGCATAAATTTATTAACGTTCGTTAGTTAATTTATGCAAGGTATTCTAATATTGCACCGCCAATTTCTTCGTTTGGATCAAAACCGGCATTTTGCGGTGGATTTATTGAATTTTTTATAAGCATTGAAATAAGAGGACCAAAAGCGTCCGGAATCTTTGTTTTCCTGTATATTCCTGCAAGAAACGTTTGAATGTCGGGTGATTTTGTATCGTTATATCTGGAAAGTACAGGATAAAGCTCTTCTATCCCTTTTTCTCCTTCATCCAACATTCTGTTTAAAATATATAAATCTTCAACAACTTCATCTTTCGATTGAGGATTCTCAAGTGAAGATTTTATGATGCCGAGATTTTTTCTTTCTTGAATACGGTTTTCGTCAAAAAGACAGTAATTTCTATATTGATTCGGATACGATACACTCATTTTTTAATTATATACTAAAAAATAAAAAGAACAATGTGCCCGCAGCAAGAGCCGGTACGTACGGAAGATAATTTCTGTTTTCAACTTTTCTTATACTTTTCAATATAGAAACAGCCAGTGCAATTCCGGTAAGCATAAATATTGCAAGTGTGTAATAATTTTGCCATACTGTTTTTAACAATAAAAATGACAGCGCAAAAAGAACTCCTAGTATACATGTAAGTTTATTGTCATTCTTAAACTGATTATAAAAGAATACGGGTATTATAAATATCATGGAGGCAATAAGCCCGAGAAAAAGTACTAATATAATTTCTTTTCCGAAAATTGCTCCGAGGGCTCCCGCAACATAAGTATCTGCCTCTCCCATTGCTCTTGTTCCGACAAAAATATAACCCGACCTTGCGATAACTTCTAGTATTATAGCGCCTATTAAGAGTCCTATGATAGAATTAAGTCCGCCAGACATGCCAGCTGTAATAAGATTATAAATTATTCCGCTTATCCCCATTGCAATAGCAATATTACAATCTACAACCTGTTCTTTTAAATCTGTACCTGTCATAATAATAAGGCAGGAGAGCCAGAATAAAGCAAATAATGTTGTGATACTAAATCCGAATTTTACGAATGTAAATCCAAATAGCAGCATAGTAATTAATTCAACAATAGGATATTGAATACTAATTTTTTCTTTGCAAAAATAGCATTTCCCTCTTAGGATTAAATATGACAGAACAGGGATATTATGCCAGAATAACAATTTATTTCCGCATTTTGGACATTTAGACGGCGGGAAAACGATGCTTTCATTAGAAAGAGAACGTAAGATTACCACATTGAAAAAACTGCCGAAACAGAGTCCTATTATACATATCCAGAATAAAAAATAATGAAATCTATCAATTGTCATTGTTGTCTTCTTTTACCTCGGGAGAATTATCCGCAATAGTTTTATATAAAATACTAAAAGCTTTTTTAAGCCGTCTTGATACCTGCATTCGGGTAAGATTAAATTTTTTCGCAATTTCTTTTTGCTGCATATCATCATAATAGTATGCCTGAACAATAGGCTTAACATCTTCTGGTAATTTTTCAATAACCTCTTGCAAAATTATTCTGGCATCTTCAATATCTCTATGATCTTTATAGTTTTCCCGGGTTAAAATCTCTTCGTACCCGTGTGTCCAGTCAAGATTATAAACATCTTCCAGCGAATAAGTGCTTTTTCTTCTATCAGCCTGAATAGCATAATCAATTTCGTTGCGTGGAACTCTAAGAGCTTCTGCGACATCATCGCTGGTAAGCACATTTAATTCATCAAGGGTTAAAGTTTTCGTAAAATTATTTATACGATAAGAAAGTTCTTGAATGTGTCTTGGAACACGTATTGTATTAAGCTTATCTCTTAAAAAGTGCTTCATTTCTCCGATAATATAATACCCTGCATAAATTTTAAAGTTATCATTCATATCATCAGAATAAGTGTCTATAGCTTTTAATAAGCCTATCGCTCCTGCCTGAACCAGGTCGTCGACCGGGTCGGAAGAACGTCTTGCAATTGTTCTTGCGATTCTTTTTATAATAGGCAGCATTCTGGTGACGATAAGCGTTTTTGCTTTTGCCTTTTTATACTTATCACTGGCAGAGTGGTATTCTTCCAGCCACTCTGTTACTATTTCGTACAATTCTTCTTCGCTGTACCTTTTTTTTATCACTTTAAATGCTCCGGCTCAATATAAAGTATAATAGCATAAGAACATTTGTTTATCAATTTAGTGCTTAAAAATATTGCATTTTAGCTATTACAAATAGAATACAAGATTTACAAGAAAATCAGCTATAAGCATATAAACTGTTGACAATACTGCGGCTTTGGTAGTAGATTCTCCGACATCTTTGGCGCCGCCCTTTGTTTCATAACCCTGTGTTGCGCAGACAAGTGCAATTAATACTCCAAAAATTAGACCTTTTAGCAAACTTATATATATATCTCGTGTGCTTAGCCATAGCCAGACAGAAGTAATATACCGTGAAGGACGAAGGTGAATTGTAGCATTCGAAACCACTAACCCGCCGAGAATACCAACAACTTCGGCAATTAAAACCACCATAGGAACTGTAATTGCAGCTGCAAGGAGTCTTGGTGAAAAATAATATCCTACAGGATCTACTTTAAGTGTTTTAATTGCATCTACCTGTGAAGTTACCTGCATGTTGGCAATCTCTGCAGAGATTGCAGTTCCGGCTCTTGCTCCGATAGCAAGCGCAACAAAACCCGGCGCAATTTCTCTTATCATAACAACTGCGATTGAGCCGCCGACATATGCTTCTGCGCCTGACATAAGAAATTGTTTAGATACTTGTATTGCAATAACGGCTGCAGAAACAAAAGCTATTACAAGCGAAATTAACAGAGAATCATAACTGATAGCTGCAGCTTGAGAAACTACATGCTCCCATCTTGAGCGTCCTGTGATCAAATACTTGATGCTCGTGTAGAGATTCTGCATACATTTTCCGAAAAAACTAATCATAAACAGGCAGACACCATTTCTTAAACTTATCGACTTTACCTTTTACTACATTGAAGTAGAGCTCTTGTATTTGTTTTGTTATGTTTCCGATTTTACCATCACCTACAATACGGTGGTCAATACTTTCAACAGGAACTATTTGTGCTCCTGTTCCGCAACAGAAAGCTTCTTCTGCCGCATAAAGTTCTGTTCTGTCTATAGAGCGTTCTTTTACAGGAATTTCCAACTCATGTGCAAGCTCTATTACCGTATTTCTTGTAACACCGACCAGAATATCATCCGTCGTACTTGAAGTAACAAGCGTTCCGTTTATTACAAGGAATATATTCATGGCAGAACCTTCCGTAACCTGACCGGATTCGGAGAGAACCACTGCATCATCAAAACCTGCTTCGTGGGCATCTGTTTTTATAAGGGCAGAATTAGCATAAGCACCACTTACTTTTGCTCTCGGAGGAATGGCATTGTCAGAAGTTCTTCTCCAACTTGAAACACAAAGTTTTAAGCCTCTGTCACTTTCAAAATAATCCCCGAATGGTGTTGTGAAGATTAAAAAAGAATCCTCATTATCCGTGAGTGTCGGCCCGACTTTCTGAGAAGATTTATACAGAGTCGGTCGAATATACACATCTGTTTTGTATCCGTTAAGTTTTAGTAAATCTTTTGTAATATTTTCGTACTCTTCTATTGTATAAGGACTTTTCATCCACATAACTTTTGCGCTGTGTAAAAGTCTTTCATAATGCTCTTTTACTCGAAATGCGTAGAGCTGGTCTTCTTCCTTGTTATAATAAGCCCTAATTCCCTCAAAAACGGAAGTTCCGTATAAAAACGCATGTGTTCTTACTGGTAAAACGGCTTTGTCCGCTTCTATATACTCACCGTTCATAAAAACATGTTCTGTCATTGCTCCTCCTGTTTTTATTATTTTACTACAAGAATCTGCCGGTTATTAAATTCGTTAAATTTTGTAAACTGCAAAATCTCTTAAAAAGCAATTTTCTTCCTGTTCGTGTTTTTATATAAATATAATCAGTGTGGAGGCGTTTTATGTTTGAAGTTAGAAACGGTGTAGCAAATATTGACGGTGCAAAAGGTAAGTATGAAAATAAAGTTTCGGACGATTCCGTAAAATACGGAAGAAATGCTGTAGAAAATTTGTATACATATATGGAACACCCGCTTGTCACTGACAATATGACAACCGCTCCAATTCTTGATTTTGGTTTAAATCCTGACGCTCCGCAGAAAAATATTGATAAACTCGATAAATTTTTGAAAGAAAATGATGAGTATTTAAAAGCTTTGCCGCCGCTTGAGTTTGAATACCGTTATATGCCTAAAATGCCTAAAGGGCAGGTTGACAGAAAGGCTGTTTTAGGTGCTGCTTACGAAGAAATGGGCGAAAATGAACTTTCAGTAAAAGAATTAGACAGCAGATTTGCTCCTGATAATACATTCACTTCAAAAGCTCTGGACGTAAATAATGACGGTAAAGTTGATATTGCTGAATACGGTTCAAGTATTCTGGCTGCTGATATGTTAAGCAAGTCTGATACTCCAAACCCCGCAAATATTGACGGAACAATAAATAAAAAAGGGTTTGATGCTGTCTTGGCTTATACACAGAAGAGTAAGGCGGAGGCTGCAGCAAAATTATATTCAAGCATTTATAATACCTACAATCTGGGTGAAGCAAAAAAAGATTTTAAAGCAGAATAAAAAAAGACCGGTTTTAAGCCGGTCTTTTTTGGGTATAATTTTAAGCTATTTCTTTAATCCAACCTTCAGGTGCTTCGATTCTTCCCATCTGTATACCTGTTAAAGTATCATAGAGTTTTTGAGTAATTTCTCCCGGTTTTTCCATGCCAGACGGGAAGAGAATTGTTTCATCGTGGTTAACAACTTTTCCGACAGGGGAAAGAACTGCTGCCGTTCCGCAAAGAGCACATTCTTTAAAGTCCTTAATTTCGCTGAAGAGAATTTCTCTTTCTTCTGTTTCCAAGCCCAGATAATGTTTAGCAACATACATTAAGGAGCGTCTTGTAATTGAAGGCAGAATTGTTTTTGATTTCGGAGTAACAACTTTGTTATCTTTGGTTACAAAAATTATATTAGCTCCGCCTGTTTCTTCAACCTTTGTTCTTGTTGCAGAATCCAGATACATATTTTCGTTATATCCCTGATTGTGTGCGTCAACTATAGCATGAAGGCTCATTGCATAGTTTAAACCTGCCTTAATGTGCCCTGTTCCGTGAGGAGCCGCCCTGTCAAAATCTGGAACTCTGAGTGTAATAGGTTTTGCGCCTCCTTTAAAATAAGGACCTACTGGAGAAGTAAATATTCTGAATTGAAATTCCGTAGCCGGCTTAACTCCCATAACAGGATTTATACCAAACATGTAAGGTCTTATATACAAAGATGCACCTGAACCATAAGGAGGTACATAATCTATATTTTTTCTTACTGTTTGAACAACTGCATTAACGAATCTGTCTTCCGGAAAAACTGCCATTTCAAGATAGCTGCACGAATCAGCCATTCTCTTTGCATTCAAATCAGGTCTAAAGCAAACAACTCTGCCATCAACAGTTCTGTATGCTTTCATACCTTCAAAACAGGTTTGAGCATATTGTAAAACGCAGGCACATTCATTCATTACGATATTTTCATCGGTAGTTAAAGTCCCTTCGTCCCATTTCCCATCTTTGTAATTAGCTACATAACGGTAATCTGTTTTCATATAGCCAAAACCCAAATTAGCCCAGTCAATACTTTTTGCTTCCAGTGTTTTCATTATATTTACCCCCTTGATTTAAGTTTATTATATAACAAAAACGGGAAACGTTAAGTCTCCCGTTTGTATAAATATTTATGGTAATTAATTTTAATTAATTATATCTCCATATCCTTCCGGATTATTAAGTAAATCATAATTAATTTCGTTTTCATTATCCGCTATTGCAGCTGCTACAACTGCATCTGAAGTTACGTTAAGCAGTGTCCGCATCATATCTGTAATTCTCTCTATTGTAAATAAGAATGCAAATCCTGCAACAAGCTGTTCAGGACTCAAGCCCATTCCGTTAAGCACAAGAGCTATAGTAATTAATCCGGCTCCAGGAATACCTGCGCAGGTAGAAGAAGCTACGATTGCAAGAAGTGCAATTTGAACTACAAGAAACGGGGTTAAAGCAACGCCGTAGGCTTGAGTTAAGAATATAACTGCAATTACCTGAAGCATTGCTGTTCCGTCCATATTTAATGTTGCACCAAGAGGAAGTACAAAGCTTGAAACTTTATGAGAAATACCTCTTTTTTCGCAGCAGGCAATTGTTAAAGGTAAAGTAGCTGAAGAGCTTGCCGTTCCAAATGCAACCATCATAGCTTCTGCCATTGCTGCGTACAGCATCATTACCGGAACTTTTGAGAAGATTTTCAAAAATATCGGGTATACAATAAAGAATTGGATTGCAAACCCTAAAGCGAGAA
Organism: Candidatus Gastranaerophilales bacterium; assembly: GCA_944323255.1. Taxonomy (GTDB): domain Bacteria; phylum Cyanobacteriota; class Vampirovibrionia; order Gastranaerophilales; family Gastranaerophilaceae; genus CAG-196. The sequence goes on from CALURU010000014.1 coordinate 34,506, forward strand.
CTCCTAAGTACTTAGAAATACTCATAAATATGTCAATTCCGAATGAAGAGACCGCAACTGCCGTGAGTGCAAATACACCTGGTGCTGCAAAACACATAATCCAGTCTGTAATCTTCATTGTTGCTGCAAATATTGATTCAAAGAAGCTTACAAACGGTCTGTTTATATCACCGACTTTTGCAAGTGCGATAGAAAACATTACCGCAAATACAATGATCGGAACCATATCACCGCTAGCAATTGATGCAAGTGGATTTTTCGGGATGAAGCCTAAGAATATATTAAGCAAATTGCCTTTTTGAGCTTCAATAGTAGCAGCAACCTGTGATTGAATATCAATAGCTGTATCAATATTTATGTAATGAGCTGCGCCCAAGCCCGGTTTTAAAAGCAATGCCAATGTCGCTCCAATTGAAACAGCAGCTACAGTAATAATCGTGTAGTAGAAAATCATTTTAGTTCCGAGTTTGCCCAGCTGTTTACTGTCTCCGATACTCGTTATACCGATTACTATAGCTGAAATAACAAGCGGAATAACAACCATTTGGATTAATCTGATAAACACCTGACCGATAAAAGTTAGGGTTGTCATTATAATCGGACTTGGCTCATTATGAAGCCAGATGCCGACTAAAACACCGAGAATCAGACCCGCAAATATGTGCCAGTTTCTCTTTAACCCCAAGCCAAGTGCAATCAACACTTGCATGTGAAATTTCATATATAAATCCTCTCATATAGTTATATTAACTAGTATATCTTACTATTTTTTGGCATGAATGTAAATAGTATCAACGGTGTGTTTTTGCAAATAAAGGCGCCGCTTCCTAAGAAGCGGCGCCTTTATTATTTAATCTACTTCAATGAATCAATTAATTCTTGTATAGCTTTCTGCTGTGTAGAAATTTCTTCTATTCTGGCATTTGTCTGCTCAACGAGTTCTTTAGGCGCATTAGCTACAAATTTCTCGTTTTTCATTCTGCCTTCCAGTGAATTTCTCTCATTGGTTAATTTTTCCAGCTTCTTTTCCTGACGCTTAACTTCTGCATCTAAATCAATCAAGTCTGCAAGCGGAACTATAAGTTTCGAAGCGGAAACTACTGCAGAGGCAGACTTAGGCGGTGTCAGTGCATTCATTGCTGCGTAAGAAATATTATTAACTTTTGCAAGTCTGTGAATATACGGTTCTATTTCTTCAAATATTTCTTTCTCACTTCCTTCCGCTCTTATTTCAACATCAACAGTTGCAGATGTCGGAATATTGAAGCTTTGCCTTACGTTTCTTAATGAAGTAATTGTGTCAAACACAAGTTTCATTTCCGCTGCTTCTTTAGGGAAGTTTAATTCTTCTGTGTAAACCGGAAAATCTGCTATAATTAAAGCTTTCGGATTTACGCCCGTATGAGAGAATGCTCCTCTTTCTTTGCTTCCCGGAATCAAACTCCAGACTTTTTCCGTTATATGCGGCATAATCGGATGAAGCATTCTAAGCGACATATCAAGTACGTATCTCAAAACTCTCTGAGTATTAGCCTTGAGTTCGCTATCCTGAAGCTGAATCTTTGCGATTTCAACATACCAGTCACAATATTCACTTCTGAAGAAATCATACAGAGTATGCGCAATTTCACCGATTCTGTATTCTTTCATGTACTGATTAACGAGTTTTGCCGTCTCATTAAGCTGATTCAATATCCACTTGTCAACCAAAGTCAGTTTATTTTTATCAATCGGCTTATCGTCAACACCATCGAGGTTCATAAGCACGAATCTTGAAGCGTTCCAGAGTTTATTTGCAAAATTCCTTCCATATTCAAATCTTTCGTCGGAAATTTTAATATCCTGACCGCCGTATGTGCAAAGAGATGTCATTGTGAATCTTAAAGCATCACAGCCGTATTTATCTATAATTTGAACCGGATCTATTGTGTTTCCTTTGGATTTAGACATCTTCTGACCTTTTTCATCACGAATTAAACCGTGAATATAAACGGTTGAAAATGGTGCTTTGCCGGTAAATTCCAAGCCCATGGTAATCATTCTTGCCACCCAGAAAAAAATAATATCAAATCCGGTTACGAGAACTGATGTTGGGTAGAATTTCTTGAAATCATCTGTTTCGGCATTAGGAAAGCCCATCGTTGAGAAAGGCCATAAACCTGATGAGAACCAAGTGTCAAGGCAGTCTGTATCCTGTACGTAATTTTCAGAATCCGGATTTTCTTTTGCTACAACCATTTCGCCGGTTGTTTTGTGGTAATAAGCAGGAATCTGATGTCCCCACCACAATTGTCTAGAAATGCACCAGTCACGAATGTTTTCCATCCAGCCTAGATAATTCTTTTCCCATCTTTCAGGTATAAACTTAATTCTGCCGTCTTTAACCGCAGCAATAGCTTCTTTTGCTAAAGGAGCCATTTTTACAAACCACTGCTCGGAAAGAAGCGGCTCAATTGTTGTATTACATCTCTGGCACTTTCCTACGTTATGTTCGTGGTCTTTAACCCTCAAAAGGAAGTTGTTATAGCTAAGCATATCAACAACCTTCTTGCGGGCTTCGTATCTGTCCAAGCCCTGATAATCAGGCGGAACTTCTGCGCAGGCTTTCATTTTGCCTTCTTCATCAATAACCCATATAGGTGAGAAGTTATGGCGTTTGCCGACTTCATAGTCGTTTGGATCGTGGGCAGGTGTGATTTTTACGGCACCTGTTCCGAATGATTTATCGACATATTCATCAGCAATAATCGGGATTCTTCTGCCTGAAAGCGGAATCATAACTGTTTTGCCGATGAGTTCGGAATACTTTTTATCAGAAGGGTGAACAGCAATTGCAACATCGCCGAAGATTGTTTCAGGTCTTGTTGTTGCAACGATAATTGCTCCGGGCTCTCCTACGAGCGGATAAGAAATTTCCCACAAATGCCCCTGTTCTGTTTCGTATTCGGTTTCAATGTCTGAAATTGCGCTCTGGCAGCGAGGACACCAGTTAACAATATACGCACCTTTATAGATTAGTCCTTTGTTATATAGCGTGACAAAAACTTCTTTTACGGCTTCCGAGCAGCCTTCATCAAAAGTAAATCTTTCTCTTGAACGGTCAAAGGATGCTCCGAGTCTCTTAAACTGGTTAAGAATTGCGGATTTATGCTCGTTTGCCCATTTCCAGGTGCGTTTCAGAAATTCTTCCCTGCCTATGTCGTGGCGTGTTAGACCTTCTTTTCTTAATTCTTTTTCTACAACAGCCTGAGTTGCAATACCTGCGTGGTCTGTACCAGGAAGCCAAAGAGCTTCATATCCGCTCATTCTGTGATAACGTGTCAAAATGTCCTGCAAAGTTCCGTCAAGAGCGTGTCCCATATGCAGAACGCCTGTTACGTTTGGAGGCGGAATAACAATTGTAAAAGGCGGTTTTTTAGAATGAGCGTCAGCTCTAAAGTATCCGCCGTCTTCCCAGAACTTGTACATCTCTTCTTCTGTTGATTTAGCATCATAAACAGTAGGTAAATCTTCAATTCTTGTTTTAGTTTCTGTCATAATTTGTTATCCCTCGCTCGTGTAAATCTAATATTAGGATAACATAAAAAAATAAAACGAATAAAATAATTTTTACCTCACCCCATCCCTCTCCTGTAAAGAGAGGGGGAAGAGTTACATCAGTTAAGTGAATAGTGACATTCATTAAAAATTTGTTATAATAAATACTATGAAAAAATTTTTGATATTATTAATGCTACTCTTTTGCCCGTTTGTTTTAGCAGAAGAATACACTCTTCAGGCAGGTGTTTCCATAAATGATGTTCCCAAGGCGTTTTTCGGAAGCTGGAGAGTTACGGCGAAACTTGATGATACAAACAGTTATGGGACTTTTAAACCTCAAAGTATAGATTTCTGGACGCTATCCCGTGTAGGAGATAAAATAACTCTCTCAAACCCTTTTAGCGGTGCTAATGCTGACGTCTCCTTGAAATCGGTTGAGGGTAATGTTATTGTTTTTTCTAAAAAAGCTCCATATGATAATAAAATGCTAACAGATACTATTACAATAAGACTTTCCGACAATACTTTTACAGGAATAAATACCCTGAGTCTTGAATCTTTTTCTCTCGTTGATAATCATCTGATGAAAACCGAGACGGCACGATATATGATAAGCGGCGAGAAAATTTCAGGAGAAAGTGTTTTAAAAGAATAAAAACTTCAAGAGCCCCTCGTCGGGGCTCTCGATTCATATTCGACTAGAATAATTATGTACAACTAAGGAAAAAGGAAGGTTTTTGTTTTTGTTTTCCCTCGCCCTTTGAAGGTGAGGGGTAAACACTTCCGGTTTGTAGTCTTACTTCCCGGAGTGCCGTCATTCTGAGGGTGTGAACCCGAAGAATCTCATTTTTAGTTTTAGAGATTCTTCACCCCCGAATGGCTGTCGGGTTCAGAATGACACCGGCTGCCATTCATTTGCTCATTAACCTGAGAATGTTTTGTAAGAAGCTTCGATGTTGTCGTTGATAACTTTTTCAACTGCTTCGATTTCTGTTGTAATCTGAGTTCTTTCGTTATCAAGTCTTTGAAGTTTTAATTCAAGGTTCTTATCTTCCTGTTGAATAATCTCAGTTTTAGCATTGATTTCCTGCTGTTTTTTATCATATAAGTATTGTTCGTATTCATACTGGTTGTATGCATCTTGATAAGCTGTTTCATCAGTATAAGTGCTTGCTTCAAGATCAATAGTTGTGTATGTTAACGGTTTTCCGGATTCATCATATGTAGTAGGAATAGTCATAGAAGTTATTCTGCCTGAAGTTACATCAAATTCCAACTGTGCGTAGTCATATTCAGTATTTTTAGTGTAAGCTCCGTTTGCAATGTAGTCATATGTAACTGCAGCACCGCTTCCGTCATTAACATCAGATATTAGTGCAAAGTGTATGTTGTTGTTATCATCAACGTAGAGGTAGAAGTCATCTTCATCATAATAGTTGTTGCCTGTGCTTCCTGTGCTTGATACCAATGCTGCATTTGCAATAGCATTTCGGTATCCTTCATAGTCAGTTTGGTTAATAATACCTTTGTCAACTGCTTCTTTTAAAGTGTATGGAGTTTTACCTGCAATAAGGATTCCTTCATTGTTATCAAGAGTGAAAGAAGCTTCATCTTCGGTTGTACCATTTTTCCAAAGGTAAGTAACACCATCTTTCAGTCTGTATTCTACGTTAGTTCCGCTTCCTGCAACTTGCTCAAAGTCGTCTACTGTAGAATTTCTGATAACACCGTTTTCAAAAACATAGAAGTTTTGCAATGCATCTTTAGCAATATTTTTTTCTTCAAAATCGCCTTCAACCTGTTGGGTTATTTCAGAACCAACCGGCAAATCGCCGTTGCCTGCACTGTATAATCCGTCTGTTGCAAGAACGTATACATTCTGATCTTGGATGCTTGCAGCACTTTCACTGTCAAGTGTTACATAAGTGAATTGACCATCTTGAAGTATATATACGCTGTCACCTTCAGAATAGTTGCTTCCAGGTACGCTTTTCATATATTTCTCATTACCTGTAGGAGCTTGTGTGCCCATATTGTAACCAACGTGAACACTTGTAGAACTTCCTGCTGAACCATATGTTTGTCGTGTTACAAATTTACCGTAAACTTTTTCAGTACCTTGAGTAGTTGTAACATAGCCGGAGTTTTTATTTAAAGACTGACCGTATTCAGTAGTACCAAGTGTTACACGATATCCGCCGTCGCTTCCAGGTTTAACGTCGCTTGCATCAAATGTATATGTTGTTGCTCCATTTTCACCTGTATATTTAACACTTGTAAAATCACTTGTTGACGGTGGAGTAGGAACGGTCATTGAAAGCAAACTGTTATAAAGAGCCGTTGCCTGTTGTGATAATATTGTTCTTTCCTGGTTAATCTGTTGACCTTGATATTCAAGGTTTGACTGTCTTGCTTGTAAACTTAATAATCTCGCTTGTGATGCTGACATTCCCATAATTGAGTCTCCTTTTTCCTTATTTTGTTTCTATACTAGTTATTACGGCATTTTTTTTTAAAACTTTAATATTTTAAGCAAAATTGTTACAAAAGTTAATATAATATGTCTAAAATTCAATAATAGCTTGAAATTTATTTGAAGTAAAATTTTGTGTATTTTGAGAAAGCAAGTATATTTCTTGCGTAATGTCGTTATTTAAGTTACAATCAAGTAACAAGAGGAGAGGTTTATGTCAGACGAAAAAGTCATAAAACTTGGGCAAAGAAATAAGGAAAAGCATACAGAGCGAGAGGTTAGACATCATCACGAAGGTCTACAGGAACCTGTGTATTGCAGTTTTTGCGGACGACCAAATACAGAAGTTATAAAAATGGTAAAGGGACCGGGAGTTAATATTTGCTCAGAATGTACTATGATAGCTGTGCAATATTTAATTTTGAATGATAGAATGTTATCTGCTGATGCTCAGCATATTCTAGATGCTTTTTGGGGAAAATGCAGATAGGTTTAAGTAAATTTATTAATTGTTACTAATCTGTTCTTATAGAGAAGAGGTCTTATGAATAAAATCCAAATAAAAGCAGAAATACTTGCAACATTGACTGCATTAATGACATCAGGACAGCCGCAAGCATCGTTGATAACTGACTTAAAGAATATAGAAGATAAAAAAACTGTTCTGGAAGTTTTAATCAGGGAGCTTGTCAATGCCAGTGAACAGAAGGCTGTAATTATATGTTGGCTGCTTATGGAATTAATTGATAAAGATACCTTGAATGATGAGTTGTGGAATGTTATAAAAGCTCCTGAGTATAATGATCACGTAAAAATGATTGCGTTTAACATGCTGAAGGATCTGGGGAATAAGGTTGATTATGATGTCATAAGCGGATATTTTGAACAATTTAATGAACTAATTAATAAAGAAACAAAACAGCTTTTAGAAACTGCAATTATGAATCCGGAAGCGCAGATTGACTTTATGGATTTTTTGAATGCAATAGGAGATGACGATAAAATAATACTTATTAAATCTCTAGAGGAAGATTATGCCTATGATGCTCTGGCAAATATTTTAATACCAGTATTCTTATATTATATAAATAATGAAGTAGGATATACTGCTCTTGATATTTTAGGTAGAACAAAATCCCAGCTTGCATATCATGCACTGGAAAATGCAAAGTCTTTTGCGCCCGAGGATTTAAAGTCGAAGATTAATAAGGCTCTTTCCGAACTGAAAATGGCAGGAATAAGGGTTGATAATACAGAAGAGTTTTATCGTAATATATTAAAGGAGACAAAGCCTTATAAAATTTATACCTCTTTTCCAGATGGTCATGGAAATATGGCTATAATATTTTCCAGAATAAGGTCTAACAAAACATTGCAGTTTTTAGCAGTTGTTGTAAATCCAAGATACGGAATATTAGATTCGTTTGGGTTTAATTCCATGACAGAACAGGATTTTTACAAGATAGTTGATAAGTTTTATAATTATCAGGAAAAATATGAAATTAGTGCCGGTGTTGCAAAGTACTTATTGCTTCAGGCGGAAGAAAATTCCCACATGAATGGTGAACAAATTCCATATGAGTATATTTGCTGGCAGAGTATTTTGTTGGATATAGAGCCGGAAAAACCGGTAATAAATCTTGATAAAAAAGAATTAAACCAGAAGGATATTGATAAGCTTTGTCTAAGCCCTTATGTCCAGAATTGGTTTTTTGACGAGATTACTTCTGACGAGTTTAAGGTGTTTATAGATAAATTGTCGGCTGAATTTAAGAATAATAATTTTAATGTAGATTTAGACAAATTTATAGCGGATAATTTTGACTATATTTATACTGCTCAGGAGCTTGCATACAAGTTAATAACTTTTAATATTGCTGCTTATTTAAGGCTTTTGAAAGGTGATAAGGAATTAGCCGGAGTTTTATATTCTCTCGGGTCGAATTACAGCTTTTTAACAAACATTTTAAGAAAGAGCATATATGAGTATTATGTAGGCAAACGTTATCTTTTGAAAAATCAGCGTAAGGCTTCAAATATCTTTGAGAAAAAGACACAGGCAAATGCGGATGATTTTAAACTTTTGCAGCTTGATATGATAATATCAAGTATAGAGGCAAGGTGGGTTGATAATGCATAAAGTTATGGCTCTGGATGTCGGGACAAAACGTATAGGTGTTGCTTTAAGTGATTATTTGCAGGTAATAGCAACACCGTGTATTTGTATTCAAAGAGAACCGGAAGAGAAGGCCATAGAAGAGATTACGAAAATTGCCAGAGAAAACAGGGTAGAAAAAATTGTAGTTGGTGTCCCGATTAATATGGATGGGACTTTAGGAGCGCAGGCGCAGAATTGTATAGATTTTTCACAAAAATTGGTTGGTTTTGATATAATATTAGAAGATGAACGCCTAACTTCAGAAGAGGCAGAGGAAAGGCTTCGTGAAAGAAAAATAGATTTTAGAAAAAATAAAGGTCTTGTAGATATAGAAAGTGCCTGTATAATATTAGAACAGTATTTAGGGAAATGATTATGAGTGATGAAATTCAAGAAAACGAGCAGCAGTATGTAGAGATTTTTGGCGAAGATGGTCAGATTATAAAGTGTGAAATCTATGATATTGTAGATTATGATAACAAAACTTATGCAATGCTTCTTCCGACGACAGAGGATAAAAATGATGAAGATTCAGAAGTGATTGTTATGGAATATGTAGAGGAAGGCGAGGACGGATATTTCAAAAATATTGATGATGACGCTGAATTTCAAAGAGTGTGTGAATATATAGAATCATTAGATGATGAAGAAGGTGAATAAGTTTGTTTGAACGTTTTACGGAAAAAGCTGTAAATGTAGTATGCGAGGCTCAAAATCTGGCAAAAGATATGGGCTGTGAAGAAGTTATGCCGGAGCATTTGCTTCTTGGCTTGGTGAAGGATGCAAAAGGGGTCTCTCTAAAACTTTTCAGAATGTATAATGTATCATTTGACGCTGTTTTGGAAGAAGTTAATAAATATGTAAAGAAAACAGCTAAAAAAATAGAGAATATACCTTTTAGTCATTCTTTCAAAGATATTTTGAAACACACACTGGATCTTGCTGCTAAATCCGGAAATACAAACATTCTGTTTGAGCATATATTTCTTACAGTGATTACAGAAAAGAATCCTAATATTCAAGAAATTTTGCATAAATTCGGGTTTGATATATATAATTCCCGTGATATATTAACAAAGCTTGTACAGAAAAAGATTAAACGGCTCGAGCATCCTGAAGCTGAAGAAGATGATGAAAAAAGTAACTCTTTTGAGGCTGTTTATGAAGGGGAGGCTTTGTCAAATGTATTTGACAGGGCTGTCTCAAAGCTTTCAGCGGCCGGGTATGAAATCCTTGGAACGGAACAAATTATGGCTTCAATTTTGGAATCTGGGGATACAGAGCTTGTTAATACAATACATAAATATGGACTTGATTCGGAAATTTTTGAAAAGAAATTGGCAGAGCAAAAATCACGTTCCTCCGAGTATGCAGATAAAAAAATTATATTTACACCAAATGCTTTTCTGGTAATGAATTCTGCATTGCAGATTGCAAAAGAACTTGGATCATCTGTAATAATGCCGGAACATATTGTAATGAGTATACTAAAAGTAAAGCGTGGACTTGCTTATGATATTATAAAATCTTTGGGTATTAATGATGAAAAGATGTCTGAAGACATTTTAAGACCTATAGAAAAACAAATGCCGGAGACGCTTACTATTATGAAACTTGCAAAAGAAGAGGCAAGGAGAATAGGTCGTAATGTTGTAGGAACTGAAATGTTTCTTTTGGGAATTATTGCAGAGGGTACAAGTATAGCCTTTGAAGTCCTTAATGATTTGGAAATAACAATGAAAGATGCAAGAATTGTTGTTGAAAATCTTGTCGGATATGGAAATGAGTACTTTGATAAAGAAATTACATTTACTAAGCGGGCAAAAAAGGTTCTTGAAAAAGCCTGGCTATCAGCAAAAAAATCTAACAAGCAAAAAATAGAAGCGGTTGATTTATTGCTGGCAATAATAGATGAGCCGGAATCTCTTGCAATGAAAGCATTAAATCAGCTTGGGGTTGATGCTGTAGAAATCAGGCATGGAATACAGAGCCGGAGTAAGAATATAATATATTAGAGAAATAAAATGCAGAGGATTGTCTCAAGTGTTATTGATTTTTTAAAAAAATATAATTTGCAGGATAAAACAATTATAGTTGGTTTTTCCGGCGGGTATGACTCAATGTGCCTTCTTGATGTTCTGGCACAAATAAAGAATATGCCTGACTTCTATGATATGTGTGTAATTGCTGCGCATTTTAATCATAATTGGCGAGGAGAAGAGTCACTGAAGGAGCAGGAAGTTTGTAGAATTTTTGCCAGTGCAAAGGGCTTTGAGTTTTATACAAAGACTGCAAGATCTAATATTAAAAAAACTGAAAATGATGCCAGAATAGCACGATATGAATTTTTTGAAGAAGCTTTTGAAGAATATGATGCAGATGCTGTTTTTACAGCGCATAATTACGATGATAATGCAGAAACAGTGTTGTATAGGGTTATAAAAGGTACAGGTGTTCTGGGTCTTAAAGGTATTGCAGAAAAACGTGAAATTTTTTACAGACCGCTTCTGTCAATAAGGCGGGCTGAGATTCTGGATTATTGTAATGAAATGAATCTTGCACCAAACAATGACTCTTCAAATTCTGATATAACATATAAAAGAAATTATTTACGTTTGAATGTTATACCTGCTATGGAAAAAATTAATCCAAATGTAAAGGATGCGATTAATACTTTGTCAGAAATAGCAAAGAGTGATAACGAGATTATTGAGGAATATTTGAAACCTTTAAGAGAAAAAGTTTTTAAAGAAGGTGGAATGATTAATCCTGATTTTTATAAGACTTTGGCTAAACCTGTAAAGATGCGTTTTCTGCATGAATTTATACAGAATTTGGATTTAGATTATGATTATAAGAAAATCACGGAGATTTATGATTTTATAGAGTCAAATATAAACTTGAGGAATGGAAGTACGAAGTCACTGGCAACTGCTCGCTGGTTGTATGCAGATGAAAAGACGATAGAAGTTATTCCTCCGAGAAGGGAAATTCAGGAAGAAATCAAAAAAATGCTAGAAGTAGAGGTCGATGGTGAAGGTGAATATGCTTTCGGAAGTAACGTTTTTGTTTTGCGTAAGTATGCGGATAAGGAATTGTTTATATTTCCGGAATCTACTTCAAAGTTTGCATATGCGGATTTTTCAGGTGTTAAATTCCCGTTAACTCTAAGAACTCGAAGAGACGGAGATGTAATAAGTCCTTTTGGGATGACAGGAACAATGAAGCTGAAGAAATATTTGAATTCTAAGGGAGTACCAAGACATTCGAGAGATAATTTGATGCTTTTGTGTACGGAAAATGAGGTTTTGTGGGTAGTTGGAGTTGGGCTAAGTAGTAAAATATCGGTCAAGGACAAGCCGACTCATGTGATAGAATGTATGTAAACTTCAGTGGAGTATGACAATGATAACAGAAAGTGATTTAAAAATACTTTTTCCCAGAGAAGAAATACAGAAGGCAATAGAAAATTTGGGTGATAGAATTAATAAAGATTATGGAAGCGACGAACTTTATCTCATTTGTGTCTTAAAAGGTGCTGTGATGTTTATGACGGATTTGTCAAAACATTTGAAAATGCCTGTTGATATGGAATTTATAAGACTTTCAAGTTATGGCTCCGGTTTTACTTCATCAGGCAAGGTAAATGCTGTTGATATATCTTTACCTGATTTAAACGGAAAAAATGTTCTGATAGTGGAAGATATAATTGATACCGGGCATACGGCAAGATTTTTGATGGATTTTTTGAACCACAATTTTAAGACTAAATCTCTAAAATTTTGTTCTTTATTGGATAAAAAGATTAAAAGAGAAGTCGATATTGATCCGGATTATTATGGTCTTGAAGTTGATGACAAGTTCCTTGTAGGATATGGACTTGATTATGACGGGTTTTACAGAAATTTGCCTTATATCGGATATGTGGAAATATAGTAAGTAGCTATTGTTATGCAACGCTTGTATATAACCAAATAAGAAAGTTAATGTCGGCTTAGTAAAGCCGACCTACAATTTATAATGGTATAAATAGTTTTATTTATTAGTTTTTATATAAAAGCAAATAAAAAACTAATTACATTTGAGCAATGTAGGTCGGCTTTACTAAGCCGACATTAACTACTTAAACCAACTTTATATACATAAAGTCTGAGTGTTTAAAAAAAATGACCTTTTGTTAAGAAATATTAATCTTAAATCGGTACATATTTCATTTTCGGCAGGTAGGGTATGCTCACCAGTGCATCTATTAAATTCTTATCAATTAGCTTTAATGATCTTATAGAGAGTTTAAATAAATTTTAATTGTAAATTTCTGTTACAAAAAAGCAATTTTTAAAAACAGATATACTTTATATAACTAAGGGATTTAAAATTTTAGAGGAGCATAATATGAGAAACTTAAAGAAAAAAATTTCAGCACTGGTTTTATCAACAGTATTTGCATCAATGCAGTTAGGTTCTCTTGCTGCAGGTCTGAGTGATGCTTCAATTAATAAAATTGAAGGCGGTTATGTAGGTAAAATTGAGGGTAATAATTCATTAGATTTAAACTTTGACGGTAATGCTCACGTTAACTGGGATCATTTAAATGTAAATAAAGGTGAGTCTTTAAACTTTAATGCTGTAAACGGAGCTAATGGTTTAACAATTTTGAATACAGTTAACAGCGGAATGACAACAGTAGCAGGTCAGATTAGCGCAAATCCAGGTATTGCAAAATTAATTATTTCAAACCCTAACGGCGTTTTATTCAATGGTGCAACATTTGATGCAGCAGGTGATGTAATGTTAACAACCCAGCCAATGACAGCAACTTTTGTAAATGGGGCGATGAATGTTTCAACTGTTCCGACAGCAAGTACTGTAGGTGTTGTAACTATTCAGGATTCAAATTTCAGTGTCGGCGGTGAATTTAATATCTTAGCTCCTTCAATTGATGTTGTATCTTCAACAATTAAAGCTAATACAGGTTTAAAATTAATTACTCAAAACGGTCAGGATTACCTTTCAGCAGGCAATCTTGATTCTACAAAAGGTGTTAGATTAGAAGCTGTAAATATAGACGGTGATGTTTATATTATTGCAGACAAGGGTATTGTAAAAACAGTTGGCGGCGGTGAAATCAATGGTAATTTGAATATTAAATCAGATGACTCAGTAGCATTAAACTATGTAGCAAACGGCAAAGCTCTTCACGTAACAGGTGATGTTGATGTTGAAGGCAACGGCGTTTTAATGTATGCAAGAAATACTAAAGTTGATGGCAATTTGAATATGACAAACGGCGGTGGTTTCTTAGAAGTAGGCAATGTTCAGGTTGGTAAAGACATGAATTTAAAAACAATTGCCAAATCTGAAAATCCTCAAGGATATAAGCACTTTGTACACGTTGTTGGTGATAACAAAGTTGGCGGAAACGCAACAATTGAATCTGAACACAATATTCATATCGGTAACTACAATTTTGAAGACAAACAGTTGTTAGACGGTAGTCTGGAAGTGGGTGGAAAATTAACAGCGCATGCTGTAAACGGTCACGTTATGACAACAGTTGATGTAAAAGCTGATAAAATTTCTTTAAAATCAGATAACTTAAATGTTCTAACAGATGGAAAAGCTGTATTGGATGCAAATGAATACGAATTTTCATCTAATGGTTACCTTGGCGGCTTGAAAGCCAGTGGTGATACAACAGTAGACGAAAAAGTTATAGCAATAATGGAGGGATATGTACCTATTGAAGATAGCGTGGGAACTCCTGGTAACATAAATATTACCGGCGGAACAATCACAAAGATTGAAACCCCGTCAACTGCAACAACTCAAATAGCTTCATCAGGAGATGTTAAATTAACAGGTGCAGATGCCGGTAAAGTAAATATAACAGCTCCGGGTAAATATATCGAAATTACAGGTGATGTAACAGCTGATACAATTAATATCGGCAGAGAAACAGATAAAGTTAAAGTTGACTTCCCAGGAAGAGATTACAAATTAAAATTCACAAATATTAAAGATAACGAAGAAGTAACAATCAACGGTAATGAAGAAATCACATACGAAATAACAGATGGCGAAGGCGGCAACAATGACGGTACACAAATCAAGGGTGAAAATACATACCTTGTAGGTCCTGATAAAGAACCTGAACCGGAACCAACTCCGGATCCACAACCGGAACCAACTCCGGTACCTGACGGAAATGAAAACGTAAAAGTTTTGAGAAGCTTCGAAAATCAATCAGTAAATATGAATCAAGTATACACACCGGTAGCATACGCAGCAGATTTGGAAGATGATCAAAATGATACAGGAGTCAGAAAGAATGTTGACGGTTCAGTAACAGTCGTAAGAGCATTCCCGATGGATAAATAATAAGATGTAAGATGAACAAAAGGCGGATTTTTTAAAATCCGCCTTTTTATATTGTAATCTTGTATTAATTTCTAGTATAATAAATTCATAACGAAAGGGCTTGGTAATATGATAATAATAGAAAAACCTTATGCATCAGAATTTTTAATTGATACAGTTGTTCAAAATGATTGGTGGGTTTTAGAAAATGATGCAATAAAAGAAGCTGATATAGAAGAAGGTGCTTTTGAGATGGTTCCTTCAGAATTGGCAAAAAAATATTATTTAACACAGGAATATCCGTTAATATATTCCAATTCGGAAAATGCAATTACCTGGGTCCTTCAAAATCTGCCGGAATCTAACTTGAGTCAGTATATAAAATTCTGTAAAGATAAGGTTGTTTTTAGAGAATCGCTTAGTGAAATGTACCCGGATTTTTATTTTAAGTCGGTAAATTTGGATGAATTAAAAACAATGATTACTGATGATATAAAATTCCCTGTTGTGTTGAAACCGGCTGTTGGTTTTTTGAGTTTTGGGGTACATACGATTAATGATGCTAAGGAATGGAAAGGTACAGTGGATAAGGTGGAGAAAGAGATGAAGCTGGCTTCTTCATTGTATCCAAATCATGTTGTAGATTCTGCCAAGTTTATAATTGAAGAAATGATTGAAGGTGAAGAATATGCTGTTGATGCATATTACGATAGAAATGGTGAACCGGTTATTTTAAATATATTTCAGCATCCTTTTTACAATTCTTCTGATGTCAGTGACCGTATATACTTAATGTCAACAGGTATTATGATTAAGTACATGGCAAAAATAGGCTTATTGTTAAGAGAAATCGGGCAGTTGAAGAATATAAAAAACTTTCCTATGCATATAGAATTAAGAATAACAAAAGATGAAAAAATTATACCCATAGAAATTAATCCAATGCGTTTTGCCGGCTGGTGTACAACAGATGTAGCAAAATACGCCTGGGGTATAAATGTTTATGAATGTTTCTTTAATCAAACAAGACCAGATTGGAATACTATTCTTGCAAAAGCCGGCAAAGGTGTTTTCTATTTTTCAATGGCAGAAGTTCCTGCCGATACAGATAGAACAAAGATTAGAGGTTTTGAGTACGAAAGATATCTTGCAAATTTCTCAAATGTTCTTGAGGTTAGAAGGATAAATCCAAAAGAAAATCCGCTTTTTGCAATAATATTCGGTTCTACTACAAGCAAAGATGAGGTCGTGAAAATTTTGTCTTTACATACGAAAGATTATATTGTGTAAATATTTAGTTTTGTTGAAGAAGCAAAATCACTATGGTAAAATGTATCTATGAAATTTCTTAATAAAATATTTGAGAGAATTAAGAAAATAGATAAGAAAAAGCGGACTTATATTTTTGCTGTTCTTGCAGTAATTTTTGTTATGGGGTGGGCATTTATAAGTGCAGCTTTAATAACTGCAAATTATACAAGAGCGCAGCTAAAAGGAACGCCTGATGAGCAGAAAGTTGATGCTGAAGGGATAATTATTACTGAAACAAAAGATGGTAATAAATATTTCGAAATTTACGGAGAAACGGGGAATTATAGTAATGACCACAGTATTGCAACGCTGCATAATGTTATAGGTAATTTTTATAAAGATAATAAGGTATCAATGAGTTTTCAATCTTCAAAGGGTACATATAACGAAAAAACGAAAGAGATAACTCTTTATGACAATACTTTTATTGTACTTGAGGATTCTACTTCTTTAACAACAGATAAACTCATATGGGCAGGTTCAAATAAGGATACCCATGTAGAAGGGCATGTTGTTATCAAGAGAAATTCTGAGATGATAGCTACAGCGGAACGTGGTGTAATAAGTGCTGGATATGAAAAATTTAAGATTATGGGAAATACCACCACAAAGTTATATGATAAGGATGGCAAGAATTCTTCAGGTTCTGCGTTAGAGCTGAATAATAAGAAAGGGGCTAAATGAAAAAGTTTTTGGTTTTATTATTGTTAATATTTTCAGGTTTGGCAGTTTTTTCCTCTGATTTGATTATTGATTCAAAAACCCAGACTTATTCGGACAAAGAAAAGAAGATTAAGCTTGATGGTGGAGTTAAGGTTAAACTTGATAATTTGACAGTTCAAAGTGATAGAGCGGATGTTACTGTAAGACGTAATAATAAACTTGATACGGCAACTTTTTATGATAAACCTTATGCTTATGAAGTAAATGAAAATAAAAAACGTGAAGTAAAGGCTAACATACTTAAAGTTTCTTTGATAAATAAAATTGTAAGAGCGGAAGGAGAGGCTCAATCTATCATAACAGAAGGTAATACGCCGATTGTTGTAATAAACGCCGATGCTCAGGAGTATGATATTAAAAGCAGTGTTATGGTTTGTACCGGCGGAGTAACGATAAAGTACAAAGATATTGATACTTTTTCTGATAAGGCTGTAATTATAGCAGATGAAAAAGGTGGTTTGAGAAAAATTGATTTAATTGGTAATGCAAAAGTTAAGCAGGAAAATAACGAATCAGAGGGGCACCATTTTGTTTATAATCCTTTAACGGAGGAGATGAGTGTTTCCGGAAACACAAAGACTGTTGCATACTCTGATGATGGTAAAAAACTTACAATACATTCTGATTACCAGCAATATAGCAAGGTTCAGAATTCTTACATAGGAAGCGGACATGTAAAAATCTGGTATGATGATTATTATGCACAAGGACCAAAGGTTTCGGTATTTCCGAATGAAGAAACAGGAAAACCAAATGAAGTGTACTTTGTAGGTCGTTCAAAAATCGTTCAGCAGGATAAGGACATCATTGCCGATAAGATAAAAATGACAATGGATCCTAAGGATTTTGTTGCAGAGGGTAATGTAAGAACAATTATTCATAATATTGATACGAAAGATGAAGAGGATTTATAAATGTCTGAAAAAATTGATAAGGCAATGAGTCTTTTTAGAGAACGCAAATATAAAGAGGCAATAGATGCATTTAGTTCAGTTTTGGAAACGGAACCTGATAATGCGGATGTTTATAACAATATGGGAGTTGCATATTCTTGTCTGGGCAATTTTGAGCAGGCAGAGAATTTCTATACAAAAGCAATAGAATTAGATCCAGAATTGGCACAAGCTTATATTAATCTTTCGGATTTGTATTATAAAGCAGGCGATATTCCATCTGCTCTTGGGACTTTGCAGAGAGGAAGCTATGAGTTGCAGGATAATCTAGCAATAGCGCATCTTCTTGCAAGAGTTTATATCGAAGATCAAAGATGGGAAGATGCTATTGTTGAGTTGGAAAGAGTGCTGGATGGCGAGCCTGAAAATTACGATGCGTATTACGATTTGGGGCATGTATATTTTGAACTTGGAGATTATGAGAGCGCTATTTCAAACTTTGAAAACGTAATTGAATATAAAGAGAATAATGAACTATTGTATTATGCTCTTGCACAGGCTTACGAGGCTAATAATGAGATAGACAAGGCTATTTCAAATTACCTCAAAGCAATTGCAGTTAATGATAAATTTACTCTTGCTTATAAAAAAGTCGGTATTCTTTTCCTTGCAAGAGAAGATTATGAGGATGCAATTGAGTATTTTGAAGATTATATAAATTTTGATATTCCGCAAGAAGAAAAAGAAAGCGTTTCAAAATTAATAGATAGAATAAAGGCAAAAATTTAATTTAAATGATAATATGAGTATTTTATGAGATTAAAAAACAAGGGCGGAATGCTTTGCATTCCGCCCTCTCTTTATGTTAGTTTAGAATTCTATTTCTTAGCTTCAACAACTGCCTGAGCTGCAGCGAGTTTAGCCTGAGGAATTCTGAACGGTGAGCAAGAAACGTAGTCAAGACCGATTCTGTAAGCGAACTTAACTGAATCAGGGTCTCCGCCGTGTTCACCGCAAACTCCGCCGATAAGTTTCGGATTAACAGCTTTACCTTTTTCCATAGCCATTTCCATTAACTTACCAACACCTTTTGTATCAAGTGTTTCAAACGGGTTAGCAGGAAGAATTTTCTGCTCAACGTAACGTTTCAGGAACTTACCTTCCGCATCGTCTCTTGAATAGCCGAAAGTCATCTGTGTAAGGTCGTTTGTACCGAATGAGAAGAATTCTGCATATTCAGCAATTTCATCAGCAGTTAAAGCTGCACGAGGAATTTCTATCATAGTTCCGAACTTGTAATCAACTCTTATTCCTTTTTCTTTCATTACATCTTCTGCAACTCTTTCTAAGATTTCTTTTGCAACTTTTAATTCGTTAACATGTCCGATAAGCGGAATCATAACGTAAGGAATTACGTCAACTCCTTCTTTTTTAGCATCACATGCTGCTTCAAAGATTGCTCTTACCTGCATTTCGTTAATTTCAGGGTAGGTCAGACCTAATCTGCACCCTCTTAAGCCCATCATAGGATTAGATTCTGAAAGCCCTTCTACAATATGCAGAAGTTCTTCTTTTTCTTTAGCATCCTTGCCTTGAGCTTTAAGTGTTGCAACTTCTGCGATTAAATCTTCCTTAGAAGGTAAGAATTCGTGAAGTGGCGGGTCTAAAAGTCTGACTGTCATAGGCATACCTGAACCCAGTGCTTTAAACATAGCATAGAAGTCTGAATATTGCATAGGAAGCAGATGTTCAAGCGCTTCTTTTCTAGCTTCCGGAGTACCTGCAATAATCATTTTTTGAACCCAAGGAAGTCTGTCAGGATCCATAAACATGTGCTCTGTTCTGCAAAGTCCGACACCTTCTGTTCCGAATTTTAGAGCATTTGCAATGTCTTTTGGAGTATCGGCGTTAGCTTCAACTTTCATTGTCTTGATTTCATCAACCCATTTGAAGAAGGTTGTGAAGTTATCATCGATTTGAGCGTCTGCAAGTTTTACAGCACCTTCCATAACAATACCTTTGCCGCCGTCTAATGATATAATATCATTCTTGTGGTATACAGTTCCGTCAGCTCCTGTCAAAGTTTCGTTTTCGAGGTCAATTCTCATATCTTCACAGCCTGCAACGCAAGGTTTACCCATACCCTTTGCAACTACTGCTGCGTGGGATGTTGCGCCGCCTCTAAGTGTTAAAACACCTTGAGCAACAGCCATACCGTGAATATCATCCGGACAGGTTTCAATTCTTACAAGAATAACTTTTTCGCCTGCTTCGCCTCTTTGAGCAGCTTCTTCCGTATCAAATACGATTTTACCTACTGCAGCACCCGGAGAAGCGTTTACACCGTGTGCAATTTTGTGAGCTTCTTCCATTGCCTTAGCGTCAAAGCAAGGTAATAAAATTTGGTTAACTGTATAAGGATCTACTAATTGAATAGCTCTTTCTTTGGTAATAATACCTTCTTTGCACATTTCAACGGCAATTCTTACTGCAGCAGTTGCGGTTCTCTTACCGTTACGTGTTTGAAGAATGTATAATTTACCTCTTTCAATAGTAAATTCCATATCTTGGACATCTTTGTATCCGAGTTCAAGTTTCTTTGCGATATCAACGTATTGTTTGTATAGATCAGGCATTTCTGTTTCTAATTCCGCAATAGGTTTTGGCGTTCTAATACCTGCAACAACATCTTCACCCTGAGCGTTTGTTAAATATTCACCGTAGAACTTGTTTTCGCCTGTTGCAGGGTTACGTGTGAACGAAACGCCTGTAGCACAATCGTCGCCCATATTTCCGAATACCATTGTTTGAACGTTAACAGCTGTTCCGAAGTTATGGTCGATTTTATTCATGTTTCTGTAAGCAACTGCACGAGGAATGTTCCAGGAGCGGAATACTGCTTCAATAGCTTCCTGCAATTGAACATATGGATCTTGCGGGAATTCTTTGCCGGTTACTTCTTTGATTGTTTTTTTGTAAATAGGAATAAGTGATTTCCAGCCTTCTGCGGAAACTTCCGTATCAGATTTAACCCCTTCTCTTTCCTTTACTTTTTCAACTTCTGATTCGAAGTATTTTTGTCTGTCCATTTCCCATGCGACAGAGCCGAACATAGTCAAGAATCTTCTGTAAGAATCGTAGCAGAATCTAGGGTTGTTTGTTAATTTAACCATAGCTTCTACTGTTTCATCGTTCAACCCGAGGTTAAGGATTGTTTCCATCATACCAGGCATTGAAATTCTTGCACCTGAACGAACAGATACTAATAAAGGATTTGAAGTGTCGCCGAACTTTTTGCCTGCTTGTGCTTCAACATCCTTTAATGCTGTTTTTACTTCATCCATTAAACCTTCAGGCATTTTGTTGCCGTGGTTAATGTAATCCATACAGGTTTCTGTTGTGATAGTGAGTCCCGGAGGTACCGGAAGTCCTAAATTTGTCATTTCGGCAAGGTTAGCACCTTTGCCGCCCAGAAGGTTGCGCATGTCAGCATTACCTTCTCTAAATAGCCATACTCGTTTTTCAGCCATTAGTTTCTCCTTCTCTTAAGTAATATTAACATCACTATAAATTCCTAGTGTATTTATTCTATCACGAAGAAAGAGAAGTGTATACAATACATGTATTAAGATTTGTTAATTTAAAGAAAAATTATAGCAATTTTTACGCCGGAATTGTTTTAATATACTTGTAGTAATTTTAGTGTGAGGTAAAAATATGTCAACAACAATTAATCCGGTGCAAACTCCAGTAGAACAAGCTCCTGCATTCAAGGCAAAGGGTAAGAATGCAAAAAAAATAGCTGATGGTTTTATGAAAAACGCAAAGAAATTAACTCTGGAAGAGGCTTTTATGGAACAAAATGCAGGTATGTGTTATGCTGCAAGTGTTAAAAGCCCTGCTGTTTTAAAAGAAACAGTTTTAAGGGAAACTGCTTTAGGAAATTTCGATTTTGTTAAAGGTATTAATGAATATCTTGCAACAACAAAAGCAAAAAATATATATAAAAAATAAAAAAGGTGCGATATTAATCGCGCCTTTTTTATTTTTTTAGTAAAATAAATCTATGCCTTTAATAGAGATAAAAGATATTGTAAAAACTTATACCACAGGCGAGGATAGTTTTAATGCTCTGAATGGAGTTTCTTTTTCTGTAGAAAAGGGAGAGTTTGTTGCAATAATGGGAACATCCGGTTCGGGTAAATCCACTTGCATGAATACTCTTGGAACTCTTGATAAACCTACAAGCGGAAGTTACCATCTTGACGGAGTTGATGTTTTTTCGCTTGATGCGGACGAGCTTTCAAAAATCAGGAATCTTAAAATCGGGTTTGTATTTCAGGGCTTTAATTTGATTTCAAGAACATCTGCTTTAGAAAATGTTGAACTCCCTATGATTTATAAAGGTGTTCCGGAGGAAGAGAGACACGAACGTGCAAAAAAAGCTTTAGAGATTGTAGGGTTAAAAAACCGAGAATCTCATATGCCGAATCAAATGTCAGGGGGGCAGCAGCAGAGAGTTGCAATTGCAAGAGCACTGGTGAATGATGCTCCGCTTATTCTGGCAGACGAACCTACAGGTAACCTAGATACAAAAACAAGTATAGAAGTTATGGAATTTTTTGTCCGTCTGAACAAAGGATTTGACGGTAAAGAAGGAAAAACGATAGTTCTTGTAACGCACGAACCTGATATTGCTGCATATTGTTCAAGAGTAATTAAATTTAAGGACGGGAATATAGTTTCGGATCTTCCAAAAGATGAATGGATGAAAACCAGAAACCGAGAAACATAAAAAAATATCCGTTGAAACGGATATTTTTTATCTTTTCTTCATTTGTCGTAAAGCTATGCTACCATCCATTTTGTATGGAGTGAGTGACCAAGTCCGTTGGTATAGCTAGCTCCGGCTCCTTCTGCATAAGTTGTACCTAGACCGACACCCTGTGTCCCGAGTGAAATTGGTGTATTTCCGTCTTCACCTGTTACGCTTCCTATTGAAGGTGCTTCAATATGCGGGGTTGGTTGGACTCCTTGGGTACCTTCGACACGGGGACCGACTGTTATGCCGCCAAAAGGAATGCTTGAGCCGCCCTGTCCGTACAGACCGTATTGATAATTTTGTTCTAATCCTGGTACTGTTAATGCCATACTCATATCCTTTTTTACTTGTATATATATAATAACGTTTCTAATTCCTAAAAATTGCGTTTTATATACAAAATTTTACAAAAGTTTACATATCGTTTATAATTTGAATATGAAAACAATCGGAATTATAGCCTTATCAGGTGTAGTAAATAAAAAGAAACTGGGAGCTGCTGTTACAAATCTGGAACAGCTGGGATTTAACGTAAAGCTTTCTAATAATATTTATGATAATAATCGCTATCTTGCAGGAAATGATGGGGATAAACTGGAAGAGCTGCATAGATTCTTTTCAGATCCGCAAATTGATATTATTATGGCGGCACGGGGCGGTTATGGAGCAATAAGGCTTATTGATAGAATTGATTATGATTTAATTAAAAATAACCCAAAACCTTTTATCGGGTTTTCAGATGTTACTGCACTTTTACTAATGATATATAAAAAGACCGGTATAATTACTTATCACGGACCGATGGCTTGCAGTGATTTTTCGGAGGTTTTAGAACCCCACCCCCTACCCCCCTCACTCAAGGAGCGGGGAGAAAGTTTTACCTTAAAAGAGTTTTTCAAAGCTCTTTCCGGGGAAACTTTAGAGTATTGCGGTAATAAAGTATATAAGCAGGGTTCAGCTTGCGGAATAATCTGGGGCGGTAATCTTGCGACAGTTGTTTCACTTTGCGGGCAGGACTTTATTCCTGATGAAGATTTCGTTTTTTTTGCGGAAGATTTAAATGAGCCTGTTTATAAGATTGACAGAATGTTTACCCAGCTTTTTAATATAGAAAAATTTAAAACTAATTGCAAGGGAATTGTTCTTGGTGATTTTTTGGAAATTGATAATCAAGAATGGCTCGAAGAACTTTTTACAGAATTCACAATTCCGACTGTCGGCGGGTTTCAAATTACACATTTAAAAGACAAAATTACTCTTCCTATTGGTAGCAAATGTGTATTAAACAACGACAGGCTGATTGTTAATTAGCAGCTATAAAAGCGCCTTAAAATATTCAACAGTATATTTTAGTCCGTCTTTAATATCTACTTTCGGCTCCCAGTTAAGTTTCGTTTTAGCAAGTGTTATATCCGGTTGTCGTTTTGTAGGATCATCTGACGGAAGCGGCTTGTATACTATTTTTGATTTTGAGCCGGTAAGTTCCAGAATAAGTTTAGCAAAATCTAAAATAGTTCTTTCAGAAGGATTTCCTAAATTTACCGGACCTGTCAAATCTGATTTCATCATTTTTATTATTCCGTCAACTAAGTCGTCAACATAACAAAATGAGCGTGTTTGAGTTCCATCGCCGTATATTGTAATATCTTCTTCTTTAAGCGCCTGTATAATGAAATTAGAAACAACACGACCATCATCCGGTGCCATATTAGGTCCGTAGGTATTAAAGATTCTTATAATTTTAGTATCAATATTTTTTTGCCTATGATAATCCATTATCAAAGTTTCGGCACAGCGTTTTCCTTCGTCATAACAGCTTCTTATACCAATTGGATTAACATTTCCCCAGTAACTTTCTATCTGCGGATGAATTTTGGGATCACCGTAAACTTCGCTGGTTGATGCTTGAAGTATTTTTGCATTATTTTTCTGAGCAAGTTCAAGCATATTAATTATGCCGAAAACCGACGTTTTCATTGTTTTAATTGGATCGTACTGGTAATGCGGCGGGCTTGCAGGACAAGCCATATTATAAATTTCATCAATATTAATATTAAGTGGTTCTGTAATATCGTGCTCAAAAAGCTCGAAATTGGGATTACTTAATAAGTGTTCGATATTTCTCCGTTTGCCTGTGAAAAAATTGTCAAGACAAATTACGTAATTTCCTTCATTTAAAAGTTTTTTGCATAGGTGCGAACCAATAAAACCTGCACCGCCTGTTATTAATATTTTCTTCATAGATAAAATTTTAACATAAACATAAATTTATTACATTTTGTTAATTATTACTTTATTAACAGATTCTTTTTGTGTACACTGTACGTGTATGGTTAAAAGGAGGGCAAGTATGCCAAAATTTAATTTGATGTCATATATTATGCCGCCTGAGGATAAAATGTTTTTTACATTATTCCAGAACAGTGCGGAACTTTGTATAGAAACGGCAAAATTATACTTAGAAATTATAGAATCGGGACTTAATGAAGAGAAGAAAGAGGAGGTTCTTAAAGCTAAAAAGAAAGGTTCTTTATCTCTGAAGTTAACATTAAAACAGTTAAATAAAAGTTTTATAACGCCGCTGGAGCGTGAGGACATTCAATATATAGCCGTAAATTTATATAAAATCAATAAAAAAATTGGAAAAGCCTGCTTAAACTTAGACGTATACAAATTAAAAAAGTGTACTGAAGAAATGAAAGAGCAGGCTTCAATTTTGGTCAAGGCTTCCTGTAAACTTGCTGAAATTATCAAATGTCTTAAAAAGGTAAGTGATGTTGAATTAATCACAAAATTGAATATTGAAATGAAAGAGCTTGAAACTTATGGTGACGGAGTTCATAGAAAAGCAATTTC
This sequence comes from Candidatus Gastranaerophilales bacterium, assembly GCA_944323255.1. Lineage (GTDB taxonomy): Bacteria > Cyanobacteriota > Vampirovibrionia > Gastranaerophilales > Gastranaerophilaceae > CAG-196. The sequence continues at coordinate 59,639 of CALURU010000014.1, forward strand.
AGATTTATTTTCCGGCAAATATGATGCGCTTGAGGTTATCAAATTGAGAGATATTTACAAAGATATCGAGAATTCTCTTGATACTTGCTATCATATTTCGGATACAATTTTGAATGTTGCTTTGAAGCAAAGTTAAGGGCTGGAAATTTATGATAACGATTTTATTACTAATAGCTGTAGTAGCAATAGCATTAATTTTTGAATTTATAAACGGGTTTCATGATTGCGCAAACGCAATTGCAACAGTTGTTTCGACAAAAGTTTTATCTCCGAGGCATGCCGTTCTTTTCGGGGCAAGCCTTGAATTTATAGGAGCATTAACCGGAACTCACGTTGCAAAAACTATAGGTTCAGGGATTGTTAATTCTGAGATGATAACTTTGACGGTAATTTTTTGTGCGCTGTTAGCGGCAGTATTGTGGAATCTCTTAACATGGTATTTGGGACTGCCTTCGAGTTCTTCTCACGCATTAATTGGCGGACTTCTGGGAGCAACAATTGTAAAAGCAGGTTTAAGCGCAGTGCACTTTACAACTTTGATTGATAAAGTCATAATACCGATGTTTACTTCGCCGCTTTTAGGCTTTTGTGTAGGATTTTCTTTTATGCTTTTTTTGATAAGGATTTTCAACCGTGCGAATCCACAAAAAGTTAATAAACGTTTTAGGAAACTGCAATTGTTTTCATCAGGCTTAATGGCATTAAGCCACGGTTCAAACGATGCACAGAAAACAATGGGTATAATCACACTGGCGCTCCTTGCGGGCGGGGTTTTGCATAAAGGTCCTGATGGTGATTTTGAAATTCCTTTGTTTGTAATAATTGTTTGTGCTCTTATGATGGCTGCAGGTACAATGAACGGCGGCTGGAAAATTATTAAAACAATGGGACATAAAATAATTAAACTAAAACCTATACACGGTTTTGCCGCTGAAACTTCTGCGGCAGGCTTAATTTTGACAGCTTCTCATTTTGGCATACCTTTGAGTACAACACATGTTATTTCAACTGCAATTATGGGGGTTGGTTCTACGTTCCATGCTCATGCCGTTAAGTGGAGAATAGTAGGAAATATCGTTACAGCCTGGGTACTTACGATACCAGCCTGTATGATACTTTCTTCTATAATTTATTATTTGATCTATAAAATAATTTAATTCAATAATGTTTTTGTATATTATTCATTTCTCAAACACGCTCTCGGCTCTGCCTCTTGCTATCGTTTCGAAATAAATAATATACAAAATTTTTATGACTTGTATTATATAAGAAAATACCGGCTTCGTTGTTGAAACCGGTATTTTCTTATTTATTTATTTATTTATCTTTCCAGCGGAGCTCCAATTCTGTGAACCCTAATAAAGTTTGTTCTGCCGGTGATAAGTTTTGGAATAGAACCGATAATTATGATTCTTTCGCCTTTTTTGAAGTCTGTATGGGAAAGAATGTATTCATCAATTTTTTCCAGTAAATCTGCATCAAGAACAGTATCCCATTCTTTGTAGTCTGCAAAAATATCCCAGTAAAGCGACAATCTTCTGCAGGTTGATTCCATATCAGAAATTGCAATAATAGGAACTGTAGGTCTCAATTTAGACAGAAGTTTTGGAGTGTAGCCTGTATGAGTAAATGCCATAATTGCCTTTGCATGCAGATCTTCTGCCATTTTTACTGCAGCATTTGAAATTGCCTGTGGAGAAAGCTCATACTTGTCATTCATTTCCAAATCTAGATTTGATAAACAGAAGTTGCATTCTTCAACATTAGAAGCAATTTTTCTCATCATTCTGACTGCATCTACAGGGTGTTTACCCATAGCGGTTTCGCCTGAAAGCATTATGGCATCTGTACCATCAAGAATAGCATTTGCAACGTCACTTGCTTCTGCTCTTGTAGGAATCGGATTTTCAATCATTGATTCAAGCATCTGCGTTGCTACAATACAAACTTTGCGTTCTCTTATTGTCTGGTCAACAATAAATTTTTGTACAATAGGAACTTCTTCCGGTGACATTTCTATACCCAGATCGCCTCTTGCAACCATAATTCCGTCTGCAACTTTAAGAATTTCCTCCAGTTTTTCAACGGCTTGAGGTTTTTCAATCTTAGCTATTACCGGAATGTTACCGCCAAAGTCTTTAATGTATTTTTTTGCAAGTTCTATATCTCTGGCTTCTCTTACAAAAGATAGTGCAACATAGTCTGCATCATATTCTACTGCGAATCTGATAAACTCAACATCTCTTTCTGTTACGGCGCTCAAGCTGGCAGTTGAACCAGGAAGGTTAATACCCTTTCTTGGCTTAATGACTTTTCCGTAAAGAACCTTTGCATGAACCTGGTGATTTTTTACTTCAATAACCTGTAAGCCGACATTTCCATCATCAAGTAAGACTTTGTCTCCCGGTTTAACATCATCTGCAATTCCTTCATAATCAACAGGAATTATTGCCGGATTATTAATATCATCAGTCGCTTCTAAGACGATTTCCTGACCTTCTTTTATTTCAACAGGTTCTTTAATATTCCCGACTCGGATTTTAGGTCCTTGTAAGTCAACTAAGATTGGAATAAATTTCCCGCTTTCTTTAGAAATTTTTCTGATAATTTCTATATTTGCGGCATGACCTTCTTCGCTTCCGTGTGAAGTATTAAGACGAAACATTGATGCTCCTGCGTCAACTAATTGGCTAATCATTTCATAACTTGAAGTAGCCGGTCCGAGCGTGGCTACAATTTTGGTTTTTATTCTTTGAAACCTGTTCATTTTTATATTTCTCCTCTGTAGTGTATAAATCTTATATTTTTGTACTATTTGAACATTTCTTTTTCAATGATATCACAGATAAGGTGTCCTATTGCAATATGCATTTCCTGTATATTATTAGTTATATCAGAAGGGGTTTTGATAGTAATATCGGCTTTATATTTTACGGAACCTCCTGTAGAACCGGTCATTGCAATTGTTTTAAGTCCTAATTCCTTAGCTCTTTCTACTGCACGTATAACATTAATACTTTTTCCGCTGGTAGTCAGTGCAAATAAAACATCGCCTTCTCTTCCAAGGGCTTCTACCTGACGTTCGAAAATATAGTCAAATGCTAAATCATTAGCTGCTGCCGTAAGTACGGAAGTGTTGGTAACAAGTGCTATTGCATTCAGAGCTGCACGCTCTTTTTTGTATTTGCATACAAGCTCTGCTGCAAGGTGCTGGGAATCGGAAGCAGACCCCCCGTTTCCGCAGAACAAAACTTTGTTGCCGTTTCTGAAGGCTTCAATACAAATATTTGCAGCCTGCTGAATAGTCGGCGCAAGTTCTTTTAACTTTTGAAAATTTTGAGCAATTGTTTCAAATTCGTTTTCAATATAATTTATCATTACTAACTCTTCTGATTATCCTTAACTCTTTATTAATAATACATCAAAAGAGAAAAATGGTTAATATCTTTTTTAATATTTAACTCTTTTTAATTAGTTGACCTGCTTTTTCGTTATTGTCACGTTAGAAAAGTTAATGTCGGCTTAGTATGAAATGTCCCCACTAAAACGTAATCGGTCATTAGGACATTGCAAGGTATTCTCTGTATTCACAAGGTGTCATTT
>CALURU010000015.1 GCA_944323255.1 Candidatus Gastranaerophilales bacterium
TAAAATCCGCTACACAAGCCGATTGCCCGAAATAATCGCACCATCTGTCATACGCAAAACACTCACTTTATTACATCGGTAAATGTAAAGTTTAATATTAACCCGTTTTGGACGTCTTTGGAAAAACCTAAAAAGACTAAAAAACTGGAAGCTTCTAAGCTTGAAACTTCCAGTGAAATGGTTGCGGGAGCTGGATTTGAACCAACGACCTTCGGGTTATGAGGAGATAAATGCCCTATTCGCAATGGTTTTCACCTGTAACCACAATTTATCAGAATTTATCTCTGTTTGTTGCAGTGCATGAATTTGGAGCAGATTTTATTCTCAAATTTTATCAGATTTAATTTTGATTTATCAGATTTTTTGCAACTCTTTTGCAACTTGGGGTAAATGTATTGGGATAGATTTATAACTACCTACTTAAAATAACAACGAAGGAAAGATTGGAAATTGAAGAATTGTGATTTTGCACAAGGGCGGGGGAGGGGTAAATCCCTTATTTAGCCTCCTTTAATCGGAGTTATTGAAAAATTCTGTATTTTTTGAAAAATATAAATCGCTAACTTTTGCAACAAAATAGCTTACACTAGATTCTTACTCGATATAATTCATTTGTATATTGTGAGATTTTTATAATGGAAAGAAAAATAATAAGAAATAGAATCAAGTGTAAACATTGCGGTGACATAATAGAATCAACAAGCAGACACGATTTTAAATTTTGCACTTGCGGTAAAGTTGCAATCGATGGTTGTAAATGTTATTTAAAACGAACAGGCAACCCAAACGATTGGGAAGAATTAAGTCTTTTTAACAATATAAATTGATATTAATTAAAGTTTCTTAGAAAACTAACTATTTCAGTAGGGATTTCTGTTTTTTTAAATTCTTGAGCAATAGCTTGATTTGAAAAAGATATACTATATTCATTTTGTAATTTTTCACGAAACTTTGATAATACGATTTTACCAGGAGCAAATAAAAGCTTATTTTCTAAAGAATTCCAATTTGCATTAGTAATACTTCGAGCTCTTTTATTTGTTGTTGAAATATCAAGAGAGGGATTATGCTGTTTTATTTGTGTTGAAAGATTATCTATAATATCCGTTTTCAATTCATCTAAAATCTGATTTAAAATATTTTGTAAATCAGACCGTGAAATATTGCATTCATTTGATTTGATAATTCTTAAAAGAACTTCTATGTCTAATAAATAATTTTCAATTTCTTTTGCTTTCCAAATATGAACATTAATGTTCTTTTGTCTAGCAGTTTCAATAAATTCTTGATTATCTTCAATGGAATAATCTCTATCAAAGAGGCAATAAATTTTAATGCTATTGCCACAACTAGCATTTACAAATTCTTCCGCCCATAAAACTTTGTTACGAGCACTTTTCCCTTGTGTTTTAAAACAAGGTATATCCGCAAATTTTGAATTCTTAAATAAGGTTTTATAAAATATTTTCAATATTTTTGCATCATCACCCTCAACAAATATACATTTTTTAGCACTTGCAAATTTTATAAGTTCAATATTCGCAGACAAACCTATATCATCAATTATTTTTTGTACGCCTGGCATATTTTTAGCATAACCAGATGTAGGTTTTGATTTTTCAACAATTAAAATATCATTTGGATTTGTATTAACTATAAATTCAAGAGAATGAGTTGCAAGTATAATCTGCTTCCCAGTGCCTTCTAACAAATAATGCAAACGCCTTTGTAAATCAGCATGAAGATAAACATCAGGCTCATCTATAATTAGGCTTATTGCATCTTTGTTACATAGTAAGAACCATAATATTTGTAACCACATTTGTAATCCGTGTCCCATTACACCAATTTCTGCAACAAAATCAGAATCTCTTACAAGCAAATTAAGCACAGATTCTTCATTTGTAGTTAAGGACTCGTAATTTAAACCTGGCCAAGTTTTATGTATAAGTATTTTTAGTTCTTCAATGTTATCATTATCGTTGTATAATTTATTCCTAAAATGTAATGATGTAACTGGCAATAATTCAGATCTTTTAACATAATCTTCTCCGATAACCTTTTCTTCAATAAGTAATGGACCTATTTGAGGTAATACTGCAATTTTAGGTATACTCTCTATATTTTCTTTATTTTTGCTTTTTATATTTTTACCATCAGGTTTATGCAATATAGCAAAGATATGTTCATCTAGTGAATAATATATTTCAACTACGAAATTATTTTTAAATGTAATTTTTGCATACGTTTGTTCTTCATTATACCTGTGTGAAATTGTTTTATACTGTTTTATTAAACCTTTTATATCAGGAGAAATTCCCTTTATTTTATATCTACTTTCTTCTGATTTCCACTCTGATATCCAGGAGGGTACTGCTATATAGCTTGAAGTTTTAGCTTTTAACAATATTAAAGAACACACTCTTAAAATTTCGATGATAGTAGATTTGCCAGCATTATTTTTACCTACTAGTAGCACATTCTTGCGAAAGGTTATTCTATGTTTTTTAAATCCTCTATAATTTTGTATCTCAATTTGTTTTATCATTACTATTTACTAGTTATGCTATTGCATACTCTTGAACAGAATCTGCACAATCCATAATATTCAACATTCTTGAGCCCATTCTTTCAATCAAAGGGACAACAAGTGCATTGCCCATTACAAAGTATCTAAATTTTTCAGGCATACCAGTGTCTGTCCAGCCATCTTTAAATCCATTAAGTCTTTCGCATTCAATAGGTGTTAATAATCTTAAAAAACCTGTTAATTTATCTACAACAACATGAGTACTTCTATTTAAAGATGATTCGCTCGTAAGCATTGTTCTGCTTGGTAAATCCATTCTATCGGGGAAAGACATTGCTCCTTCTGTGTAATAATAAATTTCACCGTTGGGCCGCCGTCTTTCTTCTCGCTTAGCCCCTTTTAAATATTGCCATTTTTCTGTACTACCATTTAAGAAGAATCTTTTATCAACAGGACCATCTTCACATATTTCATTCAATGTTTGTGGGGCTTGCATAATTGGTATTGTTTCCATTGTATATGCTTTTCCATTTATACATACACCTGAATTGCAAAATTTTGCAGCAAACTTATCAGAAAATACATCTAGTGTTTTGTACTTGTCTTTTGATATTGTGTAAATATCAATATTGTTTATACTTAAACTTGTTTTATCAACTAAGAATTCTCCGGCAAAAAAGCCGTTTTTAGTTATGATATCAAATTTATCTTCATTTGCTAAATGATTATAAAAATCAGTTGATTCGTTAACAGCAAAAATAAATGTTCTACGACGTCTCTGTGCACAACCATATTCAGCAGCATTTATAACGCGCCATTCTATTGCATAACCTAAGTCAGATAAACATCTTAGAATAATACCAAAATCTCTACCCCTCTGCTTTGCAGGAGATTTTAATAATCTATCTACATTTTCAAGTAGTATATATTTAGGTCTCTTGGCTTCTACGATATCTCTTATATCCCACCATAAAGCACCCTTTTTGCCTTGAATTCCTTTTGCTCCTGTTCTTGCAACCGAATAATCCTGGCAAGGAAAACCACCAACAAGTAAGTCATGCTCAGGGATTTGGTCTTTAACTTTTGCGATATCTTCATTTATACAATTATGGTTTTCACCAAAATTCTGAGCATAGCACTCATAGGCATATTGAGATTTTCTTCCTGGTTCCCATTGGTTTGCCCATATTGTTTCAAACAAATTAGAGCTTTTTTCAAGACCTACTCGAAACCCTCCAACACCAGCAAATAATTCAACAACTCTTATTTTCTTTCCATGACTAAACATTCTTGTATTACTCCATTATTATGTTACCATAAAATTAATGGGGTGGTAACTATGCAAGAAAAACGTTACAATTCAAAAACGGAATTATTAAAAAGGTCAAAAGAAGCTATTAATATTCCTTTTGGACAAATAGACACAACTGGAAGACTTGGAACCACAAAAAATAAAGGTAACGTTGGACAAATGTTTGAAGAATGCTGGTTTGAAAGAAAAGTAAATAGCCGAGCAGAAGCTGATTTTATTGAATTAGGCGTTGAGTTAAAAGTTACCCCATGCATAAAAAACAAATCAAATAAATATGTAGCCAAAGAAAGACTTGTATTAAATATCATTGATTACATGACAGAAGTTAATAAATCTTTTGAAGATAGTAGCTTTTGGCATAAAAACAAAACTCTTTTACTAATGTATTATGAGTATTTCAAAGATGTACCTGTTTCAGATTTTAAAATATTAGAAACTCTTTTATATGAATATCCTGAAAAAGACTTGATTGTTATTAAACAGGACTGGGAAAAGATTGTTCAGAAAATAAGAGAAGGTAAAGCTCACGAATTATCAGAGGGAGATACATTGTATCTCGGAGCTTGCCGCAAAGGAGCTGGTGGAGAAAAAGATTTAAGACCACAACCTTATAATTCTGTTAAAGCTAATCAAAGAGCCTATTCTCTTAAACAATCTTACATGACATATATTTTGAATAATTATGTCTTGAATCAAGAAAAAGAAGAAGCGATTATTGATAATAAAATACTGCTTGAAAAACAAGGTTTTGAAAATTATATTATTAACAAAATTAAACCATATTTTGGTAAATCGCAAAAAGAACTAATCAAAGAATTTAAATTGAATCCTGCAATGAAAAATGTTAATGAAAGAATAATAGCTGCTATTCTAGGAATAAAAGGTAACATTGCAATAACAGAAGAATTCAAGAAAGCAAACATTATTCCAAAAACTATACGTATTGAATATGGGGACAAAAAGATTAAAGAAAGTATGTCCTTTCCTACTTTCAAATTTACGGAAATTATTGAAGAAGAATGGGAAGATTCCTTTATGTATAACCTATTTTCTTCTACAAAATTTATGTTTATAATATTCAAATTTGATAAAAATAATGAATTATATTTAGACAACATTAAGTTTTGGAACATGCCGGTAAAAGATATAGAAGAGGTTCATAAAGTTTGGGCTGAAACAGTTAAGGTAATTAGAGAAGGTGTTGTTATTACAACTAAAAACGGACGTGACTTTAATAATTTACCAGGACAATCATTTAATAATGTAAGCCATGTGAGACCACACGGACAAAACAAAGCTGATACTTATGAACTCCCCGATGGAAGAAAACTAACAAAACAATGCTTTTGGTTGAATAATAAATATGTTTTAGAGCAAGTATTAAATAAGGAGGTAAGATGATAAATCTAAAACCAGAAGAAAGCGTATCAAAAGAAGATAATTTTATGAAGATTGATGCTTCTAATACTAAGATTACTACACTATTAAAAAACTCTTATTATTGCATACCTCGGTTTCAGAGAAAATATGTATGGTCAACAAAGGAAGTCAATGATTTTTTAAATGATATTAATGAAAATCCTATTAACTATTTTATTGGTTCGGTTGTTTTATATATATATCAGCAAGAAGATAATGAAAGAAAAGATGTTAAAGGTATTGTTGATGGACAACAGCGATTAACCACAATATTATTGATTTTGATGGCTATAAGTAAATCTTTTTATGAAATAGCCCAAGATATTAGTGACGAAACTATAAAAAATAAAATAATTTCAAGCAGTAATGGGACATATAACAATTACATTGTTAGGAAGGATGATGATGAAAATACAAGACATGTAATAACATCAGAAACAAGTAAATTATTTTTGGAGAAACTTTTTGATAAAACCTTTAGTCCAGAAACTTTAAGTAATCAAGAGTTAGAAAAATTAACGGAAGAAGAAAATGCTATTTTTAATGCATACAGTGTAATTATAAAATTTTTCTTACAAATTACGAATGGAAAAAGCAAAGAGGAACAATATGAAATTTTATATAATTTTAGAGAGAAAGTCTTTCAACTATCTATTATTGCTGTTGAACTAATTGACTTAGAAAGTGCACATATTGTTTTTGATTCATTAAATGATAGGGGTAAATCTATCGATACCGTTGACAAAACAAAAAGTTATATCTTAAGATTGTTAAAAAAAGGAACTCTTGATACAGATTCCCCTTTAACCAGATGGAATAAAATACAAGAAAAATTAAATTCTAATTATGAATCAAGTATTTTTTCTGATTATCTTGAAGCATATGTAAAATCAATTATACCAAAGGAAATATCTAAAGAAGCTTTATTTGGTGTGATAAAAAAAGAAATTATTTGCAAAGATGCAAATAAAGCCAATGAATTTCTTAAAAACCTAGAAGAAAATATTAAATATTATTTGGCAGTATATAATCAATCTACACTTAATGAAATTCATGAAATTTCAAATGATTATGTTAAATCAATCATTAAATCTCTTGCAACCCTGAAAGTTTTTAATATTAAAGCTCATACGTCATTTGTTATGCACTTATTAAGGGAATTTTCTAAAGGGCACTTGAGTATAAAGAATATTAGCAAATTTATTGAAGCTGCTGTTAAATTTCACTTTAGATATAATGTAATATATGCATATCCAGGAAATACAATTAGATCTCATTACAGAGAATCTTTAAAAAGTATGCTTGGTGTACAAACAGATAAGAATTCTATACTAAGAGATTTAAATTTTGATGGTATAAAATACAATGTTCAAAATTTTGAGGAATTTGAAGAAAAATTTAGGCAAAAAGTAAGATATTCTGAAAGAGAAAAATCTAATAGAAAACTTGTAAGATATATTTTAGAAACGATTGATAAATACTATTTACATTCACCAATAGCGTTAGACTATTCACTATTGACTATAGAACATTTAATTCCTCAATCAAATAAGAATTATGATGTTGAACAGATTGGAAATTTGATTTTTACAACAAAATCAATACAAGATAAATTAAAAGACAAAACATTGAAAGAAAAACTTTTAATTTTAGATACAGAAGGTTTCTTTAATAACTACAAAAATCGATTATTAATTCCTGAGATTTCAGAAGTCGGCAATAATATCGAGGATAATATAAAATTGATTGAACAAAGGTCGTCAAAACTTATAAAAATATCATTCGATAATATATGGTAAAAACACTAACTTTTGCGAATATTTCTTTTTATTTGCTTTTGACAAATTTCTTTCTCGATAAAATTAATTTTATGCGATTTTAAAGGAGGAAAAATGGTAGAAGTTAAAAATGAAGAAAAGGAAGAAGCATTACGTGAGGTGGGTTTCCTTTTATTAGAGGTTAAGTGTTTGGCAAAGTTAGGTGCATTAGCCTCGGATTCTTGTATTATTGATGATGAATTACAAATCCAAGATAACTTAGAATATTATTTTGCATTGCGTCAAGTAGCAAATCTTATTGTTAAAATCGAACATTTATTATTTGGCTAATTAAGAATGTGTGACCGCCTTGTTTTTTCTTCATATAAGAAGATGTTATCAAAATTTGAATTAAATGTATGCTCAAATATATTTTCACTAAAAGAATAATAATTTCCGTATTTTGAATCAGGGATATAGATTAATAAAAAGCACTTGTTACAACTTGTTTTATATCTATCAATTTTACTATTCTTGTTATCAATACATTTTTGTAATTCTTCAATTGGGTCTATTGCAATCATACCGGCATTATTTACCATGCAGTCATATTTATTAGTCCATGGACATATAAACGGGTCTATTGAAATTTTAAAATAATCATCTTCTATTTTAATACATTCTTGAACAAGTTTACCACTTTTTAAGTTATCAACATTTTTAGTAAGAATATTTTCTAATTCTTTATTTATCTTGTCTTTTTTAGGAATTTTTGAAAAGCCAGGATTATAAGCATAATCAATATGGTCGTCCCAATTCAGACTAAATTTACGTTGGTCATATTTATCTATAAGTATTGAAATATTTATTTCATAATTTTCAGCAGCATATCTGCACAAATTATTGCCATACCTTATAAGAGCTTGTGAATATTGTGTATTTTTATTTTTTGCAATAAATTGGGTGTGTTCTAACGCATATTTTGTTTTATCTTTTTTAATCAACAAAAAGTCAGGCGATTCAGAATCTTTAATTTCAACAATGTTATTTTTTAGTAAGAAAGATTTTCCAACTTGAGTATTCAAAAAACATGTTATTTGTTCTTTTTCTTCGAGCTTTTTTATATCATCTTTTTTCATATTAATCATATTATCATAACAATGTAGGCTGTTATAGAATCCATAAAACAGCTAGTTATACGCATATAAACATAAGAAAGCAAATTTATTTTTGCCAAAACAATGCGTTATTTTTACCTTAAAGCTCCTCAAAGAGATTAGAAGGTTTAATTCCTAAGGCTCTTGCGATTTTAAATACATTTTCAACTGTTGTATTTCTTTCACCTCGTTCAATCATTCCGATAAAATTAGGCGACATATCCAGAATTTCAGCAAGTTCAAGCTGGGTTAATTCTTTATCAAGCCTTAGAAATTTTAATCTCTTGCCAAACTTTTGTAAATCTTTTTTACTCATATTGCAATTTTCGTGATAATATAAAAACAATGGAACAAACTGACCGTGTGTTTATGCATGTTAATCTTTTGTATGTCGAGGTTTTAAAGACTAATACTATGCGTGGTTAAGAAAGGTAAATATGAGAAAGGCATTAATTTTTCTTGTTTTAATAGTTGTAATTTCGCAAAGTTTTGTCTTTGCACAAACTTCTATTTGCGGTATAGGTGCAAATCTTGTAAAAGACCCGTATAATAAAAAAGTTTTTGTTTTGAAAACATTTCCAAATTCTATGGCCTTAAAGTATGGATTACCTGAAGGTGCTGAAATAATTTCTATAAACGACCGGAAAGTTAAAAAACTTGATATCAATCAAGTTACAAATTTAATTCGCGGTGAAGAAGGTACAAAAGTAAAGCTAGTAATTAAGTACAACAAAGAAGAAAGTACAATAGAAATTCCTCGGGCAAAATTCGTGCTGCCGGAAAAAGTTCAGAATAAGTTTGAAATTCATTGGAAACAAATTGCCCCGGTAAATGCAAGAATTGAACCTATACCGCAAAATATGATTAATAATATGAGTAAAAAGTGGTATGCGGAAGTTGTGCCTTTTACAAATTACTGGCTTGCAAGAAAAGCGGAATTTAAAAATAGTTATGATGTTTGTATGTCATATCCTGCTTCTGAGCAAAATGCTTGTCTTATAAATTTAACCAATAGAGAAATTAATAAAACCGCACAGGATAGGCAGCTTGAAGTACAAGAAAATATGTTAAGACAGCAGGCAATACAAAATTCAATAAATGCAGTAAATCAAATACAAATGAATAACAATCTGTACAACATAAATAATAATTTAAGAAATATCAATAACAAACTATTATATTAACATAAAAAGGTACAATATGAAAGAATATCTAAAAAATAATGCTTTATTGATTTTAATAACAATTATATTATTCTGCAATTTGACAGTAGAAATTGCACAATTTTTTATATTAAACGATATTAAAAACAGAACCGGTGTTCCAAATCGATTTGAATTTCTATTAGAAGATATTCGTAATTTCAATAAATCTATACTGTGGGATTTGCAATATCTTAATAAAAAAATATAAGAGGTTATTATGAATAAATTTTTAAAATTAATCTTCGGATTTTTGATAATTTGTATGACTTCATCAATTTGTTTGGCAGACGCCAATATTTCAGAAATTATCACTTATCCAGAACTAAAAGTTTTTGAAAAATCAAAATATGATGAAATATATAGCAAGTTTAGTTATCAGGAAATTGTCAGCATTTCTATAAACAATTTTGATGTGAGGAATCAAAAAGCAGAATTAACTATTAATCTTAGAATCTGTGCTGATGATGGCGGATGTATTGTTATCCCTTTAACCTTTCCTTGTATTATGAAATAACTTATGAATCAAAATTTTTATCACATTATATATCGGCGTCCCTCGATTTCCTATGCAAATAGAGAAGGATACCGATTTTTTACAGCAATTATAATCTTAGCTTAGCTTGATTACAGTTATCTTTATTCAAAAAAAATTACAAAGTTACAAAAATTACGCTGTTTTATAAATAACTTTTATAATTTTTATAATTTTATAATTTTATTTTTCGATTTTTAATTTTTAACGTAATTTTCGTAATTTTGTAATTTTAATGGCATTTTAAATTTCTTATGCTATAATTTATTTGCGAAAGGGCTGTGCATGAAGAATTTTAAACTCATTTCTATTGATTCAGGTTTTGATGACGATTTTAAAAATTCAACTTATAAACAAGAGTTGCAAAATTTGTATTTATTGTTAGATAAGTATAAATCAGCTGAATACCCCATTGAAAATATACAAATCAATGAGCCTAACTTAGAGTTAATTAGAAATCTGGTTAATTCTATTGATAGTTTAAATGAACTTGAATTTATGATTGCCCTAAAACAAATTGAGAAATTAGAAAAACCTTACCCGATTACTATTAGTTATAGCCCTGATTTAAGCTCTCACTATAAAAAATATGCAAGAATAATTGCTGCTTTAAAAGGACATGAATATTTTAAAACAACCGTAAAAATGCTTGAAAATAAGTTAAATGATGATTTAAATGAAGATAATACTACAAACTTCATTTCATACATAAATGGACTTTATACCCTATTAACATATTTTAATTTTAACATTAATGACCTTTGGGAATTTTTAAAACATTACAGACAGGGTAAATATATCATAAATTTTGATAACCCCTTGAGCTATCTTAACTGGCATATTGAGCATGATTTGTTCAATGAACTAAAAGAAAAAGGCTGTGCAGAAAGATTCGTAAATATCGGTATTTTTGAATTTGAAACAGCAAAGAATCTAGGTACAATTCAATTAATTTTCAACTTGAAAATTACAGATAATAAATTTACAAAAAGCAATTATGATATAGGTTTTGAACCTGTCGAAATAAACTATAGGTATATTAAAACCGAATGGTGCAAAAAATATGGAAATGATATTGTTGATGAGTTTTTCAGATTATCAAAACCGCATTCCTCAGCTAATTTAAAAAATATAATACAATCTATATTAGAAAAGGATAGCAATAATTTTGAAGAAATGATTATTCTAATAAAAGAAATTATTTCTCTTTATAATAAAGAACAAGCTAGAGAAATTTATAAAAATAAATGTAAATATAAACGTGACAATCATTCAAAAAGCTGCAGTAAAGAGTTTTTAACTTATAATAAACGAGCTCTATTTTGCTATGAATGTGCCCAAAATCCGGATATTAACAGGCAGACTGCAAGGCTGTTTAGAGAACGCAAAGCCAGGCTATAGTTAATTTTATCAATTTTGTTTATAATTAAATATTAAGTTTTATTAAGTTAGCTAAAATCTGTGCTTTTATTAGTAATAAAGTTTACAGAAATTTATTATGTAAGTTTCATTATTTTTCAAAAGCTTTATTTCGTATTTTAATAGCAGATATTTATTTCTTTGTGACCGATTTGCCTTAAAACACTTGTTTTAAAAGTGCTTTATTGAGTTGAGGTTAAAATTTAAAAACGTTATATTGAGAATGTAAGCGCTTACAAGTTATACAAATTAAAACCCAGGAAAGGAGAAAAATCATGGGTAAAACATTTAAAAGAGAACTTGTAGAATCAGAAGTATTGGCTGTATTTGGTCAGCCAAAAGAAATTAAAAACGGCGAGATGATTTATCCTTGCCCATTCTGTAAAGCTGAAGGCGCAGATAGTGATAGTGACCATTTAAAAATCAACATAGGAAAAGGGTATATTACATGTTTTGCTAGCGGAGAACACACAAAAGAATTGAATAAACTCTATCAAGATTATGTGAATTCAAGAAAAAGAGTTTCTACTTCAAATATTGAGACAAATCCGGAACAAATGAAAGCATTGCAAAATGAGCTTAGTGAAACCCCTCAAGCATTAGATTTATTGAAAAATATAGGTTATAGCGATTTTACAATAAAACAAAAAGGCTTAGGTTTATATAAGGGGGATTGGTTCACAATTCCTATGTATTCTGTGGATAACGAATTTATAGGTTATGAATTTAGATATGACCATAATTATAAGCATTCTCATAAAACTAAAGGTTATGCGGATGACCCTAAAAAAACTTTATGTTTAATTCATGGTTATAAAACATCTAAAATCCTTTTAGTAATGGCAGGCTTTAAAGATGGACATTTAATGTTTCAATATTTGCAGGAAAATGAACTGCTTGATAATTATACAATCGTTACTGCCAGTAACGGCGAGCCTAATACATTGAAGGCATTATCACAAAATATAGATTATCTAAAGAAATTTAAAAAAATTGTTCTTTGTCTTGATAGAGATAATACTGGCAGAGCAAGCACAAAAAAAATTGCACTGGAACTGGGCATTCCGGTTTATGAATTAACTTTGCCATTTATCGAAAATGAAAAAAATAAATCTTTCAAAGATTTTGCAGACTGGTACAATCTTGCAAAAGAAACAAATTTTAATGAATCAATTCTGCCTAAAAGGATTAAACTTGTTCCGGAAAGTTTGTTATCAAAGTATATTCATATTGATGACGATTTTGATAAACAAAAATCCTTCACAAATAGCGATGAAGTGCCTCATGAACTTGCAAATCTGCCGACAGGTATTTATCCGACTAAATATGGCTATTACAGTGTTTCAAATAGGAATAAGTGTGTTATCTTAAAAAGAAAATCTAATTTTATTTTTAAGGTTACAAGAAACGTTATTAGTAGCAGCATTAAGTTTGATGTCGAAAAATTACATAAAATTGAATTTCAAACTTTGCTCGACGGTAAACTTACAAAACCTTTAATTATGGCTGCTGATGAACTAACTAAACCTGAAAACATAATGGAAAAATTAAAAACAACAGGTATTCATTTTTCCTGTCTTACAGCTGATGAATTAAAGTCTGTTTTATACATAGAATACAGAATTTGCAAAAGAAGTTTAAATGTCTTTGAAAATCCGGGTATTGCCCAAATTAATAATAAAAGTTACTGGCTATATAACAACGCCTGTTATGATATCAAAGAAAACAAATTAATTGAGGCTGAAAAAGATTCATCTTTAAAACAAGGTGTTTTAAAGATTGATAGTCAGATTGAAATAGCGTTAAATCCGCCAAAAGGAATGAAAGTTCCTAACTTACCAAATAGGGAATTACTTGATTTAAAAAATCAAAAATACAAATACCTGCAAGAAACAGCAGAATTTTATAAGGATTATTTCAAAGACAAACCAGATTCAATAAATATTCTCGCAGCATCGCTCATAAGAAACACATTAGAGGCTTATAAAAACAGTATAGAACCATTTATGATTATTGGTAATGCAATTTTGTCCCCTTTTGTAGACGTAGTTTATGAACAGCTTAAAGCATATCCTGTAAGCTACGGACACGGAGAAGCAAGAAGTGGTAAAAGCAATATTCTTGAATTAATAGCGAATCTTTTTGGTTACAATGCAAGTTTTATAAGCGGCGGTAATGATACCAGCAAAAACATTATGCATAATATGGAACATTATAATAAAACACCACTCCTTTATGCAGAAGTTGAAAGCAACATAAAAAGACAGTTTGCTGAAAACATAAAAGCTTTTTATGACCGCACCCCAAGAAAAATTATGAAAGGTTACGGACAAGAACAAGATTTAAAAGCAATCAATGCAACTATTCACTTTACATCAAATGATTTGCTGCCTAATAATGAACAGACAATGACTAGACTTATTTTTAGTGAATTTAAGCAAGATAACTTTGATTTCAAAAAGGCAATTCCATTCAATGTAATTAGAGATGATTTAATTGGTCTGATTTTACCTGAAATCTTATTTTATCTTAACAATCCAGAATATATCAAGAAACTGATTGATTTAAATGACAAAAAAATTGAGCTTATAGATAAGAAATCAAAAACCTTAAGTATTGACACAAGAAGCAGGAAAAATATAGCTGTTGCAATGACAGGAATAGATTTACTGTTTAATGTAGCTAATTTGAATAAAGAAAAATGCAGTAATGATATACAACAAATGCAAGAAAATTTAGTTGAATATTTAGTACACTATGCGGAAGTTACTGAAACAAAAGACCATTTCTTGACTTTTATGGAAATTCTGACAGAAATGTTTAGACAGTCAAAACTTAATACTAACCAAGACTACATCTTTAATTCTAAAGGGTTGGCAATATATTTAAACTCCATAATGCCTTCATTTAGACAAACATTAAAATCTACAAGCGAATTAGGTGAATATATCCCCAAAGTTGCTGAAATAAAGAACTCTGCTAAAAAATATGGATGTTCATATGAAGTTGTAAATTTTAAGGGTAAATCTCAACGTGCACTCGTAATTCCATATACTGTTTCAGGTATTGATTACATTAGTTCTGTCATCTCAGCACGTAATGAAGAAATTAATCGAGCAGGGGAGGTGATATAAATGAATAACCTCTTAAATGTCCAGGATACAGCTAGATATCTTCAAGTATCAGTTAGCACTCTTTATCGCTGGGTTCATAGAAAAGAAATTCAGTATATCAAACTAGGTTCAAGAGTCCTCTTTTCAGCGGAAATTCTTGAAGAATTTATTAAATCTAATACGATTCAAGACACAGCCTGATAAAAGCATGGCACCGTGAGCACCGTGCCGCCTTATTGGTACGGTGCTCACCCTTAGGGGAAAATTAAGTTAGCAAAAGTTAGCAAAAGTTAGCGAAAGGGCTTACAAATCCACTAAAACACGTTAAATTAAAATTAAAAGAAAGTTTGACAATATGATTGATTCAATAAGAAAAGACCCGAAAACAGGCAAATGGGAATTTGATTACAAAGACCTGAAAGGCAAAAGAAAAACCAAAAAAGGTTTTAAAACCAAAGCAGAAGCTGAAAGAGCACAGGCAAAACGCTTTGAAGAATTGAATAAAGGTATTAACCCTATAAACAAAAAGACAACTATAAAAGAAGCCGGCGACCTTTACTTAAGACTTCATGCAAGTACAAACTGCAAGCCCTCAACCTATCAAACTTATCAAGGCTACTTAAATAATGTAATTGTTCCATTCTTTGGAGACATAAACATAAATGAAATCAGCCCTATTCTTATTAAAGAATTTATGAAATATATGCAGGACAAAGACAGGGTAAACGCAACTGTAAATAAATACATTAAATTCATAAGTGCGATTTATAATTTTATGATTGATAGCGATATTGCAGTAAGAAACCCGCTTGCTCGTGTAAAATCACTCAAAGAAGTTAAGAATAAAAAGATTCGTGCTCTATGTACAGAAGAAGTTCAAGTATTGCTTTCTAAAACTAAAAAGATTTATCCTGATTTTTATCCTCTTTTATTTACTGCCATATTTACCGGCATGAGACAGGGCGAGTTAATGGCTCTAACCTGGGATTCAATAAATTGGATTACAAAGAAAATTACGGTTGATAAAAATTATACCCACGGCAGACTCGGGACACCAAAGACAGGCAAAATAAGAGTAATTGATATGTCTGATGAATTAGCAAAAGTTTTAAGAGAATGGCGTATAGCTTGCCCTGTTAGTGAAAACAAATTAGTATTTCCAAATAATGAGGGTAATTATCAAAGTGCAGAAAATATGATGAAACGCAGATTCATACCTGCTTTAAATAGAGCAGGAATTGAGCAGATAAGATTTCACGACCTGAGGCACACATACGCAAGTTTACTTCTTGTAAACGGCGCCCCTATGAAATATGTTCAACACCAGCTTGGACACTCGTCAATAACTATGACAATGGATTTATACACACATTTGTTGCCAGAAGTTAATGATAAGTGCGTAAATTTATTGAATAACATTGTAAATCAATCTATTGAACAACAAGAAGAAATTAGAAGATTTGGGACTTAATAAGATTATTGCAAATTGCAATTATATTTATACTCGCTTAAATAATGCGAGTATTTTTATTTTAAAGTCTTTCCACATCATTTCATTATGGTCTAAAATGAAGTAGTTACGGTGTCTCCGGTCGCAAATTTTAACTTGTTGAGTATAAATCCAAACAAAAATAATTTCACAAGCCTTAAAACTTGTCGTATAAATAAAACTAAAATAATGTGCGACTCAAAAATAATTTTGCAACTTTTTTGCAACTTTTGCTTATTTTTACACTAAAAAAGGGTTCAGCAAATTGGCTGAAACCCTTTAAAAATAATTGGTTGCGGGAGCTGGATTTGAACCAACGACCTTCGGGTTATGAGCCCGACGAGCTACCAGACTGCTCCATCCCGCGATAAATTCTCTTACACCCCATTATTAAACGCTAAAAAACAAAAATCAATACCCATGATTTTTTATTTAAAAATGAGCCATACCTACAATTATTGTAGGTATAGTAGAAGAATATTCTTAAAAAGTTAAACAAATAGCTTCTAAAAACAATAAAACAGCCGCTAGTATCCCAAAAGCCAATGAAATCAAAAACAAAAACGGATATGCCCGAATATACCACCTATATAGTTTTACTTGGTGTTCTTGTGTCATCTGTTCTATATCATCTAAAAAAAGTTCATTTCTAAAATATTTGTACCATAATTCATTATCGTGTAAATTTTGAAATATTCCCATTATCATTTTCCAAATTTCGTTTATAATAAACGTCAATAAAGACACAAAAAGAAAAATAATGAATATTGCTTTCTTTTGTAATACCAAGTGCTTATATAGAGTCGAATATACTGTAATCATAGATGCATAACCCAATGAAAAAATAATACTGGTATACCTACCTTCTTCATCAGCACTTCTTTTAAAATAACTAAAAAACAACTTAGCTCTTTCTATGCAATTATCACACTCTTTTGGCAGTTCCTTAGACATATACATACTCCTAACTACTCATAGATTAACATGAACAAAGTATTTTATAAATACCAATAACACTGATTATATCAAGCAAAGAAAGTAATTTAAATAATTCTTATGAGCCAACGAGCTACCAATATTTATGATAAGATGAAATAAATAAGAGGTTAGTATGTCAAGGAAAGCTCCAAAACTAGATACATTAAGAGCATTATTTGCAAAATCAGGAAATTGTTGTGCTTTTCCTGGGTGTAAGAATAAAATTATTAACAATAAAAATCAATTAATTGGAGAAGTGTGCCATATTGAGGCTGCAGAAGAAGGTGGAGAAAGGTACAATCCAAACCAGACTGATGAAGAAAGGCGGCACTATGATAATTTAATATTGCTTTGTCATGAACATCACGTTGAGACAAATGATACTCAAGAATATACAGTTAACAAACTTAAAAATATGAAAAAAGTTCATGAAGCAAAATTTATCAACAATAATTTTGAGGTAGATGAGCAAGTTTTAAAATCAATATTATTACAAATTAACGACTTTTGGCAAAATATTGAATTTTTGAACTCATATAAACATCAATCTCCTGATGATTTCAAAATAGAAATAAGTATTAACAAAAATGAGATTGAAATAATAGAAGAATTACATGACAATATAACTAAATTATCTAATTTATTAAATGATATTTCAGAATTCAATAATAATTTATGGGAAAATATAATAAATTTCTTAGAAAGTTACAATGTAGATTTGACCAATGTAAAAAACATACCCTATTACGAAAATCCATATTATTCTCCTTTTTGGGAAATGTTATGTATTGGTGCACCTAATTTAACTAATAAATCAATAGTATTATTAAAACAAATTTCTATAAAATATCTTGAATTATTCATTCAGAAAAACCCTACAGATATAGAGGCTTTAAAAAAGCTAAATGAATTGCGAGAAGAATTTAAGAAAATTGCAATTACATCTTCTTATGTGGATTAATAACCCATACAGCCCGTTTCATTGTAGAATGAGGTTTCTTGGTTTCGTACATAAGTTTTCGGCTGTAAGATTTTTCTCAGTTACAAAACCGCCGGCGGTAATTAAAAAGAATGAGAGCATTCTCTGGCAGATGATGAAATGTTTATTGGCGGTGAGGTATAAAATATTATTTAACATTCTGATAACTTAATTCTTGCTCACAGAATTCATTTGGACTAATTTTAGAAATTTTAAAAGTCAAAGTTGTTATTTTGTCATTCATATTTTTGTCAACTTTAAACTGGATATTATAAATTTTTTCAGACAAATTAAAGTCTTTTAGATTTTTTATTTTATTAACAACTTTTTTAGTAATAGTTTTTGAAAATATTTTAAAATAAAGAGCTTCACAGTATATTAAAAAAACATCTAACTCTGCATTGAACTCTTTTGCTGGCAGTATGAAATCATATAATATGAATAACTGCGGATATTGTTGATTACCATTTATACAATAGTATTTATTCATATCATCTTTGTTATATGAAAGCGCCTGATAGTTACCATACCCTTCCGAGCAACCTATATATTTATATTTTGCAGGTAAAAAGCCAAAATCTTTCATATAATTTAGGGCAACATTTAATTTAACTTCATCAGTATTCGACTCGGGTTCAATGTATTTATACCGTTGTTTAAATTCATTTATTAAGTCATCTAAATTTGAATTTTTATTATTACTGCGATTTAATAATAAAAAATCCCACCACAGATTTAATCTTTCTATATTTGTTCCGCATAAACAAATAATTTTGAATGTTATCTGAAACCTAGAACTGTTTTGTTGTAAATCCTTTCTAAGGACAAATAAACGAGATAACAGACCTTCGTATTTGCAATAAATCCAAACAAAATAGCAAATAGGAATTAACATAACTGCATATATTATTGGTAATATCAAAATTTGCAAAGAGTGAATGCATAAAATTTTTGCCGGTGTACTGCAAAAACTCTTAATACAATGCAGAACAATAAGAAAACCGATAAAAGACAAAATGTTGTTGAGAAAATCCTTTGCGCTTTGGGGTGTATCCTTTTTATATTCCATATAAACACTTGTCATACCCAATAGTGTAACAACAGCAATTAATATTACTTCAATAAAGAAGTTAAAATCATAAGTGCCAATTACAAATTCTAAAAAACACGAAAATGAAATATAACCCAACAAATATTCTTTATACATTAGTTTAAAATTTTCAGTGTTTATAGATTTACTCACGACTAACAAAGCGTATATATAAGAAATTATAGTATCTTTCAATAAAGAAAAATCCCAAAAGCCTATTTCATACAGTAAATACGTTATTAAAGTCAGATAAATAATTGGAAAAATAAAGATGGTCCAAAATTTGGAAAAAAATATGCATTGCAAAACTTGCAGAATCGATTTTCTTACATCTGCACTTTTTATGAAAAAATATAAGAAGAACGAAAGAACTAAAAAAATAGTTGCATATTCTCTATTTGAAATAGATTTAAGAAATTCAATCATAAATTTATTATGGCACAAAATAGCAAAATATTAGTTCTCATTAGTAATCTAGTGCCATAACTATTCTATATACAGTTTTTAGCAAGTTTGGATTATTTTTTAGCCGTTTGATAATTTCATCTAAAGATACATCTTCCGGCACATCTGAATATTTAAAATCAAAAAGTACATTAGGATTTATTTCCAAAGCTGAACATAATTCTTCCAATGTTTCAGCGGAAACAAAATTGTTACCTAACTCAATCTGGCTTAAACTTTTAGCGGAAAGATTTATCTTTTCTGCCAGTGCTTCTTGGGTTAAAGAACGACTTATTCTAATCTCTCGGATACGATTACCTAAATTTTTCTTAATACTCATATTATTACCTTAATATATTTAGAATGGGAGTTACACACATTGACAACAGAGTTAATCTATTGTAAATTGATTTACAGAATTTATAGTAGGAGTGGTGTGTTATGGGAAAAGACTATAAAAAGATGTTTTCAATATTGGATAACTATTTAAAAGACAAAGTCCAAGATATTGATATGTCAATTTTAGAGGCGGTAGAAGCCAGGAAGAATGGTAAGGTTTTTAGTTTTAAAGAACACTTGAAAGGTTTTATTTATGCCCAATTAAGTGCATTGGTATCTTGGAAAAGAATTAAAGACAATCAGCCTGATTTAAATATAATCTTTTGCGGATTTGAAAAAGAAAAACTTAAACAGAAACCGGCGGAAGAATTGACTGAAGAAATAAGAACCTTAAAGTGTTACAGTCCGTACACTACTAAAAATCAAATGAACTCTTTAAAAGCCAATATTGAAACTTTTGAGAGAATTGAGCAAAAATACTCAAGTCTTGATAAATTTATAACGCATAGCACACCGTCTAACATTATCAAATTGCTTGCCGATAGTAATAGCACCTTTAAATTGAAGTATGCAGGAGTGGCAATCATTTGTGAGTATGTACGAAATGTTGGAATTGATATTATAAAACCGGATGTGCATATTAAAAGAATTGCGGCTGCAGATAGATTAAATTTAGTCACTGCAAAATCGGATTATAAGATTATAGAAGAATTTAGAAAGTTATCAAATGAAACAGGTATAAGTCAAGTCAAAATGGATTACCTGTTATGGAATTACTGTGCAAAAGGTTATGGCGAAATTTGTACCGCAACTCCTAAATGCAATGAATGTGTAATACGGATATTTTGCAACAAATAAAGAGGAAAATATGCCAGTAATAATGGATTGGATTTCAATAATTGGAAGTTATTTAGTTATTGGTACTATAGAAGATATAGTTCATGTCTTTAAACTTGTATTAGAAAATTTTATACTTGTATTACTGGGTATAACTTTTCTTTTTAGTATTAGTACAATTATTAAAGAAAGTATAAAAGAGTTTAAATATAAAAACGAATCGCCGGAAGAAAAAAAGAAACGGGAAGAATTAGAAAAGATTAAGGAATGGAGCCGGCGAAATAAATGTTAAAAATGTACCGGCGGCGGAAAGAAAAAATAAAAAAGATGTTTTTTAATTAAATATCCTAGCAGTAATAGTATAAGCAATATAGGAATATACAAAAATTCTGATGATAATATCGAAGTATCTATGATAATAATTTTTTAGAAATGTTCAGACCTGAATTTTACCGGGAGAATAATGTACAGTTTGGTGAGGGAACGGTAAAAATTTTATAGAATTTACAATTCTTCATATAAGTTTAAATTTTCAAATGCAGATATAGCGGGAATATCCGACACTTTTCAAGATTTATTGTATTACATAATTCAAGTATAATAAGGGTTTACAGAATTTTTTATTTGACAATTTGCAAAAAATTTTATATCATGAATACACAATTAAATAGGTAGTGACGATTCACCTTTATTTCTCGTCCCCAGCGAGCCTCCGCTATTGGTATATAATATCTAGGCAAGTTTGGTACATTTTTAATTACAAAGGAGAAAAACCGCACCATTAAACACATAAGTAATACGATAATGGAGGAAATTATCATGCAACTTATGATGTTGATGAAACCCAAAGCCGGTTCTAGCACCGGCAAAACTAGTAACAACTGTATGAGCTTGGTGCACCTTGTACGACCGTTACAAAACACTTTTAGGACACACAAAACAAGGGAGGAACACTACCGCAACAGAATTTTAATTGAATACCGGATGTCGCCGCACCGCTTGATAAAACTTGATAAAGTTATGTCAAGTGATAGGCTATACCCTATTCACGCACTCTCATGGCATTTAAAAAGCCTTTGTTTAGAGTTGGATTTTGCTTTTTCACTCACTTCCGTGAGAAAGTCTTTACATCTAACAATCGTTATCCTACAAAAAAATAAAAAGGGGAAAACGATGACAGGACAAAGAATTGCGTACATTAGGGTAAGCACAGCCGAACAAAACACAGACAGTCAAAAGGCACTTTTGGCACAATACAACATAGATAAACCGTTTGAGGAAAAAGTCAGCGGTAAAAACACTGATGACCGTCCGGAACTGCAAGCGATGTTAGATTATGTCAGAGAGGGTGATACTGTCTATGTTAAAGACCTTTCAAGACTTGCACGCAACACCAAAGACTTATTAGATATAGTGGAATATCTTGACAAGAAAGGTGTTGGTTTGTTTAGTATCAAGGAAAACATTGATACTTCAACTAATTTCGGCAAATTAATGATTACCTTTCTTGCCGCAATATATGAATTTGAACGTGCTAATCTTTTAGAAAGACAGCGTGACGGTATCGCCGTTGCTAAAAAGTTAGGCAAGTATAAGGGGCGAAAGAAAGTTCCTAAACCTGATAACTTTAAAGAAGTCTATAACAAATGGCTCAATCGTGAAATCAAATCGAATGCCGCAATACGTGAGCTGAACATTAGCGAATACGCATTCTACAAATTTGTTAAGGAGGAGAATGCTAATGGCTAAGAGAAGACGGAATGGGGAAGGCTGTTTTTCAAAAAACAGCAACGGATTTGATTATAGAATTTCTTACAATGATGAGAACGGCAAGCACAAGTATAAATACTTTTGGGCAAAAACAAAAGAAGAATGTATTGCTAAAGCTACAAAGTGGCGCAATGAGCAAAATGGTATTTATACAGATGATGAAGTAAACGGGAAAATGTTAACTTCTCAATGGGCTAATTATTGGTTTGACAATTATGTTGTTGGACACGTCAAAATTACTACTGTTAATGATGACAGAAGTATTTTAGATAGACATATTATTCCGGGGATAGGGCATATTCCGTTAAAAGAAATAAGAGGCATAAGGCTGACAAAGTTCTATAATGACTGTTTAAAGAAAAGTAACGGCAGAGGCGGCACACTTGACCCTAAAACCGTTAAAAACATTCGTGCAGTTGTTAATAGAATGCTTGAATGTGCGTATCAAAATGAACTTATAAAAGAAAATCCGAACAAGAAGGCAAAATATCCTAAATGTACTACAAAAGAAACGCAGATATTAAGTCCTGAAGATTATGACAAACTCATAAAATACTGTATTGAACAAGGTACTCAGTGGGATATGCTTATAGTATTTTTACTTTGTGTCGGCACAAGATTAGGTGAAGCACTGGGATTGCAATGGACAAAGGTTAATTTTGAAAAACGCACAATTCGGATTAGCCAACAGTTGCAGGCGGTGCCTGATAGTGATAAAAACGCGAAATACAAGTATAAAAAAGAGATTATCGACTCAACAAAAACTAAAACTTCAAATCGCACAATATCAATGTCTGAACCTGTTGAGAGGATACTCCTCCATGTTAGAGCATTACAAGCTGTAAATAAAATGAAGCTTGGACAAAAGTATCATAGAGATTTAGACTTAGTCTTTCCTAGAGAAGACGGTTATTTTATCTGCGATACAACTTTTAGAGCATTCGTTAACAAGCGTTTAGCGGAAGCGGGTATTGAACACTATAAAATACATTCATTCAGGCATTCGTGTGCTACAACACTGTTTGAAGAAAAAGCCGATATTAAAAAGGTTTCAAAATGGCTCGGGCATAGTTGTATAGGTATTACTTTGGGGATTTATACTCACGTGTTACCGCACCATTTAGAAGAACTGGCAGAACTTCAAAGCAATCGTTTTAAACGGATATTCAGCAGTAATGAAAAAGACATTCCTGATGAAATGCTGCCGCAAAGAGAAACATCAAAACAAGATGATTGGGGTGCATAAAAAATGATAAGTTGTGGGGATAAAAGACCTATAATTATTGTAGGTCTTCCCTACAATTTTCATCAAAAAATAAGTATTTTATAAATACCAATAACACTGATTATATCAAGCAAGGAAACTAATTTTCAATGAGTCTTATGAGCCCGACGAGCTACCAGACTGCTCCATCCCGCGATATTCTATTTTGGGCGCCTGACAATTACCATTATCATTTACCCCCACCCTATTATTAAACGCTAAAAAACAAAAATCAAGCCCCATGATTTTTTATTAAAAAATAGACCTTCCCTACAATTATTGTAGGGAAGGTTGTAGGAGCGGTATGTCGCCGGTAAATCAGGGCAAAAATTTTAGGAAACCGCCGGCGGAAAATTTATGAATAAATTAAAACTGCTGCCGGAAATGTGTATTTAGTTATGAATAATATAATTAAGTATTTTATAAATACCAATAACCCTTTCGCATCACTCGCATTAAACAGGCATACTCACGCTTTCACCCTCTGCTCGCTCTATTTCAAGCAAGGCAAGTTTAAATAGTTCTTATAACCAACAAGTTATCTTATATTTGTTGTATGCTATTATTATGTCAACAAATTTAAATCAGCAGATAAAACAAGAATTAAATCAATATAGATTAGAAGTGCAAAATCAGGAGCTAAAAACACAAATTGCTCAAACGAATAGAATAATTGAATTACAAAATCAGCACATAGAACAAATCTTTAATTCAATGAATCTTTTTATAGGTATCATGGGGCTATACATAGCAATATTTGGTGTTATTATGCCTATCTGGAATGCTTGGAAATCTGCACAAATGAAAAAAGAAGTAGAATTAGCTGTAAAAGATGCTAATTCTTTTATAACAAACAAGTTTTACGAATGGGAAAAAGCTGAAGCGGAAAAAGCCATTGAAAGATATCTAAATGATGAAATCAGTTGGCAAAGTCTGCATAGCATACTAAAATACAAACCATTAAATTTTGAACAAATGTCTAAAATATATAACACAGCAATTCATAAAGACAATCAAAATATGTTAGAATGCTTAACTTATTATGTCTTTAAAGAGCATTTTGATATTAAAACAGAAGAATATAATAAGATACGCAACCTGGTTATAAATAGTAAGTATTTTCCTCGCTTTGCTTATAAACTTGATGAAGGAATTGTAAATGCGCTATTATTTGTACCAGATAAAAAACGTGAAAGCATTATAAACCAAGCAATTGATACCTCTGTAACCTCATTTCTCGCTTGTAATAAAGTTGATAAAAAAATTGCATTGTCAGATAAAAATAAAATACATCTTGTAAATAAAATTATAGAGGAAAAGTATGCAGGTGCATTGAGATTATTAGAACATAACAATGAACTTGTAGATATGTTAATTGAAAAAGGGCTATTTAAAGAATGTTCTAATAATAAACATGGATATTGCTTTGGTACAGCAATCTTAGCGCTTACACCCAATAGCTATTTAAAGCAAAAGCTTGAAGAACATTTTTTGAACCAAATTGTAGAGCGTATGAATTTATAACCACCACAAACAGATCGTTTCATTATAAATTGTCAAAACACCAGGTTTAATCCTGCCTTCCTGCCCACACTAAACAGGTTTCCCCAAATACCTATTCTTTTAGCAAAAATTTTACACACTCCGTTTTCCGTAAGTAAAGCAAAAGTTCCGGCAACTTAATAAAACTATTTCAAAAGGTTCTTTTTCTTTGATAACAATGCTTCTATTATTATCCAGATCTTTGAATTTGCTTCATAACGTTCATTTAAGCTCCGATTCTGAAACGGAGTTAATTTCTGTTTACAAACTTCTTTAAATCTTTCTGTCGAAACAACCTGCTTTATATGATAAGAAATAAATCTTAAAATATATCCGTCATATTCGTTTTTTAACTCTTCCATCAAACCCATTTTATTAAGAAGCTTCTTCACACTATCGATTGAACGAAATATACAAAAATTTTTATCTGACTTTGAGCGAATTGCAGAGTTTTCGTGCATAACATAGTTATAGAGGCATTTATCAGAATAGCCTATTCTTTTTGCATTTAAAGTTGCACCAAATACAAAAATATTATCTTCGGCAAGATTTGATTTTGCAAAATGCAAACCGTGTTCCTTTATCAAATCCCGTTTATAGAATTTATTCCAAGCCGCAGGATGCATTCCCCCAAGTGCACGTGGTTTTATATCACGCCAGTGAAAATTCTCATCCTCTTTTATATCATAAAACCTTTGGAGTTTTGTCTTTAAATTAAAACGTCCCAACATTTCTCCGGATTCGCCTACTTTATTAAAATTAAACACCAGCATGTCGCAATTTTGCACTTTTGATTTCTTATACAACGATTCTAAAGCATCAGCTTCCAGCCAGTCATCCGGATCTAAAAAAGCTATATACTCGCCCTTTGCAATCTTTAAGCCGTTATTTCTTGCACTTCCACAGCCCTGATTCTCCTGGTTGATTATCTTTATACGGTCATCTTTTGCAGCATAATCTTTTAAAATCTTTAATGAACCGTCCTTTGAACCGTCATTCACACATATAAACTCTGCATCTTTAAGTGTCTGGTTTTGTAGAGAATCAAGTGCTTTTGCTAGATATTTTTCCTGATTATATATTGGCAGAATTACAGAAACCTTTACATTCTTTTGCGAAACATTTTGCCTGAAGTTTAAAACTGACTGTTTTTTAGAATAACAAGATAAAATCCTGCCAATTTGCATATACTGTTCTCCACTCGTTTTTGTTTATAAACCCTGTAAAAAAATAATTTGCTCTAAAAATAGCAAAAAATTTTTTTTTAAGTTTTA
This sequence comes from Candidatus Gastranaerophilales bacterium, assembly GCA_944323255.1. GTDB lineage: Bacteria > Cyanobacteriota > Vampirovibrionia > Gastranaerophilales > Gastranaerophilaceae > CAG-196. The sequence continues at coordinate 26,451 of CALURU010000015.1, forward strand.
CTATATATCAAGGAGAAACTATGGTATCAATTTCCCGACAAACGCAATACCAATCAGATATCACATTTACAAGCAGAAGCAAATCTTTCCAGAGGATATACAAGCAAAAGTTCAAAGAGATTCCACTTAAAGACAGAATAATGCAATCCATTAATGATGAAAGCAATTTGCTGGGTGAGGGTCTATCAAAGAAAGGATATAATTTAGTAGGAATAAAAGATTATATTATCAGGATTTACAAAAACTGCTTTACGCCGGAAGATCTAAATCAAAAATTTATTAAACCTGCAAAAAGTTACCTCAATTCGTTGGAAGGCATTGCCCTGTGTATTCCGGGGAAAATTGATATTGTAAAAAGAAAAAGCGGCACAAGTTTAGGCGTGGACAATTATGCTGACAGAATACAAATCAGAGATTTTCCGCCATTGAGGAATGTCTGCGTTACCCGGGAAGAATCTCTTAAATCATTAGAAATATATGAAAAACTAAAAGACTTTCCTATAAAATCTTACAAGCAGGCATACAAGCAGATAAAGAAATTCTGCAAGCACCCTGATTATCAGTTTGACATAATTTCTCCAAACAATATTTTGGTTGACATAGACCAAAAGAAAATTAACCTCATAGACCCTGTAAGCCCGAAAGTCAACAGACCAGTACACGGCAGTGACGTTGATTTTTCGCAATACCACGGCTGTGACAGTCTTTATCCTATATTGTGTGATTTTCTTATGCAAAAGGAGCATTTAAACAATCTTACACCGGAAGAACAACAAAGATGGGTAACTTCTATAAATAAAATTATCACAAAGAGTATCAAAGCCGGCTCAAAACTAGGATTAAGACGAAACATTGACCAACTTAAACTGCTCTACACCCGTATAACCAAATTTTGGGGTACAGACGAACTAAATAACAGGTACAATAACTTCCTTGATATGTATGCTGGAAGTATAGATCCTGCTAAAACTATTGAAATTGCAACAAATTATCAAAACAAAGAACGAGATAGAATAAGAGCCATAAAACAGCTTTACCCGCAAAATTTTAAAGAGATAAAACCTGCTCTTGAAAAGATTCTGGAAGCACCTCATCAGCCGAAAGTAGAGTTTCCGGAAATTATAAATGCCGTCCTTGATAAGACTCTGGAATATGGAAATGAAGCAGCGAGTTTAACTCCGGCATTAGAAAAATTATTCGGCAAAGAAATTTTTTATACAACTAAAAAACGTTTATATCACCTGTTTACAACTATTCAGCCTGAAAATAAAACATTTTTAAATGAGATGAAAAAAAGTGCTACAAATCCTTTTGAGAAAACACTTTATAAAAACGAATTTGAAGAATTATACAAGAAAATGGGATATTTATCCGCAAGCAACAAACAAAGGGTAAGAGACATTTACAGACAGTCTTTAAGCGGAGAAAAGGTCTCTGAAGAGGTTGTTAATAAACTCTGGATGAGCAGAACCTGCACAAAATCAAGCAGTACTCAAAAAAAATCGCTAAAAGACATGATTAACAGATATAAATACATTGAAGCGAACAGAAACCGAAAACCGCACTCTTCCGACCTGATTGAGATACATAAAATCATTCTTAAAAACAGTCAAAACAAGAACTTTCTTGCAGGGAGACTCCGTACTCCCGATACTGACAAACTCGTAAAACAAGTCTTTAATATTACAAAAGATACAACAAAGACCGTAACCGATTACTCTTCAAGCAAAGAGGTAATTAATGGCTTAAAGAAATTAGACAGATATATCGATAAAAATTATGATACAGCAGAACCATTCATCCTCGCAGCAGAGATTTTTAACGAAGTTATACGTATCCATCCGTTTGTTGACGGCAATGGAAGGGCTTCAAGGCTCTTTGTGGAGCAATTCTTACTTAGCAAAGGTTTTCATCTGAACAAATGGCCTGAAGAGACATTATACCGCAAAATATGTTCAACTTCTGACCTTGCAGAAGCTTTAAAACAGAATTCCAGTCAGAATTTGCTGTAAGCAGCCCTGCTCTAAAAGTAAAGTTTTGTAACAATTTTCTTTCAGTATGCAATTTTGTATACGGAATATTTTTTATATATATACGACGTGAATCATAATACAAACCTTTCATACAACCTACATACTAACCTTCTACACATGAGGAATTATTAAAAAAGATTCCGAAACCTTTCCGACAAAGAAAGGTTTTTTTTTGTTTTCTATTGAGTGTACATAATATTTGTGGTAAGATACTATATGTAAGAGGAGCTTAGTCAGATGGGCTATAAAATATTATCAAAAAAAGAATTATGTCCTAATCAGTATGAAATCACTGTAGATGCGCCTTTTGTTGTGCACAATGCACAGGCAGGACAATTTATTATATTTAGAGCAGAAGAAAACGGCGAAAGAGTTCCACTTACCGTTGCCGATGTCGATAAGTCAAAAGGCTCACTAACTCTTGTTTTCATGGCTGTAGGATATTCTACTAAAAAACTTGCAAGCCTGGAAGCCGGTGACGAAATTGTCGACATTGTAGGACCTCTTGGTCAGCCGACACATATCAAAAAATATGGTACTGTCGTATGTCTGGCAGGCGGGTATGGCGCAGCTCCTTGCTATCTTATTGCCAAAGCTTTTAAAGAAGCCGGTAATAAAGTATACATGATTATGGGAGCAAAAAATAAAGACTTAATTTTCTGGCAGGATAAAATGAAAGATGCCTGCACTGAACTCTTTATAACCACAGATGACGGATCTCTCGGAGAAAAAGGATTCGTAACACAAGTGCTTGAAAGATTGATGAACAATGAAAAAATCGACTATGCAATAGCAGTAGGTCCAATGCCAATGATGCGTGCTATTGCAGATATGACACGCAATAAGGGGATCTATACAGAAGCAAGCATGAATCCAATCATGGTTGACGGAACTGGAATGTGCGGAGCATGCAGAATTACCGTCGGAGGCAAAACTAAATTTGCCTGCGTTGACGGGCCTGATTTTAATGCGCATGAAATCGATTTTGACGAAGTCATCAACAGAACAAAGATTTATAAAAATCAAGAACGAAAACGCAGTGAAAACTGTAATTTGTTAAAAATGGCAAAGTAAATAATATAGGAGATAATGAATGGCAGCTCGTGATCAAGAAAAATCAATACCTTTATGCCCTCTGATGAGCGTTGGCTCACAGGTTGAAATTGTTTGCATGCAAGAAAACTGCGCATGGTATTTAAAAAATTACAAAATCTGCTCTGTTTATATGATGGCACATAATTCAATGCTGGATGTTCAGGCTAAACAGGCAGCAAAAGCAAAGGCGAAAGCAGAAAATGCTTAAATAGTTGTAAAGCCGGATTAAAACCGGCTTTTTTAATCTAAAGAGGTTTTTATGAGAAATACAGTAGTAATTGGTGCACAATGGGGAGATGAAGGTAAAGCAAAAATTACAGACCTGCTTGCGAGTCAGGCCGACTTAATTATCAGATACCAGGGCGGCTGTAATGCCGGACATACAGTTGTAACCGGCGGAAAAACATATAAATTTCACCTCATCCCTTCAGGAATTTTGTATGATAAAACCATTTGTTTTATAGGTGCCGGAACTGTCATTCATCCGGAATCCTTTGAGCGGGAACTCAACGAATTAAAAGCAGAAGGGGTCGATTTTAAAAACCTCAAAATATCACCGCTTGCTTCAATTACAATGCCTTACCATATAGAAATAGACGGTTACAGTGAATCTCACGCCGGCAAGGGCAAGATTGGCACAACAAAGAAAGGCATTGGTCCTACTTATACAGATAAATCCGGAAGAATTGGCTTTAAGATTCAAGATTTATACTCTTTTGAAGCTCTTAATGAAAAAATAGACATGATTCTTCCGCTCAAAAATAAAATGCTCAAACAAGTTTATGGGTTGGAAGAATACACAAAAGACTGTATAATTTCACTCTGCGAAAAATATGCAGAACTGTTTAAACCTTATGTTTGCTTTGAATGGCAGGATCTTTTAAACCGTTATAAAGATAAAAAGATTCTGTTTGAAGGCGCACAAGGAGTTATGCTTGATGTGGATTACGGGACATATCCGTTTGTAACAAGTTCTAACCCTATTGGCGGCGGTGCTGCAACCGGAAGCGGGTACGGTCCGACAATGATTCAGGAAGTTGTGGGTGTATCAAAAGCTTACGTTACAAGAGTCGGAGAAGGTCCTTTTGTAACAGAATTAACCGATGAAACAGGGAAAAAGATTCAGGAAATCGGACACGAATTCGGAGTTACAACAGGTCGCCCGAGAAGATGCGGATGGTTCGATTCGGTAATTATGAAATATGCCGTTCTCGTTGGCGGAATCACAAATGTTGCACTAACTAAAATTGATGTGTTTGATACATTTGATGAAATAAAAATCTGTACTGCATACAAAGACTGTAGAAATGATAAAGTTTATACAACATATCCGACAGACGTATTTATTCACAAATATCTTGAACCGATATATGAGACAATGCCTGGCTGGAAAACTCCAATCAGCAATATAAGAAAGTATGAAGATCTGCCGGAAAATGCAAAAAAATATATAGAAAAGGTTGAAGATCTTATCGGAGCTCCAATAGGGATTATAAGTGTCGGTCCGGACAGAGAACAAACTATTATAAGATAATTATAATTAAGTAAGACGCCCGAGTTTAAAACTCGGGCGTCTTACTATTTATAAATTATATCGCTTCCACTTGATTTATAATTTTTCAGGATTTCTCAGCGGAATCAATCTATCTAAATCTGAGTTAACACTGAAGTAGAATCTTGCAGTATTTTCGTTATAATCTCTTCCGAGAGGGAAGCCGACACCGATTTGAGCTGTTAACCAATCAGTAAAGTTAATATATGTACCTAAACCTACTGAATGCAAGAATGATTGAGGATAATTATAAATATTACCGTTTTCACCTAACCAGCCCCAATCATAGAATACAGCAAGCTTTAATCTTTCATCAATCTTTGGTGCGACTCTATCAAGGAACGGAACAGGGAATCTGTATTCTACCGTACCTGTAACACCGTAGTCACCGATTAATTCAGCAGGCTGGTAGCCTCTTAATGTATAAGGTCCACCCATTTGCATTTGTTCTGCTGCGAACAATTGGTTAGGAGAGTACTGACCGCCAACTCTTACAATACCGATACCACGACCAAATAATCTTTGTACACGTGTAGCACCTGCCGTAAACTTAACGAATGTAGTATCCTGTATTGCACCGTGTCCGTCACCTGTTAAACCAAAGTCAAAACCGAAGTTTCCGATCCAACGACCATAATTATCATCTGTCATACCATACAAACCTGAACGCCATACGTGGAGGTTGTAGTTAGATAATCTTAACGGATTTCCTGCAATATATGCAGAAGTATTTGCATTTACGTAATCGTAGCCTGTATAAAAAATCAAATCTGACTTAGCTGTTTGAATAAGCGGCTGTGTTAATTTGAAGAAATAGCTTTGAGCATTACCTTTAACATTCAAATTCTTGTATGGACCGCCTAATCTTACGTGAGAATCAGAAAAATCAAATGACAATCTTGTTCCGTATGAAGAAACAGGAAGTGAATAACCTGCCATCCATCCGGTTGCACCTGATGATAAAATTGTACCACCGTATATTTTATCACCCAAACCTGTTAAGTTGTCCATACCAACAAGGAATGAAACTCTTTGAGAGCCGGTATAAGAACGACCATAATCATCATATGAGAAATTCAGGTTAACAGGGAATCTGTCTCTCACATTCAGAGTAATTGCAGTATTTTCTTCGCCTTCCTGCTGTCTTTCGACTTCTGTTTGAACCTGTACATAGTCCTCTCTGTTAATTTCTTTCATTGCTCTTTGAAGGTTTTTAGCGTTAAATACATCGCCTTCTCTAAGCCCTGCTTTTCCCATAATAATATGGCGAAGATACCATTCTCTGGTCCATTTTTCGCCTTCAATATTTAATTCGCCGACTTTACTTTCAACGATTTTAATTGTAGCAACACCATCAACAATTCTCTGAGGCGGAACTGTTGCATAAGAAGTTAAATATCCTTTAGCACGATAGTAGTTTGTAACTTTCTGGCAAACTTCCAAAAGTTCATCGAAGAAAATATCCTCACCCAAAACTTCCAAGCCTAATTTTTCGAGTTCTTCTGTCGGAATCTGGGTATTACCTTCAAAATTGATTTTTTGCAAAAGAAAGTGAGGGTTATATAACATACCTTCTCTTGCCTGATTTTCTTCTATTGTAGCATCATATATTTGTTCATCTTTTGTAACGTCGTCAAAAGACTGAATGTAGCTCTTGTCTACTTCATAATGATTAATATTTTGCAACTCGGTAGTATTATAAGCACCAGGGTTATAACCGCCTAAATCAGCCTGTACCTGTGCCGGTAATACTGCACCTGCCATAGGATCTGCCATCGCTTGATTTACAGATAAAAGGCATAAAACTGTGAGCAAATAGCTAATTTGTTTCTTCATAATTTTCCGTATTCCTAATTTAATTATTGGGTTGTAATATTACTGTACACCTGACATTATATTTTAATTAAAAACCCTAAACAAATTTTATTGCCAGTTTGTTACAAAATATTAACTTAATATCTTTTATTTTAACTCACTTGTAAATTTTTGTAAAGATATTTACATATGAGTGTTACAAATCATTCATTTGGTGGAATTAAATATATAGAAGTTAATTTACCGAAATTGGAGGAAAAATTGATACCTGCAATAAGTCCTATAAATTCATATTGCGATCCTGAGTATCTGCGCATACTTCAGGAACTTATGCGTCTTGGAATCGCACCCAGCGGGGACAAAAATATTGATAAAGCAAAGCTGCAGCAGGCAAAAGCAGAACTTTTACAAAAAAATAAGGAACAGAATCGGAACGAAAATAATCAAAACTTCCAACTGGCACAAATAGACAAATACGAAAACCCTGAAAGAGAAAAATTAGAAGAACTGCGTCCCGGGGCAATGACTGTGGCAGAACTTAACAGATTTTACTTCGGGATATAATTTCATCAGCAAGTTTTGATACCATCTCCGGATCAATTTCAGAAAGCATTCCGCCAAGCCTTACGTTTAAAAGAGCTTTATCCTCCGGAACCCGCAGACAAATTGTACTTTTCTTATTATTTTTTTCTAATTCCAGAAAACATAAATTATTTTTAAATTCTATTTTGTAATCCAAATCAGACTTAGGTTTTATGGTTTTATTTATTTGAAAATACTTTTTGTGGTTTAATAAATCATCACTTATAATGTATGCGAATTCCTGACTTGCACTGGAAGCAGAATGAATATGGTTAAAAGGCATTCCTGAGACCTGATAATTTAATTTGCCGTTTTGAAGATTTTTATACAAAAGATAATTATCACCATAGATAATCTTCAAATCTGAAGGAATCATATAATAATTTTCTTTTTTGCCTAAAATTGCTATCCCCCAGTCACCTGTCTGCAAATAACGGGTTAGTGGTATGAATACGGGAGAGGAGTAGGCTTGCGGAATTTCAAAAATCTCAGCCCCGTCATTCCTTTTAATGTCATTATTATCAGCACCTATTAATCCTGTTTTTTCATCATTAAACACCTCAGAATTTAATATTTCGCTCAAAAAATTTTCACATATAAGCATATCATCATTTAAAAGAGCAAAATTATTATTCTGTATTTGAGAAACACCCAGATTCCAGCTTGCATTAACGTAAAGGTTTTCAGGTGGATTTATTACCCTGATTTTTCCACCACTTATTATATCAAGAGAGACTTCCGGTTTATTATTTATAACCAAAATTTCTCCAACACAAGAATCAGCCGTCAGCATTTCTACAAGAGAATACAATATTTTCGGCTTTTTCTGAATAGTAGGTATAATTACAGAAACAAGATTCATTTATATATGCTAACTTTTTTTAGATATAAAATCAAGCACTCCGTTTATGAACGTAAGCGGATGAACAGGGCAGCCCGGAATATACAAATCTATCGGATATTTCTCCAAAAATTTTCTGTTCAATTTTGAAGAATTTTGGAAAACACCGCCTGAGATTGCACACGCACCTGCTAAAATTACAATCTTAGGATCAGGAGTTGATTTATAGCAATCCTCCAGAGCATAAGCCATATTTTCCGAGATAGGACCTGTAATAACCAATCCGTCTGCATGTCTTGGAGATGCCACAAAATCTATTCCAAACCTTCCCATATCAAAGTTACAGTTTGAGCAAGCATTAAGTTCCATCTCACACCCGTTACAGCCGGCAGCCGAAACCTGTCTCAATTTTAAAGATTTTGAAAAGACTCTCCTTATCTCTTCCCTTGCTTGAATTGCAGCCTTTTCAAACTCTTCAGGAGTCATACCTTCTGTAATAACAAGTTTTTCTCTGGAAGTTGATGCCAGTTTATAATGGTTGGTAAATTCAACACACTCACCCTTACAATTTCCACACAAAGTACATTTGCCCAAATCAATAGACAAAGGATTAGCTTTAAGTGCGCCCGTCGGACAAATAGTCTCATCCACAACTCCGTTTGATTTAAGAATAGGAAAACCTCTAAACTGGCTTCTCATTTTTGCATTCGGAATATCCGGTATGAATTGATTTCCCTGAAAATATTTTAGTTTTATTGTATCTAATATCATTTTTTTACCTCTTTTTTATAAAGTGACTAGGTGACTAAGTGACTAGGTGAATAAGTAATTTAATAAATTGATATCTTTGTCACTTAATCACTTCATCACTCAGTCACTTTTCTAAAGATCATTTCCGCAGTATGACAGATTAAAGCTCTTATTACAGAGCGGAAAATCTGAAACACCGTTATTTCTAACTGCCATTGCAAGCATATACCAGTTGTTGAAAGACGGATCTTTTATTTTGTATCTCAAAAGTTCGCCATTAGAACCGGTAATTGCAGTATGAACAACTTCTCCACGCCATCCTTCCGTAATAGATACCACAAAAGAATTAGCGGCTAATGTTTGATTAGGCTTAACAAGAATTGCTTCGTTCTTATACTCTTTAAGCTTTGCAAGGAGCTTCTTCACAATCTGTATTGACTGCTTTATCTCTTTATATCTTAGAGTAAATCTTGAATGAACATCGCCCGTTGCCTTAAAAGGTTTTTCCACATCAACACTCGTGTACCATCTGTCACCTAAATCAAATCTTGAATCTAATTCCACTCCCGAAGAACGAGCTGCCATACCAACTGCACCAAGAGACTTCGCAGTTTCCTTGCTGACAACACCGGTTCTTTCCATTCTGGAAAGACATGACGGGGTCTTTAGCATAACCCTTGTCGTTCTATCGACAGTTTTCTCAACCTCTTCAAACATTTTAATAATTTTATCTGACATCTCATCATCAATATCAAAATTTACACCGCCGACATTAATTAACCCTCTGCCGAATCTGCTTCCTGAAATCTCCAGCATAGTATTGATAACTAACGTTCTTGTTATTCCAAATATTGAAGCTCCCATCAAATATGCCATATCACCTGCTATTGCACCCATATCGCCAATATGAATTGCAGCTCTTTCCATCTCTAAAGCTATTCTTCGGATAATTTCTGCCTTAGAGGATATGCGTGTTCCGGAGAGTTCTTCCATTGCCTGAGAATAAGCCATATTATAAGCAATAACTGAATCGCCGCAAACGGATTCTGCAAGACGATTATTGAATTTCATCCCATTCAAGAATAACTCTTCTACCCCTCTGTGCTGATAGCCAAGCATAATTTCAAGATCATAAACCTTCTCTCCCAGGCACATAAACCTGAAATGTCCCGGCTCAATTACACCTGCGTGAATCGGTCCAACGGCTACCTGATGCACTTCTTCACCCTTCATTTCAAAAAACGGGTAATCCTTTTGGTTTTGCCGCACCGGTTTTAGCCACGGATGATGAAGCGGCTCTATTCCAAATTCTTCATAAAATTCACGTTCAAAAATATGAAATGCAGGAATTGTCTGTGTGAATGACTCATAAGATTTAACATTCGGCGGAAATATTGAAGATGTCACATACAACTTCCCAATCTTATCATCTGCCATTACTACATATAATCTTACATTCTCGAATTCTTGCTTTCCGAAAAATCCGACAACTCTCATCTTCATTTTCTCTATATCAGACTTAATCTCTTCTATAGATACTGTCGGAATATCAAGCGCATTAATTTTTTTATTATTTTCTGTTATTACCCAGTTCATATATTTACCTTCTCTATCTTAAAATCTAAAACCCTCTAACTGCTTCTAAAATAATCTTTACTATACCTACTGGCATATATAACCCGATTACAAAAGCAATTGTCAGCATAATCATCTGCGGAGCATACATTGTCCAGCTAAACTTATCAGTTGAAATCTTTGCACTTTCCTCTGCCTTAGGCGCTGAAAATGCCATCCTGATAACAGCCTTGCCCAATCCGTACAAAACTATTGTTAACAATAGAAGGAAGAGTGCACACAATATATAATGCTTTTTCAGGAAGATAGTTTTTACCATCAAAAATTCACTAATAAAGAGTACTGATGGTGGGAAAGCAGCTATGCCCAGAAAAGAAGCTATCCACAACCAGCCCGTTTTTCTATCCGTATTCAATAACCCCGTAACTGCTTTTATTTTCTTCGTTCCGTATCTTTCAAGAATATTACCTGAAGTCAGGAAGAAAGAAGCCTTAATTAATGAATGACCTATCATATGAATAATAGCTGCCAGAGCACCTATTCCTCCCAAAGCAGTACCTATAGCCAGAATTCCCATATTCTCAATTGAAGAATATGCAAGCATTCTCTTGTAATTATTTATGTGGTAAACAAATACTGCTGTTACAAACAAGGAAATAAAGCCCATTACAAGAAGCATTATTCTTGCATAAGCATCACATTCAGCAAATATCATTACTCTAAAAACATTTAATATCATCAAAAATGCGGAATTTAAAAGCGTAGCTGATAAAAGTGCCGAAATAGGAGACGGAGCTTCTGCATGAGCATCCGGAAGCCAGAAATGAACAGGAGCCAAACCCATCTTTGTTCCGATTCCAAACAATATAAATACAAAAGATAATTTCAGCCAGAAATGATTGAAACTTGCAGCATTTGCATACAAATCATTATAAAATAAAGTATTTACGTCCCCCGTTGCAACTGTAAGCAAAATTATACCAACAAACGCCAGCGCAATACCTATTGAACATATAAATACATATTTCCAAGCAGCCTCTATTGAATGCTTTGTTTTATGGAAATAAATTAAATAAGCACTCGCCAATGTCGTACCTTCAATAAATACCCAGGCAATACCTAAATTTGAACTCAAAATAGCACCCGTCATTGAAAATACAAAGAACAACACCATATACGTATAATGTCTTAATTTCTTTGTCAGGGATTTTTCTGTCTTTAAATACCCGATATTATAAACAGCAACTGCCAGAAAGACTATAGACATTACCATTAAAAAGATTCTGTTGGTATCATCTACCGCAAAAAACTTAAACGGCTTAATCATTGGCAGAAAATCAACATCACAGCATAATGCCAGCGACACGATAAAATGTATAACCGCATACAAATTTATCATTAGATTATTTAAAAATCTATTTTTAAATATGAATAATATTAAGCACGCTACAAGCGGAAATAATAAAACTAAATTAATCATTGTATTCGTAATCCTTCAAATCTGATAACTGTGAAACTTCCAAATCTTCAAATTCATTATTAATTTCATTAACAAGCATTCCCAAAATGAATACCGCAATAAATATATCAAGCAATACGCCCAAGTTAACAATGATAGGCATTTCTTTTGCAACCGAAAGTGATAACAGGAATATACCGTTCTCCATTGTTATAAACCCTATAACATTTGACAAAACCTTATGCTTAATAGTAATCAGCCATAAACTTGTTATAATCATTGCGCTTGATACGCCAAAATACATTGGAGATACCAGCTTGAAAGCAGGGGTATTAATATTTGCAATCAAAAAACCCGCAAATAAAATTACGCTTGAAATAACAAGGCAGTAAAAATGCGGAATATTTGCATCTGTATCTCTGTGTGCATTTGTTTTCTTGAGAACTTTTCTTAAAAACAAAGGTATCACAAAAGCCTTTACTATCAGCGTCTCAACTACAACAAACAAAAATCCGATTATATGCGGCATATTTGCTTTTATAGAATCTACACCCGAAAGCATTGACCAATTGAACCACGGTTCTTTTTCAAATCCTGCAAGACATACCAGAAACAACAACAAGCCCTGTATGATAAGCATATTAACATGCGCTCTCAATCTGCTTGTTGAAGCTACATAGATCATTGATAAACCTAACAAAATTATAAAAATATTTTCCATAATGATTTCTTTCTGTTTACCTCTTCCAAACTTTTTAATCTCTGATTAAACCCCTTACCCGCCGTATACACGGTAAGTAACCAAAGCCAAAATCAATAATGCCGTAATTGACATAATAAAAATAAACTCATACACGTGGGTCATCCTAAATCTTGCCATAGAAGATTCTACCGTTCCGATTATAATTGAAAGTATAAATAAAATAGCTAAAAATGCCAGAACAGCAGCCCACCAAGCCCACGCAGCAGGTATTAAAAGATTTGCTATCAAAGCTCCGAATATAAGCATTTTAATACCCGCACTCCAGGTTATTAAACCTAAATCAATACCGGAATTGTCAAGAATCATTACTTCGTGAATCATTGTCAACTCCAAGTGTGTTGTAGGATCATCTACTGGAACTCTGCAGCATTCAATTAACAGCATAATAAATAATGTAACAACCGCAAGAGCAATTATTATATAACCATATCCGCCGGCATTTTGTAAAATCATCTTCAAACTTTCAAAACTGTAATTTTGAGATAAAGCTGCAATTGAAGCAAGCGTAATAAAGAAAGCAGGCTCTACAATTGTAGAGAAGCAAGCCTCTCTTGATGCTCCCATACCTTCAAAGCTGCTTCCTGTATCTAATGCTGAAAGCAAAGATAAGAATTTTCCAAGTCCCAGAACATAAGAAAAAAGAACAAACGCAAACGGAATATTAATAATTGCTTTACCTGTTGCAAGCGGTACGAATAATGCCGCAAAAATTACAACTGCAAGCCCGATTACAGGAGTATAGCGAAAAACCCACGAAGTTGTTTCACTAATAACCGCTCCCTTTTTCATCAGTCTAATAAAGTCCCAGAACGGCTGAAAAATACTTACACCCTTTCTGCCAGCCCAGAAGGCTTTTGTTTTCTTGATAACACCAATCATTAAGAACGGTGCAAGCAAGAGTATTAATATATTTAAACAAATGCTTATCATTACTTATTAACCCCCAAAGTATACCATACCAATTATCGCCAATATCAAAAATACTAATCCAAACAAAATGTACTGTTGAATATTGCCGTTTTGAATCCTCTCAAATTTTGCAAGGAATTTTTCATCCAGCATTACAAGAGGTTTTACTATGTAAGCTTCTTCTATATCTTCTATATTTTGCTCATAATAAGCTTCCTGCGGAAACAGGTCTTTAGGCTTCTTTATGTGAGATACACGCTTAAACAAAGGTTTAAGAGTTGACACAAAAAGATTAGCATAAGAAGTTGCGGTATACTGCATATGATTATTTGCCCTGTCATAACCGCAGCCCCAGGTTACATGTTTATCAAGCTTTTTACCAAGCCCAAGAAAATATCTTGCAACAAGCAGAACAACAATTATTGCAAGAAATACCATAAAGCAGCAGCTTATGTCCCCTGTAAATTCGTTAAGATACATTAATGTACCAAAAGCATCTCCGCCACCTGTAAACATTGATGCAGGAACTGAAGCATATGATATAAAATATTGAGAATACATTCCGATAAAGAACGTTAAAAATGCAAGAACTGTCATCGGAAATATCATTGAACCTGAAACTTCCGTAACATTATCAAGATTAACCCCTCTCGGATTTCCCAAAAACATTATACCGGCAGCCTTTGTGAAACAAAGCATTGCCATCGTTCCGACCATTGCAAGAGCCGCTATTGCCATTATTAAAACTATAAATAAATTGATACTTGAAGCAGGAATGCCCTTTATCATGCCGGCATAAATCAAGAATTCACTGATAAATCCGTTGAAAGGAGGTATTCCGCAAATTGCAATAGAGCCAATTATAAATAATAATGCAGTATAAGGCATTTTCTTAATCAAACCGCCTAAAAGTTCAATATTGCGGGTATGAGTTTTCAAATAAGTACTGCCTGCTGCGAAAAACAATAATTCTTTAAAGATTGAGTGGTTTAATATATGTAAAATACCACCGGTAAATCCGAATACTGCAGCAAACACATTACCATAAGCAAGTCCCAGCATACCGACACCAATACCGATTCCTATAATTCCTATATTTTCAATACTGTGGTAAGCTAACAATCTTTTTATATCATGCTGTGTTATAGCATACAAAACACCATATAATGCAGACACCACTGCAATTGCCAGCACTGCATAAGCAACAACCTTTGAAGGAGTTCCCCAGAATACCAGAAATCTTAAAATTCCATAAATACCTGTTTTAATCATAACTCCTGACATAATACCGGATACATGGCTCGGAGCAGCAGGATGCGCATCCGGAAGCCAGTTGTGAAATGGTACAAAGCCTGCTTTGATTCCAAAACCGATAAAAGCAAGTGCAAATATAAGATTTGCATGAGCTCCGCCATGCTGCATATATGATAAATAATCAAGAAATCTTAAACTTCCAGTATATGAATTTAATAATATAAATGCTCCAAGAATAAATATCATAGAAATATGCATATAAACCAGATATTTAATCCCTGCACTAAGCACTTCTTTTTTCTCACCCTCGAATATTACAAGGAAGAAAGAAGATAAAGACATGATTTCCCACACAATAAGGAAAAATAAAGCATTCTGCACTGTTACAACCATAATCATTGACAAAATCAACATCATAAGAAAGAAACAATGTGAAGAAATATTCATGCCCTTGTTCAAATACGGTTTCATATACCCGTTTGCGTAGATGAGCCCGAGTGAACTCATGATTGAAATTACAATAAGGAAAAATGCAGACAGAGCATCAATTACAATATCAATATTCCCCAGAATTGGAGAAGTATGTAATATTATCCCGAACGGCACTCCTGTATTCATAACATTAATTGCAGGAATAAGCATTAATCCTGCTGATAATAAAGAACAGATTGTACAAACTTTCAGTTTCCAATCTTCCTTAACAAAAATAGAAAGTATTGCTCCCAAAAGCAGCATTCCTATTGAAAAAAAATAAATTCCCATAACAACTTATATTCCCAAAATTTAATTTTACCAAATACTTTTATATTGCTAACAAAAATAAATTTCAAGTAGGGGTAAATATATTTAGTTGGTAAATGTGACTACAAGCTTGACGTCAGGTGAGGGGGATTTGATTAATGAATAGGTTGAAGGGAGGTTTAAAACAGATAAATGTAGGTCGGCTTTACTAAGCCGACATTAACTAAGAAATGTAAAGTAGCAAAGCGTAAGCGTGCCCACCAAGCACTGCACACCGGATGTTATAGCATAACGGGAATGGACAAAAACTTTTCCTCCGTCATCAGTAAGGACGAACAAATACAAATTTCTTTCCCACTCCCCTTGAGGGAGAGGAAATTATACCGTCACCCATCCTAACCTTCCCGCAAAAAGAAAAGAGGCAACACTTGCTAATTATTTTTAAAACACCCTTCACTCCTCACGCTTCACCCTTCACCCTATTCAACTATTCACTAATTAATATCTTTACGTAAAAAGTTCATTGTAATATAATATTTTTATAATAAAGGGAAAGAGAAAGTATGAAAGAACAAAGAGTTGCGGTTATAGGATACGGTATGTGGGGACGTAATATCGTCCGTAATTTTTACAACCTGAATGTGCTTGATACTGTTTGCGATCTTGATGATGAATCTTTGAAAACAGTCAAAGAGCAATTTCCGGGTGTAAAAGTAACAAAAGATTTCAGTGATATAATTAACAACCCTGATATAACGGGTGTTGCAGTTGTAACCCCTAGCCACACACATTTTAAAATAGTGAAAGCAATGTTAGAAGCAGGAAAAAATGTTTATGTAGAAAAACCTATTTCAACAGTTGCGGAAGAAGCGAAGGTTTTAACAGAGCTTGCTGAAGCAAAAAATCTGGTTTTGATGGTTGATCACCTGCTTTTATACCACCCTGCGGTAAACAGGCTCAAAATGCTTATTGAAGAAGGCGTTTTAGGAGATTTAGTTTACGCTCAAAGCGATAGGCTGAATGTTAATTATCACAAAAACGACAGAAGCGTTATGTGGGATTTAGCGCCGCACGATGTTTCTATGATTGCTTATGTTACAGGGAAAAATCCGGTTAAGATAATTTCCGCAATCGGATGTTCTTCCGAAAAAAATAACATAATGGATATCACTCATCTCGGAATCGAGTTTGAAGATGGGCTTATTGCTCATATTTCAGACAGTTGGATTACTCCGCAAAAACACGTTATGCTGCTGATTAGAGGAACAAAGGCTACTGCAATTTTTGATGATACTGCGCCAACAGATAAATTAAAAGTTTATGACAACTTTAAACCGGCAAATACTCAAAACTATGCGCTTGATTATCTTGAAATTGAACCTTTAAAACTTGCCTGCCAGCACTTTGTAAACTGCTGCGCTTCAGGGCAAAAGGCGCGTTCTGACGGTGCAAACGGATATGAAGTCGTAAGCATTTTAGAAGAAGCGGAAAAAATTATGCTCGGCTCGAAAGTTGAGGATTTGAATAAGAAAGACTTTGCACTTTCGAGAATGAAAGTTTAAGGACGTTGAAAAGTTGAAAGGTGGAAAAGTCAAATAAGTTCGCTAATGCTCACAAAAATCATTTTAAATTAACTATTCAACATTTTAACGGTTCAACTTTTCAACTAAATTAAGGATAAAAAAATGGCTAATTTTATATCAATTTTCAGAATTTTTGTAATGTTCTTTGCAGTATACCTGATTTATATATATCAGGGGAATACACAGGCATATGCCTGGGCGCTTGCTCTTACGATTATTGCCTTTGCGCTTGACGGTTTGGACGGATACGTTGCAAGAAAATTCCACGAAGAATCTAAATTCGGTGCTCTTCTTGATATTATGGGCGACAGAATTGTAGAAAACACTTACTGGATTTTGTTTGCTGTTATGGGCTGGTTAAATATTCTGTTCCCGCTGATTGCAATTACAAGAGGTTTCATAACTGATACCATCAGAAGTGCAGCAATGGAACAAGGTTTAACACCTTTTGGAATGCAGGTTAATCCTGTTTGCAAATTTATTACAGGCTCTAAATTTATGAGAATAAGTTACGCAGTTGCAAAGGTTCTGGCGTTTGTTCTTATTATTGCCGCAAAAATTCCTGTCTGCCCGAACAGAGAACTAATCTGGACAATCGGTTTCTGGGCTGCTGTTTTTGCAATTATATTCTGCGTAGTAAGAGGACTGCCGGTTGTTATAGAGGCAAAATATCTGTTCAAAAAGGATGAAAACTAAACAATATGGCAAAGATTAATATTGTTTTGTACGAACCTGAAATTCCTCAAAATACCGGAAATATCGCAAGATTATGTGTGTGTACAAATTCTTCTTTGTATCTTGTGGGAAAGCTCGGCTTTGCACTTACGGACAAGTACACAAAGCGTGCTGGAATGGACTACTGGGAGCACGTTGATTTACATAGAATTAACTCTATGGAGGAATTGTTTGAGCAATTTCCGGATGGTAAATTCTATTATCTGACAACCAAATCAAAGAAAAAATACACTGATATTCAATTTGAGGATGAAGTTTTTCTTGTGTTCGGACCTGAATCCAGAGGTTTGCCGGCAGAATATGTGACAAGGGAGAGTGCAATTACAATCCCGATGGCTGAAGGGCAGAGAAGCCTGAATTTGTCAAACTCCGTTGCGATCGTAGCTTATGAAGTTATAAGGCAGAAAAACTTATTATAAAAAATTGATAAGCAACCCCTCTCCGGCAGAGAGGATTAGGAGGAAATGTGCATGACTGAGTATAAAATGCCTGTAAGAGAAGAGAATTCTAATAAAGGGACTTTCGGCAAAGTGCTTAATTTTTCCGGCTCAAAGAATTATATCGGAGCGGCATATTTATCTACTGTTTCGATACTTAAAGCAGGCGGCGGATTTGCGGCTCTTGCAACTGAAAAAGATATTATAAAATCCGTTTCCGCACTTCTTCCGGAAGCAGTTTATTTATCAAGAGAAGAAGGTTTAAACCAAATAAAGGATTTTTCCGTAATTTTGATTGGCTGCGGGCTTGGTTTAGAAAAAAAATCTAAAAATTTGTTCAAAAAGATTATAAAATCCCTGCAAAATTCTGAAACACCGACAATCATTGATGCGGATGGTTTAAATATTTTGGCGGAACTTTATAAAAAATCCGATAAAGAAATTCTTCGCTACGCTCAGAATGACAAAAAACTTTTAATAATTACACCGCATCCTTTAGAAGCTGCAAGGCTTCTGGATACAAATCTGGAAGCGGTTCTTGCGGATTTGGAAGGAAGTGCAAAGAAGCTTTCTGAAAAATACAACTGCATTGCGGTTCTAAAAACGCACAGAACAATTATTACAGACGGAAAAAATTTATTCATCAATCAGCATGGAAATTCCGCTCTTGCAAAAGCGGGCTCCGGTGACGTTCTTGCAGGAATTATAGCCGGACTGCTTGCGGGGGGAAGCAGTATAGGGGAAAATACAAGTCTGTTTGAGGCGGCAAAGCTCGGGGTTTATTTGCATTCACGCACGGGCGAAATCGCCTCGGAGGAACTCACTAAATATTCCGTTCTGGCGTCTGAACTCCCTAAATATTTGCATAAAGCAATAGCAGAAATTTGTTAAATGTTGATGAACATTTTTGCATTATTGGTGTGCACGCTCACGCTTTGCCCACCCTAAGAGTGACGATAAATGAATTTTCCTCTCGCCCTCTGTGGAAGAGGAAAGAATTTCAAGTTGAGCTGTAGCAAAACTTAGAAATTCAGGAGAGGGGTTTATCTCGTAATGAAAAAAAATATTGTCAGGCAGAGCCTGACCTACATTTCTATTATTTCTTATTTTGCATTTTATACATTTTATTTAAATATCTTGGTGATTTTACCAATTCAAACCAATATTCTCCATTACTATTTGGAGCAATAGCTTCCCAATTTAATTCACGTTCTTTTCTAGTATGGTTAAATATAGCATTTCCATCTTCATCATAAAAAATAATTGCCTTTACTGTTATTTTTTTAAGAGTAATGTCGATAATATTTTGTGTCAAAACATATGAAATATTTTTTTCAAGATCTTTTTCTATTTGCTTATAAGAATCATTTACATTTATTGTTTTCATCCAATATATCTTTTTATTATATTGAGTTTCGCCCATATCATTAATATAATATTCAATACTATTTTTATCAATAAAATAATTATCACCAACTTGAACCCAAGTACTAGCATAAACTTTCATGCATAATATCAAAAATACTATTAATATAAGAAAAAGATTTTTCATAATATTACCTCAATTGTAAAATATATCATAACATAAAAAACATCGTATGGGCACGCTTACTCTTTGCCCCCTCAACATTTCTTAGTTAATGTCGGCTTAGTAAAGCCGACCTACATTTATCTGTTTTAAACCTCTCTTCACCCCACACACTTCTCTCTTCACGCATCAACATATCCCCTTGCAATGACAAAAAAGTTATTGTCAGGTAAAACCTGACCTACTATTTTAAATCTCCCCTCACTCTTCACCCTATTTAAAATTTTCCCCTACTCAAATCTGATTCTTCCGGTCTGGTTTATCTCTATAGGGATATTTAAATGCTTTATATACTGACAGGCAAGATAATCCTTGTTAAACGGATAATTAATACACTCTTCTTTCGGTGCTAAAACATCAAAATCGGCACCTTCAAACATCATAAACGAATCCTGCGCAACTTTATAAAACTTATCTTCTTTCGGATTGTCGATATCAATAGGATACTCATTACCATCAAGGTCAACAAAATTCATTGCGGTGAGTTTCCCTTCTTCTGGATCAACCGTATAATTCAAGCCTGAGACTGCAAGCAAGCCCGGTTTATTGCCGTGGGTTCTGTATGTAGCTTCTATTGTGTGTTTAAACATATCTACAAGCTTCTTTTCTGAAACATTTGCAACAGAGATTCTGTCCTCAAACGGTGCAATATCCTTAATATCACGGGAATCAATTATTCCCTCCTGAAAGAAACTTCTTGTTCCGCTGTTATTCCAAATAGCAATATCCGTCCCGAGTTCGTACCGCATCGCATCACACATAAAGTTTGCGTGTGCGTTCTCCTCAATCAACGTAAGAGGCGGCGGAGTTACAGATTTGATAAACCCTACAACTTCAGGTTCGCCCAGAATCTCATTTATAATATATTGATTAATCATATTTTTAGGAAACAGTCTCGTTTCACCCAAATTATTCTGAGCTTTTGTAATAACTCCGTCTTTATCGAACGTTAAATCAAGTTTGCCGAAATAATTTCCGTTTTTACCGGCTTCAGTGATAATTACAGGCTCTCCTGTTTGAGAATACAACAAGTTTTTCCCTTCTTTTATATCCTTAATTAACTCGTGAGTATGACCGCCGATTATTACATCAATACCATTTGTATTCTCTGCAACAGCTTTGTCTTTCTCATTACCTAAATGCGAAAGCAGAAAAATTTTATTCACACCCTGCTTTCTTAAATCATCAACCTCTTCCTGAATATCTTCTATTGTGTCCTCCAGATCATCAACACTGCAATCCGCATGATAAGAAGGATGCGTTACTCTTTCCGCCAGATCTACCGGCGCAGCACCTATTAAGCCGATTTTTTCGCCTTTTACTTCTACAATTGAAGATTTCTTAATATAATCCTGTAATTGAGTACGCTCCAACTCTTCAACTTCGTCCGGATCTTCATCTTCTATAGAATCCTGATTCAAATTAACTGCAAAATAATCTCCCTTAAATTTACTTGCCGTATCCGCAAAATCCTTCTGCTTAGTGTCCATCTCGTGATTTCCGAGCGCAGAACCTTTAATCCCCGCAAGGTTCATAAACTTGACAACAGCAAGATTAACCGCCTTGTTTTTTTCATCTCCTATATTATTATCGCCTGCCGAAACCCTCAAATCACCTTTTATACCCGATAAGATTCTTGTCATATTATTAGTCTGACCATGAAGATCGTTCACATACCCGACCGACATTTCAAAACTATCCTGCGCAGGTGATTTTTCCAGACTGTTCTGTTTAGATACCTTTGATTCTCTAAACGAAAATAATTGTGGGTTAATGTTTAGCGGTGATATTTTTATATTCATGTTTTCCTGCTTTTTAGATAACAAAACGGGTAAATATATTTTTTGCTAGTTGATATTAATCGTCATCATGCTCATATCTGATACGCCCGAATTGATTGATTACAATAGGTTCGTTCATTTGTTTAATATAAGTACTTGCCAAAACATCCTTGTCATAAGGATATTTTTCTACATACAATTCCTCAGGAGCCAAAACGTTATAATCAGCGCCTGCCGACATCAAAAACTCATCAGTTACAACTCTATATGTTTTATCCTTGCTCGGATGTTCTACATCAATTTCATGCTCGATGCCGTTTTTATCTATATAATTCATCTCAACAAGAGATCCCTCTTCCGGATTAACCGTATAATTCAAGCCTGAAACTGCGAGCAAGCCCGGTTTGAGAATCGGAGAATCGTAAGTTGCTTTTATCGCTTTCTTGAAAGCATCTACAATAACGCTTTCCGGAACATCCGCTACGACGACATAATCCAGAAACGGAGCCATATCTTTAACATCACGTGAGTCAATCTCACCTTCGTGGAAGAAATTTCTTACCCCGCTGTGATGCCAGAGTGCAATATCAGAATTTGTCATCTCACGCATAATATCGCAGACAAAATTTGCATGCGGGTTTTCTTCTGCGAGGTTAGAAGGCGGAGGCGGAGCCTCTTTTACATACCCGACTTTTTCAGGCTCACCGAGAATATTATCAAATACATACTGGTTAATCATATTCTTATGGAAAAGTCTTGTCTCTCCGATATTATTCTGCGCCTTTGTTATAACACCATCTTTATCAAAAGTCAGGTTGAGTTTGCCAAAATAATTTCCGTCTCTTCCGGCTTCAGTAATAATTACCGGCTCGCCTGATTTTGAGAAGAGAAGATTTTCACCTTCCTTAATATCTTTGATTAATTCGTGCGTATGACCGCCGATTATTACATCAATACCGTCAACATTCTGCGCAACTATCTTATCACGCTTGTGTCCCATATGAGAAAGCAAAATGATTTTATTTATACCCTGCTTTTTCATATCATCAATTTCTTCCTGTATATCTTCCATTGTGTCATCAAGATCTTCTACAGAACAGTCAGTATAGTAGTTAGGGTGAGTTAATCTCTCCAGCATATCCATCGGACATGCTCCGATTAAACCGATTTTTTCGCCTTTAACTTCTACTACTGTTGATTTCTTAAGATAACTTTTTAAATCCGCACGTCCGAATTTTTTAATTTCCTCTTCACTCTGTTCGGATAATGGTGTCTGCTCAAAGTTAATCGCAAGCATCTCGCCATTAAATCTCTTGATTGCTTCTATACAGCTTTTTTGATCCATATCAATTTCGTGATTACCAAGTACAGAAGCCTTTATGTCGGCAATGTTTAAAAACTTGGTTGCAACATTGTGAATCCCTTCGTTTTTCTCATCGCCGATATCAATGTCACCGCCTGCAAGCTTCAAATCGCCTTTTATTCCCGATAAAATTCTCATCATATTATTTGCCTGACCGTGCGTATCGTTAACATACCCGACATACATTTCAAAACTATCCTTTTCCGGAGAGCGCTCCAGATTTTGATTATTGGAAGGATTAGATATAGGATTGCTCTTAAAGCGGACATTTTGGATATTAAAATTAATTGGTTGGATATTCAAGTTCATATAAAACCTTCTATTCTTTTATATGAAAACCCGTAAAAAATTAATTTGCCTAAATTTGAAAAAAGTTTACAATAGTTTACATGAATTTACAAGAATTTGTCGGTTAGCGTAAGTCTTAAAGATTCTCCCGCTTACACTCTAAAAATAGCACACTCCGGCATTTAAAATCTGCAAATAAAGAGTCATGGGACAGATAGACCTACACTTTGCACAATCTGCTAATTCCATTCAATTTTATATCCGTTTATTTCTCTAAGATTCCTTATATCAGAGATATTTGAACCGTCAAAAGTAAACTGACCGCCGACTTCTCTTAGATTTGGTAATGTTGTAGCATTTGAGTTTTCAAAAGTTGCATCGCCTCTTATAACCGAAACATTAGCAAGAAGTTCGTTTTCTTTTATGCCTAAATCATTAATGGTGTATTCACCGAGTGTTGGTGAATAATGGGATATTGCATAAGTTCCGTCCGGCAAGACTTCTACTTTTATACCCATTTGTTCCAGAATAAATTTATAATCACCTCTTTGTGCGGCTTCATTAAAGCTTTTTTTCTGGGCATCGAATTTAGGTTTTGCATTTAGGGCATCGTCCAGATAACCTGATGGTGTTTTCAATTCATGCCTGTCGAGAAAATCTTTTACAACCGTTATATAAGGAATTGGTCTTGTAGCGTTTTGCTGACGTTTTTGGATTTCATGAACCTGTCCGGGAGCGGTCTCTCTCACACACACCTGTGTCAGTCCGTTTTCATCAACAAAGAAATGCATTGCACCCTGCTGAACATAAGGTTCTGCATTAAATGTTCTGATACACCAGTTTGTACCGTCAGAGAAGGCTTTTACCTTATCTGCATTTGTTTGAAAATCAGGAGAAGATTTGTCCGTCTGCGGTATTGTATACCACGTTCCTTTTATACCGTCAACATAGACTTCTTCTTTTATAGTGCTCTTTTCTGCTTTTGCTTTAAGTTTTTTAGCATAAGTTGAAGCTATTGATACGTTATTATTATCTATTGCAGAATTTAGTACTTCCTTTATTAAAGCTTTATCAAAAGCAGGCGGAAGCCAGGCATTTTCAGGTGCAAGATCTTTTACTATATATTCGGAAATTATAATTTTTACGAAAGGATTATCTTTTACATCCGGATCTGTATCCAAAAATTCAAACCATTCATTGAGGATTTTTTCACGTCCTTCATTTGCATCAGGGTAAGATCTTGATTTATAATCACCGTTTTTAAAGTCATTATACTTATCTTCTGCCCATTTTCTTGTATTAACTTCACTCATCCAAATTTTTGGGTCCGGATTATATTTATCAACAACTATTCTTTCAAACCCTGATAGTTTTGATTTTGACATTCTCATGCCTTCCGGAACTTTTACTTTTTGAGGTGCTGCTTGAGTTAATCTGATTGGTTGTGTATTCAGCTTTTCGAGGATTGAATTTAGTTCAAACCCTTGTTCTTTAAGCAATATTTTTTTGCTTTCAGGTAAATTTTCGAGCATATTAATCATTTGTTTTTTAACTTTAGAATTAAATTTTTCCGCAGCTTCTTTGCTGGAAATATTATTAAGAATAGCCAGATTCTTTTCCAGAAGCGGATTAAATCCGAGACCTTGAAGAGATACAAAATCATCCACTATTTTTGGATTATATTGACCGGTTATTTGAGCAGAAGTTAATATATCTCCTATTCTATTCTTTGCAATACCCTGTTGAATGAGTTCGACTGCTTTATTGCGCAGCTCAATATTAACCTCTCCGTTAATTGAAATTGCTTTAATAATTGCTTTTGACTCATTTTCAGACAACCCCAGAGCAGCAAATTGTTCATTTAAACTTTGCTGGTCTGTACTGTAATTTTGAACTTGAGATTTTTTGTTTGCTTGTTGTTTTGCAGTATTTTCTCCGTCTAATTTTTGCTGCGTTTTGAGTAAAAATGCGGCAGTATCTATATCCATGCCTTCATTAAGTTTTTTGACCATAAACGGTGAAGTTTTTGGATTTTCTAAGAGAGCAGTATAGCGTTTAACTTTATTTGTATCTATTTTCCCCCTGTTTACACCGGCTTTACAGGTTATACAATCTGCAATTCCTGGCAAGACAGTATTTTTTATATCCTTTCTGGAGGAAATTAAATCCAGAAGAGGTTTACTGTCTTTATTATAACTACTTATTACTTCATGTACTTTGTCTTTTGGGAACTCTTTATCTGCGACCAATTCTCGAGCAAAGTCTATATTGTGCGTGTTTGTGCAAGATAATACTTCTTCAATCTGTTTCCTCGGAAATTCTTTATTTGCAACCAGTTCTCTGGCAAAATTTATATTATCTTTGTTGGTATGAATTAATACCCTACTAATCCTATCTTTTGGGAAATCTTTATTTGCAACCAGTTCTTGAGCAAAGTCTCTATTATCCTTGGTGGTGTAGTGTAAGACATCTACAATCTGCTCAGGAGAAAACTCTTTGTTGGCTACAAGTTCACGGGCAATATCTTTATTGTACTTGGTGGTGTAGCGTAAGACTATATCAATCCAATCTCGTGGGAACTCTTTATTTTCGACCAGTTCACGGGCGAAATCTACATTGTCCTTGGTGGTATTGCGTAAGACTTCAGCAATACAGTAACGTGGGAACTCTTTATCTGCAACCAGCTTGTATGCCAAGTTTATATTGTCCTTAGTGGTGTATCCAAAGACTCTTATAATCTCCGTAGACGAAAATTCTTTGTCCGCTAACAGTTGTCGTACAAAATCTTTATTGTCTTTGTTTGTATTTCCTAATACCCGGCTAATCTGTTCAGGAGAAAACTCTTTGTTGGCGACAAGTTCACGGGCAATATCTTTATTGTCTGCTCTGGTATGCTCTAATACTCCTCTAATCGCATTTGGCGGAAACTCTTTGTTTGCAGCCAGTTCACGAGCTAAATCTATATTATCTGCTCTGGTATACTCTAATACCCTACCAATTTGATCACGAGGAAACTCTTTATTTGCAACAAGTTCACGGGCTAAATCTATATTATCCGCTCTGGTATACTCTAATACCCTACCAATTTGATCACGAGGAAACTCTTTGTTTGCAGCCAGTTCACGGGCTAAATCTATATTATCCGCTCTGGTATACTCTAATACCCTACCAATTTGATCACGAGAAAACTCTTTGTTTGCAGCCAGTTCACGGGCAATATCTATATTGTCTGCTCTGGTATACTCTAATACATTGTGAATCTGGAAAGGCGAAAACTCTTTATTTGCAAGAAGCTCTCTTGCAAAATCTATATTGTCCTGGGTAATCCTTCCTATTCTTGAATATATCTCTCCATACAATTCACCGAACCCAGCCTTCTTCATATCAGGTACAGGTTTGTTATTTTTAATACATTCCTGCTCATAATTCTTGTAATACTGATACAAATTAAGCAAATCATCATCGCTGAGATTTTTGCAGTTTGTGACAATTGATGAAAATTCATCAATACCCTTTATCCGGTTGAAAGCCACTCCGACACCTTTCATTCCGCCGCCGATTATCGGTGACATGATTGCACCGCCAACAAAACCTTCAACTCCGGCTTGCAGAACTTCTTCAGCACTCCCGCCGTCGTATGCCGTTCTGAATGCATTATCTACAGCACCGCCTACTGCACCATCCGCTGCCATCTCTGCTCCTAATGCAGCGTTGCGTTTAAGTACATTCCCGCCTATATACTCGTATCCGGTAGGATTGAGTAACGCCGTTTTAAGTCCGCTCTTTGAACCCTGAGTTGCTGCGGTTTTACCGGTATGTTTTAGTGCCTGAATTCCTAATTTCGTTGCTGCGGCTTTTCCGGCTGCGCCACCCAATCCTCCGGTAACTGGAGCTATAGCTCCCGAAAAGCCGCCCGTCACTGCATCGTGTTTAAAATCATCAAATGTGTATTTCTTATCTGTTCCTATTGTATCTGCTGCCTTTACGCCAGTTTTAATCAAAGCTCCGCTTGCAGTTGCTGCAGCTACTCCTACTGCAATCGAAGCTCCGCCAGTGAACGGTGCTGCTGCAACTGAAGCTGTATAAATCCCGACCGCTGCAATACCCGATACAATATCTCCCGCTACATCAGACGCCATCTCCTGACCTTCTTTATAGCCGGATAGCGCCTGTTCGGATTTTAGTTTAATTTCACCTTTAATAAATTTCTCAAGGTTTTCAGGCGTATAATCAACTCCTGTCAATTCCTTAAAAATCTCCGGACGCTTCTGTTCGTTTGAATTAAATTGTGCAAGGAGTTTCTTCTCCGCCTCCTGAACTTCTCGTACATCATCAGAGCTGTCACCTATTCCGGTTGTGTTCTTAAACCAGCTCCAGCCTTTCCCGATAAAACCGTTATTATCCTCGGCTTTCTTCAAATCCGAAGCAACATTGTTTATGCGGCTAGTCAATGTTTCGTTGAGATTATAGGTTTTGCCGTCGGAGAGTGTTACTTTAGTATCATTTCCTTCTACCTGTTTGAAATATTTTGCATTGAGTTCTGTTCCGTCTGCCGCATAATATCCGGTTTTACCGGCTTTTGTGACAGAATATCTGCCTGAAGGTTTTACATCAACTTGACCTTCCTGTTTTTCAAAATACTCTTTTTTAAGTTCCACGCCATCAGCAGCATAGTATTTGGTTATACCGTCTTTAATTACAATTTTTCTGCCGGAAGGAAGAGTTATTGTGCGGGTTTTAGTATTTCCTAAATTAACCTCGCCTTCCCTGCTGCCGGATTGTACCCCGAAAACAGATATCTTCTCCGCCTCGCTAAGAGTTATTACCTTCTCTTCAACCATAATTGAGATTATCTGCTCGTCCGTAAGTCTCTTTAAATCCGGATGAGAAGCTCTGTATAACTCTATTTTCTTTAATAATTCTACCTTGTCTGACATCTGTTTGCTTTACCTTCTGTTTTCTTTACCATCTGTTTTCTTTTACGGCATATTTAAGGTAAAACTTTAGAATTATATAGAAAATTGTTACAATTATTTACATTGAAAGACAGGTAAGAGCTTTTCTTATCACTTCTTCGGAATTAGAACTGTCGTCAATTGTCGGAAGAATTTTCGCCAGAGTATCCTCAATTTCTTTTTCTTCATACCCGAGGGAAAGTAGAATCGCTTGCGTATCCTCAAATGCCTGCGATTGCGGAATTTTGCATGAAGCTTTTGGAAGCTCGGTTTTCATCAATTTGTCTTTTAATTCAAGAATTATTTTTTGTGCAAGCTTTGGTCCCACTCCCTTAGCACGGGTAAGTTCCTTAAAATCGCCGCCTATAACAAGCGAAATCAAATCACACGCATCAAATTCATTAAGAAGAGCAATAGCCATCTTAGCACCGACTCCGGAAACAGAGAGTAAAATCTGAAAAATATCCCTTGTCTCTTTATTAGAAAATCCGTAAAGCGACATGGCATCTTCTCTGTGCGTCAAAAGAACATAAAGTTTTTGAACAGTATTTTCATTAACATAAGTGTTAATAAAATCTCGCTCCACAACCTCCAGAAGATACCCTACACCTGCAACATCAACGGTTAAATAAGTACCTTTTGCAGATTTTCTCTTGTCGGTAACATACCCTTTTAAATAATCAAACATACCTGATTTCCCTTCCTGCGAATATTATACAATAAAAGGATTAGAGTAATGAATTTTAATTAATATAGCTAGGATTCTGTCCATGAGGAGGTAAGCTTATCCCCGTACCTGGCAAGCCCGTAATGAGTCGAAAAGCTAAGAACTTCATGGCTTCCCGGATAATCCAAGACAGGGGTGAGTGGTTAAAAGTCATACGTTTTTTTGAACAAAAATCGTTACCCACCCCGCCTTCCCTCATTCAGGAAAGGAGCAGCCTCCTCTTTCCAAGAAACGAGAGTTAAAATAAAGAGGAAAATAAATAGATCAGGCTTTGCCTGACATTAATTGTATTTTTTACATAGGGCGGGCAAGCTTACGCTTTGCCCGCCCTGAAATCTTTTTACCATACTATTTTTACAGTTTCTAATGTTCGTGTTGTTTTAGTTCCGTCAGGATAAGTCGTTATCTCGTCATAAGTATCATAATTATTATATTTCTTTTCAACAATACGCCCGTCTGCAAAAGTCTCTATTTCATCATTCTTTGTCTTTTCATATTTTATCCTGCCGTATTTATCAGGAGTTGAGAGTTCTTGTTTAACTATATCGCCCTGACGGTTGTACCAGTTTGTTGCAAGTGTTTCGCCATCCGTGCAGACTTCTTTTCGCATACCTTTTTCAAACGTAGTTTCTTTTATCATTCCTTTAGGATAGATTCGAGTCGGGTTTGTCCCAAAAATGTATCCTGCGTCATACGTTTCTGTTTGGCTGATAAGATCAAAACCGTCTTTATCATATTTGTACTCTACTGTCATTTTTTTACCGTTAACATCCTTTAAGATTTCTTTTTTTATCATTGCATCATTTTTGTAATAGTATTTTACAGTGGGTTCGTCTTTATATTTTGTACTCTTTTGAACCGTTCTTTTATGTGAGTCGGCTTTTGTTTCTACAGTTTTATTCGTCTGGTTAGCAGCTAAATTTTCCGTATTATTGGCTCCGGTATTCTCCGCCGGTTTAGTCGGTGTCTGCCGTGATTTTGGCTGTGCATAAGCTTGCGACTCCGGCTGCGCTTTTACTCCGGATTTTGCGTTTACACTCATTTTATTAGCACAATGACGGATACCAAACAATGCCAGTATTGATAAACCTGTTTCAATTCCACCATCCAGAGCCTTTTCCATTGCTTGAACCGCTTCTTCGTGTGTTCCGGCATTATCGTACGCTTTTTTACCCTCGATAATTTTAACAGCGCCATTATATGCAGTATAAGTTCCAAGAGCAGCGCCACAGATTAAAGCAACCGGAGCGCTCACTGCGGAAATTGCCGCAAAAATCGCACCTGCACCTAAAGTTGACAAGGTTCGTCTCAGGCTAAACCCGTCCTCGTCGCAAAACATGCCTTTGACAAGCTCTTTGCCGCGGCTGATACCGATTTCTCCGATTTCTTCCCAGGATAATTCCGGTTTTTCATGGATTCTGAATAATCCCATTACCTCCGCAAAATCTTTTTGTGAATATTTGTCTTTTATTTCCTGCGCTTTTTCAATAAAAACAGATATTTCATTTCCGTCAATATAATTATTATTTGAAACATCTACTTCTTCTCCAAGTCTCCGGAGATACTCATTCTTAATCTCCCTAATGCAAATTCCCGTGCTCATTTTTTCTCCTTTTCTGTCCCTGTGTTAATTTAGTTCCCTTAAATACATAAAGTATTTTCACAAATCAAAATTGCTTATTTTTTCAATGTAATACATCATATTATTACAGAATACAGAATTAGCGCGACATTTCAGCTTTAGAAAACTTAATATATTATGATTTGGTAAATCAAGTTTTGACTATAAAATGATGTAAAATTTCCGGTAAGATTGTTATGAATATCAAAAAAGAAGTCGGCGAAAAGATAAAAAGATTGCGTAAGCGAAGGGGATTAACGCAGGAGCAGCTTGCGGAACTTGTGGATATTTCTTCAAGAAATCTCAGTAACATAGAGCAGGGTATTAGTTTTCCTAAACCTGAGACGCTGGAGAATATTTTAATATCGCTCCACACTACCACGCAGGAACTTTTTGCCAATGAACATATAAAATCGAATCAAGAATTAATCGGATGTACAAATGAATATATTAATAAAGTTCAAGGCAATAGAGAAAAATTGGAGCTGATTTATAAAATTCTGCGGGATTTGATAGATTAAATTTTCATTAATTAACAAAAACATAGAACAATAAATGGAAATGGAGATTATTATCTTAAACAAACTTAGAGCTACTTTGGACAGGCAGATATAACCTAAAATTTTATGCTCACTGGAGACACATTTCGTAGAAAAAGAGAAATTGTTATTGGCACTTAAAAAAGATTCGGGGTTTACAAAAAAATATGTTTTGTGTAATATGTACTTGTTACCAATTGAATACCTTTGGAGGAGTGCCAGAGCGGTTGATTGGAGCGGTCTTGAAAACCGTCGTACGTGCGAGCGTACCGTGGGTTCGAATCCCACCTCCTCCTCCATTTTAAAAGAGCCTCAAAAGGCTCTTTTTTAGTGCGTTTCTGCTATGTTCCCGAACTTAAAAAATGAGCAAATTTTGCAAAAAGTAGGTTGGGGTTTCTTGAATTGTCCCCCTAAAAACGTAATCGGTCAGTAGGCAAGTTTTCGAATATAATAAAAAAAAGGAGGAACGATGAGAAAACAAAAAAGCCTGACCGAAAAACAAATACAAGAATTGTTAAAATCGAAATACATAGAAAAAGTATTTCA
>CALURU010000016.1 GCA_944323255.1 Candidatus Gastranaerophilales bacterium
GTCTTGCTTTTAGAATATTATCAAGTATTTAAACAATCAGTTAGCTGTCATTCTGGAATTGTTTGACAAAGCGAACCAAAATTTTTGTCATCCTGAACTTGTTTCAGGATCTTAAAAATTTTGTGTGAGCCTGTCCTTACGAAGTGCAGATTCTAACCAACTTGAAGCTTCTGTTTCTAACCGGTAAGATCCCGAAATAAATTCGGGATGACATTTTATATTTTTGTCACCCTGAACTTGTTTCAGGGTCTTACCAAATAGATGTTATGACTATAAACCGGTAAGATTCTGAAAGGGGTAAATATAGTTTGTAGGTTTAATTCTAAACCTCTCCGCTTGGTAGAAAAATTCAGAATGACAATATTTATTCCCAAGCTAAAGATAAATCTTTAAATTCCGGATTCATTTCCTTAATCAAGTTTATCTTCCACTCCCTATGCCAACGCTTTAATTGTTTTTCACGATTTAGGGCTGCGTCAACAGAGTCAGTCAATTCATAATATACCAATCTGTCAACATTATATTTTTTCGTAAAACCATCAACTACTTTATTTTTATGCTCCCAAACTCTTTTTTGCAAATTACCTGTAACTCCTATATAAAAAGAGGTTTGAGAATAATTAGTCATTATATAGACAGCATAAGTTTTGCTCATAGACTAATTATAACACGCCAAGCCGGTAAGATCCCGAAACAAGTTCGGGATGACAGCACGCTTAGTGTCAACTAACAAGTATAAAAGGAGGTATTATGAAAATCAGAAAAGATGTAAACGTAATAATCACATTTGACGACAAAGAATATTCGGAAGAAGAAACCGCATTTCTTTATCAACAATTTTTTGAGAGTTTAGCAAAAATCAAAGGAGTAAAAATTCCGGAATATGCCGAAAAGGCTTTAGCGAAGGCTCTTAGAGCCAAAGAAAAAATATCTAAAGAGATTCGAACCCCTAAAACTGACAATACAAAAGAGTTCTAGCGATTTTTAAAAACTTCTTTCAAAATGCTCGAAATCTGCAAACATAGACCACAAGCGAAAAGCCACTAAAAAAGAGCCTTTTCGGCTCTTTTTAGAAATGGTGGTGCAGAGGTTACAAAGTTAGAACTTATAATCAATAAATTTATTGAAAAAGTCCGTACTTTTGAAATGTTTGAACTTGGTAGAATGATTGATAGTATAAATTTGAGAAAAGTTGATTAACTAAGTCTAAATTAATGAATCAGGAATTGTTCTTTTAGATATACTTTTTAGAGTAACTGGAATATTTTCATAATCAATTAAGGTTAGTTTTTCTAACGCAAACTCCAAACCAATTATTTTTGAAATAATAAAATTTTTGTATTTATTCAATTTTTCATCAAAATTCAAATTTATAATTTCGTTTTTTATATTTTCATCGCTAAACGAATTTTCTATAATGGAAAATTGTAAATCCAATCCTGTTACAAGAAAATCAATTAATTCTTTATATTTATTATGTCTATATTCTTTTATTTGCTCATTTTCTTTAAATAAACTATATATTAAATCACTAGAATTTTTTAAACTAACCGCAACTATTTCTAATATCATAGAAATATACTCAATCTCTGCTCCAATTCCATATTTCTTAAATATCATTTGATTTTTAAAATAAAAATCGGGAATTTTTTTTGCCTCTTTATAATGCATATTTATTGTGTCCATTAATAAATATTTATTATTTTCATCCATATAAAAGCCATGTAAATATTGAGCTGAAAATAAAGTATTTATCAGCCAAATAGCAGAATCACATGACTTAAAGCATATATCTCTAAATTCTATAATTTTTCTTGCTTCATTTTTTATAAATTCATCACTTAGCCATTGTTCTTTTTGTTGTTTTAATTGTTGTGTAAATTGTTTATCTAAGTTATTGTTTCTTGAATTTGTGTATAAAATAGAAATTATTAAAACAATAATAGGAACCAATATTTGTCCAACAATACCAACTATATCAAGCCAATCTTTTGAATTATTATTTAAATAAAAATTAAACATGGTTTCCTTTCATTATCCCTATTATAGAACAAATAATTTTCTGTTTAAAAGAAGGGAGAACATTATGACAACAAAGAAACCAAATTTTATTGTTAAATTTGACAATTCAAACCCAACAGAGGAAGAAAGAGCAAAAGCCATTTGTGATTTAATTTTATGTTTAATGAAATTATCAGCAAAGCAAGAGGCTAAAAAGTTTAAAACGAAAAAAGAGCAAAAAGAATATGAACAAAATTTTTCTAATTTTGCCTCAAAAGCCTTATATAACAACAATTTTGACGACAAAAAATAATAAAATTGTGCTCAAACTTCTAAGACTCTCGTTATTATTGCGTTTTGGTGATTGGTTGTTTTTGGTGTCTGCCTTGTTTGAACAAGTGCAGAGTCGAAAAGCCCCATTTTGACAATAAAAAAAGAAGTCTTAATGACTTCTTTTTAAATGGTGGGCGTTAGAAGACTCGAACTTCTGACCCTCTCCTTGTAAGGGAGACGCTCTACCAACTGAGCTAAACGCCCGCACCTGTATTCTTTTGTCATTTGTTCAGTTGGTAGAGCGTCCGTATCTTAGAACCGCTCGGCTCAACCTCCTAAACCTTTTGCTTATGCTTCTAGCCTTGCCGCCTCGCTGGGCAACTGAGCTAAACGCCCGCACCTGTATTCTTTTATCACTTGGGTTTGCACCCTTTTGGCGGAACCAGACTTTATAGTCTATTTACCCCCGGCTGTCAACAGAATTTATATTAATTCAAACAAAATTCAATGTCAAATACTTTGTTATAATAATCTAATTAGCGTATTTAAAACAAAATTCAAATTATATACAATACTAGAATAAGAAAGGAGTTTTGATATATGGAAATCAAAGTTGTTCAGGATGCAAAAAGTATTGAATCCGACATTCTTGTGGTAAACAAGTTTGAAGAAGAAAATACAACAAATGATCTTGCTAACAAATACGCTGTTGAGCAGGATAATTTTAAAGGTAAATTCGGCGAAACATACCTTCTTCCGACATACGGTCAAGAAATTTACAAAAAAGTTCTTGTCCTTGGATTAGGAAAGAGAGCAGAGTTTAACCCGAATAAAATGAGAGAAGCTGTTGCAAAAGCAATCAAGAAATGTATGCAAATGGAGGCTAAAAAAGTTTCCTTCTCTCTCAACGGAATTGAATTTGATTATTCGGAACAATTCGCAATGGGAGCATTTATTGCAGATTATGCTTTTGATAAATATAAATCGGAAAAGAAAGACAACAAGGTTCAGGAAGTTTACGTTCAGGCTAACGCTGATATCGTAAAAAAAGCAGAAAAAATTGCCGCAGCTATGACATTTGCAAGAAATCTTGCAAATGAGCCGGCTCAATTTGCTACCCCGACAGAGCTTGCTAACATTGCGTGTGATTTTGGTCTGGACACAAAAATATACAACAAAGAAGAGTGCGAAAAAATGGGTATGGGGGCATTCCTTGCCGTATCAAGAGGAAGCGCTCAAGAACCTAAATTCATCCATATGAAATATCAGGTTGACAACCCTAAAAAGAAAATCGCCATAATCGGTAAAGGTATAACCTTTGATAGCGGTGGATTGGATATCAAACCGCCTTCATCCATGCTTACAATGAAAGATGATATGTCTGCCGCAGCTTGTGTTTTAGGCGTAATGAGCATCTTACGAGAATTTCATCCGCAGGTGGAAGTTCACGGTATCATTGCGGCTTGCGAAAACATGCCGGGCTGTTCAGCTTACAAGCCGGGGGATATCTTAACCGCAATGAACGGAAAGACTATTGAAGTTGATAATACTGATGCAGAAGGCAGGCTGACTCTTGCCGATGCGCTCTGTTATGCCTGCGAACTCGGTGTTGATGAAGTAATTGATCTTGCAACACTTACAGGCGCCTGCATGGTAGCTTTAGGCACAAATGCGGCAGGTATTATGGGTAATGATGAAGGCTTGGTCAAAAATCTTATTGCCACTGCGGAAAGAAACGGTGAAAGATACTGGGAGCTTCCTTTATGGGAAGAATATTTTGACAGTCTCAAAAGCGACATTGCGGATATGAAAAATACCGGTGCACGCTGGGGCGGCGCATCAATTGCCGGCGTTTTCCTGCAAAAGTTCGTAAAAGATGTAAAATGGGCTCACATTGATATTGCGGGTACTGCTTTCCTTGATAAACCTCAGAAAGAATTTATCAAAGGTGCGACCGGCGCAGGTGTAAGAACACTTTTAAATTACATTTTGGAACAATAATTACAAACTATTAAGAATAATGGCGGGGTGCAAAGCACCCCGCCCCATTTTTATAATTGTCAAACAAATATACTTAATCAGCACATATACATTTATTCATTTATTTAATATATTTACTAAAAATAAAAGCTATGTTAATTTAATTATTGTAGGGCTTAGCACTATGCTAACTTCGTCACACACATTCTCGAGGAAATTGGACGAAAGGAGGCGAATAGCTATGATTGACAAAATAATAATGCTACTATTAGCAACTTCAATCACAATAGTAGCATTAAAACTATTAATTCAATCGTAGGGTGCGAAGAAGAGTCTTTAAGCCTGCTTATTTTTAAAGGCTCTCGCCCTACTTTTTTATTATTTACTATTTTTTATAAGTTGTCAATAGATCTTTGTTGTGATTCGGGCAATATTGTTCTTAATCTATATATCTTCAGTATCAACAAAAGTTATTTTGTACCCCAGAATTTCCGCTATAAGTAAAACTTCGTTGTATGTTATACTACCTCTAATAAGTTTATTTGAAAGATTATTGGAACTATAATTTTTTCCCATTTCCTCGGATAATAACTTGCAAAGTTCCTTCATTTTAATATTTTTTGCCGCTAATAACGATTTTATTTGTTCTCTGGCTTTCATACTCATGTTAATAATTATACTAATACATGAAAATGTTGACAAATAAGTGTACAAGATATATAATTAAATCACTTATTAGTGAAATTTAACTCTGATTAGTGTGTTTATATTTTACATTTATTAATAATGTGAGGTAATTATGAGAAAAAAGCTATTTTTTGAATTTATAGGAGCAAGAATTAAATATTATAGAGAGAAAAACGAATTAACAATTGACGAATTAGCTTCAAAATCAGGTTTACGCAAGCAATATATGGAAAAAATAGAAAGCGGAAAAGCTTATGGTCTTTCTACGACAAAATTTTTTAAAATTGCAGAAGCATTACAAACAACAACCTCTAATCTGGTAAAGGGATGGGAAGAATTTGAAAGTAATTCTAATAAGTAGTGTGGAGCTTGCTCCACAAGAGTTATTGTTAGGTAAAACCTGACTTACATTTCTACAAGCCACGCATCATTACGAGTGAACAATCCAAGACAGCCCGAAGCAATCTTAAACGAGGTTAACCCCTCACCCGAATTTCTAAGTTCGCTAAACGCTCACTAAGAAATTCTTCCCTCTCCCACAAGGGGCGAGGGGAAAGTAATTTCTTGCCATTGTACTATCGGTGTCTTTTCTGTTAACATTTTGTTTCTTCTTTTCTTTTTCTTTTTAGTAAAGAAAAAGTTCACTAAACAAACTGTAAAAGTTACTCTTTGAGGGTGACAGGGCAAAAAAGCCTGATTGGTAATTTTACAATTGTCACCCGACAAAATGTATTTACCCCTAGCCGGCGCCGAATAAATTGCCGTCAAAATTCAAACTTTTTGCTTCTTTTAATAGCGGATAATCATCAATGTTGTTATTTTTCACAAAATTAATCGCTTCACTGCGTGCAAGCTCAAGTATTTTAGCATCGTGTACGATATCGGCAATAATCATATCCGGAAGTCCGCTCTGACGTGTTCCGAGAAATTCGCCCGGTCCTCTGATTTGCAAATCCTGCTCCGCAATTACAAACCCGTCGTTTGTCTGCGTCATAATATTGAGCCTTGCCCTTGTTTCCATCGACTTTGTAGAAGAAGAAAGCAGACAATATGATTGAAGGTCGCTTCTTCCGACACGCCCTCTCAGCTGATGGAGCTGCGAAAGTCCGAAGCGTTCAGCGTTTTCTATAACAATAACAGTCGCATTCGGAACATCAACCCCGACTTCCACAACAGTTGTTGAGACAAGGATATCATATTCCTTATTTTTGAATTTATTCATGACCTCATCTTTTTCGTCATTTTTTAACTTCCCGTGCAAAAGCCCGATTTTGTATTCCGGAAAAACTTCTTTTTCCCAGCGTTCTTTTTCAATTGTTGCTGCTTTTGCAGAAAGCGTTTCGCTTTCTTCAATCAGGGGATAAACAATGTACGCCTGACGTCCGGCTTCGACCTCGTGCCGGATAAGCTCCGTTATTTGTTTTTTGGAGTTTACAAGCTTTGTGATGATAGGTTTTCTGCCTTTTGGAAGTTCGTCAATAATCGTTAAATCCAGATCGCCGTTCATTGTAATAGCAAGTGTTCTTGGAATCGGAGTGGCAGTCATTGTAAGAATTTGCGGATTTTGCGATTTTTTGCGGAGTGCAAGC
This sequence comes from Candidatus Gastranaerophilales bacterium, assembly GCA_944323255.1. Taxonomy (GTDB): domain Bacteria; phylum Cyanobacteriota; class Vampirovibrionia; order Gastranaerophilales; family Gastranaerophilaceae; genus CAG-196. Next base: position 6,531 of record CALURU010000016.1, read on the forward strand.
CTTTGTTTTACGCCAAATCTATGCTGCTCGTCAATTACAACAGCGCCAAGGTTAGCAAATTCAATATTATCCTGAATAAGTGCATGCGTACCGACCGCAATATCCGCTTGACCGTTCCTAAGGTTAGTTTCTGAAATTGTTCTCTGCTTTTTACCGATACTTCCGAGAAATAATTCAACCCTGATTCCAAGCGGCGCAAGCCAGTTTACCATATTGTTGTAATGCTGCTGCGCCAGAATCTCTGTTGGTGCCATAATCGCAGCCTGATACCCGTTTTCTATCGCAGCAAGAAGCATAATTGTTGCAACAACTGTTTTACCGCTTCCAACATCACCCTGCAAAAGTCTTTGCATAGGTTTTGTAGAGTTTAAGTCGTTCAAAATCTCATTTACAGCCCTTTTTTGTGCACCCGTAAGCTCAAACGGAAGCCCGTTAATAAAGCGCATTACAAGCCCGTCACGCTTAATTTCCAGCGGGATTGAAGAGATTGTTCTGTTGTTTTCTTCCCTCAAAAGCGCAAGTCTTAATTGAATAAGAAACAACTCTTCAAATACAAGCGAAAACCGTGCTCTCTGCAGCGATTCGTTATCGTTTGGGAAATGCATTTGCTCTACCGCTTCTTTTTTCGGTAAAAGATTGTATTTTTCAATAATATATGCCGGCAAAACCGTCTCAATTTCGTTTTTGAAAAGCTGAATGGTATTATATATTGCTTTTCTGAGAGTCTTTATGTTCAGATTTTCGCTCAGGGGGTAAATAGGAACAATTCTTGCAAGATTAATATTTGACGACGAGAGGATTTCATCATCCATGATGGAATAAGTCGGTTTGTCGAGAGTTGGCATCCCATCATAAGAATTTATTTTGACCGTTCCTGAAACCATTATTCCAGAGCCTTTCGGAAACTGGGATTTAATCCTCTCAAGCGTGTACTTGTTAGACTTGGAAGAAAAGAAATTAAGATTTATACTTCCCGAGCCATCAACAATTTTAACCTTTACAACACCAAGATTATTTTTGGTTGTAAAAGCCTCTACCGAACGAATTGTGCCAAAAACTGTAGTAGTCTCGCCTGGAGTCAGGTCTCTGATTTTTGTCCTTGTCGAATAGTCCACATGTTTGCGGGGGAAATAATACAGCAGATCGCCGACTGTGTAAATTCCAAGTTTATTTAGAATATAGGCAATTTTCGGACCAATCCCTTTAAGATACATAACGTCAGACTTGAGTGTAAGTCTGCTGTTTTTTGCTTCAACCGGTGGATTTCCGCTCTCTGCCTTAATTACACTCACTAATCGCTCAAGTGATTTTTTTCTCTGGGGCAAGGTATCCATTTGATACCGCTCAAAATGCTCCAAAAGCACCTGCCACTTAGGGTTTTGTGAGCTTTTTATCTCCTTGCGCAATTCCGAGCAGATGAATGAAGAAAAACTCCTCGTTTTCCCGTTAATATTGATATATTTATACTTAACCTCAATCTCGACAGCCTTTTTTATCTGCTCCAAATTATCCATGTATAGATTATACAACAAATTCGCCTTAATATTTCTTAACAAAGCACAGAAAAAAGGCAATTTTTTAGAATAGATATACTTTATATATATGTAAGAGATAATTGAAAGAGAGAGTAAGAATTATGACAGCAACATACGATGCAATCGAAAGAAATAAAAAACCGGCAGGAGCTTTAGAAATCCCTTCTGACTTTCAATTCTATTATCTCAAAAAACAGGACAGACAAATGAGATTTAATAACGGCGGCGATCCAATCTACGATGTATTTGATAAAATTGACAACAGACCTCTTTCAAAGATCGCAAGAGATTTTGTCAGAGAATTAAAGGACGACTCTATTAGATTTATCTCTACATTACTGAAATAAGATATAAGTTGAAGAGTTGAAAAGTGGATAAGTTGAATAGTTCGATAAGTTCGCTTACGCTCACGTAAATAGAGATATAACTAACGTTTCAGTTCCTCCACTTTTCAACTCTTCAACCCTTTACTAAAAACTTGTAGCTCTATAAACTACTAACCCAAAATTACCCCATCTTACATCTTACTCAAATTTTAGCCCCGATTAGGGGCTTTTTATTTGGATAAAATTGTCAGAAAAAACGGGTGCCGGACTTTTAGTCCGGCACCCGTTTTTGTATTAACAACTCTAAGACAGGAATGAGCTGTAATTTTGCTGCATTTGTGCAATTGCCATTTCCATTTGATAGAATTTATTTTCTAACTGCGTTCTATAAGTTTCAATACTTGTATTTTTCTTAGTAATTTTTTCTTCCATTTTTTCAATATCAGAATCCAGTGTAGAAGTTTTGATATCAAAATATCCGGTAGTTGCAGACAAGCTTTGTTCTACTGCATTTTCCATCATGCTTAAAACCCCATTTTCACCTGTAAGCAAGGATTTTACTGATTCTGGATTTTCCTGCAAAGCTTTCATAAATTTTTCGGAATCAAGTGAAAGCTCATAAGTGTCAGTAGAAAGGTTGTTTCCGTCTGCTGATGCAGTAGAAATACCAATATCGGATAACAATTTATAAATGCCGCCGTTTGTACCGTTAGAACTGTTAGCATAGCTTCTTAAAGTTCTTGTAAGACTTGTAAGCGAAGTTTCACCGTGGAGATCTTCACCGCTTGCAGTAACTTCTTCAACCTTTGCAATAGCTGCATTATAAGCTTCTATAAATTCATTTACGGCATCTTCAAGTCCTGAAGTATCTTGAGTTACTTGCAAAGTAGTGTTGCCATCTTCTTCAGTGTTCTCACGTTTAAGAGTTAATGTAACCCCTTCAATTCTTGAAATATCAGAAGTTACGGTATTAGATGTAGAAGTCATTGTTGTCCCATTGACTGTAAATATGGCATTTTTTCCAAGTGTTTGAGCATCCGTGTACATTTTAGAAGATACAAGGTTGCCCTCATCATCCCACTCAGAATTAGTAAAGCCCATAACGTCGGTAAAATTACTTGTTCCGGCTTCGATATTAATATAAGAAGCACCTTCTTTTGTAGAAGTAATAGTTAATTTACCGGTAGCATCATCCCAGTATGCATATGCCTGCGCATCTTCACTGCTATTAATCTGTGAAATAATAGATGACAATGTCGTATTTTCATCAATTGTAAATGTTGCATCGCCGATTGTGAATGTACCGGCTGTGATTTGCTGATTGAAACCTGAATCTTCAGAGGTTAACTTTGATGCAACAGAAGCTTTATACAAAGAATTTGTAGACGCATAAGTTCCGTCCTCCTGCTGGGTTAAACCGATTAAAGATACCAGATTTGAACTATCTGTTGTTGCGCCTATATTGACAGTATCAGTGCCGTTTTGTGCAGAAAAGCTTAATACACCTGTATCGCTGATTTCTGTTTTTATGCCAAATTCAGCCATACGAGCTTTTAAATCACCTAAAGTATCTGCACTATCAATATTAATAGTATGTTTTTCACCATTTACATATGCAGTAAGCGTTCCTGCAGCAATTCCCAGATTAGATAAAAGAGTTTCATCATCTGCAACTGCACTGGCAGCTTCTTTTGAAGTTGCTTTTGTTGTTGTAGCAAGCTGTTGAACCTTTATGTCATAATTTTGTCTGACAGCGCTGCTTGTTACAGTTGCAGTAAAGATTTCCTCATTTGAAGAGGTAACAGAATTTTGGGCAAACAAGTCGAATGATCCGCCAAATTTTGCATCCGTAAGCTTTTCAATAGCTGAACGCAAATCGGAAAATACACTTCTTGTATCATTTAGAGTTGTTTTCTGAGTTTGCAACTCTTCTAAACTTGTTTCATATTTTTTGACTTCTTCCTGTTTTACGGAGACAAAAGCTTCTACCCATGATGATGTATCTAATCCTGAAGCCAAACCACTAAACGATATTGTCATAATAAAAATCCTTTTTTGTATTTAATTGAATATATACTATATATATTTATTATAAAACATGTACAAACGTTTTTCAACCCTATATTTATAGGAGATTGTTACAAATGTAAAGTTTTTATGATATAATGGTAAAGCTTAGTTAGGAGAGGATTTAGTTATGTATAGATTAAAACCAAGCTGTGAGTTAGAAGGAGAACTGTTTAAAAATGTTTTGGATAAGACTCCTGATTATATAAAAAATCTTGATTTATTAAATTTCGATAATGAGGGCGGATTCACATTTACATTAAAAAAAGAACATCTGAACCCGCATAGTGAAAGCAATCCGGAGGGGTTAAACCTCAAGGAATGGTTTGCTAATTATTCTAAAGAGGCAAAGGTTTCTACTGCCGGTATAAGAGGTCCGCAAAATATCTTGTTTCCGCAGGACACAAGATTTCCGATTAATCTTGTGGGAATTGTACTTGCAACACTTGCTAAGGCGCTTGTGGCAAAAGAAAAATACCCGAATCAGGAAATCGTAAAGCTTGCAGGAAGCGAAGTTAGATATAATTCTGCGTTGTATCTTGATGCTATTGCAAGAATACAGGCTGCTCAAGGTATAAGAACGCTTGTTCCTGCCGGACGAAAGACTATCCCTATTTGGCTGGCATCTTTTTTAGCATTCAAGCTTGATTTGGTTGGCGGTGAATATATTACTTCAAGCCACGGAATCTCGGTCAAAACTGCTACAAAAGATTTAAACTCTCAAGGCAGCCAATATTTGCCGGAAGAATCGCTGGAATTTGTAAACAAAATTCAGGAAATTTTTGACAGAACTGAAAAAGATGGCTCTTACGAGATAAAAATCAGTCCGAAAAATGATCCTTTGATTGATGAAGCAGTAATGGCTAAAATTAATGACGGCATTGATTTATATGTTGAATACTTAAAATCCGGCGTTGCACAAGATTTAAGCAGCATAAAGAAAATGGAATCAAAGCTGTTTATCGAAAGTGTGGGCGGATGCGCTTACAGAACTTTAAGCAGAGTCCTTGAGAAATTGGGAATTCAGGATAAATACGCCTGGAATAACATAGAAGAGGATCCGTTCTTCCATTCTATCGGAAAATATGATACCGATCCTAAGGGAAATAAGGTTTTTTATGATTATTCCGTAGACGCAACCGTTGTTGCAAAACGTCCTGACGGCGAAAAATTTTTCCCTGTAATAGAATCACTGCACTATGACAAAGTGCTGAAAGATTACCCGCTTGGAACGGTTGTATTAATTACAGATCCGGATCACGACAGGCTTACGGTGTGCCAGATAGAAGCTGCCGGAAGCTCAACGATGCTTGATGATTACGGAATCTCATATATTCAACTGGATGAGGACAGAATTTTAACTGTATATAGCGCAAATCAGGCATTTTTGATGCTTATGAACTATAGAGTTAAGCAGCTTAAAACAAGCGGAAAGTTCAAAAACCATCCGAGATTTATGATAAAAACAACTGCCTCAGCTCTATCGTGGGATGAGTGGGCAAAAGCTCATGGTATAAAGGTAGTAAACGTTCCGGTAGGTTTTAAAGAAATTGCTAATATTATGAAAAAAGTTGAGCTTCAGATTAAAAATCATCCGGATAAAGAAGTTGTTGTTGATGACGTTTTCGGAAACTCAATCAACCTTGGTGTTCAACCACGTCTAATTTTTGGCGGAGAAGAATCCGGCGGTATGATTATGGGTTCAGAGGATCTGATAGCATCACTTGCGGGCAGAAGAGCTATTGCTATGAGAGAAAAGAGTGCTACGGAAGCAATTATAGTTGCATCATCACTTGCTGCAAGGCTGGAGCACGAAAATAAAACTCTTTCAGAATACCTTGTAGAAATATTTGATGAAAATAATATAATTGCAAAATATGACGTAAGGGAAGATATTTCTTATTACAATGAATCCGAGCCTGATATTGATAAGCTGAAGCAGGCAAAAATTGAGGGTGAAAAACAGAGAACAAAAAATGATCTTTTCTATTTATCACTTGCAATTGCAATTAGAGAAGGCAAGGCAGATTTAGAAGCAGTTAAGAAAGTTCTAAACGGTGCTTTTGCAGAATTGAGTTTTGATAATCTGAAATCGGTTAAATTTGTCGGTGACGGTACATATCTGCAATTTAGCGATAAATATGTAGAAATCCGCCCATCAGGAACGGATGCTAAGACAAAGGCTTATGCTGGCGGTGAAAAGCTGGAAGAAATTGAAAAATTTGCAAGAGTTCTGGGAAATTATTCTGGTGAAAGAACGGATCTGCACAAGGAATTAATTTCTGAAGAGTATTACGAAAAATCAAAGGAAAGGGCGCTGGATTATTATTTGCAATTTGTAGAAAAAGATGCGAATAATGAAGTATTTGAAATTCCGGAATACAGTTTTTTGTAGAATGAGAGTAAGTAAATAGTGAGTTGAAAAAATTCACTCACTATTTACTATCAATCGACTGGCAGTGAAGTAGCAAGGTAAAAATGAAAAAATATTGGTTTAATATTTCGGACAAAATAAGATTTTTATTAGTAGGCGGATTTAACGCCGGTGTATCGTACCTTATTTATACTGCAATTTGTTTGATTTTGGGTGAACATTTTTATCAGATAGCACTCGCTTCAGCTTGGGCAATTTCATCTGTCGTTTCTTTTACGACACAAAAATTTCTGGTTTTTAGAGGTAAGGGCAACTGGAAAAAAGAATACATAAAATGTTGTACAACCTGGGTTTTCAGCTACCTAATTAACGCAGGATTGTTAGAACTTATTGTAAAATTTTTACATATAAACGTTTTCGTATCACAGATTATTGCAACATTGATAGCTTCAATATTCACATATATATTGTTCAAAAAATTTGCATTTAAAGTACGAGCATAGTTCTTAATAACACGTGCTTGATTTTTTAGTATTTAGTTGATAATATGGAAAAGTCGTCACAGGTCTGTGGCACTCTGCCGACGAGAAGGTGACTTAATGTCACGTTCGAGGAGAGGTAGGGAGCACATCGAGCGGAAGCGAGAATAGCGCTAACGCAAGCCTTAGATGAAAATTAAATATAAAAGTCGTCACGGGCCTGTGGCACTCTGCCGACGAGAAGGTGACTTAATGTCACGTTCGAGGAGAGGTAGGGAGCGCATCGAGCGGAAGCGAGAATAGCGCTAACGCAAGCCTTAGATGAAAATTAAATATAAAAGTCGTCACGGGCCTGTGGCGCAGCGGTAGCGCAGAGGACTCATAATCCTTTGGTCGTGGGTTCGAATCCCTCCGGGCCCAAATTTTATTAAAAGAGCTGAAAAGGCTCTTTTTTAGTGACTTTTCGCTCGTGAACTGCGTTTGCGGATGTATTTTAACGGGACATTTTGTCTGAACGAATAAAAGGATTATTCGGCAAAGTTGGCTTTGTGTTTGAATGATGGCGGTCGGAAGTAATCGTTTTATGCGTTATGAAACTGGAGGAGAAGCTTGTAGGATGTGGTAAATCTCCGATTTACCACATCAAATAATGTTTCTGTAATCAAAGATTACCAAAACCTACTAATCTTAATAACATTCCTCTTTGTATTTTAATCCCCATTCTTCCATTGACTTTAATACAGATTTTAAGCTTAAGCCTGTTTCTGTTAACGAATATTCAACTTTTGGAGGTACTTGCGCATATACTTTTCTTTTAATTAATCCGTCATTTTCCATAGACCTTAAATTTGCAGTCAATACTTTTTGGGAAACATTCCCGACAGATTTTCTTAACTCTCCGAATCTTTTTGTACCATTTAATAAATCTCTTATTATTAACACTTTCCAGCGGTCTGAAATTAAAGAAAGTGTCACCTCTACTGGGCATTTGGGTAATTCGTTTTTGTTTTTCATATAATATGCTCTTTATTCAACAAGCCTAATTTTTCACCCAGTTTTCTATATTTTTCTGCAATAAATTTTTTCACAGGATTCTGTTTTTTCAGGCTGCCCCGCTGCTCCATTAATTTTATCTGTTCATCCAGTGACAGAGACTTTAATTCTTCTTCTGATAATTTAGTTGATTTTGAAATGGTTTTCATTGTTCGTTCAGAAAGTTTAAATTTCAGAAATTTGTGATTACAGACCGGTGCACACTTCATATACAGTCTCCTTTAATTTTATTTTTCTTTAAGGATAGCTTAAATAATTATATTTAGCAAATACATTTCAGATTCTTGAATTGCAATTACATGTTTTAAAACTTGTAAATATACTTGCCAAATTTGTAAAAAAATTATATAGTTAATTTTGTTGGAAGTTTTTTAAGACATATTAGTGATTGCATAAATATGGCTGCTAAAAAGATATATAATCTTAATTTATGGCACACCAAGAAAAATTATGGTGCGAATTTGACTGCGTATGCACTGCAGCAGGTTATAAATTCTCTTGGTTATGATTCTCAATTAGTAAATAATGGTGTTACTGTTGCCAGATTTTCACCATCTTTTTACTATGCGTTCTGGAGAAAATATTTGAAATTTACCTCATTTTCTGCAATAGATTTGAATCCTTTGAATGATTTTTCGGATACTTTTATGACCGGTTCTGATCAGGTTTTCAGATACATTTATCAAGGAGAACATTTGACGGAGTATATGTTGGATTTTGTAAAACCTGAAAATAAAAAGATTGCTTTTTCTGCAAGTTTTGGAGTTGGTAAAGAAAACTTTTTGGAGAAAACTCCTGTCGAAATAATTGAGAAGATGAAAACTTCTCTTAAAGGATTTGATTTTGTTTCTGTCAGAGAAAAGTCCGGTGTCGAAATTTGCCGTGATATTTTGGACGTTGATGCCGAATGGATTATTGATCCGGTGTTTGTCACAGAGAAAGAAAATTATGAAGCTTTGATAAAGTCTGCTGATAGAGATTATTCAGGAAGGATTGTAAGCTATGTACTTGATAAAGACGCAGCATACAAAGATGCCTGCAGCTGGTTGAAAAATAAATATAAGACAGATTTGGTAGAATTAGCCGGCAGCAAGGTATCAGTTGAAAATTGGCTTTCGGCAATCAAAAATTGTCGATTGGTGCTTACGGATTCATTCCATGGGGTTTGTTTTGCGATAATTTTTAATAAGCCATTTATCTGTCTTGCAAATAAATCAAGAGGTTTTGCAAGATTTGAATCTATTTTCGAGATGCTGGGGATTGAAGATAACAGTATCAGTTCCTTTGACGAAATTATGAAAAGAGACTGCGTGTTCAACGTAGATTATGAACAGGTTAACCGCAAAATTGATATTGAGGCAAGAAGAGGAATTGAATTTTTACAAAAAGCAATAGAGGCTCCCGTCAAAATTAATTATGAGAAAATATTGACAAGACGTGATTTTCTGGAAATAGAAGTTGCAAAATTACAAAATGAAGCAACTTTAAAATTCCAGCTCAAAAAAGTAAACTGGTGTATTATTTACATATTGCCTGTATATGTGACAAAGTATATATGGAAATTAATTATTTATAAGTGGAAACAGACAATTGGATTTTTTAAACGATACTAAACTGTGCACCGGCTGCGGAGCCTGTGCAAATATATGCTCGCATGGCGCGATAGTTATGAAAGAGAATGAAAAAGGTTTTCTAAAACCGGTTATTGATGTGGCAAAGTGTAAACATTGCGGATTATGCGAAAAAATTTGCCCTGTAATAAATTTTAAGTCAGAAAATTTTGCATCCCCGAAAGTTTTTGCATTTATTAATCAAAAAGAAAATGAGAGAATGATTTCTTCCTCGGGCGGGGTATTCCCTGTATTTGCCGATTATATATTAAAGCAGGGCGGAATTGTTTTCGGTGCTGTATATGATAGCGAAATGAAAGTTTGTCACACTTCAGCTGACAATTCAAATCAAATTAAAAAAATGCAGGGTTCAAAGTATGTTCAAAGCGATACAAAATATACTTATAGAGAAACAAAATCCGCGCTGGAATCCGGAAGATATGTTTTGTATACAGGAACTCCGTGTCAGATTGCAGGTTTGAAATCGTATCTCCGGCATGATTATGAAAATTTGCTCACGATAGATTTGATATGCCACGGTGTCCCCTCCAGAAAAGTTTTTGAAATGTATAAGAAAGAATTACTGGAGGAAAACAAAGACAGCGGTAAAATTCTTGAGATAAACATGCGCGATAAAAATTACGGCTGGGGGTATAAATCTACAGAAACTGTTAAAACTACAAATTCTACATATCATACAAGCGCAGATAATAACGTTTATCATAATGTATTTTTGTCTAATCTTTCGATAAATGATTCCTGTCTCGGGTGCAAGTTTAATAAAATTCCGCGTACCGGTGATATTACTATGGGTGATTTTTGGGGTGTTGACGATTTTGACGGAATTGTGAACGACCAAAAAGGTGTATCGGTTGTGCTTTTGAATTCCTCAAAAGGTAAAGAATATTTTGAACGGATAAACAGTCTGCAGTCAGTGTTTGCAAAAGAACTCCCGCTGGATTTTGTTATAAAATATAATACTAATCTGGTTGCCTCTTCAAAGCCGCATCGCAAAAGGGAGAAGTTTTTTAAAGATGTAATCAAAGGCAAAAAAACGTTGCGTGCTCTTAAAAAGAAATATCTTACCCCGAAAAAACGCATTTTAAAAAGATTATTCAAAACAATCGGAGAATTATTAAAAAAAACAGTTAAAAAAGTACTTTCTGTCTGAGGTATTTTGACTCAAGGAAAAAAGTAATCAGCGTTGGTTATTTCCCTATCTTGTTATACATATTTTCAAGAATTTTTAATTTTTGTGCGGTTTCCGGGTTTGTGATAAATGTATTCAATTCTGAGCGGATGAGGTCAGTTAATTCATAACTGTATTTGGCAGAAGTTATGTTTCCGTGTACTTGGAGCATTTCTGCAATTGATAAGGATACAACAGTCATAAAATCCTCTTTAGCAAGAGCTTGTCTGTCTATAAACAAACTCTTTTGTACTGTCAGTTTTAGAGGTTCGAATCTCTTTAGATGTTTTTTCTTTGACTCTAAGCGCCTTAGCTAAAGCCTTGCCGGTATATTCCGGAATTTTTACTCCTTTGATTTTTGCTAAACTCTCAAAAAATTGTTGATAAAGAATTGCGGTTTCTTCTTCCGAATATTCTTTGTCGTCAAATGTGATTATTACGTTTACATCTTTTCTGATTTTCATAATACCTCCTTTTATACTTGTTAGTTGACACTAAGCGTGCTGTCATCCCGAATTTTCTTCAATCATGCGGAGCAGTTAAGCGTAAAACCTACAAATTTTATTTACCCCTTTCGGGATCTTACCAGTTGGAAACAGAAACTTCAATTTGGTAAGACCCTGAAACAATTTCAGGGTGACATTAATATAAATAAAATTCATTTACCCCTCGGGATCTTACCAGTTAGAAACAGTCATTTCAAGTGAGTTAGATTCTGAAACAAGTTCAGCATGACAGTTTATTTTATTTTCTTTTCTTATGCGATATACGTTTGTTTAAAAAGATAAATTTAATGTCGGCTTAGTAAAGCCGACCTACTACAATTATCTTTTGCATAATACAGAATGACATTTAGTTTGTAATCTGCTTACAGGAGTGCCGTCATTCTGAGGGTGTAAGACCGAAGAATCTCTTTAACTTATATAAATCACTTCAACTCATTCACTAAGATGCTTTTTCAGATTAGTCTTAATTCCGCTCAATGGTCCATTATTTGGAGCTACTAAATTTTGATAATAATGTTTTACATACACAAACGGGAATTTAGGCAACCAGGAGAATTTCATAATAACTCCTGCTGCATCTGCACCTTGCGAAAACATTAATTCGTCAATCGTATCTTCATATGCAGGAGAAATTGATGAGAATATTTTCAACAAATAATTTGTTGCAGTAATTCCGTAATATCCGGTGGTAACCCCGGGTTTTGTTACAAGTTCTGTAATCGTAAAATTTGAAGTATCTCTTAGAGTGCCCAAATCTTGCGGGAGAGTCATTTCATCTCCCCTAACACCTTCGATCTGATATGTTTCACCATTGTAGACAATAACCATGACATTTGGTTTAGGCATATAAATATCATCAAAAAGATTATCCAAAATAGGTTGTCCGTTCATATCGGTTACACCGTATTTGTAATCTTTGCAGGTTAAGAACATTCCGCCAAACAAAAGATCAATAGAGGAAAATATCGGAGGTAAAACTTCAAACCCTTTTTCGTCATAAAGTCCGCATCTGCTTCCTCTGGTAAGTTTTGCATATTTGCCGAGGACTCTTTCTGCTCTGTTGTATTTAGGCTCAACCACAACCTTGCCGTTATCATTCATTATGCCGAACTTTGACCCATCTTGAATAATCCAGCCGCTTTCACCCAGACGTATAAGTTTTTTATATTGAGCATCAACAATAACTTTGCCAGCTTCATCCTTGAGCCCGAATTTTCCATCTTCATTAAAAACTTTCGGTTCTGCAAGTGTGATATTTTGTATAAGTAATAATGATAAAATTAATAAAGCACATTTCTTCATAATAAAAGATTAGCATAAAATTAGAGATTTGTGTTAATTTATCAATATGGTTTTATTGAATAAAAATTTTTATCTGAAAGATACGGTAGAAGTTGCACAAAACCTTCTTGGCTGTGTGTTGTGCAGGGAGTTTGAGGGCAAAATTTATAAAAGCGTTATTGTAGAGACGGAAGCTTACACTCAAGAAGATGCGGCATGTCATGCCTACAGAGGAATTACTCCGAGGTGTGAGGTTATGTATAGAAAAGGCGGAGTGGCTTATGTTTATTTTATTTATGGAATGCATTACTGCGTAAATGTTGTTACAGAAAAACAAGGACGGGGCTGCGCTGTTCTAATCAGAGCTGTTGAACCTTTGAATTATGAGGCGAAAACTAACGGACCAGCGAGATTATGCAAGGCTCTCAATATTACAAAAGAGCTTAATGGTGCAGATCTGACTTCCAAAACTTCACCGCTTTGGATAGAAAAAAGTGAAAAAAACGACTTTGAAATTGTTACCTCAAAGAGGATTGGCATAAAACAAAACGCAGAGTATCCGTGGAGATTTTATATCAAAAATAACGGCTGGGTTTCGGCTTAGTAAATTTTTGATTTTACGTTTACTTTTTTACCATAAAAAGACTTAAAATATACGAAGTTACAATTCCGATAAAAAGTGTTATACCGATTGAGCTTACGAGTTTAAATCCGGTAAATCCAAGGAGCATAAACGAGAACGCAGTGGACGCTGCGGACATAAAGACAGCATCTTTTGAGCCTTCGCCGCAGTTAAGTCTGAAAATTGAATAATCAAGGCTGAAACCTGCAATCAGGAATAGTCCGAGAATATGAAAAAGGTTCAAACTCTCGCCAAACAGCGATAAAATCCCGACCGTAAACATGATTCCCAAAACCGGTGAAATACTTACTCTCAATGCGTTTTTAAAGCCGTACATAAAACTCAGTAAAATATATAAAACCACAAGAGTACAAGGCAGAAGGGTAAGGCAATCAATTCTTCTTATTCTCATCATCTTAGAGATTTCATCTGCAGGATTCAGGCTCCCGTCTATATGTTCTTTTACTATAATATAAGATGCACCGTTATCAAGATAAAACTCTGATTTCAGAGGAAATTTTTCTACGTCATAAATTTTTCCCTCCGCAGGTTCAAATTTTATTCCCGTTTTTGCCTCGTAGTTTTTCAAATCGTTTTTGTACAAATCTTTAACCAGTTTCAAATTCTCTTCCTGACGATTTTTGGATGAGACAAAATTACTCAGCCCGATTGAGTTTTTTATCTTTAGCGCTTCTTCTTTTTCTAAAATTTCATCCGTATTATTGCCTCTAACAATCAGAAACTCGGTATTTCCGGTATTAAAAACTTCTTTGTATAAATTTTCAGCCTTCAGAAGATTTTCAGGCGGAGTGTAAAAACTCTTGATATTGTCGTTAAATTTTATATTGAAACTTCCAAGAATGATAATGGCTGCAACAATTGCAAGAATTGTTTTTTCAGGTATCGGAAATCTTTTGAAGGTATTAAAATCTTTAAATGTTCCAAACATCGGAAGAACAATCAAGACAAACGCATAAACTCCGATAAGTCCGAAAGCGGTAAAAATTCCGACCTGCCTTAAAACTTCTATATTAGAAAAATACAGAAACAAAAACGCAATAACGGTCGTAAGCATGGAAGAAGTCAGGCTGTTTTTAAAAACCTTATCATCTTTTTTAAGAAAATAATGGAGCGAATAGTCCAAACTTATCCCGATAAGCGAGGTAGAAAAAACAAATGTGAGTACGTGAAGTTTTTCAAAAACAAGAGAAGAAACCGAATACCCTAGTAAAAATCCAAATAAAATACTCAATCCTATCGGAATCAAAATTTTTATTGAGCGAAAATAGAATTTGCATAACAGAACAAGAGCCAGAGTCGAGATTATGCAAATATAATTAATCTCGTTATTTGATTTTGTGCTTGCAAAATACGAATGAACAGGAGTTCCCGTTAAATAAATACTTTTCCCTTCCGCAGCATTTATTAGGGTTTTAAGTTCTTTGTTATTCTGAACTTTGAAGTGCGAAACCGCATAATATTTTCCGCCAAACTCTCTCACGCTGTCGTCATACAATCCTGCATTAGAGAGAACAAAATCTGTTGCCAGAAGATAAGGATCGCTAATAGGCGGCGCAATATAAATTCCCAAAGGATTATAAAGCCCCTCCAGCGCCTCTTTTTGGAGTTCGGAATAGTTTTTAGATTTAAGAAGTTCCCGCTTTTTTTCCGTCAAAAAGTTAGCCGGATAGTTTTTATAAACCTCCGCAACCTCCTGAAAATCCGTTTTTATCTGCGGAAAATCCGATTTTAACTCCTCAGCCTCGGCAGGAGTTTCACCCTCGAAAATTACATTCACGCTTTTTGAAGATATGTTTGCAAGCTTAACCAGATATTTTTCCGTCTGGGAATTCGGATTCACAAACGCACCCATCAAATCAACTTCAACAGGATTTGCTTTTATAAAAGCAAAAATAAAAAACAATATTGAAAATATTATAAATAAAACTCTTTTAATCATATAAACCAGATTGTTGTTTGTGTTTTATCACAGGCGAGAATAATAATTTTTGTAATCTTAGCCCCGTCTCCCGAAATCTCTATAGATTTTAAGTAATCAAATGCCTTAGATCCTGCTCTTGGAAGCAATGCCAGCGTCCAGACTTTCTCATTTCCTTCATAGAAAAATCGAAAATCTTTTTCAAGCTTTGCATAAGATTTGCTGGAAATAGCAGTAATTACATTATTTATCTGTCTGTAATCTCTTGAAGTGTAAGAAGTAGTACTCTGTATCGGATAATTTGTATAGAAGGTTACACCTTTATTTTTTTCAAAAGTAAAATCGCCCGAAGATTTCAAAACCATGCCGGACATGATTTTTTCCTGCTTAAATTTACACTTTGTACTCGCGAGCTCCGGAAGCTTTTTAGAAATCTCTTCCAGCTTCATTTCATGGTCAAAAACCGCAGCATTAGCAAGCGGCATAAATATAAGCAAAAATAAAAAAACAAAAAATTTATTCATACTATTTTTCTTCAAAATCCTCTATTGCCTTTTTCAATCTTTCAGGCGCTTCAAACAACGTCTCTCCGGTCTTTGTCGAAACAGCCATTTGCATTGTGTGAGCGGATAAAATCTTTTCTCCATCCTCGCTTACAATATCATATTTTATAATGATTGCAGGCTCAAGTTCCTTTAGAGTACAGCGGACTATTAAATTATCCTCAAATTTTGCAGATTTTATGAACTTGAAATCCATTTTTGCTATCGGGTACATCACGCCGTCAGCGTACATTTGCATATAATCATATCCTAGTTTGGCAAAAAAATCACACCTTGCCTGCTCCAAATACTTTACATAATTTCCATGCCAGACAATATTCATTGGATCAAGATCATAAAACGGCACTTTTATTTTCAATTCTGTTACTATTTTTTTCATAATTTATTCCTGCAAAAAGCTCTTTACCGGTAGTATTCCTGAGGAGAAAGTTTTTTCCTCGTTATAATACCTAAAACTGACTCCCGAATCCGTTTTCTTGAGCTCTAATTCTACAATTTCTAGCGGTTTAATAATGTTTGAAAACTTAACTCTTCTGATTTGTCCCTGAGAACAATCAATTCCAAACGCAAGCTTTGCAAACCAGTTTGCATAAAACAATTGCACAACTCCAGGCAAAATCGGCATGCCTTCAAAATGTCCCTTGAAAAAGTTACTGTTATTGATAAATGTCATTCTTAAATCCGCATATCCGTCCGTTATCTGTCGGGCAAGAATCAAAGGCAGAGATAAATTCAACCCAAACAACTCTTTTATTAAATCTTTATCAAATTTTCCCGTTTCTTTCCTCGGAATCTCATCAAAGAATTTCCAACGCTGCGGAATAATTTCAAACTTATCTGTTAATTGCGATTTTAGTTTTTTTACAAGCGTAAGTTTATCATTTTCCAGCAAAAACTTTTTTCCTTCATCGTTTAAAACGCATAAAGCCGCAAGCTTTCTGTCAAATTCAAGGCAGTAAGATTCGCTTATAAATTCCAGTTTATTAAGTTCTTCTTCCACATCAGAGGACATAATCCGCTTTTCCTGAACCTTCAAGACCCGCCCTCTGCGCTCCAGAAACTCAATCTCGCCGTTATCATAAACCTTAATCCTATCCTCAAGAATAACAGGATTGCAGGAAGAATAATCCGAATGAATTTTTGTATAATCTTCTGTATTTTCAAGAACTTTCATACCTCTGAAAAGTCTCATTCTCGCCTTGTTATCCTCTCTCCAGGCAATACTTCCGCTCTCGGAACTTCCGTAAATTTCAATGACTCTATCTGCAATACTTTTGGCAAACTCAAAAGTTATATCTTCCAACTTTGCCCCTGCTGTCATGATAATTTTCGGATTAATCTTCGGCAAATCGCCATACTTTCGCATAGCTTCTAGAAACGAAGGAGTTGTTACGAGAACAGCATTCTCTACATTAATATCCTCCGGATAATTAACTCTCTTGTACTGGATCTCTCCGCCGGTAAGTGCAGGATACAAGAGCTGAAAAGTGAAACCCCATCTGTGATTTGGAGTTGTTGTGGATATAAATTTATAACCATCATCTAACCCGAGCTGCTCTTTCATATCAACAATTTCTGCCTTCATATTTGAAAGATGCGCCTTCACAAACTTACCATCAGAAACAGTTCCGCCGGTTCTGAAAGTAATTTCACCCGTTGTTAAAAAATCATCTAATAACTCCTCAAATTTATCCATGCTTCCTCATAAAATTTATTCTTACTATATATTCTATAATAAAAATTATTCCGACAAGAAGATAAGAAATAAATCCGTTATACAATGCCCAGATTTTTTCAGACATAAAAACAGTCCCTACAGATACAAGAAAATTTAAAAACGTAAATAACGCCCAAATATAAGTCAAGTTTCTGGTATAGTTCATAACTGCTTCGTTAGAATCAGGATCAGACGCAAGTGCGATTTTTTGTATAACAGTCCTCTCTTGAAAAAGAGAAGAAAAAAAGATAAAAAACAGACAAAAATTCATAACAGGCGGATAATATTTCAGCAAAATAAAATCAGTAAAATGAAATAATCCGATAACGGCAAACATACCGATAAACGGTGCAAGAGCCTTAATTGTCCGCCAGATTTTATCCAAGAAGAGCATATACAGCTTCCACTACATCATTAATCGTCTGAATTTTCTTAAATTCCGCAGGTGAAAGCTTTTTGTCAGTAAATTTCTGCATACGAACAGCAATATCAACCGCATCAATACTATCCAGATCCAAATCCTGAAACAGATTTGCCTCCGGTTTAATATTTTCTTCATCAATTTCAAGCTCTTCTGTCAGAATCTTTTTTAACTCCTCAAGAATCTGCTCTTTTGTGAACTTCTCAGCCATTGATTTTTGACTCCACAAATTCGCTCAAAGTATTTACAGAATAAAAATACTTTTTATTTACTTCCTTATCTTCTTCCATAGAAATATTGTACTTGCGCTTAATTGCCATGCCAAGTTCCAGCGCATCTATAGAATCAAGCCCTAAACCTTCGTTAAATAAAGGCTCATCATCTTTGATATCATCAGGAGTTATTTCCTCGAGCGCCAATGATTCAATAATTAAATTTTTTATATCTTCTTTTATACTCATACCGATATTATATCATAAACTATACAAATATTCTTCAAACGAAAAACGGGGTAAATTTATTTTTGTTAGTGAATAGTGAATAGAGGTTAATTGTCATTCTGAGTCCGATATCAATTCAGGGGCGAAGAATCTCTTTTGTTTTTGTCAGACAAAGCCTGACCTTGCTTGCCAAGCAAGCAAACTGTACGCAAAAAAATTTTTACCCGCAGGATTGAAAAATCAATAAAATAAGTTATAATAAAAATATCGGGGCGGCAGCTGCAACTGCCATAACCTGTAAATGGCTAAAGTGACACTTCTCTTAATTGATGGGTGTCATTTTTTATTAT
Source organism: Candidatus Gastranaerophilales bacterium (assembly GCA_944323255.1). Classification (GTDB taxonomy): domain Bacteria; phylum Cyanobacteriota; class Vampirovibrionia; order Gastranaerophilales; family Gastranaerophilaceae; genus CAG-196. The sequence continues at coordinate 25,003 of CALURU010000016.1, forward strand.
GAATAAAATCAAAAACAAAATCATAAGACTTAAATTGATATTCTCCATAACTTGCCCTCCTTTCTTTGAAACTATCAGCCTATGGCTAAAGTATTTTGTTGTACTGACGTTTCTTAAAAAAGATACAGGCTGCCCCTTGATATTTTATTTTAAATGTTCAATATTTAACTATACAACTCTATTTCTATTTGTTTTGTAATCTTATGTTTTGCTGAAATTTCCGTATCTTCAGCATAATCACTTATATTAATTTCCGGCATCTGCTCCAGTTCAAAGGTTACGCATCGGTTGTTTACAGCATAAAAAGGCTCGTGAATATACAAAAAATCTCCGTCATTGGAAATTTTTACCGGAACAATATTTTTCCCCGCATTCAGAGCAATTAAAGCTGCACCTTTTTTCATCTTCAAATGCTCATCCTTCCTGTGCCTTCTTCCGGCAGGAAACACAACAAAATTAAATCCTTTATCCAGCATTCGTTTTGAATCTGTTTTTAAAACCTCAATATCAATTTCGTTTGTGATAAAAATACTCCCGATAATATGTTTTAGAATAGAATTATGAGCAAGCGACTCTTTTACCACGCAGGTAGTCCTCGGAACCAGCCCGATTAAAATTACAATATCAATAAAGCTCGGATGGGTCGCTACAATTACTTTATTTTCAATCTTATCAAGTTTTTTGATATCAAGCCTGAAGAGTTTAAATGCCATCATCAAATATAAGAAAAATCTCCACGTGTAATGAATAATATCCGAACACAATTCCTTATGGTTTTTAATGAACGGAAACAATAAAAAGTTAAGAATAATAGAACCTGTTCCGAATACTCCGAAACAAAATACAGCTATCAATGATCTTACATATTTCATAATAAGATTATACAATAGAAAGACAAATCTCCATTGCAAAAAACATTTTTTTAAAAGATGGTTAATTCATCTTAAAATCTTTAGCATATTCCGGATGCTGGTTTGCATAGATGCCCGGTTCTTCTGATTCCATTCTTCTTCTTTCAAGCTGAACCTGACCATTTTTAACAACTTCCTGAAGCTGCCCCAAATTTTGTTCCAAACTTGTTAAAACCTGCTCCGCATAGATATTAGCACCGTCTTTAATCCTTGTGGCTTCATCTATAGCCTGAACCCTGATATTTTCAGCTTCATCAACCGCCTTACGTTTAATTTCTTCGCAATCGTTGATTACCTGTTCTTTAATCTTTTCAGCTTCTCTCTGAACTGCTCTTAACAAATCTGATTCGCTTAACAATCTATTTGCTTCAGCCTGAGCGTCAGAAACGACTTTTTCTGCCTTCTGCTGTGCTTCATACTGGAGTTCATCCTTGCGTCTCAAAAGAGAACGAGCTTCCTTAATTTCATCAGGAAGTGCCGCATACAATTTGTCCAAGATGTTTGTAACAGTATCTTTTTTTACTATAGAATAACCCAATAAAGGAAACCCCTTATTATCAAGTGCCTCTTCTAAATCGTTCATTAAACCGTATATAACATCTTGTTGTGAATTCATTTTTTACTCCATATTTGTATGATAGTCAACAAGATTGTACAACAAGTAGTAAATAAAAGTCAACGCATGGTATACGGGGCAAAATTAATCTCTGTTAAGCAATTGTTCTATAGTGCTTATATCACGGTCTATAGAAACAATTACCGCACTTATTAATTTATTAACTTCATTTACACGTACAATAATAAGATTTTTGTCAAGAAAAAATTTCTTTGACAGGAGTTTCATCAAAAGGCTGTAGCATAATACTGAATTATAACGCTGAACATCAACCTTTGTTTTAAGCATTTTTTTATAAGATTCAGGCAATTTTGCATAAACACAGCAAAGAACATCTTCAATTTTTCTTTTTTGTATCAATTTAAATCCGGCTATTGAAAAAGTTGCATCAAAATTAATTACTTTTTGGAGCTTTTTCATGTAATCTTTTATTGCATCTATATCTACGTCAATCATTTGGCTACCCTCTTAATATCATTATATATGAAATATCTGAAAATAACAATATATATGCTAAAATAAATTATATGAAAGAAGTAATCATCTCACCATCAATATTATCAGCTGATTTTGCAAATCTTGCAAAAGAGATAAATGCAGTAAAGGAAGCCGGTGCAAAATGGGTTCATATAGACGTTATGGACGGGCATTTTGTACCCAACATAACTATAGGCATTCCGGTGGTCAAATCGTTGAGAAAGGCTACAGATCTTGTACTGGATACTCATCTTATGATAGACAATCCGGAAAAATATATTGAAGCTTTTAGTAAGGCTGGCTCTGATATTCTGACATTTCATCTGGAAGCTTGCAGAGATATCAGCCATGCAGAAGAAACAATCACACTGATAAAATCCTTTAACGTCAAAGCAGGAGTTTCTATAAAACCCAAAACTTTGCCGGAAGAAGTTTTTCCGCTTCTTGATAAATTAGACTTAATTCTTATTATGACAGTAGAGCCTGGTTTTGGCGGACAGGAATTTATGCACGACTGTGCGATGAAAATACCTGTCATAAAAGAACACGCTCCGGATAATCTTATAATTCAGGTAGATGGCGGAATTAATAACCTGACTTCCAGAATTTGTACTTCTCTCGGGGCTAATTCACTTGTTGCAGGAAGTTATATTTTTAATCAGACTGATTATAAAAAAGCAATCCAGAACCTGCACTAAGCAAGTTCTACAAGGTCATTAGAAATTATATTTCTAAAATTTTCAGATATTTTGTTCTTTCAACTTAGATAACAAGAATTCTGCCTCTGTTTTGAACTCTGGAATAATTGCTATTACTTCATTTGCGACATTTTCATCATATGTTTGCGAAGTCGCATTACGCTTTTGTCTGTATTCTGTCCATTTTATCAGGTTAGATTTTAATAACCCAAACCGGTTCGCCTGTCTTATTATCTCATTAAATGTCATCTGTGGAATGTTGTCATTGGATTGAAGATTAAGAAATCGTGTAATCATCTTGATTGCCAAAATATCATCTTGTTTACTTATTCCTTTTTCAGCAGGTACGTTTTAAAATAGCTTTATGGAAAATATTTTGGAAATAAGATATTTAAATCTGTTTTTCGGACAATATCAAGCGCTTTATAATGTTAATTTATCCCTCGGACGGGGAAGTATGCACGCTCTTGTCGGAGAATCAGGCTGTGGTAAGAGTATGACAGCAATGTCTGTTATGCGGCTTTTGCCTAAAGGGGCAAAAATTACTGACGGAAGCATATACTTTAAGGGCGAGAATCTGCTGGAATACAAAGAAAAACAGATGCGGGAACTTAGAGGAAATAAAATTGCTCTCATCCCGCAAGACCCCATGACTTCGCTCAATCCTCTTTATACAATAGGGAATCAGCTTGTTGAAGCGATACAGGCACATTCAAGGGTATCAGAAAGACAGGCGCTTAGGAAAGCTAAGGAAGTTATGAATTTAGTCAGCATTCCTGATGCGGATAAAAAACTGAACTTTTATCCGCACGAATTTTCCGGTGGAATGAAACAGAGAATTATTATCGCAATGGCGCTTGCCTGTCAGGCAGAACTTATCATTGCGGACGAGCCGACAACAGCGCTCGATGTTACTATTCAGAAACAGATTATGGATTTATTGGACGAAATAAAAAAAGAATTCGGAACAACAATTCTTCTGATTTCTCACGATTTAGCACTCGTAAGCAACTATGCCGACTACGTTTCGGTCATGTATGCAGGTCATGTAGTGGAAGAAGCACCGGCAAGAGAGTTTTTTAAACGCCCGCTTCATCCGTATTCTGTCGCCTTGCTAAATTCGCTTCCTACACGCAATCCTGCACTGAAACTTAGAACAATTGAAGGTGCGCCGCCAAGTATTCAGGAAGAAATTATTGGATGCAAATTCCACCCGAGATGCGATATTTGCAAGCCGGAAGTGTGTGATGTTAAAGAACCGGAACTTACAAAAAGAAATTCCAATCACTATTCAGCATGCTGGGTTAAATAAACCTGAAGCAAAAAGAGAAGTTTTTAGAATTATGCCCCTTCTACTCAACGTGTTTGTGTGATAAAATCACTTCTGACGAGGTGAAAATGAAAAAAATTTTGAACTTACTTTTTGCATTTATAATTTTAGCAGGTACAGCGCAGGCAAAGGATTTGCGATTCGTACAAATAAGTGATGCTAGATTTACTAACGACTCTGAAAACACTGCATTTAAAAAGATTATTGAAGATATAAACAGCCGGAAAGATGTTGAATTTGTTGTCTTTACAGGCGACAACATAAACAAGCCTTCACCTCAAACTTTGGAAGCTTTTCTGGAAGAAGCAAAGAAACTAAAATGCCAGTTTTATATCGTACTCGGGGACAAAGAAGTTAATAAATTGAAGGATATGAGCAAGGCAGAGTATATTAAAATTGTCAAGAAAAAAGTCAGAAAGTATAAGCCGGAGACTCAAAATTACATATTTGAAAAAGACGGCATAATTTTTGCAGTAGCAGACGGCGCAAAAGAAGTTATTCCAAGCACAAACGGGTATTTCAAGGACGACACATTAAACTGGCTGGATACGGAACTTTCCAAATACCCTCAAAACCATGTAATAATTTTCCAGCATTTTCCTATTATTCCACCTGCCGACAAGGAAACATATTATACTTTTAAACCGGAAAAATACATGGCAGTACTTGCCAAACACAAAAATGTTAAAGCAATAATTTCAGGGCATTTTGACGTTAACAGCGAAAAAAATATAAATGGAATCACGCACATAACAACCGCAGGCGTTCCATACTACAGAATCATTGATATCATAGATTATGAAACCCAAACCCCTACAATCTGGGCGCAACTAAAAGAGGTTGAATAAAGAAGCGCCTGCAAGAAACATTAAGCCTTTAAGACCTGAATATCTGGAAATTTTTTCTCTGTTTATTCTATCAAAATCCAAATCTTCACCATAGTTGTATCTTTCCAAAATAGCCTTAAAACCGTCTACATTCTGTAGTTCAGGAGAAGTATTAAAATGTTCTCTTAATGAATACTTTTTCTCCGGCTTAAATTCAGGAGAAGAAGCAATATTATCACACAACATGCTTCTCAAATTCAATTTTTTGCCGCTTTGTGTGTGATGGACAGAATGTTTACGGTGAAAATTTGACACAAAAGACTTAGGGAAACCGAGAAGGTACATAATCATCTTATCCGCATCATGTGTAATGCTATCAATAGTATTTCCGCCGAAAAGTTCTTTTTCTACAAGCGCAAACACGACTTTGTGTTCGTATGTGTGTTTAATATTTTTTACGTAGTTTTTTGCATAATTACCCAGTTTTTGCCATAGAGTTTCTGATTTCTTAGCAATTTCAACAGGTTTTATGCCCGTAAGACCGGCTGCGCACTTTGCACCAGCCGGTCTTTTCACAAATATATCCGCACTTTTCTCCAGCACTTCAGGCTGTAATTTATGTGCGCCTGAGAATACTATTCCCGCATCATCCGGGGGAACTTGAAAGTGATTAAAATAATAAGGGTGATAATTACACTTTATGTCCATAATTAATTATCACATAAAACTATTTTTTAGCAATATAATGTTTACAAAAATTAAGATTTATATATTGATAAACCTCATAAACTCTTTAAAAAAGCCTTTCGAACCTTTTTCCCACTTTCTGGAAACGCCTTTATAATAAGGCTCATAGTCTGCTATAATATTTCTCGGCAGACTTTTCCCCTGGCTCAAAGTTTCCGCAATAAACTCCAAATAATCGTCTTGAACTTCACGATAATCATAATCCTGATATCTCAAATCTTCATCAGCCTCATAGTGAACAAGCGCATGATATGCACATTCAATACTTTTATCGGAACTTTCCGGAAAAAGTAAAATTGCCTCTCTGACCGTCTTTCTCTCGGTTAAAACAGCATATACAAGCCGCCCTACATATTTTCTGTTTTTTATATCATCCATAATTATATTAATAAGGATCTTCTATTTTAAAGTCAAAATTTAAAGATTTTGGTCCAAAATACGCATCATAATTTTGTCTTGGACCTTCCGAAAGATCTACAACACCTTCCGGAGCAGCCTTTTGAGGTTCTAAGTACTTTGCAAAACGTCTTTGGGATTTAACCATTGACTCTTGCTGCCGATCTGCATTGCAGGCAGAAGTTATTAACCCGATAATTGAAACAGACAAAAGCAAAATACAGATTTTTTTCATACTCAAACCTCTATTATACTTATTATAGCATATTTTCAATACATTTTCAGTACACTAAATACTGTAGGGCATTATCATCCATATCACTTATTTTGAATATCTTCACTGGAAATTTTTCGAAAATAGTTTATAATAAACATGCAATGTATAAATTATGGACATAGCTATGTCGTTTGATTTCAGTAATATCAACCCGATCAACAAAGCACAATCAGCATACAAAGATGCCAGCGGTATGGGCGGCGGAGGTATGTATTTTCGACAGGGAAAAAAGCGTAAGGGCGAAGAAGATGAGGATATGTTTGAACGCAGCGAAGAAAAAGATCCTAACGAAATAGAGTTTGATATGGAAATAAAGGAAGAAGATATTCCAAAAGATAATCTTGTTAATAAATTTGTAAACTGGTTTCGCATAAGAAAGAAATAACCAAATTTTTAGTCATTTGTAAAGATTTTGTAATAAAACAAGATAATATGGCAATTTTATTTCATCATTAGTTTTATAAGAGTTATAGAAGTGTAAAATTAATATGAAAGAAGGTTAGAAATGGAGCCAATTAATGGTGTAAATGCTGCAAACTATACAATGACAGTTCCTCAGAACAATCAAGATTATCAGAATTATCAAAACTACTCATCTATGCCGATGGTTTACGAACCTGAGGTTGAGCAGAAAAAATCATCCTCCTCCAACATGCTGGGGATGACAGCGCTTGGAATCTTGGCTATCGGAGGGGTTTTGTATGGAGCATCAAAAGGAAAGAAAGTTTCAGGTTTGAAACAGGAAGTAGCGCAGCTTAGCGCCGAAAAAGATGCCGCACTTAAAATGAAGGACGAAGCTGTTAAATTGAAAGAAGAGGCAACTCAGGCTCTGGATAAAGAAAGAACTTTAAACCGCAGACAGAGATTTATGCGTTTATTTAACCCTAATTACGGCTTAACAGCTGAAGAAAAAGAAGCAAGACTTGCTGCAAAAAAAGCAAAAGCAGAAGCAAAAAAGGCTGCAAAGGCGGAGAAAAAAGGCAAAAATACAGAAACAAAGCCTGAAAATAAGCCGGAACCAAAGGAACCGGAAAATAAATAATTTTAAAGGGCGCCGGATTTATCCGGCGCCCTTTTTTAATTCCTCTTACAATCTTGGAGGTCTCATTTCCTGTTGTTTTTTCTTTCCGCTTTTGATACCAACAAGAACTCTTTCGCCTTCGTAAATTTTATCGCTTTTAACCTCGGTGTATGAATCATCGCTTGCGCCTGTCTGTATATCAATACGTTCGAGCTTCATACCTTTTTTAATCCACAATCCTTGAGTTTTGTATTTTTTACCATCAGTATTAGGTGTAAATTTCAATGCTATGTTTGGAACTGTTAAGACATTTTCATTCTGCGCAGTTATAATTGAAACATTAGCGGTCATGCCGGGCTTGAGTTTTAAATCAGAATTATCAACCGTCACGATTACGGAATATGTTACAACATTTGAAACTGTAGTCGGAGAAATTCTTACCTGGGTAACTTTACCCTGAAAAACGCTGTTAGGATAGCCGTCAAGCGTGTAAGTTACGTCCTGCCCTTCTTTTACTTCACCTATATCAGCTTCGGAGACGTTAACTTCAATTTGCATTTTCTCCAAATCCTGTGCGATTGTAAAAAGTTCCGGCGCCTGAAAACTTGCTGCAACAGGCTGCCCGAGGTCAATTTCACGTGAAATTATCATTCCGCTTACAGGTGCTGTTATTTTTGTATAATTCAGATTTACAAGTGATTGATCATATTGTGCTTTTGTCTGGCTGATTTTTGCTTTTGCCGCATTAACTTGTGCAAGCGCAGACTCATAGTCAGCTTCTGCCTGATCCAGTTCTGATTTTGGTATAAAACTTTTTGCATAAAGATTCTTATATCTTTTTAAAGTTTTTGCACACATTTCAAAAGCTGCCTGCCTGTTTGCAAGATCTGCTTCTGCCGAAGCTACGTTTGCTGCATTTTGATCTACTGTTGCCTGAAAAGTTCTCGGGTCAATTTCCGCAAGAAGCTGACCTTTTTCTACTTTTGAATTAAAATCTACATAAATTGCACTTATCAAACCCGATACTGTTGAACCTACAGATACAGTGTTAACAGGGTTGATTGTTCCGGAAGCCTCAACTACCTGCGTAATCGTTCGTCTTTTAATTTTTGCTGTCTGATATTCTACATGATTATTTTTTATTGTAGAAAAAATGATTGACAAAACTATAACGACAAGTATTATTACTAACACTTGTTTTCTGTTAATATTTTTCAGATTTTTTAATCTTTCGGGAATGTTCATACATTATCCTTTTTATTTTCTTTTTTTGATTCTTTATTAATTTTTCTGGCAGCTTTTGCTTCTTTTTGTTCCTGTTTATGCAATATTTTTGAATAATCTTTAATATCTTCAACAGTCAAAGTGTTTTCCTGCGGAAGAGCTATTTCTCTTTCAAGCGTTGCACGTGCAACATTATAATTATACACCGCCTGAATATAAGAGCTTTGTGCATTATTGTAATTTACTCTTGCATCCTGCAATTGGATATAATCACTCAAACCTACCATGTACCTGCCATCTGCAAGTTCAAGATTCTCCAGAGTTTGTCTTACATTTGTTTCCAGAAGCGGAATTTGTTTTTCCAGTTGAATCATATCTACATACGCACTCTGAATATCGAAATAAAGGTTTTGGTTAAGTAAATCCACTTCTACTTTTGCAAGATCTAATTGCGACTTTGCAATATCAACTTCGTGCTTAACCTGCATCATATTAAAGTTTGTACTCAAATTTATGGAAACATTCATGCCGTTATCATTGTAAAGCCTTGTGTTTGCATAGCTGTACCCAACATTTCCGGTAAGATTCGGAAGATATTGGCGTTTGGTTAAAAGTACATATTGCTGCATTGCTTTTACTGTAGCAAGCAATGCTTTTAAATCCGGACGGTTTTCTTTTGCAATCTCTACAGATTTTTCAAATGTAAACGGATATTTTTGAAAAGTATAATTTTTTAAAACGTCGCTCTTTTCAGCTTTAACCGCATAGACAGCATCATTAATATCTTCAGGAAGTGTCAACAGTTTTTTATAGTGATCAATATGTGTAAGGCTCATTGGTACATAGGGATTATCCAGATTGAAGGTTTCTGTATTCATAATCCTGTATTCCGGAGCGTAAGCAACGTACATTGCATTATTCAGGCTTACAATTGCATTTTTGTAAGTATTTTCAGCTCTTACAAGTGCAATTTTGGAATCCGAAAGATTAACTTCCGCATTTACAAGGTCAATTTTTGAGCGGATGCCTTCTTCATAATACGCCAGAGTTCTCTGATAATTTCTTTCATTAATTTGCACATTGAGCTTTTCAACTTCCAGTAGTGATCTGGCTGCAAGTACTGCATAATATTGCAACTTTACATTAAAAATAGTTGTAAGAACAGTTTCATCAAAATCAAATTCAGCCGCAATACGGTTAAATTTTTCCATTCTTATATTTGCGCCGGTTTTACCAAAGTTCCACAAAAGTTGTGATAAAGATGCGTCAAATCCCGGCAGAGTTCTTGACTGGTAACTGCCTCTTCCGTTGCTTCTTTCGCCGAAAGATTGGTTATAGGCGACTCCAAGCGAAAGAGACGGAAAGTATGCAGATTTTGCAACACCTACGGAGGAAACGGCTATATCGTAATTAAAAATAGATCTTCTGACAACAGGGCTGTTGTTTAGTGCAATTTTTATACAGTCATTCAGTGAAAGCGCAGCGTCTTTTTCTATTTGAATCATCTGTATTGTCTGCTGCGTTTGCGGCGCTTTTTGTGCCTTCTGCACTTTTTGCGTTTTCTGTGTTGTTTTTGTTTGTTCTGTATGCTGTGCCGAAAAAGCCGGTATACCGGCAGATAAAAGAATTACGGCTAACAGTATTTTAAATTTATTTTTCATCCGCTTTGTTTATTTTTCGAAAAATTAACCTTGTTTACAACATTATAAACGACAAATAAAATTTTAAGTTCATTTTTCTATATGAAATTATGTTTTTGCAAGAAAAACACTCCGGCTATATTTTTTATCTAACCGGAATAAACCTTTTCTGTTTTTCTCGCAAAGTTTCAAAAGAATATATTTGTCTTTTACAATTATATAATTTCTTTACCAACAATTGGTGCAATTTGTTTGATTTGTTTGTACAACAAATCATACTGCCAAGGATAAAGTGATTGTGCTCCGTCGCAGACTGCTCTGTCAGGGTCGTAGTGTACTTCTATAATTAAACCGTCGCATCCTGCCGCAACTGCTGCTCTTGACATAGGCTCTACCTTATCCCTCAAGCCTGTTGCATGTGAAGGATCAATAATAATCGGTAAATGGCTTAATTTCTTGATTACCGGAATAGAAGTTAAATCAAGTGTATTTCTTGTGTATTTTTCAAAAGTTCTGATTCCTCTTTCGCAGAGTATAACCTGATTATTTCCACCTGCCATAATGTATTCTGCTGACATAAGCCATTCTTCATAAGTAGAAGAAAGTCCGCGCTTAAGAATAACAGGTTTGTGTGCTTGCCCGAGTTCTTTAAGCAGGTTAAAATTCTGCATATTTCTTGCCCCGACTTGCAGAATATCAACATATTTTTCAAACATTTCAAGCTGAGAGCCTTCCATAATTTCAGAAGTTACTGCCATTCCGTGATTATCTGCAACACTTCTGATAATCTTCAATCCCTCTTCTCCAAGTCCCTGAAAAGCATAAGGGCTGGTACGCGGCTTGAAAGCACCGCCTCTTATAATTTTAACATTTGATTCAGCAAGTTCCTGTGCTGTTTCATCCATCTGGTCGTATGATTCAATAGTACAAGGTCCGGCAATAAGTCCGGTATATTTATCGCCGAATTTTACCCCGTTAACTTCTACAATTGTATCCTTGCCCTGACTTGCACGTGCAGCAAGTTTATAATTGGTGCTTAATTTAATAACCTCATCAACACCTGCAAGCAGCTCAAAATCTCTCAAATCAACGTCATTTTTGACACCGATTGCGTGAACAACTGTTCTTGCCTCACCATGCGATATACGGGCTTCAAAACCTCTTGATTCTATATACATTGCAACACGGGTAATGTCTTTTTCGGTTGCGTGACTATTCATTACGACTAGCATTAATTCATACCTCCGGTATGTTTTATTATATATAAAAAAGATTGTAAATGTTTAAAAATTTTACAATACGTGATATAATTAATACTGTAATGACAATTTTTGACGAGAGCCTAATTTTAGAAACCATAAATATGATCAAGCTTCACAATTTCGATATAAGGACTGTGACGCTTACAATAAGTCTTAGAGACTGCTTATCCGAAAATGTAAATACCGTGTGTGAAAAAATTCGGTATAAGCTTGATATGTATGCCAAAAATCTTGTTCACTATGCTAATGATATTGAAAATGACTATTCAATACCAATAGTAAACAAACGTATAGCAGTCACTCCGATTTCTCTTGTTGGTGAATCCTGTGCACAGAAGGATTACATAAAAATTGCCCGTACCCTTGATGAGTGTGCGCAAAATCTTGGCATAGATTTTATCGGCGGATTTTCTGCCCTGGTTGAAAAGGGTTGCACGCAGGGCGATTTAGCATTGATAGAATCTATCCCTGAGGCACTTTCGGTAACAGAAAGACTTTGTTCTTCAGTAAATGTTGCAAGTTCAAAAGCCGGTATAAATATGGATGCTGTCTTAAAAATGGCGGAAACAATTAAGAAAGCAGCAAAGCTTACGGCAGAGAGAGACGGTCTCGGGGCTGCAAAGCTTGTAGTTTTCTGCAATTCAGTAAGCGACAATCCTTTTATGGCAGGCGCATACTGCGGATATGGCGAGCCGGAATGCGCATTAAATATCGGAGTTTCCGGTCCTGGAGTTGTAAGGGCTGCTATCAGTGAACTCGATAAAAATGCAGACCTCGGTATTCTTGCAAATAAGATTAAACAAACCGCCTACAAAATAACAGCAACAGGTGAACTTGTCGGCAGAAAACTTGCTGACAGGCTTGGCGTTCCTTTTGGGGTAATTGATTTATCTCTTGCACCTACTCCGGCTGTTGGTGACAGTGTTGCGCAAATTTTTCAGGCAATGGGTCTGGAGCATGCCGGTGCACACGGAACAACTGCTGCGCTTGCAATGCTAAACGATGCTGTAAAGAAGGGCGGAATTATGGCAAGTTCTTATGTCGGCGGACTTTCTGGAGCATTTATTCCTGTATCGGAAGATGCTGGAATGATAGAAGCAGCCGAGAGAAAGTATTTGACATTTGATAAACTTGAGGCTATGACGTGCGTATGTTCTGTCGGGCTTGATATGATTGCGGTTCCTGGTAATACACCGGTTTCAACAATCGCCGGTATAATTGCGGATGAAATGGCAATCGGCATGATTAACAAAAAAACTACAGCTGTCAGGATAATTCCTGCGCCAAATAAAAATGTTGGTGATAAAGTAGTATTTGGAGGACTTCTCGGTGAAGCTCCAATTATGAAAGTTAATACTCTGTCATCAGAAAATTTTGTAAACAGGGGAGGAAGAATTCCTGCTCCAATTCACAGTTTAAATAATTAAAGGCAAAGATAATGAGTGGTTCATTTAAAGATCTGGAAGATCATTTGAAAAAATTTATGATTGAAGAACAATCAGATGCTCACAACATTAAGAGCATCAACCTTGCAAAGTATAATAATATAAAGATATGGATGGATGCAGCCAGATATCAAATGCCACATTTTATTGTAAGAATTTCTATCTCTGAAGCAGTTTATTCATTAAATGACTGTTCAAAGATTAACGGCGGCTTAGGGTTTGAAGAAAGGCTCGTTATCAAATGGTTTGGCAGAATGGGTATTAAGGATAAGTTAAGACAGCTATGGGATAGCTCTCTGAAGAGTAAGGAAGAAAGTTCTAAGGCTGATCAATAAAAGGAAATCTATGCAATATAAAGATCTGGCATCAAATCCTGTAAGTATCGTTTTACAACTAGTGGGAGCAAGATGGAAAATTCTTATTATTCAGGAGCTGCTCAAAAAAGAAATGCGGTTTGTAGAGTTAAAGAAAAAGCTTGGCTGTACTGCAAAAGTTCTCACAAATTGCTTGAAGGAGCTGGAAGAGGACGGTCTTGTAATCCGTGAAAAATATGACACTATACAGCCAAAAGTTGAATATTATTTGACAGATATCGGCTATACGCTCAGACCGGTTGTCGAATCAATGCAGAAATGGGGAAGAGAATACAAAAGGTTACGTAAATTGATGGAAAAATACGCAGGCTCTGGTGAGCAGGAGGAAACTTATGAAAAGGGCGATAATAGTTGTAATTGATTCAATGGGTATAGGTGCAATGCCTGACTGTGAAGACTTTGGTGATATAAAAGAATGTAATACTCTTAGAAATGTCTGTGAATTTAACGGCGGACTTAATTTGCCAAACCTTGAAAAGATGGGGCTCGGAAATATCCAGGATTTTAAAGGAATTAAAAAGACTGACAGTCCAGCGGCACAGTACGGAACTTTGAGAGAAAAGTCCAAAGGCAAAGATACCACTACGGGACACTGGGAAATTGCAGGACTTGTTTCAGAAAAACCGTTTGCGACTTTTCCTCTTGGTTTCCCGAAAGAACTCATTGACAAATTTATAGAAGAAACAGGCTGCAGCGGAGTGTTAGCAAATATCCCTGCAAGCGGTACGACAATTATTGAACAGTTAAATGATGAACATCACAAAACCAAATACCCGATTGTTTATACTTCCGCTGACAGCGTATTCCAGATTGCTCTCGATACTGATATGATACCGCTTGAAACTCTCTATACATGGTGCAAGATTGCAAGAAAAATCCTTGATGAAGGCGGATATAATGTTGCAAGGGTTATTGCAAGACCTTATAAAATTATTGACGGTAAGCCGACAAGAATTTCTAAAGACAGAAGGGATTATTCAATGGCACCGCCAAAAGATACTATTTTGGATAAAGTTAAAAATTCAGGAGCAAAAGTTATAGGCATCGGAAAGATTGAGGATATTTTTTCAAAAGCCGGTATAACGCATGCAATCCATACAGGCTCAAACAAAGAAGGTTTGGAGCTTACAATAAAAGCACTTGATGGGAGTCTCGATTTAGAAAGCATTAAGTATCAGGGTATAAATATTACTGATAATGAAAGAGAAATAATTTTTACCAACCTTGTAGACACTGATATGCTTTTCGGTCACAGAAATAATGCAAAGGGTTATGGCGAAGCTATTGAAGAAATTGACAGGTATTTGACAAAAATTCTTCCGCTAATCGGAGAGAATGACCTTCTTGTAATAACAGCAGACCATGGATGCGACCCTACGGTTCCGGGAACGGATCATACAAGAGAACAGGTTCCGGTACTTTATTATTCACCATCAATTGAACCGAAAGATCTCGGAGTTGAAATCGGCTTTGATTCTATTGCTAAGAGAATATCCGATTGGTTATTTTAATTTTTGGGATTTAAGTGTATAATAAAAGTTGAAGAGTGGATAAGTTGAAGAGTTGAAATGTTCAATAAGTTCACTAATACTTCTATAATAATCTATAATTAACTACTATTCAACTTTTCAACTTATCCACTTTTCAACTCAATATACGGTGAGATAATATGCACCGACAACAATAAAAAAGGAGAAAACAAAATGAACGTAACAATTAATGATTCATGTATCGGATGCGGCGCTTGCGAATCGATTTGCGACGCAGTTTTTCACGTAGAAGATAAGGCAGAAGTTACAGCTTCAGGTATCGCTGGTAACGAAGATTGCGTAAAAGAAGCAGCTAATGCTTGTCCTGTTTCTGCAATCGAAGTTGAATAAGTTTATAACATTGTCATTAAAAAGCCGGAAATTATTCTGATTTCCGGCTTTTTAATATTCATAAATAATTATTCCTTTCTTTTTAACAAATCCTGCTGCGGTCAATTCTTCTTCCGAAATTGTGCCGCTTTTGTCCATATCAAGTTTGTTAAAAATGCTTGCTTCATCCATCTTTTTAAGCTTTCTTAAAGTCAACGGTCTTGAAGAATCATTGTTGTTTACGGAATTAACACCATCCATCTTATTCAACTCCTTGCTATTCAGGTTAACGGCAGATTTTTGAAAAACTTTAGAAATTTACCAGTTATTGTAACATTTCTTAACTCTGGTATAGTAGTTTTCTTCCAGAAAACACACCTGAAGATAAAATACAAAAATACTATAAAATTCTAATTAATTTATAATAAAGTAACAGTCTCAACACAAAAAGTTGATTTCACCGTTTCAACATGTATCATAAAAAAATATGGGGACGGGTTATGAAAGTTAGTATTATTGTACCGGTATTTAATACAAGCAGCTTTTTGAGAGAGTGTCTGGACAGTCTTATAAATCAGAGCTTTAAAGATTTTGAAATTATTTGTGTTAACGATTGTTCTACGGATAATTCATTAGAAATTCTTCAAGAATATGCTGAAAAAGACAGCAGAATAAAAATTATTAATCACGAACATAACAAGGGTTTATCAGCAGCTAGAAACAGCGGAATTAATGAAGCTAAAGGCAAATACGTTGCATTTGTTGACAGTGACGACTGGGTAGACTTAAATTTCTTTGAGAAACTTTATAACGGAATAACAAAAACAAATGCAGATATTTCCGCCGCAACAATATTAAGAGTTCATAGAAACCTACAAAAAATAAGAGTCAAATTTGATGAAGAAAAAACTTATTATTCACTGAAAGATATTATAGAAATCTGCAACATTCCTAAATGCTGCTATGTTTGGAACAAGCTTTATAAAAAAGAGCTTATAAAAAATATACCATTTAAGGAAGGTGCATATTTTGAGGATATTATCTGGACGCTTGAAGTATTAGAGAGAACAAAAAGCCTGACAACCGTAACAGGTACAAATTATTATTACAGGGCTAATTCAAATTCTATTGTCAAAAAGACACAATCTAAGAAAAAACAGGAAGATTCTTATAATGCAAAAAAATTCCTGATAAATTTCTTTGAAAAATATAATCTTCCTTTATCCGACAAGAACAAAACTATTGTAAAATCACAAAAATATTTATTTAATATTCCGGTTTTGAAAATAAAAGAGTTTGACAATAGTGAAAAGTACTATCTTTTTGGCTCTATTCTGATTTTTAAGAAAAAGATTAAAGCTCCGATTATAAAAGACAATACATTTATCGTATGGGAGCCGTGCTCCAAATCACATTCTGAAGTCGTTCCGGGGTATTGTAAATATTTGTTAGACCTTGGCTATCATGTGAGTGTACTCCTGAATCCCGACAGGTACAAAGAAGGGCTGTTTTCAAGATTCGAGGATGAAAATATTTCATACAATAAATTGACTCTAAAAGAAATAAAAGATTATTTTAAACACACAAATATTGATAAAGTCAAAGGTGTAATGGTAACAACTGTCGGTAAAATATGCGATTGCGTACATTATGACCAGTGTTATTCGACCTTTTACCCGGAAACCGACAGAAAAAAACTCCTCTTTGTCGAGCACGAAGCAAGTTTTGCGGTTGATAAAGGAAGCTGGTGCGAAAATTTAATTACTTTAAGAAAACTTAATTATAAAGGCGCAAAATCCGTAGTAGTTAATCCGCACTACTTCGGTAATGTTAATATAACACCTAAAAATGAAGATATTACAAACTTTATTACCATAGGCGCAATCAAACCTAACAAAAAGAATTCGCAGATGATTGTCGATGCCGTACAAAAAGTATACGATCAAGGCTATAGAAATTTTAAAATAACTGTCGTCGGAAAAGGCAGCATAAAACATATTCCGAAAGCAATCAGAAAATATTTTGACGTCAAAGGCAGATTGTCTTTCAGAAGGATGTACGAAGAAATTGAAAAAGCTGATTTTATGCTGACTTCTTACAACGAAGATGATCCGGAACATATTAGATATAATACTTCCGGCACAAGCGGGAACTTTCAGCTTATGTATGGTTTTCTGAAACCTTGCATTATAACAGAAGGTTTTGCACCAATAAACGGACTTAATAAAGAAAATGCAATTTTATACAAAGGTGACGAACACTATTCGGACGCATTAATTGCGGGAATTAATATGTCAGAAAAAGAATATTTAAATATGCAGAACAAACTAAAAGAATATGAGCAGAAATTATACAAAGAATCACTCAGGAATTTGAAAGATTTAATCAAAAATTAAATCATCCTTGACCGCAAAAGATACAAATGAGATAATTCATTTATGCAATACTACAAGAAATATACGCCATATTTATTTTTATTACCTGCACTTACGGTTTTAATTATTTTTTTCTTTATACCGTTTTTTCAAACATTCGGATTGAGTTTTTTTGATTATTCTTCAAGTCTTTACAATCCTAATTTTTGCGGGGCGGATAATTATATAAAACTATTTAAAGAACCAATTTTCTACAAGGTTATGTTTAACACTTTTATGTACTTAATAATTGCAGTTCCGTTTCTTGTAATCTTCCCTCTCTTTCTTGCAATTTTGATTAACCAGAAAATCCGGGGAATAACTCTTTATAAAATTATTCTGTACCTTCCGGTAATTGTATCGATTGTTGTTGCGGCAATTGCATTCAAATGGCTTTACGCAAGCCAGGGTGTTTTAAATTATATTTTATCGGTCTTTAATTTTAAACCTGTAGGCTGGCTTGTTGATACAAACTGGGCGCTATTTTCGGTAGCAGTGGTTACAATCTGGAAGGGGGTCGGATATTATATGATGATTTATCTGGCATCATTAATGAGTGTTCCGCAAGATTTGTACGAAGCCTGCGACATAGACGGAGCGAACTTCTTGACCAAGCATTTAACCGTTACTGTTCCGCATATAATGCCGACAATTGCTCTGGTATCTACAATTAGTACAATTTCTGCGATGAAGGTTTTTGCGGAAATATACGTTATGACTAAAGGCGGTCCTTTAAATTCCACAAAGACAATTGTTTATTATATTTACGAAAGAGCGTTTGAAAATCTGGATTTGGGCTATGCTTCCGCTCTTGCCGTTGTTTTGCTTGTCGTTGTAATGATATTTTCACTTATAAATATTTTGTGTTTTGAAAGGAACAAGTATACCGATATCTGATGAAAATTCTTGTTATTACAGATTTGTATCCGGTTTCAGCCGGCGAAAAGAAAACACCTAAGACGATTTTTAATTTTGTTAAGGGCTGGGAAATGCTCGGGCACGAGGTGAGAGTTATAAAACCTAATTTTCTTTTCAATTCTTTTTTGCGGGGCAAGCCGTTTTATAAAAGCGGAATTTATGGAGAAGTTGAGAATATTAATTATTTTCTGCCTTTTGTCGGAAATATACGAAATAAAATAAAAACAGAATTTAATCCGGATAAAATAATAGCGCACATGCCTTCCGGTACAATTTTTGCCAATCATCTGGGGTTGGAATTTACAGCCGGGGTTCATGTTTCGGATCTGGAGGTTTTGACAAACCCGCTATATTCGATTTATTTTAAACCGGAACTGGAAAGAGCATATCAAAACGCACGAAAAATTTCCTGCCGCTCGGAAGTCATTAAAAACAAATTTTTAAAACTATATCCGCAGTATGAAAACAAGACATTTATATGCTATTCAGGAATTGACTGCCCTGTTATCCATAGAAAATGGGCACCTCAAGGCAAAGTAAAAGTTCTTGTCTGCGCAAACCTTATTAAGCGGAAAAATGTTGATAAAGTTATTAAAGAGTGTGAGAATCTTGATGTCAAATTAACTATTATAGGGGATGGAAAAGAGTTAAAAAATTTGAGGAATCTTTCTTCAAAACCAGAATTTTCAGGCTGGCTTAATCACGAAAAAGTTCTGGAGGAGATGAGAAAATCCGATATTTTTGCGCTTCCGAGCGTGAATGAAACTTTCGGCATGGTCTACCTTGAAGCTATGGCTTCAGGCTGTATTACTGTCTGCACGGGAAATGATGGCATTTCGGGAATTATTAAAGACGGAGAAAATGGCTTTTTCTGGAGGGACGGCATAATAAGTGAAATTATTAACCTTAAAAATCAAAACTTTATTCTGAACAATGCTTTTGATACAATGCAAAATTATACTTCCGAAAAAGCATGTAGAAATTATTTGAATAATTTGTAAATATTTGCAAAGAAAATAGCAAATTTTTTTTTTACATTACTTGAGTTGAATAAAAATAGCCAGTAAAATCAATAAAAAGGAAAATGTATGAATTCGATTAACAACATTAATAGGTATAACAACCGAAACATTCAATTTAAAGGATTTTCGTTTGCCAGAGCATCAAGATTAGAATTTTTAAAATCAAATGCAAACGTAACTTCTAATATTTTATCTCAAGATGCTAGAGACATTTTTAGATTAACAAGAAATGCCTCCGATAAAAAAATAAGCTTCTTCAAAAGCCTTACAGACAGATACAATAAGGATAATTTTTACCGTCCGAACGATATCAAAGAAGATTCCGGGTTTGTAAATAAAATCTACAAAGCTGTAAAAACACCTAACGAAATGCACTCTGATCTGGTTTCACACTACGAAGGCACTTTATCAAGTCTGTACAGGGTTTTTGACGGAATAAAAGATAAAACAAAACGTTTGGATTTTGCACAGAAAGTTAATAGAGAAATTTTATCAACAGAAGCGGATTCATATAAAAACATGCTTCCTGAACTTTTGGAATCACCAAACAGCAGCGAGTATGTAAAAAATTATGAAAAATACAAAGCTTATTTAAAATTAAACCGTACCAATCCTGATGTTGTCAGAAACCTTGACAATATGGTGGCTGACGGAACTTATAATCAGGGTAAATATGAGTCAATCAGAAAATATCTTAGAATTAAATCAAAATTTCATCTGCCGGAAACAGAGAATTTTAATTCGCAAATTTATGCAGACAACTATACACAAGAAGGCGGAAAGTTATTAGATTACTTTACCTCTCATTTTTATATTTCAAGTGCAATGCTCAAAAACGGCGGTGATAAAGACCTGCTCGATATATACAAAACGACAACCGCTGAAAATTTGAAGGTAAGAAAAGGACTTATTAAGAATTACAGTAATTCTATCATTTCACAACATGCCTCTGAAGAACAAATGGCGCAATTAACAGAATTGAAAAAAGTTTTTGACAAAATCGATAACGACGAATATGCTATGAAATTTGTCAAAACAATTACGGAAAATCCTGTATACACGCTCAAACTCAGTGAAATTAACAACATTCTGGATAACGTACCAACATTAAAGCTCGGAATATTCAGCTCTAATGCAAGAAATATTATCCGTCAGACTAATAGTAATAACCAGATAGAAACTTTACTGAATGAGATTGAAAATCCGTTTTTTGAAACAAAATTTGCAGCTGAATCCAGAAAAAAAGCAGAAGAATATGGGTTTGCTTCAAAAACTCATTTCTGGGACAGATTTCTCAAAAGACTCATAAACCGTATTCAGATAATGCAGTATCAGCGCCTGAGCGAAAAAGCAGGAAATTCAGAGTCAGCAAAAGAATTTATTGCAAACCCGCTGAAGAATCCGCAATCACTTGAAGAGTCAAAACAGGCTGCAGTTAAAAAAATCATAGATCAGGCTGAAGCAGAAAAAACTTCACCGCTTTCTGAAAAAACGGTGCTGCAGGAGGTTGATTCACTTATTAATAGTATAAAGGAAACTCCGAAAGCCGCAGAAGATACTCTGCAAACAGCAGAGCAGGAAACCGCACAAGCTCCGGTTTTAACTAAAACACAGGTACGTCAGGCAAAGAAACAGGATCTGATTAAAAATATTTTTGATGTTGTAAGTTCAAAACTCGGCGCAAAAACTTATATCCAACAGAAAGATTTGTTCGGCGCAAATGCAACAAAGATGCGCTTGAGCATGCTGCCGGAAATCTTCGGCTCTATTGCAGATACAAGAAATGTTGACAGAGCAATCGGCAAAAAACGCATTAACTCCTCAAATAAAGACGCACTGGAGTTGTATTTGCTCCTAAACGGAAACAACAAAAAATATGTTAATTACCTGCTCAAAAAGCGTAATGCAGATAATACAAGAATGTTTGAAGTTAAAGATATTATCTCAATGGTTAAAAAAGCAGAAGCTAAAATTCAGCAGGAGAAAAAAGTTAATCCGCAATATCGTGCAAGAGATGCAAGAAAATATTACAATCATTTGTATGAATCAAAAATTCAACAATACGGAAAACTTACCAGAGCAAAAAAAGTAAATACAAAAGCTTAATAAGATATAAAAGGATTTATATCGCAATTTGCACTAAAAAAGCTAAAATTGTCACCCTGAACTCGTTTCAGGGTCTTACCACCGGCAAGATTCCGAAACAAGTTCGGAATGACATTATAAATATATTATTTCAAGCATATTTTGTGTAAAGTTGTATATAAGTCCAGTTATAAAACTATAGAATAAAATCCTCTTTGATGGTAATATAAAATCAAAGAGGATTTTATTTATGAAAGCAGCAGAGTATTTTAACAACGGTTATTCCTGTTCCGAAAGTGTAGTAAGAGCAGCAATTGAAAAAGGTATTATACCGGAAGAACTGCTTCCCGTAGCAACTGCATTCTCCGGCGGAATGGGCTCCGGATGCCTGTGCGGAGCAATTGCAGCTTCACAAATAATTATCGGCTGGCTTTATGGTAGAGAAAATCAATCCGGTAACGAAGTTAAAGCAAGAGCTCTTGCAAAACAGTTTATTGAAGAGTTTAAAAAGAGCCACAAAGCTACCTGCTGTAGGGTCTTGACCGCAGGTATGGATATGGCTTCGCCTGAAAGAAAAGCACACTGCACAAATATGGTAAATGACTGTGCAAGAATTTTGGATGAGATGATTAAGGTTAAGGTTTAATGTTTAACAGAACTCTGTTCAAAAAAAGAATACTTTTTGTCGGAATTCCTGATATGGCATATATCGGGCTCGACGGACTTTTGATGGCGGGAGTTAATATCGTTGGAGTTCTCGGGCCGAAAAAAGAACACAACATGTATTATGATTTCAAGAGTTTTGTTCAATCAAGAAGATTAAATTACATTGATTATGATGAACTTGACGAACCGCAATTGATTGAAACAGTGAGAAATTTAAACATTGATGCTGCGGTTGTGTGTTCTTTCAATTATAAAATCCCGAAAATCCTTCTGGAATCCGTAAGAGATGGGTTTTTGAACGTTCATCCATCCATGCTTCCTAAATATCGGGGCGGAAATCCTTATTCAAGGGTTATTATGAACGGGGAAACCGAAACCGGCGTTACCATTCACTTTATGGATGAAAGTTTTGATACTGGCGATATCATTGCCCAAAAACCTTATCATATACATTCAAAAGCTACAATGGGAACGATTTTTAACGAATTAAATGTTCTCGGTATTGAGCTTTTGCTTCAGGTTTTAAGAGCGTACGAAAACCAGCCGCTACCAAGAATTAAACAACCTGTTGGCGATTTCATCTCTGGCAGGGGCTTGAGCGAAAAAGAAGTTTTTATCAATTACAACAAAACTGCGGAAGAAATTGAGAGATTCGTGCGCGCTCTGAATCCCTTTATTCTTGCAAGTACAACTTTCAGAGGCAACATGATGAAAATTATGAAGGTAGAAGTGGCTTCTGATGCGTTTTGCGTGCCGCATCCTGCCGGTACGGTTGCTAAAATTGAAGATGATAAATTCTTTATCGCAACTTCTAAAGGGCTTGTATCTCCTACAGTTATGCAGTTTGGAAGTTTCTTCATGGGAGACAGCAAAGATTTCTTGAGAATTGTTAATCCGAAAATCGGCGAAGAATTCCGGTAACTTTTTCTTTACTAAAAAGAAAAAGTTACCAAAAAGAAAAGATCATTTGGACGGGAAACAAAAACAACCTACAAGTGTAATTTTACCCTCCCCGTTTCCCTTAAAATAAATCTACAAGCTGGAAGTTGCATTAAGCTAACTAGTCGGATGGCAATAGCGAAATTACGAGTTTGTACCAC